>NZ_JAPUVQ010000051.1:0-11342 GCF_029255145.1 Accumulibacter sp.
AAGAACCTCGTCCAGATTAAACCAAACCGGTCATCCCCCAGAAAATTCACGCAAAAGCCACATTTATCACATGCTTACAAGAACGGGGTATGACTTTGTTCTGATACGTTGAGAGCATTGGGCACCAATCCCGCCGCCGCCGCCAAATTCCCAACCTTTGGCGATGAATTCGTGCATCCCTTTGGTTGTCTGGAAGATGATCAGCGTTTCACTCTCCGACGCGCCAACCTGTGCCCCGATATTTGCCTGGGCCATTTCCATAAAGACGTCTTTTTTCGTCGTGCGGTCATGCACTAAACCCTTGCCGCCTGCACCACCGACCAAGAAGCTCAGACCGTAGGTGGTAAAGACAGCGTAGCCAGGGGCTTTGCTGACTTCGCCTTTGATTTTGGGCTCTGCCTTATAGAATTTCTCCAGGCTCGCCTGTGTTACGTTACGGATCTCCGCTTGCTTGCTCGCCTTGTTGTCCTGAGCGATGGCACTGCCAGTCACAAAAGACAATGAAACCGCTGCGACGGTAAATAGATGATGGAGTTTCATGGTTAATCCTTAATTATCAAGTTGGCATGCTCTGGTTTTTCTGCGGCTTCCCGCAGTTGCTGTAAGTCAATCAAAGTGCTCAGGATCAGTTGTCGAAGGCAAACGCTTTTTTCCAGTCGTTCTTCATGCTGATGACGGTCCAGCCACGCTGGTTGGCTTCCGCCATGAGCGCATCGCTGAACGTGCCGATCTTCGATTCCGGTCCGTAAGCCCATTCGCGTTTGGCATCGTCGTGGTGCACCAGCATCATCAAGCGTGCGCCACTGCCGGCCTGCGTCCATTCGAGCATCTGCTGGTCGCCGTCGGAGTTGCCGAAGGCGGCAATCGGCCGGCGACCGATATGCGCGTTGATGCCGACGGGCTTGCCCGTCTTGTCGTCGATGAAGTTGATCTCCGGCAGGCGAACGAGCGCCGGCTTGCCGGAACGGACTTCCCATTGGGTCTTGATGCTGCTGCCGACGACCTGTTCGGGCGGAACACCATAGACTTTTTCGGTCCACGGCCGCATGAATTCGATACCGCCGCCGGAAACGATGAAGGTCTTGAATCCGTTGGCGCGCAGGTAGGTCAGCACTTCTAGCATGGGCTGATAGACCATTTCCGTATAGAGCTTGCCGGTCTTGGGATGCCGGGCCGTCGCAAGCCAGTCCTTAACGGTTTTCTCGAACTCCTCGGTCGTCATGCCGGCGTGCGTGGCCATGACGATTTCCAGGAGCGCTTTTTCGCCGCCAGCCATGACGCCCTTCAGGTCGCCCTTGAGTAACGAGGCAAACGGCTCTTGCGTCTGCCATTCCGGATGCTGCGGCGCTAGCGCCTTGACGCGATCAATCGCGAAAAGCAACTGGAAATAGACCGGCTGTTCGGCCCACAGCGTGCCATCGTTATCGAAGGTGGCGATGCGTTGCGGCGCCGGCACAAAATCCGGCGAACCTGCCTCTGTAACCTTGGTGACGAAGTTGACTATGGATTGCTTGGCCTTGCCATCGTTCCAGGAGGGCAGGGGATCGGCGGCAAAGGCCGAATTCGCGAACAGCACCACTGCGAACAGTGCATTGACGAGCAGATTCCGCATGTCGATTTCCTTCGTGAATCATGAAAATGGCGGGGCGCATCTTCAAAGATAGCCTCGCCATCGGGTGATAACTCAATTGGCGGAAACCTCAGTTTCCGCTCGGCAAGCCGATGTGGATGCCGTCCTTCATGAGTTGCTCGCGGATGTATTTGAATTTTTCGTACTTGGACAACTCGACCGGTCCGTCATAACCCTCGCTTTGCAGCTTGCGTGGCGGATATTTGACATAAGTCTTCATCAGGTCTTCGATCGCCTTGCTGATGGTGACCAGGGTCCAGGTACGCTCGGTGTAGTTGTTCATGAAGATGTCGTAGCGTTCCTGCGGGTCCTGCCAGAGATCGAACACTTGGGGCACGGTGGCCACATATCTTTGCGCTCCCTTCCATCCCAGGTTGCTGTCGACTGCCAAGCCACCCGTAGGTTGCCCGTTGTCGCCACGCAGGTTAAAGACGGCCTTGTAGTTACCGACCCGTGCTGCGCCCGGTGTGAGTTCGTTCTCGGTGAAGTAGAACCATTCGTTGCGCGGCGACTTGCCGGTGCCGAAGAGTACCGGGCTGAGGTCGTAGCTGTCGAAAATGATCGGCTTGCCTTCACGGTCGTTCTGCGGGAGCTTGACCCCGGCGAGGGCGGCGAACGTGGCCATGTAGTCCAGCCCGCCGACGATCTCGTGATTCACACTCCCCGGCTTGATGTTCGGCCCGACGGCAATCGCGGGCACACGGTTGCCGCCTTCGCGCACCGTTCCCTTGGTGCCACGGAACGGGGTATATCCGGCATCGGGATAAACGTCCTGCCAGGCGCCGTTGTCCGTGGTCCAGAAGATGTAGGTGTTCTTGTCGAGGCCGAGTTGGCGGACCTTTTCGATGACGCGGCCGATCCGGGTGTCGTTCTCGACGATGGAATCGGCATACTTGCTCTTTGACATCGACTTGAGCTGGAAGTCCGGGTGCGGCATGTTTGGCTGGTGCACCTTCATGAAATTGACGCTCATGAAGAACGGTTTGCTCGATTTGGCCGCCTTGTCCAGATACTCCACAGCCGCCTTCTCGACATATTCGTCGAAGTACGGAATGCCGACCACGCCCTTGTCCGGGGTGTTGACGTACTGACCGTTGATCTTGAAGTCTTCGGTCACCTTGCCGCCCGCCGTGCCGGACAATGCGCCCTTCGTGACTTGCTGGAACATGGCACGCAACTTCGGATCCATGTCGGGGAACCAGGTCGGGTCAGCGTAGGTGTAAGCATTCAGATGGTAGAGCCCGACATATTTCATTTCGTCGTAGCCTTGTGCCGTGGGCAACGCGTAATCGGCCTCACCCAGATGCCACTTGCCGGTGAAGAAGGTCTGATAGCCGCCCTGCTTGAGCACGGAAGCCAGCGTCCATTCCGCCTTTGGCAGGCCGCCTCCCTGACCCTGGAAGGCCACGGTGGTCATGCCGCTCCGGTTGGGGATGCGTCCGGTCTGCACCGCAGCGCGGCCCGGCGTGCAACTGGGTTGCGCGTAGAACGAATAGAAGGTCAGCCCTTCCTTGGACAACAGGTCCAGACTGGGAGTTGGCATGCCGCGGCCGGCGCCACCGCCATACGGTCCCGAGTCGCCGTAGCCGAAGTCGTCGGACAGGATGAGGATGATATTGGGTTGCTTGCCCGTTGCGCTGGATTGAGCAAGCGCCGACGACATTCCAGAGATAGACAAGACCGCCGACGCCACCGTAAAGCCAAGCAATCGAGCGACCGAATTGAGTCGTTTCATAAGGCTCTCCCGAAAAGAACGCATTCAGGCACCGGGGAACATTGTTATCCCAGATGCATAACTACAAGTCTGCAAACTCGAACAAATAAGGCGCCAATGAAGACTAACGAATAGCGTAACGAATAGCGTTTATCTGCCGCGCCGAAAGGCGAACACAGCTATTCTCACCGATCAACAAGGTTCATTTTTTCATATTTGCAGAGGTCAACGCAAACAATAACCTGATTAGCAACGAACGTCAGCCGCCCGAATCGAGCGTTCGGGCTGCGGTGCGCAGGTTACTGCGGCGACCAGGAGCCGCGCGTTCAAAGTCCTGAGATCGAATCGGCGGTTGAATCGGTAGGCGAAAGCTGCGAGGTACTGAGCGCCATACTTTCGGAAGGCCAGCGCGTGGTAACAACCCGAAAGGCTGGTCTTGAGATTGCCTAAGACCGTGTTGACCCACTTGTGTCGCGCCAAAGGCGCGCCAAAGGGGCCAGGGTCAAATTAGATGCAAATCAACAGCCTAACTCTGCGCCCCTGACCTTGAACGTTGAGCTTTCCTGAAAGCTCAACGGCGGAAACGGGTCGTCTGCGGCCACTACACGGCATGGGCCCGGACGCGGCCGATCAGTCCTGCACTCCCTCGCCAACCACATCGATCCTCTCCCGCTGCTCCTCCCACAACACCGGCGGACTGATGGCAAGCTCATGCACTGTGACGTGAGGAGGCACGGTCTCATCCAGGATCGCCGCCACGATGTCGGGCGCCAGCGTGGTCAGGTTGAGCATTCGGCACATGTAGCTGTTGTCGATCTTCTCCCGGGCCGCGAGTTCGGTGATGGATCTGGCTTCGCCCGATTCGAGCATGGCCAGCCAGCGATGGCCGCGGGCCAGCGCCAGTTGCATCGGTGTGGCGGCGACATCCCACGGTCTGGGCTGTCCAGCCTCACCGTTCGGCAAGGTGACCAGTTTCCGCCCGCTGCGGCGCTTGATCTGAATCGGCACCGACAGGGTCAGCTTGCCATCGCTGGCGGTGATGACATCCGGCGCTCCGGTCTTCTGGATCCGAATCCCGTTCATGCCAGTGCCTCCTGCCGCCGTTCGGCGGGCTCCGGACGCAAATCCAGCACCACTTGCTCGATGCCGTTGGCGCGCAGGCGCACTTCCAGATCGGTGGGTGAAACGATCACCTTTTCGACCAACAGTCTGACGATGCGGGTCTGCTCGGCCGGGAACAACTGGTCCCAGATTGCATCGAGGCGCGTCATGGCCACCGTGACCTTGGCCTCGTCCAGGGTCGGATCCAGTTTAGTCGCCTGCGACAGCAGATCGCCGAGCAGCGCTGGCGCACGCAGGATGCCGCGCAGTTGTTCGAGCACCGCCGATTCCAGTTCGGCTGCCGGCAAGCGCGGCAAACCCGACGCGCCCGCCTGCTCCTTGGTATCGCGCATCGGGATGTAATACCGATAACGGCGCCCGTTACTCTTCTTCGTCGAGTGCCAGGGCGACAGGGCACGCCCGTCGTTGCCGAACACGATGCCCTTGAGCAGGAAGGGCACGACCGCCTGGGTGGCGCTGCCGCGCACCCGGCAATGGATGGCGAGGATCTCGTGCACGCTGTCCCACAACTCGCGTTCGATGATCGGCGGGTGCGCCGCCGGAACCCACTGGTCCTTGTGCCGCAACTCGCCAAGATAGGTGCGGTTGTTCAGCAGCTTGTAGATCATCCCCTTGTCGATCGGCCTGCCCTTGCGGACCTTGCCGTCCTGCGTGGTCCAGGCCTTCGAGGTAACGCCGTCCAGTTTCAGCTCATTGAACAGGGCGGTGCTCGAACCGAGTTCGACGAAGCGCTGAAAGATGTGCCGAATCAGCTTGGCTTCCTGCTGGTTCGGGACGAGGCGCCGATTATCGACGTCGTAGCCCAGGGGTGGCACGCCGCCCATCCACATTCCCTTCGCCTTGCTCGCGGCGATCTTGTCGCGGATGCGTTCGCCGGTGACCTCACGTTCGAACTGCGCGAAAGACAGCAGGATGTTCAGCATGAGCCGTCCCATCGACGTCGTGGTATTGAACTGCTGCGTCACCGAGACGAAGGAAACGCCGTAGCGCTCGAAGACGTCGACCATCTTGGAGAAGTCCGCCAGGCTGCGCGTCAGTCGATCGATCTTGTAGATCACGACCACGTCTATCCGGCCGGACTCGATGTCGGCCATCATCCGCCGGAGCGCCGGACGTTCCATGTGCCCACCGGAGAAAGCGGGGTCGTCGTAATCGTTCACCACCGGAATCCAGCCCTCGGCGCGCTGACTGGCGATGTAGGCATGGCCCGCGTCGCGCTGCGCGTCGATGGAGTTGTACTCCTGGTCCATGCCCTCGTCGGTGGACTTGCGCGTGTAGACGGCGCAGCGCACACGCCGCTTCAGGGCTTCGCTCATCGCCGGGTTCCTTTCTTGACGGCCGGATCCGGCTTGGCCGGCCCTTTGAGCCCGAAGAACAGCGGTCCCGACCAGCGGGTTCCGGTGATCTCGCGAGCAATCATCGACAGGCTCTGGTACATCCGGCCGTTGAACTCGTACTGCCCGTCGGCGGTGGCGATGACGCGGTATTCGACATCGCGGTATTCGCGGGTCAGCACGGTACCCGCCGCGGGACGGGTTTCGCCGTCGCGCTTCTTGACCTTGCCCGTTTCGAGAAGGGAAGCGATCCGACGCTGGTTTCGCTCCAGCAGGTGGGCATCGACCTTGCGGAACTCGATCTCCTGCAGCCGGTAGGCAATACGACGTTCCAGGAACGGCCGATTGTAGTTCGGCGTATCGGCGCCGAACAGCTTCTGCCACAGCGCCTTGATTTCAGGCATTGGCAGCTCGGGCAACCTAGCGATCTGCGCCAGGACCGATGGCGGCGTGGCGGGAATGCGCGTGGACGTGTTCATCATGACTCCGTACTATTCGTTGTTGGCGGGGTGTGAATGAACGCGCTGGTCGCCGGAGAAGGCAAGCTCAAACTCGCTCTCTCGCGCCAGGTTTCCCGCCTGCGGAGACTGCCCGGAACTGCGAAGGCGGATGAGCCCATTGGCCAGCAACGACGCGATCTCGCACCGACGCTGTGCCGCGGTCATGTGCTCCGCGGGTTGATGGTTGGCTTGGCAGTCGCTGCGCCCCGTTACGCTCTCGACTTGCGAAGCTGCACGTTGTCTGATTTCACGCATGGGTATCGGTCCTTGTCCATCCAACTCGCTTGAAGCGTCATTGTCCGGAGGGACCGCATCCCCCGCCACGAGGGAGTTTCGGGCCGTTGCGGAGCGCTGCGGATCGGTGCGGAAAGTCCGGTCCGACGGTTATCGGAGGGGCCGCTGCCCGCGACGTTCGAACCGCTCGATGGCGCTTTCGAGACCCGGCGCGTCCTCTTCTTCCTGGGTTTCCCATGGCTTGCGGTCCGGCATGACGAGCAGCGAGATCACGAAGTCGTACTGATCCGAAACGATGCGCATCTCGCGAAGGGGCATATCGTCAGGCTCCCCGGCGAACCAGATCCGGGCGGGTACAGTGATGCCCTCGCGCTCGTCGACACTACGCATCGGACTGGACGCCAGCGACCCTTCGGGAATCGGGATGGTCTGCCTGCCGAACCGGAAGAAAGCCCCGGTCTTCATCGCCGTCTGACTCGACCACGACCACTGGATGAAGCCACTTCGCGAGACCACCATCACCGCACGCTCGGGGGTGAACTCGATCCAGCGCCTGATCACCGCTTGCATGGACGCACCGTAGCGATCGGCACAGGCACCCAGCACGTCCAGGTTGACCGTCGCGCCGGCCACCTGGCGCCGGAAGTCGTCGAAAGGCATCAGCAGTGTGGCCGCGAACTTATCTGCGTCACTCTCCATCGCCCTGACACCGCCGCTCCATCCCGCCGTATCCTCGGTCGAGCACAGGAATTCCCCTTGCCCCGGCAACTCGCGATGCAGCAGGTAGTGGCCGAATTCGTGCGCGATGGTGAACTGGGTCCGTCCCGGCGAGGTGACCGCGGCGTCGTAGACGATCAGCCACCGCGTACGGTCCTTGTTGGGCTTGAGCATGCCCTCCAGACAAGGCAGTGTCGCGCCATGAACCTTGGTGATCGGCGACTTGGGAAATCGCTGCTGCGAGTACTCCAGCGCGAGTTCGGCCACCTTGACCGGGAAGCGCTCAGGCCCGAGGACCTGATTGAGCAATGCCGAGATGCCATTGGCCTCGGCCATCGGCCGTTTGGGTTCCGTCACTCGTCGTTGTCCCAGGCATCAAGGATTTGCCGTAACCGCTTCTTGGTGTCCTCGGGCATGCCCTGGTATTTCCGGAAGAAAGCCTGATCCAGGACTTGCTGGTCGGGAGACGACGTTTCCGTGCTGAGCAGGTAATCGGACGTCACGTCGAGCACCGCGGCAATCCTGCCGATCTTGTCGGCAGACGGCCTGGGAACGTCCTTGTTCTCCAGTTCCCAGATGTAACTCTTGCTGGAATCCGTCAGTTCGGCCAACTGCTCGAGGCTGAGCCGCTTCTGCTTTCGCAGGGTTCGCATCTTGTCACCCAGGGGTGATGGCACTGCTCTCTCCTTAAGGGTCCATATCAGGCGCGGAATACTACCACTCTGCCGAACGCTTGCGTACCCGTTTGACAACATATGCGGCACTCAGCGATAATTCGCAAAGTTCGGCACGCCGAACGCAATCGGTCTACACACCCAAACAAGAAGAATGGGTTGCTCGGGCTGATAAGCACCCAATCCATACCTTTGTGAAGGGAAATGTCGATGAACGATGCAGAGAACCTCTCCAAACTGCTCGGCCACCTGCCGCCGGCGGTCTTCAGTGAATTCATGGTCAGCGAGTTCGATGTGGCGATGCCGGAATTGAACGCGAAGCAGGCCAAGCGGGAACAGCGGGCCGCCATGGATAACTTCCTTTCGGCCCTCGCGGTCAGTGTGCGGCAGCCGATCGAGGAGTTGGCCGAACGACTCGTACTGATGTCGGATGGTGCCGGGCAGGACGTCATCGAAGGTTTTCGCGACGACATCTTTGATGATGCCGACCGCGAGACTTTCGCCGCGATCCGCAACCAGTACGAGCGGGCTCTGTGGCTTTACTGCCATGAACCCGCACTCTTCAAGGAAGCATTGGATGCCCGGCAGGCCGACGTCTTCCGCCAAAGCCCGTCGTGCTACTCGGGGTTCATGGCCCCCAAGGGTCTGTCGATCAAGGACGACGAGGCCTCAAGGGTGGATTTCCATCAGACTGTCGCCGAACATCTCGGCTGCGCGGTCGATGCGGTGGCCGTCCAGATCTTCAGGCGTCTGCGCCCCGACACGCAGACTGGCGAGGACGTCGCCCTGTACCAGGTCAGCATTCACCACAACCGCCCGCCGGAGATCATCGACTGCGTCCAGGACAGCGAACTCTTTGGGCAGGAGGTGATCCGGGCGGTCTCCTCGCATGTCACCTACGAGCCTGCGCACGGTCATCTGGAGGTGCTGACCAAGGACACCGATGGCCGCGAGACACTGGCCCGGATCGTGGCAGACGCCTTGCTGCAGTCGCCAATCTCCGGCGAGAGGATTCCGCTGAAGCAGTACGACTACCAGAGTCTCGCGGCGTCGCGCAACTTCAACGTGGCTGGCGAGAACGTGGCATTCGTCAAGGTGGTCGAGCTCGGGTACGGCGGATCGAACCACCGCTCGCTGCTGGTGAAGAGTCGGTGGAACGATCCCGAAGACGTTTATGCCGCTGCACGGGAACTCGTCAGTTCCACGTTCGACTTTCGCCCCCGTCATCTGAACTACGCCAAGCTCTCCATCCGCCTGAAAAAGGTCGGCAACGACCGGGCACGGACGATCACTGTCATCTTGCGCGAGGGCAACAAGTGCAACATCAAGACCAAGCGTGAAAAGGACCGGGCATTGTGTGACCGCCTGCTCGCCCAATGGCATCTGGTGAAGGAGATCGGCGATGCCCTCAAAGCCCCTGTCGACGCCGTCGCTGCTTGAGTTGCTCGACCTCTTCGACCGGTCGGGCCAGTCGCTCACAGACGCCGAAGGCCAACGTCTGCGCGGCGTGCCCGGATGGGACGTCTTGCACAGGACCTCCCTGTCCGCCCGGGAACTCGCGGAATGGACGGAGTGCGTCGGTTACTCCGGGTGCTTTCCGGCGCCCTGCGGTGACGAGCGCGTGCCGGTCGAACTGCAGGAGGATAGCGATCCCACGCGCTACCGCTATCGGTGTCCGGAGACGTTTCGCAGAAAATCTGTCGCGGCGTCGGAGGTGGCGGTCTACGCCGTACGCGCGCCGAAGCTCCTGCATGTCGTCGCCGACCTGCTCGACATTCCCGTGGCCCTTCGCAAGGGGATCGAGTCCCCTTTGCTGGATGGCAGTCTCTGGCATATGGGCAAGGCCCGGATCGGACCGGCTCACACCGACATTTGGTTCGTACGCGGGCTGGCGTCGTGCGTCGATCTCCTATTCCGCCACTTCCACGCGCAAACACTGCCGGATCGGGGCCTCATTCTGACAACGGGCACGGTGCTGCCCGAGTTCGTGCGGCCACCACGCAACTACCGCTTTGCTGCCCTGCACGGCGTGGTTGTCGACTTCCTGCCTGACCCACGCATGGATGTCGACCTGCTGCATCGCATTCTGACCAGGCCGGGGGATGGCACGCTTCGCCCCGTCCTGCCGGTGTACTTCGACGAGTACACCCATGTGCTCACGATCCGCAGCAAGACACAGCCCTGGCACATCAGAGGCCGGCGCCAAGCCGCCGCCGTCAAGTACCTGTACGAGCAGGCTTGCAATGGAAGATGGCTGGTGGGCGCCGGGGAGATTCTCGCGGCGGCCTACCCAGATAAGGAGACCGGCAAGAGCACGCGGATTTCGAGTCTGTTCAGCGGGAATGAAGAATGGAGGGATTACCTCGCTAACCCGGAGAAGGGACAGTACGGCTTTCGGCTCGACTGACTCCGCTACCCGTTACACAGACAACCGCCTTCGGGCGGTTTTTTGCTTTTCGGGGCGCGAATTTCCTCATCTTGCCTGCGCCCGTACATCAGCCCGTACATGGCGCCGGTAGATGCCCGTACATGCCGACTTCCAAACTGACGCCACGTTTTCGCAATCACTTGAAAGGAGAGAAACGTGAGTATCAAACACCTCAACCAACGCCACCTGGCGGACCGTTGGGACGTCAGCGAGGCCACACTGGAACGTTGGAGGTCCGAAGGGATCGGGCCAGTTTATCTGAAGCTCCGAGGTCGCGTCCTGTACCGCGTCGAGGACATCGAGGCCTACGAGGCTGCGAGCCTGCACCGGAGCACCAGCGAGCGCGCCTTCGCCGCCGGAGGTGCCGCATGAGTACCGGCTCCCTCCATCACATCCTCACGACGCCGGCCGCCGAACTCGCGAACGAATCCAGCGAGTCGCTGTTCCGGATCAAGAGCGACGCTGCCGATCTGCTGGCAGCCGCCAAGACTGTCGTCGAGCACATCGACCGGGCGGTGGATCTGAAGTATGCCCACCGCGCTCATCAACTGCGGCGGGCCTCAGGCAAGGACACGGGCGTCGTCCACTTCGACGACGGCGCAGTCCGGATCACGGCTGACCTCCCCAAGAAGGTCGAGTGGGACCAGGCCAAGCTCGCCGAGATCGCTCGCCGCATCGCCGCCAGCGGCGACGACCCCGCCGAGTTCGTGGAGATCGCTTACCGCATCTCCGAAACCAAGTTCAACGCGTGGCCCGAGTCGCTCAGAAGTGCCTTCGTACCGGCACGTACCGTCAAGACGGGCAAGGCGAAGTTTGCGCTCGCCATGTCAGGGAGGTCCCAGAATGACTCCCTATTCGCTGCACCCCGCAGCCGAGATCTTCCCGGAAATGGATGCGTCAGCCCTTGCCGGGCTGACGGCGGACATTGCGGCCAACGGCCAGCACGAACCCATTCTCATCCTGGACGGGCAGGTCATCGACGGCCGTTG
>NZ_JAPUVQ010000052.1:0-3669 GCF_029255145.1 Accumulibacter sp.
ACAATCAGGCACGCCATGACCGACAATCTGTTCTCCATCTGTGAGCCGCGACCTGATGTCCTGCAAGGGGCGTTGCGGGAGAGCGACTTTGCTGCGGACCTCTCGCAGGTGTTGCGGGGCGACGCTCCCGACGAGTACAAGCGCCCGGCGCTGTTCTTTGCCAACACCTACCCGACCAAGGGCATCAAGAACGTCCTCAAGCTGGTCGCGCTGCGGGTCAGTGGCCATTCTGACCAGATTGGCGCCATCTTTCGTCTGGACACCCAGTTTGGCGGCGGCAAGACGCACGCCCTGATCGCGCTCGCGCACGCCATGCACAGCCTCTCCGAGGTGGCGAACGCCGACGAGTTCCTGGATGCCTCCCTGCGGCCCTCGGCACCGGTGCGCATTGCCGCCTTTGATGGTGAAAATGCCGATCCGGCCAATGGGCACCGAATTGGCGACACCCTGCGCGCCTACACGCCATGGGGTGAACTGGCTTATGCGCTGCGTGGTGAGGCCGGGTATCGCCTGGTCGAGGCGAGTGACCGCGAAGGAATCGCGCCGGGTGCCGACACCTTGCGCGAGCTGATCGGCAGCGAGCCGGCGGTGATCCTCATCGACGAGATCGCCCCCTACCTGCGCAAGGTGGCCGGTCGGAATGCGCAGCGAGCAGCCGAACAGCTCCTTGCCTTCATGACTTCGCTGATGAAGGCGGTGGAAAGCTCCCCCTATGCGGCGCTGGTTTTCACGCTCGCGGTCGGTCGTGACGGCAAAGCGTCCGACGCCTACAGCCGCGAGACACAGGACATCGCCGCCTTCTTCGCCGAGGCCGAGAGCGTCGCCGCCCGCAAGGCGACGGTGATCGACCCCACCGAGGACGACGAGACCGTCAAGGTCATCTGCCGACGGCTGTTCACCCGCATCGACCGCGACAAGGCACGGGCGGTCATCTCCGCGTACAAGTCGCTGTGGGATGCCAGCCGGGAGCTGCTTCCGCCGGCCCCGGCCGAAGACAGGCGCCTCGACGAGTTTGCCGCCGGCTATCCGTTACACCCAGAACTCGTGAATGTGCTGACGCAGAAGACCGGTACCCTGGGCAACTTCCAGCGCGTGCGCGGCATGCTGCGTCTGCTCGCGCGTACAGTCGCACGCGTCTGGCAGACCCGGCCCGCTGACGCCTACGCGATTCACACGCATCACATCGACCTCGGGTTCGAGCCGATACGCCTCGAACTCGTCACCCGCCTGAAGCAGGACATCTACGTGCCGGCGATCAAGACCGAGATTGCCGCCGTCGAAACCACCCCCGCGCTGGCCGAGCAACTCGACGCAGGGCCGTTCAGGGGTCTGCCCAAGTACGGATCGTACGTCGCCCGCTGCGCCTTCATGCACACCCTGGCGTTCAACGAGACCTTGCGCGGATTGAACGCCGAGGAACTGCGCTATGCCATCCTGAGCCCGGGAACGGACGTTGCATTCATTGACGACGCACGCAAACGCTTCGCCACCGACTCGGCGTATCTCGATGACAAACCGGGCGCGCCGCTGCGCTTTCTGGCCGAGGCCACTCTCACCCAGATCATCCGGCGCGAAGAAACCAACACCGACCGCGACGAGGCCCGCACCCGCCTCAACAGCTTCATCCGCGATCTCTTCGCCGGCCCCAATCTCAATCTCATCCCCTTCGCCTCCGGCCCTCACGACGTGCCCGATGATGATGGCAGCGGACGCCCCTACCTGGTGATGCTCGGCTACGAAGCCACCCAGGTCTTCAGCGACGCGGTGACCGTCGACAACCTGGTCGAGAAAGTCTTTCTGCACAAAGGGGGTGGAAGCGACTGGCGCCACAACCGGAACAATCTCGTCTTCCTGCTGGCAGACGCGGCCGGGGTGCCCAACATGAAGGCCAAGATGCTGCGCAACATCGCTCTGGAGTCGCTGCGGCAACCCGGCAAGCTCAAGGACTTGGCCGATTATCAGGTGGCCAAGCTGCAGGAACTGCATGAACGCTCCAAGCAGGAACTTGCCCTGGCCGTGCAGCAGTGTTTCCGACACATCTTCTACCCGTCACGCAATCGACTCGACGGGGCCAACTGCGACCTGGCGCACACCGTGGTCGACATTCAGACGGCATCGGATCGGCCGGGCGACGGCCAACGCCAGGTCGTCACCCAACTCCAGAATGCCGGCAAACTGCGCCTGCCGACCGACAAACCCGACTCGCCGGTCTACGTGCGTGACCGCACCCCGCTCAAGAAGGGCCAGATCACCACTGCCGCCCTGCGCACGGAATTTCGCCAGGACCCGTCCTTGCCGATGCTCGTCGGTGATGAGGTGTTCATCAAGGGCATTCGGCTGGGTATTGAGCAGGATGACTACGTCTACCAATCAGGCGACCTCCTGCGCGGCAAGGGGGACCCGCATGCCGAAATCAAGGTCGACGAGCAGTCGTTCATTTATACGACTTCGTATGCCCGGGAGCACGGCATCTGGCCACGACCGGGGCCCAGGACGGATACCGGAGTGATCGGCTCCGGCTCGCGTTCGCCCGATGGAACGGAGGTTCCGCGCCCGGGACATGACGCGCCAACCGCGGGGCGAACGCCGCTCACGGCGAAGTCCACCCCGGTCCTGGAGGCCGAGGATGTTCTCAAGGCAGCGCTCGCACGTCTTTTGGAGGATGCCCGGCACAACGGCATCCGCAGCCTCGCCACGCTGCGCATCCGGCCGTTCGACAAATCGGATGCGTTGAAACTGATGCCGCTCGTCAAGTCGATCCCGAACGCCAGCAAGCGAGTCGAGCTGACGGCCTCCTTCGAAACTGCCAGCGGTTCCACCGCTGAACTCAGCTTCAAGGGCGACATCGAAGATGCGATTGCCCTCAAGGACTACCTCGAACCGCAGTTCCGCGCTGCCAGCGATAGCGACGCCGACATATCCTTTGCGCTACGCTTCGAGCCGCCGTTGGCCGTTCAGGGGCCTTCGGCCGAAGGCCTGATTCAGCGGCTGACGCGCCTGGTTTCGCCCTCGGCGCACGTGCTGGCCACGGCCGCAGAACAAGATTGAGCAGGATCAACCAGGATCGCCGATGAGCAAAGTGACCCACCTGAGTGCAGCCAAGCACGCTTCCGCCTTACCCCAGTACGAGATGCGCGCGCGCCGGCTCGCCGGATCGGATATCGAGGTCGAAATTTGGCAACTCCCTGCCGGCGCGACACCGCACATTCGGCAGCCGACCTACATTGCCGGGCTGCGCGGTCGCAACCTGTCGCTGATCGAACACCGTCTGCTGCGGCGTCTGAAACAGTCGCGCATCGACCTGAGCAACCTGCCCACCTTCGATGCACTCAGGATAGCGGTCGATGAAGAAATGGCGATCAGTCTCGGGTTGCTGTTTCGCGCCCTGGCGCCGATGCGCAATCGCGAACATATCGCGGCGGTCGCCGAAGGCATCGAAGCGATGAGCAAGGAAGAGGCCGGCTACTGGCTCGGCATGGCCATGCACCGCAAACACCCGCGGCGCGTACTGATGGCGCTGCGCTTCCTGCTCATCGAGCCGAAACCCTGACGGATGCGCGAACTGACCGAAATCCGCAGCCTGCTCGATCGCCTGGAAGAGGCCGAAGCCGATGCCCTGGAAACCCAGGACCTCGACTTCAAGGAGTGGCCGGCCGAACCCAGGCAGGC
>NZ_JAPUVQ010000053.1:0-15360 GCF_029255145.1 Accumulibacter sp.
CCGCGCTCCTCGAGGAACTCACCCTGCAAGATTTCCCGCATCCGGAAACCGGGGCAAGAATGACCTTCGCCCTCGTCTAAAGTGCCAACCGGGTTTCCTCCGAGATCAGGAAATCTGAACTTGCGGTTTCTGCGCGAGATCGATGGCGCGCACCTCGAACAGGCCCATGTCGAGCTGCTGCGCCGCCTGATCCGCGGCAAGCACCTTGGCCATCGACGGCTCGCAAGAGTTCGCCGGGGCACGCTCCGGATAAGAACTCAGCGGGGGCGCAGCGCTGGCTTTGGCGCGGGGATCGGTTGTCGCCGCGCTACGAAGTTTGACTCGCCGGCCCGTCCAGCATCCTGGCCACTGCCGCTACCCGCGCCTGGTGCGCGCATGCGCTGATCTTCGCCGGTTCGGCGCAGCTGCGCGCTATCGCCGCCACGTCGACGCGGCGGATCTCCGCAAGAGCCTGGCGAAAAAGTGGCGCTGCCGGATAGGGAACGTTCTGCCAGCCGAGACGACCATGGAAGTCGCATGCGCAGGCCTGCAGCAATTGGTCGAAGCGGCCGGGCCGGCGCAGCGCGTCGGTGCTCTCCAGCAGGCGGACGATCGTCGCCGCGGTCAGCTGCGGGCCGCGATGAATGTTGCCGTGATGACGCGCCACCAGGATCGCCAGTTCACGGCAGTCGACCGGGACCTTGAGGCGCGCACAGACCTTGCGGACCAGCTCGACGCTGCGCTCCTCGTGACCGGGATGACGCGGCAGGTCGGCGTCCGGCGTGGTCCCCTTGCCGAGGTCGTGAAGCAGGGCGGCGAAGCGAACCGGCAGCGGGCAGTCGCGCTGCGCAGACTGGTCGACGACCATCATCACATGCACCCCGGTATCGATTTCCGGGTGGTAGTCCGCGCGCTGTGGTACGCCGTACAGACGGTCCAGCTCGGGTAGCAGCCGGGCCAGCGCGCCGCTCTCCCGGAGAATGGCGAACATCCGCGACGGTCGTTGTTCCATCAGCCCCTTGGCGAGTTCCTGCCAGACGCGTTCGGCGACCAGGTGATCGACTTCGCCGTTGGCGACCATCGTACGCATCAGGGCCATCGTCTCCGGCGCCACCGTGAAGCTGGTGAAGCGCGCCGCGAACCGCGCCAGGCGCAGAACGCGCACCGGATCCTCGACAAAAGCCGGCCCGACGTGGCGCAGCATGCCGGCGGTCAGATCCGCGACCCCCTGGTAGGGATCGATCAGCGAGCCATCGGCAGCGCGCGCAATGGCGTTGATTGTCAGATCGCGGCGCGCCAGATCGTCGCTCAGGCTGACCTCGGGCGTGGCGCTGAAGGCGAATCCCTTGTAGCCAGGCGCGGTCTTGCGCTCGGTGCGCGCCAGTGCGTACTCTTCGTGCGACTGCGGGTGCAGAAATACCGGGAAGCCCCTGCCGACCGGCCGGAAACCGCGCGCCAGCATCTCGTCGGGTGAAGCGCCGACGACGACATAATCGCGGTCCTTCACCGGCAAGCCCAGCAACTCGTCGCGGACCGCGCCGCCGACCGCAAAGACCTGCATCACCGGCAGCGCGACGGCTCCGCGGCCAGCCGCTTGGGCGTTCGCTCAGCGGCCAGCACGGAGCCGATAACGGTTCAAGCGCAGTTGTCCGATCCCGGCCGGCGACAGATACGTGGGAGCAATCGCCTCGAGCGCCGTCGGCCGCCAGTCCGGATAGTTGTGCGATCCGTCGGTGACGCTGGCAACTTCCATCGAGCGCAGGTTGTCCGGCGACATCGGCGGGTTCGGCAGCAGCCACAACAGCCCGGCCTGCAGGTAGGCCCAGCCACCGTCGCCGAGGTCGATGATCCGCCGCGACTTGCCGAGCAGTTGCGCGGTGTATTCGACCAGTTCGCGCAGCGTGTAGACTTGCGGACCGCACAGGTCGTAGGTCTGCCCGAAAGTGGCGCGTACCGTCAGGCAGTCGACGAATACCCTGGCCACGTCGCCAACATAGACCGGCTGGAAGCGCGCCGCGCCACCGCCAAGCGGCAGAATCGGGAAAGTCCTGAGCAATTTGGCAAAGGTGTTGAGGAACGCATCGTCGGGCCCGAAGATCACGGACGGGCGAAAGATCGTGATCTCCAGCTGATCCATCGCGGCCCGCACGACCGCTTCGCCTTCGCCTTTGGAACACAGGTATTCGGACGGCCCATCGAGGGCGGCGTTGAGCGCACTCATGTGCACCAGACGAGTGACGCCGCTTTCCTTCATTGCCCCAACGATCGTTCTCGGCAGATCGACGTGTGCGGCAGCGAAACCCTTGCCGTAGGGCAGGCGCGAATCCTTGTCGTGGAGGACGCCGACCAGATTGATCACGGCGTCATGGCCGCGCATCAGCTCGGTGAGGACCTGTGGATCATGAACGTTGGCTTCGACCATGCTCACCGTCGGCAGCATGATCAGTTTCTTGGTGTTGTCGCGGTGGCGGGTAGCGATGGTCACCCCGATGCCGCGTTGCGAGAGGCAGCTGGCAATCCAGCCGCCGACAAAACCACTGCCGCCGATCAACAGTACGTTCTTGAGTTCCATGGCGTCCTACCGGTGAAAAAGTGTCTGAAAATAGGCATTTTAAGGCAAATCGTCGCCCTTGGCTTCGCCACCGGTACGCGGAGCGATGACCCCCAGCCGGCTCTTGAGCGTCTGCGGCTTGCCGTCGAACAGCGCCGAGTAATAGACCGAATTGCTCATCACCTTCTTGACGTAGTCGCGTGTTTCGCTGAAGGGGATGGTTTCCGTATAGATCGCGCCTTCGAGCGGCGCTTCGGCACGCCACTTGCGTGCCCGGCCGGGGCCTGCGTTGTACGCCGCGGAGGCCAGCACCGGGTGATTGTCGAGGCTTTCGAGGACCAGCCGCATGTAGCTGGTACCGAGCAGCAAATTGATTTCGGTATCGTTGACCCGGGCCTGGTTGAAGTCCTTAAGGCCGATCTTGCCGGCTACCCACTTGGCGGTGGCCGGCATCAGCTGCATCAGACCGGAAGCGCCGACGTGCGATCTGGCGCTGGTGATGAAGCGGCTTTCCTGACGCATCAGGCCATAGACCCAGGCATCGTCCAGCGCCTGCTCGCGCGCCGCCGGGCGGACCTGATCGCCAAACGGCGCCAGGTAGCGCAAAGAGTAGTCGTGCTCCTGGCGGGTGCGGTCGGCGGCGGCAATCGCGCGGTCGTAGATGTCGGCGCGCAGGGCGATCTCCGATGCTGCCAGCAGTTCCCGGTCGCTCATCCCACGCAAGGCGAAGTTCCACTCGCGGACGCCCTCCGAACGCAGGTTGAGGCGAAAGAAGGCCAGTGCCCTCTGGACGCCCGGGTTGGCACGAGTCTGTGCCAGCTCGGCCTTGCTCGGCGGCGCCGCTTTCGGCGGGGTGGTGATCGGCCGCCCGAGATCATCGCTCGCCAGATTGCCGTAGAAGTCTGGCTGGCCGGCGATCCGGGCGAACAGCGCATCCGCTTCGGTAAGCCTGCCGCCGGCGCGATACGCCCGCCCCAACCAGTAGACCCAGGCCGACTGCTCGGCAAGCGCCGGCGGCATCTTCTCGATGGTCGACCGGACAGCGCCCCAGTCCTGCGCCCGCAGCGCCGCCCGCACCTTCCATTCGGCGGCATCGTCGGAAAGCGGCGCGTCGCCGGCTTGCCGGTACCACGCCATTGCCTCCGGCAGGTGGCCTTGCGCGGCCTGTCGGCCAATCTGCGTCCACGCCCAGCCTTTCTCGCCGGCCTGCAGCGAACCGGAAATCCGCTGCAGCTGCTCGGCCGCCATGCGCGGGTCGTTGCGCGCAATGCGCTGGATCGCCAGCACGGCCAGTTCGCGCTGCAGGCGGTTGCCCGAGAAATCGCCTGGCAGTCTGATCAGCCAGGGCATCGGCTTGTCGGCGATGCTTTGTGCTAGCTTCTTGTCCGGTGTCTGGCTCGGTGGCAGGTAGTTCATGCTGTACATCGCCGCCGCGATCTTGTTGGCTTCAAACTGGCTGCGGATCCGCGCCCAGACGGCATTCGCCAGGACGCGTTTTTCGACGATCAGCGCTTCCAGCACCGGGTAGCAGGGTTCCGGCGGTTCGAGCAGGGCCAGCCAGAGCGGCAAGGCGTCGTCAAGCGCGCTTGCGTCGCCACGCGCCAACCTGCTTTGCAGCGCGTAGCAGGCCAGGCTCTGCTCAGGCTGTGCCAGCCTTGCGTACTCGGCGTCGAACTCCGCCCAGCGCTGCTGCTTGCCCACCTGCCGGAGCCAGTCGATGCGCAATTTCTCGGCGACGTAGGTGTTCTGGTTCCGTTCGAGGAAGGCGCCGACCGTTGCCGGATCGGTTTCCTTGAGGTCGAGGAGAAGCCGCCAGTAGTCGACGTAGGCCTCGAGTTCGTAGCCCTGCAGCGCTGACGCCAGTCGTTCGAGCTTGACCTTGTCGCCAGCGCGAGCAGCGTCCCGGGCGGCCAGGAACTGCTCGTCTGCAGTCACCGAGAAGGCGCTGATGGGCACGAGAAACCAGGCGGCGAGGGCAAAAAGGATGCTGTGACGGAACTTCATGATAAGCTGGACTTCCGGGAAAACTTGTCTTGAGCATATCACATGGCCGTCGGAATGACGCCGGGAATCACTGCCGAAGGTCTCGCCAGCAGCAGCTTCGGCGGACGACGAGCGCTCCGCAAGGCGCTGCTAGGGCGCCGGCTGGCCCTGCCGAACGACGAGTGGGAGCGCCTTTCAGCGATTGTCTGCGCGCACTTGCGGGACGGCTTTCGGCAATTTTCGGGAATGCGCGTGGCGTTCTGCTGGCCGGTGAACAAGGAACCCGACCTCCGGCCCTTGATCGCCCAGTGGGCCAGCGAGCGTCATCCGGGGTTCACGGCGCTGCTGCCGGTGGTGATCAACGAGAGCAGCGCGCTGCGCTTTCGCGCCTGGTCGTCCGGGACCGCGATGCGGGTCGACCGCCATGGCATCCCGACTCCGGCCAGCGGCGATTTCCTCGCCCCGCAGGCGCTGCTGCTGCCGGTAAACGGTTTCGACCCGGCTGGCTACCGCATCGGCTACGGCGGCGGCTACTTTGACCGCACGCTGCCCGGCCTTGCACCGCGACCGCTGGTGGTCGGGGTCGGCTTCGAACTGGCCCGGCTGGACAGCATCCGCCCCGAGGCGCACGACCAGCCGCTCGACGCGATGGTCACCGAGGCCGGCATCTTCCGTCCTTCGCCCTAGGGTGCCTGGCGGCCACGAACGAAGTCCGCCAGCTGATCGGCCGGCATCGGGCGCGCCAACCAGTACCCTTGCAGTTCGTCGCAGCCGCAGAGGCGCAGCTGTTCGGCGACCGCCGCGTCTTCGACACCCTCGGCAATGGTTCGCAGCTTGAGACCATGCGCCATCTGGATGATCGCGCCAACGATCGCGGCGTCGCTTGGATCGCTGAGCAGGTCGCGGACGAAGGGTCGGGCGATCGTCAGCTTGTCCACGGCGAAGCGTTTCAGGTAGGCGAGGCTGGAATAGCCGGTACCGAAATCGTCGACCGACAGCCTGACGCCGATGGCCTTCAGGCGGCGCGCGGTTTCCAGGGTAAGCTCGGCGTCCTGGATCATGATCGACTCGGTCAGTTCGAGTTCCAGCCATTCCGAATCCAGATCGGCGAGGACCAGCGAATTGATCACCGTTTCGAGCAGGTCGCCACGGCGGAACTGCAGGCCCGAAAGGTTGACCGCCACGGCAAATGGTGGCAGTCCGGCATCCTGCCAGGCGCGCGCCTGCCGGCAGGCCTCGCCCATGACCCACTTGCCGAGTGGCACAATGAGACCCGTTTCCTCGGCAATCGGAATGAACTTCGCCGGTGCGACCAGTCCGTCATCGGGAGTCTGCCAGCGCACCAGGGCCTCGACGCCGGTAATCTCTCCCGAGTTCAGGTCAGCCTGCGGCTGGTAGTGGAGGACGAACTCGCCCCGCTCGAGCGCCTGTCGCAGACGCGTTTCGAGCTGCAGGTGCTCGACTGCCTGCACGTTCATCTGTTCGGCAAAGAAGCGGTAGGCGTTGCGGCCGGCGTGCTTGGCGTGATACATCGCCGTGTCGGCCTTTTGCGTCAGACCGTCGAAATCGTCATCGTCGTCCGGGAAAAGGGCGATGCCGATCGAGAACGAAGTCGACAGGGCGTGCTTGTCGATCAGGAAGGGTTCGGCCATCCGCTGCTGGATCTTGTCGGCCAGCCGCGAAACCGCTTCGCTGTCACGTGCGTCGCGCAGGACGATCACGAACTCGTCGCCGCCCTGTCGGCTGATCGTGTCGGATTCGCGAACACAGGTCTTCAGCCGCTCGACCACGCCCTTCAGCAGCAGGTCGCCGACCGGGTGGCCGAGGGAATCGTTGATCGTCTTGAAGCGGTCGAGGTCGAGGAACATCAGAGCGACGCGGCCGTGCGATCGCCTGGCCAGAGTCATCGCCTGTTCGACGCGGTCGCGCAGCAGCAAGCGGTTGGGCAGACCGGTCAGCGGGTCGTGGTGGGCCAGGAACTCGGCCCGCTGCTGCGCGGCCTTGCGCTCGGTGATATCGGTAAAGGTCGCCACTGCCGCGTTCGGCCGCGTCGCATGACCGGTGCACAAGGGCGAGGCATTGATCAGGATCCAGCGCAGGCTGCCGTCGGCCGCGCGCAAGCCCATCACCACTTCGCGCAGTTCCCATGCCTCGCGGATGGCGACGACCCACGGCCAGTCTGTGGCCGGAAACGGCGTCTGGTCTTCGCGCAGTCGCTCGATGCCTGGGTCGCCCGGAGCGCCACCCGGGACCCCGGCTTGCGAATGGCCAAAAATCTCTTCGGCAGCCCGGTTGGCAAACAGCAGCGTGCCTTCTTCCGACCACAGCATCAGGCCTTCTGCCATCGCCGAGACGACGCCGCGGAAGCGACTTTCGCTTTCGTGCAGGCGGTCGATCATCCGCCGCAGTTCGGTGATGTCCTCCTTGATCGCGACATAGTTGCTGGTCCTGCCGTGGCGATCCAGGACCGGTGCGATCAGCGCCCGTTCCTGATAGAGGGAACCATCGCGGCGCCGGTTCTCGAACTCGCCGTGCCAGCTGCGGCCAGCCTTGATCGTCGCCCACAGCGTGGCGTAGGTCTCCACCGGGGTTCTCCCCGATTTGAGAACGCTTGGTCTCTGGCCGATGACCTCGTCCCTGGCATAGCCGGTGGTTTCGACGAACTTGTCGTTGACGTACTCGATTCGTCCTTCGGTGTCGGTAATGACGATTGTCGCCGGGTTCTGCTCGACGACCAGCGACAGCTTGCGGGCCCAGGCTTCGGCCGCGTGGCGCTCGGTAACTTCATGAAAGATGCTCAGAGCCGTTTGCCCGCCGGCCGGTGCTGCCGCTTCGGCGACCACGATGCCGTCGAAGAAGCGTGGCCCTTGCCGGGTCGGAAAACCGAACTCGATGCGTCGTGAGGTGCCGCTTTGATGGACCGCATGCAGGGCGGCCTCCCATTGCTCGATCAGGGCCGGGTCCAGCCCCGGGTAGGTCTCGAAGACCTGCCGCACGGTCTTGCCGACAACGCGGCCTGCTGGCAGTCCCAGCGATTGCTCGAAGGCACGGTTGGTGAACAGGTGGCGCAACTGGGAATCGTGGCGGCTGATGATCGCCGGCAAATTGTCGACCAGGGTCTCGTACGATTGCTGCCGCTTGCTCAGGTCGGCCGTCCGCTGCCGAACCAGTTCCTCGGCCATTGCCCGACGGCTGAGCAGCGCGTGCAGATACGTCAGCAGCAGCAGGGTGATCAACGCCCCGACCAGCGGCACGTAGCGGACGGTCGGCGAGCCATTGGCTTCCAGCCAGGCTGGGGTGGCTTCGACCTGTACCGACCACGCGCGCCGGCCGACCTCGACGTCGGCGCTGTGGCGCAGCGTCGTCGCTGCCAGCGGCCGAGCGCCTACCTGCGACCCTGGCGTCCAGGCGCGAATCAGCTGTTTGTCTTCAGGTTGCGTCTGGTCGAGCAGGTAGACATACAGGCCTGATTCGTTTTCGCCGGCGTTGGCGGCGTCGAAGATCTGGTCGATGCTCAAGACGGCGAGGACGACGCCGCGCACGGCTGCACGCCGCAGATCCCGGGTCGGTGGCATCCCACCGCCGCGATAGACCGCCGCAAAGATGACCACTGTCTTGGCCTGCTGCCAGTCGATCAGCAGCGGGCCAACGTCGCTGCTGACCGGCAGGCCGGTATCGATCGCCTGCTCGATCAACGGGCCGCGGTTGCTCGCGGCGTGCAGGTTAAGGCCGATGGCCAGGTAGTTCGGTGCCAGCGGAACGGCATAGAGCACCGGGAAGTAACGCTGGCGGTCCTCCGTCGCCACGACGGAGCCTTCGGCGTTGCGTTCGCTGATCGCGAAACGATTCCCCCACAGTTGCCGGCCGCGGCGCTCGAAGGCGGCGCGATCGGCGGCGTCGACCACCGGCAACCAGCCAAAACCGCGCACACCCTGATCGCCGACCATTGGCCCGGCGAAGTTCCGGAAAGCCGGCCAGTCGACCGTCTCGACGCTGTTGAACAGGCGCTGCAGCGTCGTCAGATTGTCCAGTTGATCGAGAATGCGCCGGCTGACGAGGTCGGCGCGGGTGCTGGCCGCCTGCTGAAAGCGCTGCTCAAGCCGTTCCTGGGTGGTGTCGGACAGTGACTTGCTGACCCACGCGGTAATCGACAGGGCGGCGAGGCCGACGCCGATCAGGATTGCCCACCGCCCAGACCACAGCTTATGCACGGGAGAATCTGACGCCATTTGCTGATGCCTCCGGATGTTGGCGCCCAAAGTCTGGCATGCTATGCGTGCGGCGGGACTAAAGCAACGTGCGGCAAAGGGGCTGGTCTTGCGTTCATGGTCGGGAGCACGCCGCCCGAATGCGCTGTAGCGCGCTGTCGAGCGTTGCCCGTGGGCATCCGAAATTGAGCCGCAGCCAGCCCGGGAGGCCGAAATCAGCGCCGTTGGAGAGGCCGACGCCAGCGGCCTCGAAGAAAGCTGCCGGGTCGGCGACGCCCAGACCGCGCGCATCGATCCATGCCAGGTAGGTCGCCTCGACGTGGTTCACGGCGAGTCCGGGCGTGTCGGCAAGCACCGCTGCGACCCGGTCGCGATGGCTGCGCAGGACCTTGGTCAGCGCTGCACGCCAGTCGTCGCAGTCGCGGTAGGCGGCTTCCATTGCCGCCAGGCCAAGGACATTCGGGTGCGGGACGATGCCACGCATCGCCGCGGTGAAGCGACGGCGAAGCGACGCTTCCGGAATGACCGCGAAGGCGCAGCCCAGACCGGGGATATTCCAGGTTTTCGATGGCGCCATCAGGGTGATGCTGCGCTGCGCGAGATCGGCGTCGATGATCGCCAGCGGGAGGTGCTGGCGGTGCTCGTCGAGCAACAGCCCGCAGTGGATCTCGTCCGAACAGACGGTCAGCCCATGACGTTTGCAGAAGGCGGCGACCGCTGCCAGCTCGCCCTCGTCCCAGGCGCGTCCGACCGGGTTGTGCGGATGACACAGCAGCAGCAGGCGGCTGCTCGGCGTCAGCGCCGCTGCCAGCGCCGCGAAGTCCCAGCCCCAGCGGCCGCCGGCCAGGCGCAGCGGTGCGCTCGCCAGCTGCCGGCCGGCGAGTCGGGGCGCCGAAAGGAAAGGCGGGTAGATCGGCGTCGCGGTCAGTACGTCGCCGTCGACCGCCCGACAGGCGACGTTGAGTCCGCTGACCAGGCCCGGCAGGTACACCAGCCAGTCGTTCTCGACCCGCCACCCGTACTCGCGCCGTAAATGCCCGACGATTGCAGCGTGCAGGGATGGCCAGGGTTCGGCGTAGCCGAAACAGCCATGCGCGACGCGTTTCTCGAGCGCGCCAATGATCGCCGGCGGCGCGGCAAAATCCATGTCGGCGACCCACAGGGGCAGAATGTCCCGACCGGCGTACTTGTTCCACTTGAGCGAATCGCCGCCACGGCGATCGAGTACCCGCTCGAAGTCAAAGCCGTCCATTGTTGACCGCCGCTCAGACCTCGAGATGAGCGTATAGCGCGGTCGACAGGTAGCGCTCGCCGAAGGAGGGGATGATGACCACCGTCAGCTTGCCGGCATTCTGCGGCCGGCGGGCGACTTCCATCGCCGCCCAGACCGCTGCCCCCGACGAAATTCCCACCAGCAGGCCCTCCTCGGTCGCCATCCGGCGGGCGATGGCGAAGGCGTCGTCGGCGGTGACGCGCAGCACCTCGTCGTAGATGCCGGTGTTGAGGACCCGCGGCACGAAACCGGCGCCGATCCCCTGAATCGGATGCGGCCCCTTCGCGCCGCCGGACAGAACCGGCGACGCATCGGGCTCGACGGCGATGATCTGCACCGATGGCTTCTTCTCCTTGAGGACTTCGCCGACGCCGGTGATGGTACCGCCGGTGCCGACTCCCGAGACGAAGATGTCGACCTGGCCATCGGTGTCGCGCCACACTTCCTCGGCGGTGGTCGCCCGGTGGATGGCGGGATTGGCCGGGTTCTCGAACTGTTGCGGGATGAAGTAGCGCGCGTCGGCGGCGGCCATTTCCTCGGCGCGGCGGATCGCGCCGCCCATTCCGTCCGGCCCCGGGGTGAGAACCAGTTCGGCACCGTAGGCCTTGAGCAGCAGGCGACGCTCGCGGCTCATCGTTTCCGGCATCACGAAGCAGCACTTGATGCCCCGCGCCGCGCAAACCATCGCCAGGCCGATGCCGGTGTTCCCCGAGGTGGGTTCGAGGACGATCGTCGCCGGGCCGATCCTGCCGGCGTCCTGCGCGGCATCGATCATCGCCATCGCGATGCGATCCTTGACGCTGTGCGCCGGGTTGCAGAACTCCAGTTTGACGGCGAGGGTGCCGTCAATGCCGGCTGCAAGGCGGTTGAGTCGGACCAGCGGCGTATTGCCGATCAGCGTGGTGACGTCCTTGGCGATATTCATGGGCATTCTTGATCTCTCCTCTGAAGCAGGTTTTCCAGACTGGTCTGGTCACGAAAAGCGGCAGGTGGTACGGCCGTGTGCTGGCCCACCGGCACGAGTGGACCGGCGCGCGGGTGGTCGATGGTCAGTGCGGTCGATGGCAAGGCCAGGTTAGGCGAGGAACAGCTTGTAGGCCTGGTTGTTGCTTTCGTTCCAGTGCGCGTACCCGAGCTTCCTCAGGAAATCCTCGAAGGAGCCCATTTCGTTCGGCGGTACCTGCATGCCGACCAGCACCCGACCGTAGTCTGCGCCATGATTCCGGTAATGGAACAGGCTGATGTTCCAGCCGGCGCTCATGCTGTTGAGGAAGTTCATCAGCGCGCCCGGGCGCTCGGGGAACTCGAAGCGATAAAGGATCTCGTTGTCGAGCTTCGGCGAGTGCCCACCGACCAGGTGGCGGAGGTGGCCCTTGGCCATTTCGTCGTCGGTCAGGTCCAGCGCCGCATAATCGTGCTTGTGCAGATGTTCGAGCAGCTTCATCGACTCGGCGCGGGAGGCGACCTGGATGCCAACGAAGATATGCGCGTCACGCTGGTCACTGTAGCGATAGTTGAACTCGGTGATGTTGCGCGACCCGATCAGCGACACGAATTTCCTGTAGGCGCCAGGCTGCTCCGGCAAGGTGACCGCAAAGACCGCTTCACGCTGCTCGCCGAGTTCGGCGCGTTCGGCGACAAAACGCAGACGGTCGAAGTTTAGGTTGGCACCGGAGGCGATGACCACCAGCGTCCTGTCCTTCAGCTTGTGCGCCCTGGCGTACTCCTTGGCCCCGGCCACGGCCAGCGCGCCAGCCGGTTCGAGCACCGCCCGGGTGTCCTCGAAGACGTCCTTGATCGCCGCGCAAATGGCGTCGGTGTTGACCAGTACCATTTCATCGACGTACATCTGGCAGAGCCTGAAGGTCTCCTCGCCAACGTACTTGACCGCCGCGCCATCGGCGAACAGTCCGACGTGATCGAGCCGGACCCGCTGTCCTGCTTTCAGCGAGCGCGCCATGGCATCGGCGTCGCTGGCTTCGACGCCAATGATCCTGGTCTCCGGCCTGACCCGCTTGATGTAGGCGGCGACACCCGAAATCAGCCCGCCGCCACCGACGCAGCAGAACACGGCGTGAATCGGCTTGGCATGCTGGCGCAGGATCTCCATGCCGATCGTCCCTTGTCCGGCGATAACTTCGGGATCGTCGAACGGGTGCACGAAGCTCAGTTTCTCCGCTTTCTCGAGCTCCAGAGCATGCGCGTAGGCGTCATCGTAGGACTCGCCGGCGAGTACCACCTCGCCGCCGCGCGCCCTTACCGCCTGGATCTTGATCTGCGGCGTCGTCGTCGGCATCACGATCACCGCCCGGCAGCCGACCTTCGCCGCGGCCAGCGCGACGCCTTGCGCGTGGTTGCCAGCCGATGCACAGATCACGCCACGCTTCAGCTTGTCGGCCGAGAGGTGAATGATCTTGTTGTAGGCGCCGCGCAGCTTGAACGAAAAGACCGGCTGCAGGTCCTCGCGCTTCAGCAGAAGACGGTTGCCGGTACGCACCGACAGGCCCGGAGCAAAGTCAAGCGGTGTTTCGATCGCGACGTCGTAGACCTGCGCGTTGAGAATTCTTTCGAGGTAATCCGTGGGCATGGCGGCAGCGAGAACGTGTTCCTGAGGAAACCGGCGATTCTAGCAGCAGAAGCGGTTGACGGCGGTGGTCGGTCACTTGCTCCGGCCTTTCCGGAACAGGGTTACCGCCGCATCGACCATTCCCTGCACGCTGCCGACCTCGACGAACTGCTGTCGCAGGAAGCTGGCATGATTGCCCTGGGCGACGACTTCCTGCTGCAACTCGTCGAGGGCAGCCTCGCTGCCGAGGGCCGCCGCATGCGGCGCCAGCCTCTCTACCGTGGCGAGGATGTCGTCGCGTAGCGAGAGGCTGCGGTTGCTGCGCGGATGGACCAGCACGCCGTCGAGTCCGAAGCGGCAAGCCTGGAAGCGGTTGTAGTTATAGACCAGGTAATCGTCTTCGACCGGGTCGGGTTCCTCGCCTTGCAGCAGCATCCGGCACAGCGCCTGCAGATACGCCGCCAGCGCAGCGGCGCGGTCGACCGTCAACGGCGTGTCACAGACACGCAACTCGATGGTTCCGTATTCCGGCTTGGGACGGATGTCCCAATAGAAGTCCTTCATGCTCTCGACCACCCCGGTCTTCTCCATCTTGGCGAAGTAATCGTGCCCGAATTCATCCCACTCGAAGATCAGGGGCGCCCGCCCGCTGAGCGGAAAGGCGAACACCGAGTTCAGCCGCGCCGAGTCGAAGCGGGTATCAACTCCCTGGAAAAATGGCGACGAAGCAGACAAGGCGATGAAGTGCGGCAGGTAGCGGTTCAGGGCATGCAGCAGGTAGAGGCTCTGGTTGGCGCTGGCGCAGCCGATGTGCACGTGTTGTCCGAAGACCGTGAACTGCTTTGCCAGATAGCCGTACAAGCTTGATAGCTGCATGAAACGGGGTTTGGCAGAGATGCGCTGGTCGGACCAGCGCTGAAACGGGTGCGTGCCGCCACCGCAGACGGCGACGTTGAGACGGTCGCAGGCCACTACCAGCGCGTCGCGGATGCTGCGCAGCTGTCCGAGGAGTTGCTCGTGATGGTGGTGCACGTCGGTGGCGATCTCGATCATGCTTTCGGTGATCTCTAGTTTCGCTTCGCCGGGGAAGGGCCTCCCCTCAAGCAGGTGCAGGATGTCGCTGGCCGACGCCGAGAGGTCGAAATCGGTCCAGTTGACCAGTTGCAACTCGAGCTCGACGCCCACGGTCAATGCTTCGCCGGCCTTGAAGGAGCCGAGCGGCATGGTCAGCGGTTCTCGACCTGACGGGTTTCGCCCGCCCAGATCAGAGCGCGCTGGGTGACCAGCGGGCCGATCACCTCCAGCAGCACGACGATCACCGCGAGGCCGGCGACCTGGTCCAGCGCGTAAAGCTTGAGATGGCTCGTCTCCTCGAGCAGGACGATGACCAGCACCGACATCGGTGTCATCGCCAGTCCGGTCAGCGCCCCCTTGCGCCAGGTAATGCCGCTGAGCCGGGCGAAGACGGTCGTCGCCACCGCCTTGACCGCCAGTCGGACAGTGATCACCGCCAGCGCCAGCGCGATACCCGTCGGACCGGGCCGCCAGTCTAGCGAAGCGGCGACGAAAACGAACAGCAGCACGGTCAGCAGGTCCCCGAGCGTGCCGAAGTTGCTCTGCGCCTGCGACAGGATCACTCGCCGGTGCCGGGCGACCAGGCCGAAGGCCAGCGCCGCCAGCAGCGGCGAGAATGCCAGCGCGTGCGTCAGCGCCGTGAGCAGGAGGGTGGCGACGGCGAAGGCGATGGTCGCGTTGCGGTCGGCGTCGCCGAGCGGGCGCAGCAGCGCCGGCACCGCAACGCCGAAGAGCCCACCGATTGCCGTCGATACGGCGACCACCACCAGGCTGTTCCAGACTGCTCCGAAAGCGCTGCCGGCGCTGGACAGCACCCAGTAACCGACCACCGCCTTGAAAAAAAGGACCGAAAAAACGCAATTGAAAGCGGTCAGATGCAACAGGCGCTCGGTCACCTGTCCGGCACTCCGGAGTTCGTTGGCGACCCGCAGCACGGCCGCCGGCGAGGTGGACATCGCCAGCGCCGACAGCAGCAGCGCCGGTACCAGCGGTACGGCAAACAGGATGGCCACGATGAACACGGCGGCAAAGGTGCTCACGGCTTCGAGCACGCTGCTCGCTCCCAGCCACGGATTGACGCGCAGCCAGCGCAGGTTGATTCGATATCCCAGCTCGAACAGGATCAGCGCGAAAGCGAAGTGCGCCAGCAGCGCGAACGGCCCACCCGACGGGTCGGACAGAAAGCCGCCCTGGTTGGCAGCCATGATAAAACCGGTGACGCCGTAACCGCTGATTCGCGGCAGCGACAGCCAGCGGTAGGCGATCTCGCCGACCGTCCAGGCCACGGCGATCGCCGCCGGCCAGGCGATGCCGGTCAGCACCGGCAGCAGAGTTTCCGGTATCACGCCTGCTCTCCGATGCCCGTGCCGGCGTCGACCAGCAAGCATGGAAGAGCCGCCTGCGATAGCGAGGACGACGCCCGGCGAGTCATCTGCCGCCAGCCTGGCCGCGCAACGGGCCGACGGCAGCTGTCGCAGCGACCGTTTCCCGGCGGCCGCACGCGCTTCGTGGCTGGCGTCATGTTCAATGCGCGATCAGGATTCCGATGCATTGATTTCCCCGAAGTGGATGGCCACAGAATACCCGAGGAGTGCACGGCAAACTAGAGTGTGTTGACATTCAAGCGAGCCAAATGACGGATGCGGCGAGGGCGATGAAGGAAGCGAAACGCTCGGCGAGTTTGTCGTAGCGTGTAGCGATACGTCGAAATTGCTTGATGCGGCAG
>NZ_JAPUVQ010000054.1:0-3089 GCF_029255145.1 Accumulibacter sp.
CACCCAAAACGGCGCCAAAGCGATGTGGGCCGCAGTCCGCTGCCGCCATATCAACTTTCCAGCCGCTTTCAACATGTCAGAATCATTCGCGCAATAGAGACAAGTCCTGCGGAGGAATTTCATAGATGATCACGAGTGTGATGGTCGCGGCGACTCGGAGGCGGGTCAAGGGCAGGCTGCGGGACTCCGCAGCCTGGCGAAGCGCACCCTTGACGCGGTGGAGGGTCGATACGCTCACTCATGGCTGTTGGCGCGTTTCGGGCCGGACCCGTGCTAATGCCATCAACTTGCGTGAACATTGAAACATCAAAAACCGTGGCGCTACTCAGCGCATGACGCGCGTCAACGACAAGAGGAGCATCCATGTCTGGGCAAATGATCCAGGCGGAGAAATGATCGTCTCGTCGGAGAACCGCGGAAGAGCGGGACGCAGCTCGACGGCGCAGGGAATGCGCCAGATCTCGGACGATGGTCGTTACTGCATGCAGGTCCAGTGGCGAAAGGGTGACCCCGAGGACGGGTGCCGTTTCATTTTCGAGACCAGCGACGGGTATTTCGCGGTCAATGAGCTTGCGCCCGATACGCAGAAAGCGCCCAAGATTGACATTACTCGCTAGGCGTGGCGACACTTGCACAGTTGCGCCGCCTTCGCCATCGCCGCCGACGCCTTGTCTTGCCGCTGGCGAAAGTCCACAAGGAGATCCAGATGCCTCTCAACGCCTTGCTTCCGCGCTATCCGGTACCCGCACTGAATGTTCCACTGACGCCGGGTGGGCGTTTCGTCCTCGGCGCTTCACCTGCCGGGCATTTCGACCTGCTGGTCTTCTACCGTGGACTGCACTGCCCGATCTGTGCGAAGTACCTGCTGGAACTCGAGCGCCTCGCACCCGAGTTCGCGTCGCGCGGGGTCCAGGCCGTGGCGATCAGCAGCGACGGCGAGGAACGCGGCAAACAAATGGCCGAGAAGGTCGGCGCCAGGGGAGTTCAGTTCGGCTATGGCTTGAGCCTCAGGAGCGCGCGGCAATGGGGCCTGTATATCAGCACCTCGCGCGGACTGACATCGATCGGGATCGAAGAGCCGGCGCTGTTCAGCGAACCGGGAGTCTTTCTGGTTCGCCCCGACGGAACGCTGTATTACGGCGCCGTTCAGACGATGCCCTTCGCGCGTCCGCAGTTCCAGGACCTGCTCGGCGCAGTTGACTTCGCCGTCGCCAAGGACTATCCGGCACGCGGCGAATTCACCGGCGAAGTCTAGCGCTCGAGGCTTCCGGTTTCAGGCGCTCCAGCCGCTGGAGCGAAGTGGACCGGCGCGGCGGGTCGCTTGCCGGGAACCAGACCTGCTAGCCGGCCAGCGCGAGTCGCTTGAGAACCGTCTCGCGCGGAAAGGTTGCGATCAGGGCGTCAACCGATGGCGTCTGTTCGCGGCCGGTAAGCAGCACCCGCAGCGGCATCGCCAGTTTTGGCATCTTCAGCCCGTGCCGGGCGACGCTCTCCTTGATCAGGGCGCCAATCGCTGCGGCCTCCCAGTCGACGTCCGGCAGTCCGGCGATGAAATCGGCCAGTGCCGGCAAGCTTTCCGACGTCAGATGTTTGGCCAGCAGTTCGGCTTGCGGCTGCACGTCGGCGTAGAACGGTGCTGCCGCGTCGGCCAGTTCATTGAGGTTGGCGACGCGCTCCCGGTGCAGCGCGATGATCGCGCCGAGCGTTGGCGTGGCGTTGACGGTCACCCCGCGCGCTTCGAGGCGCGGCTGCACCAGCTCCGCCAGCCGCACCGGTTCCGCGCGCTTGAGGTAGTGGGCGTTGAGCCAGTTGAGCTTCTCGGTGTTGAACTGCGCTGCCGACGGCGTGATGTGGTCGAGGTCGAACCACTCGCAGAACTGCTGCATCGAGAAAACCTCATCGTCGCCGTGCGACCAGCCGAGGCGCGCCAGATAGTTGAGCACCGCTTCCGGCAGATAGCCCTGGTCGTCGTACTGCATGACGCTGACCGCGCCGTGACGCTTCGACAGTTTCTGCCCGTCGTCGCCAAGAATCATCGACAGGTGCGCGTACAGCGGCTCGTGCACGCCAAGCGCGCGCAGGATGTTGATCTGGCGTGGGGTGTTGTTGACGTGGTCGTCGCCGCGGATGACGTGCGTGATGTCCATGTCGCGGTCATCCACCACGACGCAGAAGTTGTAGGTCGGCGTGCCGTCGGCGCGAGCAATTACCAGGTCGTCGAGTTCGGCGTTGGCGATCTCGATCCGACCTTTGACCAGGTCGTCCCAGGCGACGACGCCGTCGGTCGGGTTGCGGAAACGTATCACCGGCGCCACGCCTGCCGGTGGCGTCGGCAGCGCCTTGCCGGCTTCTGGCCGCCAGGCGCCGTTGTAGCGTGGCTTGAGGCCTTGCGCCCGCTGCTCGTCGCGCAGGCGGTCGAGCTCTTCTGGCGCCATGTAGCAGTGATAGGCGGTACCGGCGGCGAGCATTTCGGCTATCACCTCCCGGTAGCGCGCCATCCGCTGCGTCTGGTAGAACGGGCCTTCGTCGTGCGTCAGGCCGAGCCAGTTCATGCCGTCGAGGATCGCCTGCACGCCTTCCGGCGTTGACCGCGCCAGGTCGGTATCCTCTATGCGCAGGATGAAGCTGCCGCCGTGACGGCGGGCGTAAGCCCATGAGAAGAGGGCGGTGCGCGCGCCGCCGATATGCAGGAAGCCGGTGGGCGAAGGGGCGAAGCGGGTGCGGATCATGGTCGCTGGTCGCAGGCTGGCAAAGTGCGCATTGTAGACCAGACTAAACCCGACCCGGTGAGACCGCCGCGTGGCGGTCAGGGTGGATTTGTCCTCTCACCCGATGCACGGGCAATCAAGCAGTTAGTTCGTCCCCCTGGACATTCGCGCGGGGAGTCCGTATAAGTCGCGTATGGAAAGCGCTCTTGGTGCATTGCGTGTTCGCTGGGTGGGCAAGAGCGAAGAGGCTCGCTATCTACAGCGCCCACGCGGCGTCGCCCAAAGTCGCCTTCGTTCGCCCCTTGCAGGCGGACGCTCGCGCCCAACTTTCCCGCTCGATACTCAACCCCCGCTATCGCATAGGAGCGCCCAGGATGATGC
>NZ_JAPUVQ010000055.1:0-54135 GCF_029255145.1 Accumulibacter sp.
CGCCGATCGGCGCCGTGACACTCAACCCGGAGCGTGACGAAGTCGTCTCTGCGGCCACCGCTCGCGCAAAAAGTATGCGTTTGGCAACATGAACTCAGGCGACAACTACCTTGACATTCACCGGATCGAGAGCGTCAGACTGTGTGATTAGCGGAAGGTCATCAAGTGTGTTCTTAATTACATCGAACTGCGCATTGAAGTTCGTAACAATTAATTTATTGTTGTGTTTTATTAACTTTAAAATCTCGCGTTTCATCTGTCCCGTTACCCAAAGCTGGTCAATCGCGTGCCAGATACCTAGAATAAACAAAACAGTTGCCAAATGCTCAAGTATGACATACACAACGGGATATGTAGCCCCCGTCTTGTTCTCGTGGACGAATATGGCGATTAGGAGGCTTAAAATAATTGATACAGCAGCGATCCAAGCCAGCCTCCACGTTCCACCAAAGCCTGTCTCCATTTCTTGCTCGACAGCGCCTCCCTGACTGTCGTTCCGTTGATCATTCACTCGAAAAGCCCTCGCGGTTGTTTAAAAGAAAAGTGGGGGCTCCGATGTGAAAACTGATCACAGCAAGAGCGAACCCTAACTATGCGGCTGAAAAACCCCGATGGCCTTTCTGCTCGGGGTACGAACTCGAAAACGCTTGTTTGTGAAGTACGATCCGTGCGGTATTGTGACGCCTTTCGTTACTGTGCATCGCATCCCTGTAGCGCTTCTCTGTGAGACTACTATGTTACGAAAATATTTTACCCTGGTGCTTGCTGTCGGCCTATCACTATCAACCCACGCGGAGCAGCTTTCGGGCTACGTCGTGGGCATCACTGACGGTGACACCCTCACGCTCTTGGTCGATCAGCAACTACACAAGATACGCGTGGCAGGCATTGATGCACCCGAACGACACCAGCCGTTCGGTGAGAGGTCGAAGCAAAGCTTGGCCAAGCTCGCCTTCAACAAGAACGCCATCGTCGACTGTGCGAAGAAGGACCGCTACAAGCGTGACCTGTGCAAGGTGATGGTTGATGGCCAGGACGTAGGGTTGAAGCAGATCGCTGACGGGATGGCTTGGTGGTACAGGAAGTACGCACACGAACAATCACGAACCGACAGCGTTGCCTATGAGCAAGCGGAGGGGATGGCGAGACGACTCCAGGTAGGGCTGTGGGTTGATGCGAAGCCGGCTCCGCCCTGGGATTGGCGGAGAACTGTGCGGTCGCGATTAGATTTCTAAACTTGTACTTGGAGCCCATTTTACAAAGTACGTTTAAATCATATCTCTTTGACTTTTCTTGAGTATTCAGGGAAAGCCTCGCTCATTGGCAACTTAAACCCATCGGCAACAATGATAGCCACCACATCATCAGGAGTAAAGACCATCTTTCCGTACTTCCGCCATTCCCGCTCCATATAGAAGTTGTCGGGGTCATCAACATCAAGTTGAGAATTGTAGGGCTTAATAAACGACAGGAAGTCTTTTGCAAACATATCTTCCATAAGTTGGATTGCTTCATCCTTCGTTTTTGGAGCCTCTCCTAGAAACCGAGAGTGCGACTCGTCGGAATCTGGTAGGGTTGAAGATACGAGATTATAATATCCCTTAAACACGGCCTCTACATCTTTTAACAGCGTCTTGCCACTAATTCCAGCCCAATCATTTGGTCCAGTTGGAATGTATGTGACAGGACGCGCGCCATACTGAATGAGTCGGGATTTGCGGAAAGACAACCCGAGCTTCCCGTATTTGCGTATATGAGGTCCCAATGAATCCCAAGGGATATCTGCGTAACAGGTTACAGTAGGGCAAATAAGATTTTCGCTTAGTAAAGATTCCTCCCAATTGATAGTGTAACTAACAGCACCCCAATCTCTATCGAATGGGGGATATGAAACGCAAGCGTCAGATAGTATTCTCTTAAGAATGCGGAAATTGGAATCATCATCAAGTGGGTGGTTGTGCCCCACGAAGTGAAATAACTCTTTCGATGTGTAAGGAATATGCATAAGCAGAACCTATTGCAAAGTGTTTGTGTTAAACGCCGCCAGTTTATGGATCAACTCGAACAGCTATGAGGCGCAAGAGAGCATTCAAGTCTGGGTTATTAAACCCTAAAACCTACTTACGGTGCCTGATAGACAAGCTTTCCTGTCGCAACAACATAGGTCAAAGGTATTTTGGGATTGTTAATATCTTTTCCACCATCAGCGTGCCATTTCGTTCCCCATCGGTCATAGAAAACCTTCATCTGTGGCGGAGTAAGCAAATAGATAGCTTTAAGCTCAATAGATTCGTAGATGGCGAATATCCAATCGACCTTGCTATACTTCGCGATAATAGTTGGGTTCATATGGTGATGTGTTGAAAACGATTGTGTGAGAAGGGTATTTACGGACTTCAGTTCGTACTCGTTCCCATCGTCATCCTTCGCATCATTGCCCTCACGTGATTTCAAGAGCTTCAATCCAGTAACCAAAGCAATTTGTAACAACTTCCCTCCATTATCCTGGAAGATGTCGCCAATTCCGTGTTTCAGCGCCAAAGACTGATACTCCCGAATATATGGAAACAATCGATCTAGCTCAGCTTTATCTTGGTGCGGCGTCATTTTCTCTCTCTGAGTAGTTCAGAGGGATCGATACCCAATGCGTTTGCTAGCCTCTCCAACGTGTCCAAGCTTGCGTTCCGCTCGCAACGCTCAACGGATGACACATAAGTACGATGCAGGTTCGCAAGATCGGCGAGAGCCTCTTGCGACAAGCCCTTGTCTCGCCGTAGTTGTCGCAAATTGGCCGCAAGGATTCCACGAAGTCCATCAGTTTTCTTAGTTCTGGGCATTGTGCTATGATGCCGACTTGAAGACTGTGAATCTACAGCCCATAAGTCTACATTCGAGGCACGATATGCGCACCGCGTACACTACAAACTACGGGCAGGCCCTAATTGGGGAGTCTTTGGACTTACTTAAATCGCTCGATGATGGGAGTGTCAATTTAGTCATCACTTCCCCACCGTTCGCACTTCAACGCAAGAAAGAATACGGTAACGCCGAACAGCACGAATACATAGAATGGCTATCCGAGTTTGCGTCAATAGTTCGAGAAAAACTTAGGGATGATGGCTCATTCGTGCTGGATATCGGAGGAGCGTATCAAAAAGGTGTTCCAGCTCGAAGCTTATATAACTTTCGCGTTCCAATTCACTTTTGTGACGACTTAGGGTTTTTCCTTGCGCAAGACTTCTACTGGTTCAACCCATCAAAGCTGCCTAGCCCAATCGAGTGGGTGAATAAGCGAAAGCTCAGAGTCAAAGATTCTGTTAATAACGTCTGGTGGTTTTCAAAGACAGAATGGCCAAAAGCTGACTCAACAAAAGTTTTGGTTGAATATTCTGAGAGGATGAAGAAGCTACTGCTTGACCCAGAGGCGTTTTATAACCCAGCGAAGCGCCCAAGCGGTCACGATATCAGCAAAGGTTTTGGGAAGGATAACGGAGGCGCCATCCCATCCAACTTGCTGCAATTCTCGAACTCTGAGAGTAATGGCCAATATCTGAGAGGATGTAAAGCCGTTGGTGTTAAGGGACACCCTGCGCGCTTTCCTGCAAAGCTACCCGAATTCTTTATTAGATATTTGACTAATCCAGGAGACCTGATCGTTGATATTTTTGGTGGCTCAAACACTACTGGTCAGGTAGCCGAAGCCGAGGGCCGAAATTGGATCACCTGTGACCTCGTTGAAGAATATGTCGCGGCAGGTGCTCTGAGATTTATGTCAGAGTTTTCTGAAGATGAAGCGAAGCGGATATACCAAGAGGTTCTAGATGGGAAGGCGATAAGCTTTAGAACATCAGACGAGATGCCCAAACAGACAGAGCTATTTGCCTAATTAGGCACTTGATGGAGTCCCCAAGCTAGGTTGTGAAAAAGCTGCCCGCCGGCAGTTCGTTGCAAGTAGAATCGTCAGCGTAGATAAGCGGGTTCTGCGCCTGAACTAGCTTGAATGCCTGAATGGTTTCAAGGCACATCAGCCCAAGGTCTTTCCACTCAACGACCCCGATCATTCGCAGGAAGTACCGATAGCCGTCATCGTCAAGGTTCTGCTTGAACGACGTGAAGAGGAAGCACGGTGACTGAAAGCGAGAGTGTTGCTCTGTATGATAGGTCCGCGACTGGAACACCGTGTCCCAGCAGATGCCCGAGATGATACCGCCCATCACGCCTTTCTGCTCGTCGGTTGCGGTTGTCATCCAATCGGCGTCGAGCATCAAGCCGACAATGCTGACTGGATCACTCTCTCGCTTGAGGTTCTGAGCGATGTATGATGCACCGTGCTCTGCCAGCTCCTTCGCTTCCTTGAACGTGTGCTGATAGGCAACGTAGTCCGTTTCGCCGAGAATGAGAACGCCAATGTCCTTCACCTTTCGCTCCGATTTTCCGAACGGCATATGCCGTAACGGTATTAGATACCACTAGGCGACCAGTGTACATAGGGTTGAGGCAAGGGGCTACTGTCGGCCTGTCAGCCTGTAAAATGACCTTTCAGGCTGTGACACAGCAGGTCCCGAACAGTGACCAGCCGTAGAAGGCATATTTTGGCAATTAAGGTCTTGCTTAATATACAATACTGTTTGCCGGTCCGCCGGGGACCGGCAAGTCGATGCTGGCCAGCCGCCTGCCCGGCCTGCTGCCGCCGATGACGCTCGCCGCAGCCCTCGAATCTGCCGCGGTTCTTTCCCTGGCCGGGCAGTTTCTCCCCGAGATCTTTCGTCGCCATCCGTACCGCGCGCCGCACCACACCGCTTCCTCGGCGGCGCTGGTCGGTGGCGGCAGCGTCCCGCATCCCGGCGAGATCTCGCTGGCGCACCAGGGCGTACTGTTCCTCGACGAGATTGCGGAATTCGATCGGCGGGTGCTCGAAGCGCTGCGCGAGCCGCTGGACAGCGGCCGCATCCATATCTCGCGCGCCGCCCGGCAGGCCGAGTTCCCCGCCCAGTTCCAGCTGGTCGCGGCGATGAATCCCTGCCCCTGTGGCTATCACGGCGATTCACGCGGCCGCTGCCGGTGCACGCCGGACCAGGTGCTGCGCTATCGCCGCAAGCTCTCCGGCCCGCTGCTCGATCGTATCGACTTGCAGGTCGAGGTTCCCGCATTGCCCGCCGAAGTGCTCCAGCAGGCGCCGGATGGCGAAGCGTCGGCGGTCGTGCGCGTGCGCGTCGCGCAGGCCCGGGAGCGACAGATGACACGACAGGGAAAAGCCAATGCGCGCCTGACGACCAGCGAGATCGACCGGTTTTGCCAGCCGGCAGCGCCGGCGATGGTGCTGCTGAAGCACGCGATCAGCCGCTTCGAGCTTTCGGCGCGGGCCTTCCACCGCCTGCTGAAGGTCGCGCGGACGGTTGCCGATCTGACCGGCAGCGACGCCATCGAGGCGCAGCACGTGGCGGAGGCGGTCCAGTACCGCCGCTTCGCGAAGGATTGACCGGCCTGATCCGATCGCTGCGCGACGCGGGGACAAGGGAGGGGCGGATGGCAGCGGGGGTCAGGCCGGCGGCGGCTGCGGCGGCAGGGTGAAATCGGCGTCGCCCCAGGCCTGATAGGCTGCCCAGGTGCTGAGTTCCGGTGCTGCTTCGAAGGCCGTCCGGCGGGCATTGGCGCAGGCATCCTCGAAGCGCTCGCCGTCGGTGAGGGCGATGAACAAGCGCTGCAAGAAAGCCGCCGATACGCGTTCATCGACCGTCCAGGCCGGCGCCAGCACGCAGCGAACGCCGGCTTTGAGCAACTGCGGCACCATCTCCCCGGTCAGGCCCGGATGTCCGGCCTGGTGGCCGTTGAGGACGATCACCTCGGGGATGATCCGCATCGCCTCGATTTCCCTTGCCGTCAGAAACACGCCGTCGCTCAGCACGAATCCGGTCACCATCTGCTTGTTCGGCAAGCGATGCTCGCGGACCGCTCGGCCGCTGATCAACAGGATCCGGTAGGCGCGCGAGAAAAGCCTGTCGATCACCAGCTTGGCGTCCTCGCCGTAGCTGATCACTGAGTCGAGGCGTGCCGATTTCAGGGTGCGCGCCAGGCGGGCAAGTTCTTCTCTCGCCCCGGGCGGCGGCGCGGACTCAGTGCCGCCCTCATCGGACAAGGTGGCACCGGTTCGCGGGTTGCCGATGAGCAGTGCATCGCGGCTGGCGTTGGCCGGGCCGGGTGGGCGGTGCATGCCGTCGAGCTGGCGCAGGACCGGTACTGGCGCGCGTAGCCCGTCTTGCTGGTAAGCGAGGATCAACTCCCAGGGGAGCGCCGCCGCTTCCCCGGCGACGACCAGATGGTAGCTGTGCGCCGACGGCAGGGCGACGAGTTCCGGGGGCAGCAGCATGCTGGCGAGGGTTGCCACCAGGGGCGTGTTGGCTGCCGTGCTGTCAAGGAGTTCTCGCAGCAGGCGGTCGATCATTTCACGCCGGAAGCTCACGCGGCGGTCGTGGCGCGTCTCCTCGGCCCAGATGTACTGCAGCTCGCTCCGACCATGCTCGCGGATGGTGATGACGCGCAATTGCGGTCCTTCGGCTGGCCGGGCATCCAGCGCCTGCCGGATGTTCGTTGCCGTGCGGGCGATCGCCGCGTCCAGGTCGGCGTCGTGGAGGTTCGCCAGGTAGAGGACGCGTCCCTGTTCGTCCCGGTTGGCGCAGGCGAGCGCCGCCAGTTTCCGCGGCTCGTCGAAGGGATCGACGACGACCGGGATCAGGAGCTTGCCGAGGCTGTTGGCGTGCTCGATCTCGGTCATGGCCCAGGAGCTGTCCCGACTGCGGCTGCCGACCACGGCAATCACCGCGTTGGCGCTTCCCATGGTCGCTGCCGCGAGTTGCCCCCACTGCTGGTCGGCCGTCGGGTCCCCGACCTTCAAGTCCATATCCCGATTCACCTCCACCCCCGCGCGGGCGAGAGCTTCCGCGAGTGGGCGGAGGTAGCGCTGGTAGTCGCCTGCGCAGGATATGAACACCTTTGCGACCGGCGGCTGGGCTGGCGTCGCCGCGGCTCCGGCTTCGGTTGCCGGATCTTCGCGGTCCGGATCCATCATCCGGGCTGCCGGCAGCAGGGTGGGCAAGGCCAGGTAGACCGGGCTGTCGATTTCGCTGCTCGCCAGTGCTCCCTTGATTCGTCCGACAAGTTCCGAGCGGAAAGCGGACGCTTCGCGTTCTCCGAGTTCGTCTCCCGTCTGCCTGTAGCGCAGGACCCGCAGCAGATCGAGGTGATGGGGAGCACGCCACTGCTCTTCGGCGACCAGGAGCGTCCGGCCCGGGCGCAGACCGAAGCGGATTCCGAGTTCCAGCAGTACCTCGCGGACATCTGTCGACAGGTCGGCGATGACCAGTCCTGCTTCGTGCAGGTTGCTGTAGAGCGCGGTCGTGGCATTGCTGCCCGAGCCGGGAAAGTCATCAACGCGAACGCACTTCAGCCCCGCCGCTTCGACCGCCTGGAGGATGATCGCGTAGGCAGCGTCGAGATCGATCGTCCGTCCGCTGCGATCGGGCCTTCGACCAAAGCCCTGGACGACCAGGCACAGGTCATTGCCAGTTTCGGGGGTTCCGGTGTCGATCACCGTCGATTCGGCCGCGGGGGTGTCCGGGCCTTTTCGCCTTGGCGGGAGCAGATCGGCATGCCGATAGACGGGGCTGCCGAGCATGCGCTCGCCGGCGTCGTCCGCGGTGACGCGCATCTGCTCGATGAAGCGCTGCCGCTCGTCGGCATCGATGTGACCGTTCCGTTGCTGGTATCGGAGTAGCGGCGGGAGATCGAGGGCCGCCGAGAAGCGGCAGTCTTGGTCGGCGACGACCAGCGTACCCGATGGCCGGAGCGCCCAGCAGACGCCCAGCAGGTAGCTGACGCCTGCGTCGTCGGCGGACAGCTCGCAGACCACCAGATCCGCGTCGAGCAGTTGCGCGTAGGTCGCGGCGGGCGAGCCAGCGGTGCTGGTCAGCTCCGCGGCGCGCAGGCAGTCCATGTCGAGTCCGGCGACGGCCTCGCGGATCATCTCGTAAGAGCGGTCCAGATCGAGCACCCGCCCGGCCGTGAAATCGGTCTTGTTTCCGATACCGATGATGACGACGCAGGTCCTGCGTCGGGGCGCTTGCTGCTCGGCGTCTGCGGGCTCTGCGCCGGCAGGCGCCTGCCGGCGCTGCGCGAGCAGGGCCGTCGGGGCCTTGAGCACGACGCCGCCGACGCGGATTTCGCCGTCGCCGAGCGCTTCCAGGATGCTTGTCGCGCGCTCGTCGTCGCCGCTGCTCAGCGCCTCCATCCCCCGCGCATAGGCCAGCAGCTGCTGCTCGTTGGCCAGCGGCATTTCGATCGCCGAGGTCAGGCCACCGAGGCGCAGCAAGGCGGCGGCGGGCGCATCGCCGGCCTGGCGCAGGGCGTCGGCGAAGGCGTGCGCGGCGCTCGCCGGTTCGAGGAAGGCGAGGGCGACCCAGCGCTGGATGTCGAGGAATTCGGTGAGCTGCGGGTCGGCCGCGCGGCTCGCGCGTTGTTCCATCGATGCCACGTAGTGCCACAGCAACTCGGCGACGCGCCGTGCGCGCGGCCGAAGGTCGTCGCGGTAGAGCGAGCGCAGCAGCGCCAGGCAGTGCCAGCGCACCTGCGCGTCGATCCGGTAATAGCCACCGCCGATGGCGGTGGTCAGCGGCGAGAACAGGACGTCGGCTTCGAGGCTCAGGTCGGCGCCGCGGCCGGGCACGAAGTTCGCCCGGATCAGGTTGAGCAGGTCCGGCCGCAGCGTTTCCGGGAGCGCGGCGTGCATCATCAGCAGCAGCGGTTCCCGGCCGTAGTCGGCGGCGTATTGCGCCAGTGCCTGGTAGGCTTCGCGGACTTCCAGCGGGCGCTGGCCGAGGGCGGCGGGGTAGGGCATGGTCGCGAGGCCTACTTGTTGCCGCGCAGGATGTCGATCGCGCGCAGCAGGTTCGCGGCGTCGAGCGGCAGCATCGGCACCGCCGATGCGGCGGCGACCAGCGCCGCGGTGGTGCCCGGCCAACGGCTGCGGGGCATCGGGTTGAGCCAGACCGCGCCCGGAAACAGCGGGGCCGCCTCGGCCAGGAAGGTGGCGGTCTGTACCGCCCGCCGCCGGTTGAGATAGCCGCGCGCGCAGCCCGCGTCGCTGACCACCAGCAGGCCGGCACCGGCGTGGCGGCGCAGGATTTCGGCTCGCGATTCCGGGTTCTCCAGCTCGGCGGTGGCGAAAAGCTGTTTACGGGGAAGATTGCTGAAATAGCGCAGCTCGGCGCTGGCGAGACGCGCGAACGGCAGCGACTCGGCCAGCGTGGTCAGGAAGGGCCGCCAGGGGTCCATGCTGGCGCTGGCGTCGGCGAGCACCAGCAGGCGCGCGCTGTTGCGGCGGCGGGGGCGGCAGACGGGCTGCTGGAGCAGGCCGCGCTGGCAGCGTTCGCGAATCGTCGCCGCCAGGTCCAGCTCGCTGCGCGGCCCGCGGCGGCTGCTGCGCCGGAAGCGCCGCCAGAGCACGGCCAGCTCCCGAGGGCTGAACAGGGTGTGTGGGTGGAGGACGTAGTCTTCGCCGATCTGCGGTTCGGCCGGCAGGCGAGGGACCGGCAGGCCGCTGCCTTCGCGGGTGCTGGCGAAGGACAGGCGGGCGAGCGCCCGGCTATCGGCATCGGCATTCGGATCCCCTCCCGCGTTGGCGACCCCCGCCGCGCTGGAGCCGGCCGGTGACCGCGGCACGGCAGACTCGCCACCTTCCCCGGCCGCCAGCGCGCGCCGCTGCTGCGGGCCGCTGGCCGAGTCGTCGGCATCCGCCGGAAGGGCTTCGGCCAGCGCGGCGTCGATCTGGTCGAGCAGCGCCTGCTCGGCAACGGGCAGGATCGCGAACCAGCGCGCGACCAGCCGGCGCTCCTCGTCGGAACGGACCCACAGCGCTTGCGCGAGGTCGCGCAGCGCGTGCCGGTCGCCGTGCCCGAAGCCCAGGCGCAGGGCGCGAATCCCGTCGAGATAGTCGCGCACGCCGAGCGGCACGCCATTGGCCACCAGTTCCCGAAACAGACCCAGGAGCAGCGGCGGCAGGCGGACGTCGTCGCTCACTGGCCGGCTTCTTCGCCGGTACGGGCGCGATAGCGTTCGATGTCCTGGCGGACCTTGAACAGCACCGCCTGGTCGGCGGCCGTCAGTTGCTCGGGCGAGACGTTTTCGGGCTTGCGCTTCTGCCAGTGGAGGACGCGTATCCAGTCGACCAGTTCGCTGGTCGCCGGCAGCTTCTGCATGCTGAGTTCTCGGCCACGCTCGCGGATCCGGCAGAAACGGCTCACCGCCGCAGCGATCAAGGCGTCGCTGACCTGGTCGAGACGCGCGTCCAGGTTCTTGCTGACGATTTCCGCGAGGATCGCCTCGTCCGTCGGGAAATCGAGCTGGGCATACAGGCAGCGGCGCAGGAAGGGTTCGGGCAGTTGCTTCTCGCGGTTGCTGGTGATGATCACGATCGGCTTCACGCCATCCCGCGGCGCCTGCACGTGCCGCCCGAAGCCACGCTTTTCCTTGCACATCCGGCTTTCGGTGCGCGGCAAGTCCTCGATGTCGAACTCGAAGCGGTCGAGTACGTCGAGCAGGTCGTTGGGGAAGTCGATGTCGGCCTTGTCCACCTCGTCGATCAGCACCACGCTCGGCCTGCCCTGGGCGATGGCGAAGCCGAGAGGCTCCAGCTCGATGTAGGGATAGACCCGGCGAGCACTGGCATTCCGGGGGTCCTGGGCGTCCTGCAGGCGGCGCAGGGCGTCGAAGCGGTAGAGCAAATCCCGGGCCTGGCTGGTGCTCTTGACGGTCATCACGATCAGTTGAGCGCTGAGGCCGAGCTCGTCGGCGATGGCGCTGGCCAGGCGGGTCTTGCCGCAACCGGCCTCGCCTTCGACGAGCAGCGGGCGGCCGAGGCGGATTGCCAGGTTGACGATCTCCGCGGTCTGCGCGGAGGCCACGTAGGCGGCGGACTTGCGGCCCGAGAAGATGGCGTAGGGGCGGTGGTCTGGCACGGCGAATTCCTCAGGTGGCGCTGGCCCAGAAGCCTTCCCGGGTCAGGCGGTCATAAACATTGGCGGGTTTGCCATCCGGCTGCGTGACGCGCTCGGCGATCTCCCGCCGCCGATCCTCGCTCAGGCTCACCCCGGCGGTGGCCTTGAGTTCCTTGAGCCAGCGCCGCACCTGCGCCGCGCCGATGTCGCCGAGTGCCGGCAGCGCCAGGAGTTGGCGGTAATCGACGGCGTCGCCATCGTCGCCAGCGAGCCGGGCGCTCCTGATGTGCGGCCCCGGGTCGGCGGGCAGCTCCTGGTGGTCGATCACGAACCAGTACAGGCGGCCGCTCCCGGCCGGTGAGCGGCCGGCGAGCGCGGCCAGCAGCGGCTCCCAGAAGGCGTTCTGGAAGGTCAGCAGCCGTTGCGCCTGCCGCCCGCTGGTGCGCAGGACGAAAACGACCGAACCGCGGGCGAGACGCGCGGCAAGCACTGCGGCCAGCGCGTCAACGCTGGCCGCGCCGAGCACCGGCTCCTGCAGCTGACCGCAGGTCCAGCAGATCAGCGAATCAATGCTGTCCGGCGCCGAGGGCTGTCCGCAATGGACTGCGACATCCTCCCACTCGTCGTCCCAACGGTAGAGGAACTCGGCGAATTCGCGCTGACCGTGGTTCTCCGGGCCATGCACCAGAAAAGCGATCGCCCGCTGCCCCTGGCGATCGCGGAACGCTTCCAGCGCCCCGCTCAGGGCCGCCCGCTGGTCTTCGCGGCCGACGCGCCCGAGGTCTTCGGCGGGAAGGTCCCCGAGCGCTTCCCGGCGACCTGCCAGGGCCTGGCGGAGCAGCCGCTGGTTCCAGTGCTGGATGCACGACAGGGCCTTGCCGACCAGTTGCAGGGGAGTTCGGTAATAGACCAGGATGCGTCCGTCCGACGCCCACTCGACGACCGATGCCAGGAAAGCCTGTTGCGCACTGACGCCCTTGGCCAGCGAGACCTCGTCGGGAAACTCCTGCTCCAGGTAAGGACGCGCCCATTCGCGCAGCTGGCTGTCCGCCTCGCTGCCTTTCTCGGGGAGCAGGACGAAGATCGGCGGCACCGGCTGCCGCCAGCGATCCACCGCCCAGCGGAACTCCAGTTCGGTGATCGACTTGGTGAACCCGGGCGGAGTCCAGCCGTAGCGGTAGCCGAACAGGCCAATGTAGGCATCGCAGGTCTTGACTCGTCGCTCGCAGACATCGACCACGAAGTCGCCGCCTTCCGCCCAGTTTTCCTGCAGGAAGATCTTGGCCGCGATCTCGTTGTCCTGCACGAAGTCGCGCACCGCTTCCCGGTATTGCCGGCAGTCCTGCGCGGTGGCGCTCAGGAAGATCTGGGAGATCTCTGCGATTTCCGTGGTTTCGGCGGCACGCGGCATGGGCGGAGAGACCATCGTTACGAGGTGGCGGGCTGTTCAGCCCCGATCATAAGCCAGCTGCGCGCCGCGTGCCACGCCGCTACCGCGCGTCGCGCAAGGTTCGCGTGCCTTGGCGAGCGGCCTGCGCTGGTCTCAAGATACGGGCCAGGTCCCGGGGGAATAGAACGGTGGGCCGTCTGCGCCTTGCCGAATCCTTGCCTGCGGCATCGCTCGACGGATGCCAGCGTCTTCGAGTGCCCGGCCGACAGCCCGCGTTGTGCCTGCTGCGGTCGTTGCCACGCTGACTGCGCGGCGCCTGCGGACGGCTGCTGCTGGTCCTTCAGGCGCTGCGCCGCGCCCGCAAGACGGCGGCCCCGGCCAGGTCGGCGAGCGCGTCAGCAGCAGTGAGGCGGGTTCGTTCGCCGAGAGGGTCACGCGCGCCCAAGGAGAGGCTTTTTTGCGCCTGGCCGAGGTGTGAAGCGCAACTCGCACGGGCAAAAGGAAAGGCCCGGCCGTAGTAGCGTTCAGTTGCAAACCGCCAGCGTTAACGGGCTTTCGCAACGCCGCTGGCAGCGGCCATCGGCGAGGGCCCGAACGCGCCTCTTGTCACTATCGGAGAGCTTTCGCTGGCGTGCCGTCGCTCGCCACCACCTCGGGATCGCGCGTCATCCATCGCCAGGGCTGCGCGTCCGTTCGTCAGATCCATCACGTCTCAACTGCTCCTGCAGGCGCAGAAGCCAGTCACGGATGGGGCACTCGCCAGGCTTGTCGCTAGCTTCCAGCGTCGTAAAACGAGACAAGGCATCCTGAATGATCGTGTTCAGCTGCCATCGCGTTTCGCGCATGAGCATCGCCAACTCGGTCACCGCGGCTGCCTGCTCTTGAGCATCGATGCCGATCACAGGTGAATTATCAGGGTGCAGGCCGGCGTCCGCCAGCGAACGCTGCAGCGCTGCCAAGCGAGCTGTCAGGAATGCGCCGATGGCGGGTGCATCTGCAGCGTACTTTTCCAGCGCTGCCTGTGTCTGGCACCACTGGTCGAACTCCTCGCCGAGGCATTTGAGGCGCTCCACGTTTCGCTGTCCCAGCGCCTGATCAGTCTCGTCGACGGCCTCCGCGGCTGCCTCACGTTCCAGCAGTTGCAAAATATGCTTCGACATCTCGGGGTCAAACTTGCCGTGGTTCAGGCGCAGAATGAGCGACAGGTTTTTCCCGGGCTCTCCAACCTTCTTGTCGAGAAGTGCGGTGACGACCTCGGCGAGCAGCAGGATGCGTCCCTCGACGCTGATCTCGTTGCTTCTCAAGCCCCGTGGATAGCCGCTACCGTCGTATCGTTCGTGGTGCTCCAGAATGGCTCGCGCGACTTCTGGCGGGTATTCCGGCCGTTCCTGGACGATCATCGTGGCAGTGAGCGGGTGCGCATGCAGCTGTCGCTGCTCGGCGCCACTGAATGGGTGGTCGGCTTTCAGGATCTCGGGATCGATGTGCAGCATGCCGATATCGTGCAGCAGTGCTGCCGCGGCCAGGGCGCGCAACTTGCCTGCCCGAAGGCCGTGGCGTATGCCCAGGTAGAGCGCGACGAGGGCAACCTGCAGGCTGTGCTGGAAGACGGCGCTGCGGCAATCGCGGGCGACCGTTAACCTGAAGGCGATCGGCTGCGGAAGTGCAATGCGGCCAATGCTTGCCAGCAATGCCGCGCGCTCGCCGTCATCGGCGCCGAGTTGCCCGTAGAGCGACAGGTCCGCCATGAGGCGTTCAGCCCGACCGCGCAACTCGTCCGGCGTGACCGTCCTCTCGGCAGTGAGGCTTTCATCGATCGGCACTTGCAGCTTGTGACTGAGCAGCCGGTGGTAGAGTCTGCTGTCCACCCGCACGCCTCGGTCGATCAGCTTCACGCCCCTGCTTGAATGGATCGCTTTGTGCGCAATCACGATCTGAAAATCACCAAGCTGCGTTGCGGCCCTGAGGTAGTGTTCGTCGCTGGTCTTGCCCATCAATCCCTTCGTTTCGGACCTGTGGGAGGGTGATCGATCACCCCCTCACGGAAATGGCGGGCAAACAGAGCGGACGGGGTCTGTGCGCGGACGGGGTGAGTGCTGACCTTCAAGCAGGCCGGGAGGTGAGCGCTGACCCCGCTTACGCCTGCAGGGATTGGTAGCCGTTTTCGCACGAATGGATGGGCATCAAGGGCGAATCAGCTTAACCGCCTGGCAATGTTCCGCCTCTCGCTCTGCATCCCAGTCGCCGGTGCAATACACGGAGAGCTCGGAAATGGACGTGCCGCGTACATCCGCCCTGAACAACTCACGGCAATACCAATCCTTGCCATTCTGATGCCAGCGCTCTTCCACCTCCAGGACAAAACCGCAAGGCGTTGGATCACAACGCCAGCGAGGGACTTTTCCCTGTGTCGGATGTCCATGAAGGCGAACGCCAATAACCGGACCAAGGCCCTGAGCCTGAATCCTCCACTTTGGAAGCGTGAAATCGAGGAAAACGTCCTCCGTGAAGAGTTCCTCAGGTGCGTTGCCGGTTTCAAGAAACTAAATAAAGCGGACTGCGACTGAATTCGCGTCGTCGGCATCCATGAACCAGGCCTCCGCTTCACCAGCCGCATTCCTGAAGAGGCAGTAAGCGCGAGTCTTCCAATGCCGCCGTACGGTGACCCGTACATGCAAGAAATTCGGCATCGGACGCAAATGCCATGAATGCAGCCGGGCTGGAGTGCTGTACCAGCAGTGCCGCATCCCAGCGCTCATCGTCGGGCCCGATGAGGAAGGGACCGCCTCGTCCGAAGAACAGCAGCGTGCTGCCAGACTTCTCCATGTGCGGCATGGTGTGCTCCATGTAGAGACGATAGGCTGCCTCGCCGGCAATCGGCGTTGCTGGCGCGAGTTGAGGCGATGCCGAATAATCGGCAATAGGCCGGTAGCGAAGCAGGTTCAACATGACCACACTGCCAGTCATGCCTCGCATGAGGAAAGCACGGCCGGATTCTGGTGACGGTTCGAGATACGTGTCCATAGTAGGTCGCCTTGTAGTTTTTGTCGCAGGTTTAACATAAAAGGAAGGGCCAGGACGCTATCGCGCAGTCCCTCTTGACTGTTGGGTTGGCAGGCTGCTATTTGGCCTTTGACTTGTCTGATGAGGCGGGCGAAGAGTCCTCTGAAGCAGCTTGCGATTCTTTCTCTTGCCTATCAAGTTCCTTCATTTGTTTTTCAGCATTCTCGTTCAATGTACCGGTCTTTCCCTCGCGAATTTTTCCTTCAACACCTTTCGTAATATCTGATTTCTCCGGGGTATCTTTTGCCAACACAGAAAACGCGAGCGGACTTCCTACGATAACAGCCAATATCAAAGTAAATAATTTATTAATTGTCATTCTCCAATCAGTCATTAAGGGGCGGGCAAGCTGGGTCTAACACAGGGTCGGGAGCCAGATTTCGCACTCCAGCACGTTGGAATGTGAGATCTGACCCCTCGTTTCTGACCCCTCGTTTCCGTTGTGACCCCGTGTTTCGCGTTTTGAGATCTGACCCCGCGTTTGCGTGTTTGTGGAGATCTGACCCCACGTTTGCCACGTTTGTGTTTGTTAATCGGTGACATAGTTCATCAATGCAGTAATTGGGGTTGAGCGAACCTCATCGGGGATTAGGTTCCAGCTTTGCCAGCCGCCTACTTCACTGACCTTGGCATGGTCAAATCTGTCTTGGGAGTTGAAGAACTCCAGTTCAACAAGCTCAACCTTCTTCGTGGTAACTCCGTCCATGGAGATGTAGTAAATGCTGCCAATTTTCAGGTCTTCCACATTCCGATGAATTGCACGAATTCGGAACTCGGCACGAAATGCACGGGCAATTTTCAGAAACTGCTTTGGTTCAAGATCAAACCACTCGCCATTGACGCGGCTCGGTGCGAATAAGTCGTGCCACTTCCTTTCTTCGGCGTACATATCTTTTGCCTGTTTTGTCGCAACCAGGCGAAGAGGAAGTGGTGACCCTGTTCGTAGAGAAGCGATGCGTTGCTGAACGTCAGAAGCGCAACCAATCTTGAAACGATCAAGTGACTCCGCTTGGATCAGATAAACGTAGCCAGCTTTGGGTTCCATGGGGTAAGGCCTAACGTGGAAGTAAGGGGCTGCGCGCTTTTTCCGCAGTCCCGCTTGACTGTAGGGTTAGCCGAGCACACGCAGCACCGCCATGGCGAGCATTAACATGCCTCCGAAGAAACCGATGCCAGACATTACCATGCCCCATGCCAAAAGTTTTCTGGCACCTTCCGACGGTAGGTCACCTGCTGCGTGAAAGGCGAGTACGCCCATTGCAACCAATGAAGTGACGATGGCGACACAAAAACAAAACATTGACCGAAATAGGAAGGTGACATCAACGGGTTGCTTGATGAATTTTTCGGCGAGCGCAAGAATTACGAGGATCGAACCGGAACTCAAAGTTGTAAGGTGTTTAAAAAAATCAAACAACGTCTTGAATGTATCCGACAGGCCTTTGCTTGGTGCGTCGCTCATATTTGTCCTGATTGGCTAATGGTTAGTCGACACCGATTTCGGTGTATATCCCTGCGTGTTCATGTGTATAATCCGGCCAGAAAGTTGTAACGATCTGATTTGTATGGGGGTGTAAGACATGGACGCACCTGACGAGTCGAAAAACACACCTTCTGAACCCAGGCTTCTCGATCAGCTTCGCGATTGCATCCGCCTGAAGCACTACAGCATACGAACAGACACCCAATATGTCCACTGGGCCAGGCGCTACATTATTTTCCACCAGAAGCGCCACTCCAGGGATTTGGGTGCTGCCGAGGTCGGCTTGATCCGCGACGGCAAAGGTGCGAAGGATCGGGTGACGATGTTGCCTGAGGCGGATCTACGCGCTCATCTGGTACGTCGGCGGTAGGTGCTCGACGACGACTTGCGGAGCCCGCTCGACGCGCTTGGGCAGCATGACACCGTCGCGCTCTCGGCGAGCACGCTTGCCGCTAGCTTCTCTCGGGATGGTCTGCCACCGCTTTCCGCAACCCGATCGAGCTACCGTCAGACTCGGCAAGCGCTTCGGCCGACGCCCTTTCTTCCCGGCCGACCATCCGCAAGGCGAGCGCTACGGTAGCGGTGCAACGGCCGCTCCGGTCAGGGCCGGATCATCCCCGCCAGCGAGAGCCCATTGCCGCTTCGTCTGTCGCCTCGGAAAGTCTTGCGCACGGGCTCTTGACGATACTCCGGGACTCGCTCTCTAATTCCATCGCGTGCAAAACGTCTTTGCACGCGCGACCACCAAGGAGACTGCCATGCCCAGCAATCGCATCGACGCCACCTTTACTTCCGAACAACGCGAAAAGGCCAAAGCTGCGCTGGCCAGTCTGGCCGAGTCGCTGCCTTTCCTGATCGATCTGGGCACCGACGAGCGGACGACGATGCTCAAGTTCGGTGAGAAGAATCGCTCCTTCGTGGTCAAGGCGCTGGCTATCGCCGAAGCGCAGCCGGAAATCCTCCCGAGCAGCTTCCGCCTTGGCGAATTCCGCGCCGACGTGGCGCTGGTCGAGAGCCTCTATGCCGTTCGCCACGCCATCGAAACGCTGTCGCGCAAGATCGACGATACCTACTTCGCTGCCGGTAGCGAGGCCTACGCCGCCGCTTTGCTGGTCTATCAATACGCCAAGGTGCACAACGTCGCTTCCGGAGCTCTGGAGGAGACGCTCGACGACCTCGGCCGGCGTTTTGCCCGCAAAGCCCGAACGACCGCCCCGGCGTCCTGAGCAAGCCCGACCCGGACCGCCCGGCAGACCGCCAGGGGTCTGTCCGGGCCGTCGGCCAGGCACGCACCCTGTCCATCGGGCGCCATTGACGAAGGGCTTGGCGCTGACCGCCGGGCGTCGCCCGGCCAGACGATCGACTCCTGATTTTGCGGCGATGCCGAGGTGTCGTGGTGCGACCGTGGTGCCGCGAGGCCCGGCCTTCGATCGCGAACTATCGGCCGTGGATCGCCAGGTGTCAGCCTTCGATCGCGAACGATCGGCCGTCGATCGGCGAGATAAAAGTCTCGGTCGAAATGATCCACGCCTCGGCAACAATCATCCAGTCTCCCACCGTCGCGATCGGCGGATCGATGGCGACGATCGAACGTTCGATGAGCAGCATTCATCATCATCGATGGCGCGCATCGATGCTTCGATGCGCGCCATGGAACGATGGTTGCGCAAGAGCCAGAGCTGGATCAAAAAGGTTCAGGTCTGGATCGGCAAGATCGACGGCTGGATCAAAAAGATCGACGCGTGATGAACGCTCGTCCAGCTTCCGCTCGGTCCGGTGCAGGCTTGGCTGGCTGCGCTCCACGCTTCGATCAGGAACAGCCATCGATCGACCTCGCGCAGGGGATTTTTCATCGGCGCGATGAAGCGATCGCCGCCAACCATCGACGGCTGGATCGACAGGGTCCGGGTTTCGACCCTGCGGTCGGTTGCCAGGTCGAAATCAACCATCCACAGGCGATGATCGACCAGCGGCAAACGATCCTCGATCATCGGCCAACGGCAGGATGGCGATCATTTCCAGAAGATTGAAAGGCCACATGGCCGATTGACCGCGATTGATCGGGGAACCTGCCGGCCGCCGAACGTCCATCAACAGCGAATGGCGGAAAAAAAACCTGCCCCGGTGTCCGAAATCGCTTGACCGCTACTCAGACAGGTGGGGTGGTTTTCGGATGTCGAGCGACATCTGATAGAATCTTGCCGATCAATCACAGAGCACATCGGCTCGCTATCGTATTCCAGGGGGTGACATGGAGGTCAAAGAGGTTCTGCAGGTCAAGGATTCTGCGTTGTTCGCCGTACATCCGGATTCGCCGCTTTCGGATGCCGTGATCATGATGGCGGAAAACGACATCGGCTCGGTGATCGTCATGGAGGGCGGCAAGCTGGCGGGCATGTTGACCTTCCGCGAGGTGCTGATGATTCTGGCCAAGCGTCAGACCGAACGGCGAGTCGGCCCGACGCCGCCGATTGCGGAAATTCTGGTCATCGAGGCGATGGACCGCGACCCACCGACGGCCAATCCGGATATGGACGTGGACGAATTGCGCCGAATGATGGTGGACAGTCACACCCGCTACGTGCCCGTCATGGAGGGCGACACGATCGTTGGCATCGTCTCTTTTCACGACGTCGCCAAGGCGGTGCTCGAGGAGCGCAACCTGGAGAACAAGCTCCTCAAGGCCTACATCAAGGACTGGCCAGCGCCTTGAGCACGCCGCGCTAGCGGGGCGCTCAGGCCAGTAGTCAACGGCAGGTCACGGGGATCGAGGTCAATCGCCGCGGAGCCCGGGAAGACTCCGCCAGTGGACCCGGACCGCTTTCGTTCCGCAAGCGAAGCGCCCCTGCCGGCGTCGTTGTCCCCGGTCGGGAAAGCGTTTCAACCCTCGCCAACGGCAAACAGGCGCCGGTGCTCCTTGATCGCATAGCGATCGGTCATCCCGGCGATGTAGTCGGCAACCCTGCGCAACTGATCGCCATCGCCTGCGACCTGATACTGCGGGGGTAACAGGCGCGGCTCGCCGGCAAAAGCGGCAAACAGGTCGCCGACGATCCGCCGTGCCTTGCTGGCCATCCGCAACACCTGGTAGTGCTGATACAGCTGCGTCCGCAGGAAGCGCTTCAGCTGCTTCTGTTCCTCGAACGACTCCGCGGAGAAGGCGACCAGAGGCGGCCCGAGGCGTGCCTCGGCAAGCGTCCTGGGCCCATGCCGCGCAAGATTGCTGGCGGTGGTTTCGATCAGGTCGCAAACCAGGGTATTGATCAAACGCCGGATCGTTTCGTGGATCAGGCGGCGCCCGCCGAGGCCGGCATGGACGCGCCGGACATCGGCAACGTGCCGTGCGAACAGCCGCACGTCTTCAAGTTGCTCGATCGTGATCAGGCCGGCGCGCAAACCGTCGTCGACGTCGTGGTTGTTGTAGGCGATTTCGTCGGCCAGATTGCAGATCTGTGCTTCCAGCGACGGCTGTGTTCGGTTGAGGAAGCGTTCGCCGAGTTCGCCGAGCTGACGGGCATTGTCGAGCGAGCAGTGCTTGACGATTCCTTCACGGGTCTCGAAACAGAGATTGAGGCCATCAAAAGCGGCGTAGCGCTCCTCCAGCAGGTCAACCGTCCGCAGGCTTTGCAGATTGTGTTCGAAGCCGCCATGACCGCGCATGCATTCGTTGAGCGCCTCCTGGCCGGCGTGACCGAAGGGCGTGTGACCAAGGTCATGCGCCAGCGAAATCGCTTCGGCAAGATCTTCGTCGAGCTGCAATGCGCGCGCCGTTCCGCGGGCGATCTGCGCGACCTCGAGGCTGTGCGTCAGGCGCGTCCGGAACAGGTCACCTTCGTGGTTGACGAAAACCTGGGTCTTGTATTCGAGCCGCCGGAACGCCGTCGAGTGAACGATGCGGTCGCGGTCGCGCTGGAACTCGCTGCGGTGCGAAGGCTGCGAAGGCTCGCCGTCCGGGTGCCGGCGACCGCGGCTGTTGGCTGCCGAGACGGCGTAGGGCGCAAGTTCACGCATCGGCCGAGCGGGCAGCGATAGCCCGCCGCACGTCCGCCGTCGGCGCGGCCGAGCTGACCACCGCCTGGCCAATGCGCTGCAGGAGCACCAGGCGAAGACTGCCACCCTGCACCTTCTTGTCGTTCTGCATCAGTTCCAGATAGCGGTCGACGTCGAGGGCCGGCCCGAGCACCGGCAAGCCCGCTCGTTGAAAAAGCCGTTCCGCCCGGCTCACCTCGGCAGGCCCTAGCCAGCCAAGCTGCGACGAGAGTTCTGCCGCCATCATGGTGCCCGCGGCGACGGCCTCGCCGTGCAGCCACGCGCCGTAACCGAGTCCGGTTTCGATCGCATGGCCAAAGGTGTGGCCAAGGTTGAGCAAGGCACGCTCGCCACTCTCGCGCTCGTCGGCGGCGACCACTGCTGCCTTGTTCTGGCACGACCGGCAGATCGCCTCGGCGAGTGCCAGCGGTTGGCGCGACAAGACGCTTTCGAGATTGCCCTCAAGCCACTCGAAGAAAGGCAGATCGCGGACCAGCCCGTACTTGATGACCTCCGCCAGGCCGGCACGAAGCTCGCGATCGGGCAAGGTATTCAAGGTATCGGTATCGGCCAGCACCAGTCGTGGCTGATGAAAGGCGCCGATCATGTTCTTGCCGAGCGGGTGATTGATCGCTGTCTTGCCACCGACCGACGAATCAACCTGCGCGAGCAGGGTGGTTGGAACCTGGATGAGCGGCGTGCCGCGCTGAAAACAGGCGGCCGCGAAACCGGTCATGTCGCCGACCACACCGCCGCCCAGCGCCACCAGGGTTGTTGACCGCTCACAGCGATGCTGCAGCAGCAGGTCGAAAATGGTGTTCAGCGTCGGCCAGTCCTTGAAGCGCTCGCCGTCAGGCAGGACCACCTCCACGACTTCAACACCGGCTTCGCGCAAGGGCTCGGCCAAGCGCTCCAGGTACAGCGGCGCAACGGTGGTGTTGGTGACGATTGCCACTTTCGGCTGCCGCAGCAAGGGCAGCAGCAGTTCTCCGCGATCGAGAAGACCACCTCCGACATGAATCGGGTAGGAGCGCTCGCCGAGTGCAACGGTCAGCGTTTTCATGCTTTTTCCATTTTCTTGAGCAGCAGTTGCAGGACCGCCTGCGCGCTGATCCGACCGCCGCTGACGACCAGATCGGCAATGCTCCGATACAGCGGGTCACGCTGCTCGTACAGCTCCGTGAGCTTGCGCAAGGGATCGCTGACCTGCAGCAGGGGCCGGTTCTTGTCGTGCCGCGTACGTTCGCAGAGCGTTTGCAGCGGTACGTTGAGGTAAACCACCAGACCGCTGGCACGCAGGTTTTCCCGGTTATCGGGGCGCAGCACGGCGCCACCCCCGGTGGCCACGACACAGCCATGCGTCCGCGCCAGGTCGGCTATGACCTGTGCCTCGCGCCTGCGGAAACCCTCTTCACCTTCGATCTCGAAGATGGTCGGCAAGCGAACGCCGGTGCGAGATTCGATTTCGTGGTCGGAGTCGACGAAATGATACGCCAGCCGCCTGGCCAGGACCTTGGCGATGGTCGTTTTTCCAGCCCCCATCAGGCCGACCAGGTAGACGTTCCGTTTGTCGTCCGCGATGCTCACCGGGCTATTCTATCGCATGCTCGACAGGACCAGCATCAGGGCACGAAAAAAGCCGGCTCTCGCCGGCCTCTTCGCTGCTTGCGGATCAGCGTACCGCAAGATTCTCGGCAACGATCCGCGGCGTGATGAAGACCAGCAACTCGGTCTTGTCGTCGATGATTTCCCGATTCTTGAACAGGAAGCCAATGTATGGGAGGTCGCCGAAGAACGGGATGCGGGTCGTGTTGTTACGCGTTTCCTGCGTGTAGATCCCGCCGATCACCACCGTTCCGCCGTTCTCGACCAGGACTTCGGTCTTGACGTGCTTGGTATCGATGGCGACGCCGGCGCCGGTCGACAAACGGGTGTTCGGGGTGTCCTTGTTGACGTCCAGCTTCATCGCGATCTTGCCGTCCGGCGTGATTTGCGGCGTCACTTTCAACGACAGGTTGGCTTTCCGGAAGGAAACGCTGGTGGCGCCTGAACTGGTCGCCTGCTGATAAGGGATCTCGACGCCCTGCTCGATGATCGCTTCGACCTGGTTGGCGGTCATCACCCGCGGGCTGGAGATGACCTTGCCGCGACCGTCGGCTTCGAGAGCCGAGATCTCTGCCGTGAGGAACTGCGTCAGCGCGTTGTTGAAAAGGAGGAAGGAGAGGGTGCCGGGACTACCGGTGCGCGGCGTGGCCGGCAGGTTGACCTGCGTACCGCTCATGTCCAGCTGGCCGCTGAAGTTCTGGCCGCCGCCAACGGTGACCGCGCCGTCGGGGAAGGTCTGCCGCCAGCCGAGTCGCACCCCGAGGTTCTTGGAAAAACTGTCGCCGGCTTCAACGATGCGCGCTTCGATCATCACCTGTCGCGCCGCGATGTCGACCTTGGCAATCATCACTCGCACTTCATCGAGGCGGCTCGGGGTGTCCTTGACGAACAGGATGTTCGAGCGCTCCTCGACCACCGCGCTGCCGCGCTTGGAGAGCAGGGGCTGCTTTGGATCAGCAAGAAGCTTCTGAATCGCATCGGCCTTGATGTAGTTCATCTGAAAGCTCTCGGTCACCAGCGGCTCCAGGTCGCCGATCTGAATTCGCGACTCGAACTCGAGCTTTTCTTTGGTGGCGATTTCCTCGCGCGGCGCAATCAGGATGACGTTGCCATTCTTGCGCATATCCAGACCCTTCTGCTGCATGATGATGTCCAGCGCCTGGTCCCATGGGACATCCTTCAGGATCAAGGTGATCGCGCCGCCAACCGAGTCGCTGACGACCATGTTCATGCCGGTAAACTCGCCGATGACCTGCAACAGCCGGCGGACATCGACGTTCTGGAAGTTCAGCGACAACTTCTCGCCCTGATAACCTCCGCGGCTCCCCTGAACCAGCTTGTTTGGATTCTCGATGATCGGTTTCACTTCAATCACGAACTGGTTGTCGCTCTGATAGGCGTTGTGCTCCCACAGCCCATTGGGGGTAATGGTCATGCGCGCATTGGCACCCTTCTGCACAGTATTGACGGTCAGTACGGGAGTCCCGAAATCGGTCACGTCAAGCCGCTTGCGCAGCGCGCCGGGAACTGTGACGTTGGCAAAATCGACCACCAGATTCGATCCCTGCTGCCGGATATCGATGCCGGCGTTGGGGTCGCTGAGGTCGACGGTAATCCGTCCCTCGCCGCCCTTGCCCCGGCGGAAGACAATGTCGCGGACGCTGTTCACGGTTTCGGTGGGCTGCGCTCTGGCGAAGTGCTCGACCACTGCCGCGCCCTGGGTCGGTGCGCTCGGCACCAGCGCCAGCAGCAGATTCCTGCCGTCAATGGTCGCTTCATAGGTCATCACCTTCTGCAGGTTCAGGACCAGGCGCGTGCGGTCCTCGGCCTGGACGATGTTGGCGCTTTTCAGGTCTCCCTCGTTATACGTCTGGCTGGACTTGCCAAGGCCGTTGGTCGTGTTGGCAAAATCGAAGGCGATGCGTGCGGGCTTGGCAACGCTGAAGGCCGGGGGCAAGGCCTTCAAAGGCTCCTTGAAGGTGAGCTTGACGTTGAGCACCGAGCCTTGCTGGACGACGTTCATCGACTCGATCGTATTGGCTCCTGCGGAACCGGCTTCCTGCGCACTCGCCGTGGCGACCATCAATAGCCCAGCGGCGACAAGGCCGAGCAAGTAGTCTCTGATCTGCTTCATTTACTTTGCTCCCTTTTCCTGCAACAGCAGGTTGCTCGTCCTCTCCACCCAATCACCGGCGGAATCCTGGATAAGCTCTCGCAATGTCACTTCGGATTCGGAAATGTCGACCACGACCCCGAAGTTCTGTCCCATGTAGTTGCCGATCTTGACCTGATACAAAGCACTGTCGACCTGGATGATGGCATACCAGGCCTTTTTCCTGGTCATCACGCCGACGTATTTCAGTGATTCCAGCGGGAAAAGCTCCAGTGGTTCCTTCGGTCGATCCAGATCGGGCCTGAAGGCGCCGCCGCCCTTTTTCGTATCCGATCCGAGCTTGGCCGGCTTGAAAGGGTCGAGCAGGTCGCCAACATCGTAGGCAACCGGCTCGTAGGGTTCGACCACCGGCAGCGGCGGTATCTTGCCCTTGGTGTCCTGCGCCACGGTCGTCATCCACTCCCGGACATCCTGATGATCGCCGCCGGAACAGGCGACAAGCGCGACGCTGGCCAGCGCGGCAAGGAGTCTGCTCATTTCCTCGCACCCTTCGCCGCCGCTTCGGCGGCCTTCTTCTTGGCTGCCAGCTCGTCAGCGTCGAGATAGCGGAATGTCTTCGTAATCGCATCCATCACCAGCGTTCCGTCTTTGCTCTGAGGGTTGGCGACGATGGCGATATTGTTCAGGGTGACGATTCTCGAGAGCTTGCCGATGTCGCCGGCGAAAGCTCCAAAGTCGTGGTAGGTGCCGGTCAAGCGGACATTGATCGGCAGCTCGGCATAGAAATCCTTGACCTGCTCGCCGCCCGGCTTGAACAGATCGAACTGCAGACCCCGCCCCATCCCCGCCTGATTGATTTCCACCAGCAGTGCTTCGACTTCGGACTTATTTGGCAGCTGCTTCAACAAGGCACCAAAGGAGCGGTCGATTTCATCGAGCTGCTGCACGTACAAGTCGAGGTTGACCGCCTGTTTCTTCTTGGCGACGTACTGGTCCTTCAGCTTCAACTCTTCCTGTTGTTTGCTGGTCAGCGAGTCCAGTTCGTCGACCCAGACAAACCACCAGCCAGCAACCAGGACCACCAGGAACAAACCGATCAACACCGTCAGGCGTGGCGCCAGCGGCCACGCGCCGGGATCCTTGGGATTGAGATTCTGGAAATCCCGCAGAATCTCCCGGAAATCGACCGACGGAAGAGCTGGAGCTTTCATTTCTGCCCTCCCTGAGCGACGGCAGCCCTCTTCAGCAGGGCGTTCATGCTGAATTCGTTGAGACGGCGCTTATCGACCATCACCGCCTTGATCTCTATCAATTGCGGCTTCTCAAGCCACGGCGACGCTTCGATATTGCGCATCAGCGTAGACACCCGGGCGCTGGACTGCGCGTAGCCGACGAGGTTGATGCTCTGCCCCACCTGTTTGAGCGAGCGGATGTACACACCCTCCGGCATCTGCTTGGCAAGCTCGCTAAGCAAGCGCACCGCTTCGGCCCGGTCACGTTGCAACGATTCGATGATTCGCTTGCGCGCCATCAAGGCGTCACTTTGTTCCTTGAGCCTCTTGATCTGATCGATCTGCTTGTCGAGGACTGCGATCTCCTGCTTGAGGAAATCGTTCCTGGCATCCTGCGCGGCGATATAGCCTCCAATCACCGAGTAGACGAGGAACACGATCAGGCCGGAAAGAACCGCAATCAGCCCGAACAAGGCGTAGAACTGTTGCCGTCGCGCTCGCCGCTTCTCTTCTCGATGCGGCAGAAGGTTGATGCGTATCATGCGTCGAACCTCCGCAGCGCCAGACCACAGGCCACCATCAATGATGAAGCATCGCTCAAGAGACTCTTGTCGCGAACCCGGTCGGAAAGCGTCATGTCAGCGAACGGATTGGCGATCACGGTGTTGATCTGGGTGCGAGAGGCGACCACTTCGTCCGCGCCGGCGATGACCGCGCAGCCGCCGGCCAACACGATGTGGTTGATCTGACTGAACTGGGTCGAAGTGAAAAAAAACTGCAAGGCACGCGATAATTCGAGAGCCATCGCATCAAGGAATGGTCGGAGAAGCTCGGTTTCGTACTGCTCCGGCAGCGTGTTGCGGCGCTTTTCCGCTTCCGCTTCTTCGAAGCTCATGCCAAAAAGGCGGGCGGCATCCTGTGTCAGTTGATTTCCGCCGAATGCCTGTTCGCGAACATAGAGCTGCTGGCCGTTACGCAGAACGGTCAGGTTCATCACGTTGGCACCGACGTCAATCAAGGCGATGATCTGCCCCTTGCCGCCGTCGGGGAGTTGTTTTTCGATCAGCTCAAACGCCGCAAGAACGGCGTAGGACTCTACGTCCAGAACCACCGGCTTGAGACCCGCCGACTCGGCCACGGCAACTCGATCCTCGACCTTTTCCTTGCGCGACGCGGCGATCAGGACTTCGATTTCGTCAGGAGACGATGGCGCCGGCCCGACCACCTGAAAGTCGAGGTTTACTTCTTCGAGGGCAAACGGGATGTACTGGTTGGCCTCGGACTCGACCAGCACTTCAAGTTCCTCATCGCGCTGCCCGGCGGCGACAATGATCTTCTTGGTGATGACATGCGATGCCGGGAGAGCAATCGCCACCTGTCGGGTGACGGTCCCGAGCTTCTTCCATGCTCGCCGGACCGACTCCGCGGCCGCCTCGAGATTGACGATGTTGCCATCGGAAACGACATCCCTGGGCAAGACCTCGATAGCGTAACGCTCGACGCGGTAAGCACCCTTGGCGTCGCTGCCCAGCTCGACCATCTTGACCGACGACGAACTGATGTCGAGACCGATCAGCGAGCGCGCCTTGGGATTAAAGATCGAAAGATCAAGCTGCAAATCGCCACCCCCGACAAAAAACCCTTCAAAACTTTGTAGTTAGCGTATTTATAGACATTTTACTTTAGATGCTAGCAACAAGCTCCCGGTGTGTAAAGCAATTTCTCCCGCGCTGGCGGGAATGTCCGCCATTATTCTAGCAGGGTGGCGTAAACCACTAAAGTCGTGAAGTTGCCATCGGCCACCTTGCCGTAGCCACCGCAGCCAAGCGCCGGCCGTGCGAGCCGGCAGCAGGACGGCCACTGGTCAGCTGAGGCGCTGTTGCCGCCAACGCTACGCAGCGGCACGTGCCAGCGACGGGAGCGACCTAGCGCTATCTTCGAGCCATTTCGCGGCCGCGCTAATATAATAGCGGGATCCAACCTTTCATCCGGACGCTGTTTTGCCTACCGCCCTTCGCTGGTTACTGTACCCGATCGTTGTCGTTGGCGGCCTGGCCGCCATTGCCTTGGCCATCATGGCGGTAGTCCTCAGCCTGGCCTATCCAAATCTTCCGTCGCTGGAGATTCTTACCGACTATCGGCCCAAGATCCCCTTGCGCGTTTACACCGCTGACGGCTACCTGATCGGCGAGTTCGGCGAGGAGCGTCGGGCCGTGGTCAGCATCCAGGACGTTCCGGCGATCCTCAAGCAGGCCATCCTGGCTGCCGAGGATGAGCGCTTCTACCAGCATGGCGGGGTCGATACGCTCGGTATTCTGCGCGCACTCTACGCCAACCTGGTGGGCGGCGGCAAGCGCCAGGGAGCATCGACGATTACCCAGCAGGTGGCCAAGAATTTCTTTCTTTCGTCAGAAAAGACCTACACCCGTAAGCTCTACGAAGCGCTCCTGTCTTTCAAGATCGAGCACAATCTCAGCAAGGATCAGATTTTCGAGCTGTACATCAACCAGATCTTTCTCGGTCAGCGTGCCTACGGTTTTGCCGCTGCGGCCCAGACGTATTTCGGCAAACCGCTGGCCGATTTGACGATTGCCGAGGCGGCAATGCTGGCCGGGCTGCCCAAGGCTCCGTCCTCGGACAATCCGATAGCCAAGCCAAAGCGCGCCCGCTTGCGCCAGCAGTACGTCCTGCGGCGAATGAACGAGCTGGGATTCATCACCGACGAGCAGCAGCAGGCGGCGCTGAACCAGGCGCTGGTGATCAAGCGAGACTCGAGCGAGACGACAATTCACGCCGAGTACGTCAGCGAGATGGCGCGTCAGATTGCCCTCGAGCGCTTTCCCGAGGACGTTTATACGCGAGGCCTGCGGGTATTCACGACGATTCTCAAGGACGATCAGGAAGCCGCCTACAGCAGCCTGAGAAAAGGCGTTATGGACTACGACCGCAGGCACGGTTACCGCGGTGCCGAAGCCTACATCGACCTCGAAGGGATCAAGTCCGAACAGGACGAAGCGCTGGAGGAACTGCTGCAGGACTTCCACGATGCGGAGGACCTGCACCCGGCGATCGTGCTGCAAGTCGATGCCAAGAAGCTTCGCGCTTACCGTCGCGGTGGCGAGATCGTCACCATCGACGGTGAAGGGCTGAAGGTCGCAGCCCGCATGATCGACAACAAGGCGCCAGCCAACAAGCGCCTCCGCCGCGGCGCGATCATTCGCATCCAGAACGACGAAAAGGACGACTGGCGCATTGTCCAGCTACCAGAGGTGGAAGCTGCTTTCCTGGCCGCGGACCCGCGCGACGGAGCGATCCGCGCGCTGATTGGCGGTTTTGACTATAACCGTAATAAATTCAACCACACCACGCAGGCGTGGCGACAGCCAGGGTCGAGCTTCAAGCCTTTCATCTATTCGGCCGCGCTCGAAAGAGGCTTCACACCGGCGTCGATTGTCAATGACGAGCCGATCAGCTTCCCGGCAACGGTCACCGGCAGCCAGGCCTGGGAGCCCAAGAACTATGACGGCAAGTACGAAGGTCCGATGCGCATTCGTCGCGCCCTGGCCAGGTCAAAGAACATGGTTTCGATCCGTCTGCTGCAGGCAAGCGGCGTGCGCTTCGTCCAGGACTACGTCACCCGTTTTGGCTTTGACGCCGAAAAGCACCCACCCTACCTGACCATGGCCCTGGGCGCGGGCTCGGTGACGCCCTGGCAGCTGGTCGCCGGCTACGCCGTTTTCGCCAACGGCGGCTACCGTGTCCGACCGTACATCGTGAGCCAGATCCAGGACGACAAGAAGCAGGTTCTGGCACAAGCGGCACCGACCACCGCCGGCGATGAACGGTTGCGGGCGATCGACCCACGCAATGCCTTCCTGATGGACAGCATGATGCGCGACGTGACCATCTACGGCACTGGCGCACGCGCTTCGGCGACGCTCAAACGCCGCGATCTGGCAGGCAAGACCGGTACCACCAACGACCACGTCGACGCCTGGTTCTGCGGCTACCAGCAAACGGTCGTCGGCTGCTCGTGGATTGGCTATGACCAACCGAAGAATCTGGGCAAGGGAGAAACCGGCGGCTCGGCCGCCTTGCCCGCGTGGATCGGCTATATGGGCAGGGTGCTGCGAGATGTTCCCGAGTCCTTCCTCCCGACTCCCGATGGCATCGTTTCGGTTGCCGTCCCGGACCGTGGCAAGGGGCCAGCGCTGGAGTTGTTCTACAAGGAAAACGCTCCGGCCGAAGTCGAATCCGTGGCGCCAGCCGACGAAAGCCTCGCGCCTGTGGACTGAACGCGCGTGCCGGCGCTGCCGGCACGCGCCCGGGAGCAAGCACGTCGGCATGCTAGACTGACCTTCCGGAACCACCCGCAGCAGCCCGCAGCAGCCCGTCAGAGAATGCTCCCCGCCAGCACCCCCGCCTCCTCATTGCGCATCTATCTCCGCCTGCTCGGCTACCTGCGGCCGTTTATCGGGATGTTCGCGATCAGCCTGCTGGGGTACATGATCTTCGCCTCATCGCAACCGATGATGGCCGGCATTCTGAAATACTTCGTAGACGAGCTGAACGAGCCCAGCAGCTTAGCGCGGCAGGCGTTGCCCATGGCCGGCGACATGGAAGTGGTCTACGGCGTACCACTGCTGTTGATCCTCGTCGTCGGCTGGCAGGGAATCGGTTCCTTCCTCGGCAACTTCTATCTGGCCAAGGTTTCGCTGGGTCTGATCCACGACCTCCGGCGCGCCCTCTTCGACAGCCTGCTGCGCCTGCCGAACGGCTATTTCGACCAGCACAATTCCGGGCATCTGATCTCGCGCATCACCTACGACGTGACCATGGTCACCGGCGCCGCGACCGACGCCATCAAGGTCGTCATCCGGGAAGGGATGACCGTCGTCTTCCTGTTCGGCTATCTGTTGTGGATGAACTGGAAGCTGACGCTGGTGATGGTCGCCATCCTGCCGATCATCGGCCTGATGGTGACCCGCGCCAGCCGCAAGTTTCGCCGGCAAAGCCTGAAGATACAGGCCACCATGGGCGACCTGACACACGTTGCTTCGGAGACCATCCAGGGCTACCGGGTTGTCCGCAGTTTCGGTGGCGAGGACTACGAATCGGCGCGCTTCAGGTCGGCCAGCGAGGAGAATACCGCCAAACAGTTGCGCATGGTCAGGACCACCGCGACCTACACGCCGGCGCTGCAGTTGGTCACTTTCGCCGCGATGGCCGCCTTGCTGGCACTGGTGTTGCTGCTGCGCGGCGACGCTTCGGCCGGCGACCTGGTCGCTTACATCACCGCCGCCGGCATGCTGCCGAAGCCGATTCGCCAGCTGTCCGAAGTCAGCTCGACGATTCAGAAGGGCCTGGCGGGTGCCGAGAGCATCTTTGCCCAACTCGACGAACCACCGGAGCCAGACCTTGGCAGCTTCGAGATCGATCGGGTCAGCGGTGTGCTGGAAGTCAAGGATCTCTCCTTCAGCTATCCGGGGAACAGCCAACTGGTACTCGACCAGGTCAGCTTCTCGGTCGCGCCGGGACAACTGGTGGCGCTGGTCGGGCGCTCGGGAAGCGGCAAGTCGACGCTGGCCAATCTGATCCCGCGTTTCTACCACCACGACTCGGGCCAGATCCTGATCGACGGCGTCGACGTCGAGCGCTTCACGCTGCGCAACCTGCGCCGGCACATGGCTCTGGTGACCCAGCAGGTAGTGCTGTTCAACGACAGCGTGGCCCGCAACATCGCCTACGGCGACCTGTGCGACGCACCGCGGGAAGCGATCGTAAGAGCCGCCGAAGCCGCATTTGCCAGCGAGTTCATCGACCGCCTGCCGGCGGGCTTCGAGACCATGGTCGGCGAAAATGGCGTGATGCTGTCGGGTGGGCAACGGCAACGTCTGGCAATTGCCCGAGCCTTGCTGAAGGACGCGCCAATCCTGATTCTCGACGAAGCCACGTCGGCGCTCGACAGCGAATCGGAACGCCACATCCAGAGCGCTCTGGACCGGGTGATGGCCGGTCGGACGACGCTGGTCATCGCGCACCGCCTGTCGACCATCGAAAAGGCCGACCTGATCTTGGTCATGGAACAGGGGCGCATTGTCGAACGCGGCAGCCACGCGGAACTGCTGGCCTGCAACGGCCACTATGCGCGCCTGCACGCGATGCAGTTCAGCGAGCAGGCGGACCTTGCCGACGGCTCCGACGCAGCCGGGGCTGCCGCCCCGGTCAACCAGACTTCGATCTGACCCTCCGCTGCGGCCGGCTGCCGGCGGCGAATGCCGGTGCCGCCCGGCAATCGTTCACGGCGCCGGTAGCTGCTCGTCGAGCCAGCGATGGAGCGCGCAGTCCGCCGGCCAGTTGCGCAACAGCCGGGCGCGATCCCGTTTCCAGGCGCGTGCGTGTGCAGCCGGCGTCCGATGCTGCGCGACGGCGTCCAGATCGATCAGCTCGACGCGGTCGCCAGCCCACAGCAGGTTGGTCGCCTTGAGGTCGCCGTGGCTGATCCGCTGTTCGCACATTGCCCCGAACAGCGCCACGATCGCCCGCGCCTCCGCCGGCGGCGGCGGACAGTTGGCCGACAGGTGGACCAGCAGGTTCGGGCCACCGCAAAACTCGCTGATCAGCCAGGCGCGCCGACGCAACGGCCCGACACGTTCTTCGATCAGCGCCAGCGGCGCCGGCGTGGCGATCCCGAAAAAGCGCAGCCGATGCGCCTCGCGCCAGGAATGCCAGGCGCGGCTCGGACGCCACAGGCGGCCCAGCGCGTGGCGCAGATCCTTGAGGTTGTAGCGCTTGATCACCAGCGCTCGCCCGCTCACCTCGACGCGCGCCACCGTACACGTAGCGCCGTCCTTCAACAGCGTGCCGGCAGCCATGGCCCGATCGGGCGAGGCCAGGATCGGCGCCAGCCAGTCGGCTTCCTGGCGAAGCACCGCGCTGAAGCGCCTGCCGCTATGCTCGACCGCGAACAAGGTGCACTCGCGAACCGTCTTGCCCAGAAAATCGCCCAGCCGCCAGGCCCTGACACGCTCGATCTGCCGGCGCAAGGTAGCCACTTCGGGCAAGCACTGGCCAGCTGCTTCGCCGTAGGCGGACAGCAGTGCCGCCAGCTGCCGATCCCAGGCGGGCGGCAACTGCGCCAGCAGCACTGCCAGATTGCTGCCGGCTTCCGATGGCGCCAGCGGCTGCCCGCGCCTGACAACGCGTACCGCATCGCCATCGATGATGAACAGCTGGCCATCGTGGCGCAGGAAATTGCCCAGGTGAAGATCGTCCTGCACCAGCCCGGCCGCGTGCAGCCGGCCGAGCAGGCGCAGCGCTGGCGCCAGCAGAGTCAGCGCATCGGCGTTGCCCGGTGTCCGCCGCGACAGGCGCGCCCAGGATTCGGCGAGGTTCTCGGCCGGGTCGAGAAACACGGTCAGCAGCGCATGGCCCCCGGCAGCCATCGCCGTCGCCGCGACCAGTTCGGGAGTCGGCAGTCCGGCCAGTCGAAGCGCCGCCAGACCCGCCGCCTCCTGGTGCCAGTGCTTCTCGCAGCGCCGTCCGATGAACAGCTTGGCGAGCACCCGGTCGCCAGCGAACTCGCCCTCGCCAACCAGTCGCTTGCCCGGCAGCGCGCGCAGCAGACGATACATCGTCAGTTGGCGGCCGTCGGCGAGGTCTACCCGAAACGGCAGCGACGGTTGCCGGCCGGCGGCGCGCAGCGTTCGCGCAACGGTCAGCCCGGGAGCGCTCATCGTCGGGCTAGTCGCGACCGTCGAAAAAGCCGACGATCTTGCCGATGCACTTGCGATCGTCAGCGGTCAGACGCTGGTGCTGCGCGTAATCAAGATAGAACCTCAGTCGCTGGCTGCGCGACAGGTACTCCTTGCCAAGCTTGTCGAGACAGGCGAGATCCTTGACCACACGGTAGCCGAGGACCGCGCCCCGGTAATAACTGCCGCTCGGGCAATCAATCAGATAGACCGTCGGCGAAGTGCCCCGATCGACCAGCAGGTTTCGCCATTTCAGGTCGTTATGCGCAAACCCGGCAGCGTGCATGGTGCGCGTGATGCTGGCGATCTGAGTAGCCACCTGCCGCAGCCAGCGGCGATCGGACATGCGCGGATCGCTGGCATAGGCGATCTGTGCCAGATCGGTGGTATCGGGGATCTCCTCGGTCACCAACGCGCCGCGAGTGAAACCGCCGAAACGACGCTCGAGGCCGTAAGCGACCAGCGTCGCCGTCGGAATGCCCCACGCCCGGAAAGCCAGCAGGTTGCGCCATTCGGCGCGAACCCGTGGGGGCCCCAGCCAGCGCCGCAGGCCGAACCAGCGGCGCTTCATGTTCTTGCCATTGCCACTGTAGCGCTTGACGTAGTAGCGCTTGCCACCGACCGCAACGCGCAGGACGCGGCACAGCGAGTCGAGGGCAATCAGCTCGCCGTCGAGCCGGAAGACGCTGTCCATATCGCCGAACACGGTCGCCACTTCGCTGGCCGCGTATTGCGGACTCAGGCACCACCTCCTCATGTCATCTCGCCCGCCGCGACCTTGCGCTCGAAACGCGCCTGCAAGCGCTGCGTTTCGCGGGCCAGATACGCGAGCAACGGCGCCTCCTGGCGAATGATCGTCCGCAAGGGGCAGGCAAAATAGGCGCCGAGAAAGCGCAGCAGGTCACGCCGGGTCAGACCGATCGCCAGCGCCGAGAAGTGCAGCGCGGCCAGATCCTTGTCGCGCCAGCGCCGCGGCAACCGCACCCTGAGCTGCGCGCGGTGCAGGTCGATCAGCGACAGCCTGAGCTGTTCAGCCGTCGGCGGCGGATCGAGGTGCAGCAGGAAGTGGCAAATGTAGAAATCCCGATGGTTGACGCCGCCGGCGTGCATTTGTCGCGCCGCACGCGCGACGCCGCGAATCAGCGCGCGCTTCAGGCGCACGGCGGGCGGATGTTTCGGCCAATCCTGACAATAATCTTCAAGGCTGACTGTCGGCGCCAGTTCTTCGGTGACGATGAACGAACGCTGCCGTCCAGGATTGCCGCCGCGGATGCCGAAGGCGACGGCGCGCATGGTATCGACGCCCAGTTCGCGCAGCCTCTCGATGGCCCGCCATTCGTTCTCGGCGCCGAGTACCGGCAGGCGCAGCGAAAGAAGATTCTTGACGATTTCGGCCCAGCCGACGCCACGGTGGATCTTGACGAAGTAGCCACGTCCGGCGATTTCGGTGCGCAAGGTGCGGCGCCCGTCGAGTTCGCGAAAAACCGTACCGGCCAGCGCCTCGACGGCAACGAAGGGGTCCTGCCCCGCCCACAGGGAGCGAAACGGCTCGGCGAGGAAGACCTGGAGGCCGCTCATCGCTGCTCCTTCAGGATCACGTCGGCCGCACGTTCGGCGTTGCTGTAGATGTCGGCGTGCTCAGCAAACGCCAGAGCCCTGGCGTGCCAGCGCGCGCGCGCCTGCGGGTCGGCGAGCATCTGCGCCAGCAGCTGATCGAGCCGCGCCTGCTCGAACGGCTCGGCGACGACCAGGCCAGCGTCGGCTTCGGCGATGTAGTGCGCGTAACCGCAAACCGCCGTGGTCAGTACCGGCAGGCCGGCGACCACCGCTTCGAGGAGCACCGTGCCGGTGTTCTCGTTGTACGCCGGATGAATCAGCAGGTCGGCGCCGAGCAGGAAGCGCAGGATGTCGCTGCGACCGCGCAGGATGCTGACCCGGTTGGCCAGCCCGAGGGTTCGCGCCTGCCCGCGGAAAAGCTTCGGGTCGTCGTCGCCGATGGCGATCAACCGGCAACGGTCACGCAGCACAGCCGGGAGTGCGGCGATCGCCTTGAGGCTGCGGTCCAGCCCCTTGGTCCTGAATCCGGAACCGATCTGCAGCAGCAGCAGGTCGTCACTGGCCAGGGCAAACTCGCGACGAAACTCGGCACGAACGTGCGCGGCGTCGGCCGGCGCGCGCCGGTCGACCGCGATCCCCGGCGGCAACAGATGGAAGCGCTCGTCCGGAGTGGCGTAGTATTTCTGGAACAGCGTCTGCTGCAGTGGCGAGATCATCAGGATCTCGGTCCTGGCGTGCGCTGCAAAGACCGCCCGCTCGTAAGCCGAAAAATGACGGTAGCGGCCGGACAGGCGATACAGAGCGCTGCGCAGGTTGCGGGCCTTGTCTTCGAAACAGGGATCGGCGGCGAAATAGACGTCCAGACCGGGCATCTTGTTGAAACCGACGACCCGATCGGCGTGACGCCTGGCCAGGTCGTCGGCGACCCAGGCGCTGAACCTGGCGTAGCGTCGCTGATTGGTCAGTGCGCGGACCGGCACCAACACCACCTCGAAACCGTCGGGAACGTCGCCGCGCCATTCCAGCGTGTAGATCCGCAGCGCATGTCCGCGCGCCTGGCAGGCCAGCGCGATGCGCATGCAATCGCGCTGCAGACCGCCAAACGGGAAGTACTTATAGAGGCAGAAGGCCAGCTGCATCAGCTGCCGCCCAGGCCGATGCCGGCCGCGACTGCCCAGCGCCGATGCCCGGAATCGCTCACGCCGGCCGGCCTTCTTCCGCTGCTGCCGCGGCGTCGCTGCCGCGCCGCCCCTTGTAGCGGTTGTAACCCCACAGGTATTGCTCGGGGCACTGGCGAACCAGGACTTCGATCTGCTGGTTGATCTGCAGCGCGCGTTCCTCGATCGTCCCGCGAATCGGCTGCGTCGGTTCCTGGAGATGAAAATGGTAGCCGGCACCGGCCGGTAGCCGTTCGGCCCAGACCATGATCACGCTGGCACCGCTTTCGACCAGCCGGGCGGCGAGGGTCATGGTGTACGCCGGTCTGCCGAAGAAGTCCAGCCAGCGACCTTCGCCGTTCCTTGGCGCCTGGTCGGGCAGCATCCCGACCGCCTCACCGCGCTTGAGCGCCTTCAGCAAGCTGCGCACGCCGGAGAGATCCGCCGCGGCCAGATGCAACTGGGCGCGCGCGCGGCCGGCCTCGATCATCGCCTGCAGCCAGGCTTGCCGGGGCGGCCGGTAGAGCACGGTTATCGGCGCCTGCGTCGACAGGTACTGAGCGGTGACTTCAAAGCAACCGAGGTGCGGCGTCAGGTACAGGATTCCCTTGCCCCTGCGCGACGCGGCGTCGACCAGTTCCCAGCCCGAAACCTCGACCACCCGGCTGGCAGTTTCGGCGAGTGGGCGCAGCCAGATCCGCGGCAGTTCGAGCATTCCCTTGCCGGCTTCGCCGATGGCTGCCGCACGGATCCGTCGGGCCTCGGCCGGACCCAGCGCCAGCAGCATATTCGCACGCATGTGCCGGCGATAGGTCGGTGACAGCAGCCAGGTCAGCCAGCCCAGCAGAGTGCCGATAGAGTGCAGCCAGGAGAGCGGCAGACGACTGAGAAAACGAAAAAGTGTAATCACGCAAGGATCCGCTGGCGGCAGGATTTGACCGGCCCGTACGAAGAAAACTATAATTATCCCATCCGCCGAGTTAATCAGGACAACTTGCAGGGCGGAAGGCGCCGCGAAAGCGGCCACCAAATACTGCTAAAGCGTCGTCTGCTCGAACCCCGGAGCCGGCAACGCCGCCGTTTCGGGGTTTTTCAATTGGAGCAGACAACGCGTGAGCAAAGAACACCTCTTCACTTCGGAATCGGTATCCGAGGGCCATCCAGACAAAGTCGCCGATCAAATCTCCGACGCCATTCTCGACGCCATTCTGGCCGAGGATTCGGCGGCCCGGGTCGCCTGCGAGACGCTGGTATCAACCGGCCTGGTCGTCATCTCGGGCGAAATCACCACCAAGGCGCACATCAACTATCGCGAAATCGCGCAGGACACCGTTCGCCGCATCGGCTACGACAACTCCGAGATCGGCTTTGACTACAAGAGCTGCGCGATTCTGACCGCGATCAACCGTCAGTCTCCGGACATCGCCCAGGGAGTCGACGAGGGTGCCGGCATCGACCTCGATCAGGGCGCCGGCGACCAGGGACTGATGTTCGGCTACGCCTGTAACGAGACGCCCTCGCTGATGCCGCTGCCGATCCATTACGCGCACCGGATCATGCAGCGCCAGGGCGAAGTGCGCCGCGACGGCCGCCTGCCGTGGTTGCGCCCGGACGCCAAGAGCCAGCTCACGGTCCGCTACGTCGATGGCCAGCCGCTGTCGATCGACACTGTCGTGGTGTCGACGCAGCACCACCCGGACGTCTCGCACGCCCAGATCGAAGAAGCGGTGATCGAGGAAATCATCAAGCCGGTGGTCCCGCAGGAGATCCTGAGCAGCAAGACCCGTTACCTGGTCAACCCGACCGGCCGCTTCGTCGTCGGCGGCCCGCACGGCGACTGCGGTCTGACCGGCCGCAAGATCATCGTCGACACCTATGGTGGCGCGGCCCGGCACGGCGGCGGCGCTTTCTCGGGCAAGGACCCGTCCAAGGTCGACCGCTCGGCAGCTTACGCGGCGCGTTACGTCGCCAAGAACATCGTCGCTGCCGGCCTGGCCGACCGCTGTGAAGTGCAGGTGGCCTACGCCATCGGCGTCGCCAGGCCGGTTTCGCTGATGGTCAACACCTTCGGCACCGGCAAGGTCGACGACGAGGTCATCGTCGGACTGATCGGCAAGCATTTCGACCTGCGTCCCAAAGGGATCATTCAATCGCTCAATCTGCTGCGCCCGATTTACCGCAAGACAGCCGCCTACGGCCACTTCGGCCGCGACGAACCCGAGTTCACCTGGGAAGCGACCGACAAGGCGGCGACGCTGCGGGCAGAGGCTGGTCTGTAGTCTGCTTGTCGCAACACCAGCCGTGAAACAGGGGGCCTTGCGCCCCCTTCTTTTTGCCGCCGCCGACGGTGTAGACTGGGCGCTCCCCACCCTTGGAGCAGCCGCTGCCACACGCCCATGCTCAAGCGAATCGGCATTGAAAAGCTTGTTGTCGGAATGTACCTCCACGAGTTCTGCGGCTCGTGGATGGAGCACCCCTTCTGGCGCTCTTCCTTCGTCATCAGAGACCCGAGGGAGATCGACAGCATCCGCGCCAGCAGCATCAGGGAAGTGTGGATCGATGCCGCCAAGGGAGTCGATCTGGCTCCGGGCGAGGTGGTGCTGTCGGTCGCCGAGTCGGAGCTGCAGGTCGATGCCGAGTTGGCCACAGCGGCCCAGGCCGTGCGCCACATCGCGCGCGTGCCGACCGCCGCGGAATTTTCCCGCGCCGCGAAAATCGTCGCCAGGTCGCGGCAGGCGGTGACCTCGATGTTCGAGGAAGCACGCCTGGGGATGGCGGTCGATGCCGCTGGCGCGCGTCGGGTCGTTGAGGAAATATCCGACTCGGTGAGCCGCAACGCCGGCGCTCTGATCAGCCTGGCGCGCCTGAAAACCGCCGACGATTACACCTACATGCATTCGGTGGCGGTCTGCGCGCTGATGGTAGCGCTCGCCCGACAGCTCGGCCTCGACGAAGAGCAAACGCGCTCCGCCGGCATCGCCGGCCTGCTCCACGATCTGGGCAAGGCAGTGATACCCATTGAAGTGCTCAACAAGCCGGGCAAGCTGACCGACGACGAATTCGCGATCGTCAAGTCGCATCCCGAGCAAGGGTATCGGATGCTGCTCCAGGGCAGCGGGGTCGACCCGGTCGCGCTCGACGTGGTCCTGCATCACCATGAGAAGATCGATGGCTCGGGCTACCCGAAAAGCGCCAGAGGCGATGAGATCAGCACTTTCGCCCGAATGTCCGCGGTCTGCGATGTCTACGACGCGATCACTTCGAACAGACCCTACAAGGCCGGCTGGGACCCCGCCGAGTCGCTGCGCAAGATGGCCGAGTGGAGTGCTGGTCATTTCGACGCCAAGGTCTTCCAGGCATTTGTCAGAAGCATCGGCATCTACCCGATCGGCTCGCTGGTGCTGCTGAGTTGCGGCCGCCTCGCGGTGGTTACCGAGCAACGCGGCAGGTCGCTGCTCGACCCGCAGGTCAAGGTCTTCTTCTCGACCCGATCGAAAACGCGCATCCGCCCGGAAGTGGTCGACCTCGCGCGCCCCGGTTGCCAGTACAAGATCGTCAGTCGCGAAGACCCGGCCAAATGGAACTTCCCAGATCTCGACGAGATCTGGTCCGGGATGCGCCTTCCCGGTCGCTGACGTGCGCGCCGCCGGCGAAGAGGCTCCAGCCCTGATACCGGGCATGGACAAGAATGACCAGCGCCAGCGCACCGGCGGCTACCTGAAAGATCGGCGATCCGCCCAAGGGTCGGCAAATCCTCGCCGGTGCGCCGCAAGCGCGGCAGCTGGCGCGTTTCACCAAGCAGCAGCGCTTGCCGTCACTGCGTCACCAGGCCTGCCCGATCAAACCAGCTTGCCCAGCAGTTCGGCCTTCTTGGCGTCAAACTCGGCTTGCGAGACGATGCCCTTGGTCACCAGGGCGTGCAGCTTCTCCAGGGTGGCGACGACGTCGTCGGCGCTTGCCGCAGCCACGGCCGCTGCTGGGGTGGGGACGGGCGAGGCAGGCTGCGTCGCCGCGGCGCCGCCCGCCGCCATCGCCTGGCCCATGGCCGTGGTCATCGTCTGGCCGATGCCGAGCCCGGCGCCGAGGCCGGCACCGATGCCGGCAATGCCGCCTTCATTCTGCGCGGCGAGTGGAATGCTGCTCGCCACCTGGTACTGGGTGTAGCGCCCAAGGTCGCCGATGATGTTCATGCCGATGCGCGTATCGAGCACCTTCTGCAGCTCGTCCGGCAGCGAAACGTTCTGTACGACGAAAGCGTCGAGGACCAGCCCGTAGCGATCGAAGACCGGTCCGAGCTTGCCTTTCAGCGTCCGGCCGAACTCCTCCTGATTGGCCGCCATGTCGATGAACGGCACGCCTGCTTCGCCGAACAGGTCGGTCATCGAACTGACCACCAGATTTCGCAGCTGCCCATCGAGGTCCTCGACGGTGTATTGCTCGCGCGTCCCGGATATCTCGCTGTAGAACTTCCTGGCATCGGTCAGCCTGTACGAGTAGATACCGAAGGCGCGCATCCGCACCATCCCGAAGTCCTTGTCGCGGATGGTGATCGGATTCGACGTTCCCCACTTGCGATCGAGTTGCAGGCGTGCCGAGAAGAAATAGACATCCGACTTGAAAGGCGACTCGAACAGCTTGTCCCAGTTCTTGAGGTAGGTCAGCAGCGGCAGGGTGCGGGTCGTCAGTCTGTACCTCCCGGGGCCGAAAACGTCGGCCACCTGGCCCTCATTGACGAACACTGCCAGCTGCGATTCGCGCACCGTCAGCTGCGCGCCATACTGGATCTCGAAGTCCTGCATCGGGTAGCGGATGCCGAGAATGCCGTCGCTGTCCTCGGTCCACTGAATGACGTCGATGAACTGCTTCTTGATGAAGTCCATGAGGGCCATGACGATCTCCTGAAGTCGAGCGTAGAGGATCCGGCGCGGTAGAACATGGGGCAGCGCCGGCAGATGAAACGGTCAGTAAGTCATGCAGGCAGCGTTGATCAGGCCGACGGTCAGCAAAGCGACCGCAAGAAAGACGGCCGGCGCCATTTTGCCGGCCGGAATGTCCTGATGGAGCGGCGGCAGCGTGAAACGCAGCACCAGGTAGGCGAGCAACTGGACGACGCCGGCGATCGCTCCCCATGCCGCCAGCCCGACCCGCGTATCGCCGTGGGCGATGACGTTGGCCACCGGCATCGCGAAACCGGGCAGCGCGCCGAACAGGCTGAGCGCTGCCGCGGTATTGCCGGAACGGATCAGCACCAGCTCGTGATACGGCGTGACATTCAGTGAAACCAGCGGGAACAGGGCGAGCAGGACGATGGCAACGGCGAAGCAGGCGAGAAACGCTGGCAGGGTGGTCAACAGGTACGTGGGCATGCGGCTTCTCCGGTCTGCAGCCACTGGCGCAGCGGTCCTCAGCTTCCGGGCGAGGCAGCAAAGCGCAGCAGCCCGTCGAGGATCAGATTGTCCATCAACTGGAAGGGGATGTTCAAGTGCGCGGCCAGGTGCGGCGCCGTGCCGCCGGTCAACAGGCACCGCGCTCCGGGCTCGTCAGCGATGCTGCGGAACATCCGCTCGATGGCCCCCAGCTGCGCCTGCAGGCAGCCGCTGACGATGGCGTCCATGGTATTTCGCGGCTGCTCGCGGTAGCTGCCTTCGGCGAGCGGCAGCTGCGCGGTGTTGCGCGCCAGCGCGGCGCGCATCAGGTCGAAACCTGGAAGGATCAGCCCGCCACGAAAAACCCCTTCGGCGTCGAGCAGGTCCACGGTCGTCGCCGTTCCGGCGCAGACCACCAGGCAGGCGCCGCCGAGCGCGGCGCGAGCACCGATCAGCGCCGCCCAGCGGTCGGCCCCGAGTTGCTGCGGAATCTCGTAGCTGCTGCGGACGCCACAGGCCTCGGCACTGGCTTTCAGGAACGAGACGCGGGCACCGCGCCGGGCGAGCAGCGACGAGATGCTGTCGCCGACCGCCTTACCGGCGACGTTGCAGACCACCGCGCGGACATTCTCCGGCCATCGCCCAAGGTCCTCAGCCAGGCGGGCGACATCGGCCGTGGCCTGCACGCCACGATCCTGCCATCGCTGCCCGTCGTGAGCAGCCCATTTGATGCGGCTGTTGCCGGCGTCGATGGCGACGATCATTCGGGAAGCCGCAGCGAGACGTCGCCGGAAAAACAGCGCTCGACCCCGGCGGCCGTCTGCAGCAGCAGGGCGCCATCGCTATCGGCGCCCAGACAGACGCCCCGACGATCGATCCGCTCGCCGTCGAGCAGGCGCACGGGTCGATCCTGCCAGACGTGACGCGCCTGCCAGTCGCCGCGCAGGACGGCAAAGCCGCCCTCGGCAAAGCGGTCGAGAACGTCTGCCAGGTCGAGCAACAGCTGCGCCAGCAATTGGTGACGGTCGGGCAGCTGTCGCAGAACCTGCGCCAGAGCCGCCGGCGGATGCAGGAATTCCTCGTCGCCGGCTGGCGGCATGCGCAGGTTCAGGCCGATCCCGACCACCGTCAGCATCCGTTCGTGGTCGCTCTCCAGGTCAACCAGAATGCCGCCGAGCTTGCCGCCGTCGAGCAGGATGTCGTTCGGCCATTTCAGTCCGACGCCCGGCACGCCGCTGTTCTCCAGGGCCCGCGCCACCGCCAGGCCGACGGCAAGCGACAGCCCGCTCAGTCGCCCGACACCGCCGTCAAAGGCCCACAGCAGCGAGAAGGTCAGGCTGTCGTCCGGCCTTGACAGCCAGCTTCGGCCACGCCGCCCGCGGCCGCCGGTCTGCCGGTCGGCGACCAGCAGCGAACCCGCCGGAGCACCGTGGCGGGCGCGTTCGAGCAGCAAGGTACTGGTCGAAACGCACTCCGGCAGCGCCTCGACGGTGAAGCGAACGGCTGCCGGACCGAGCAGCGAAAGCAGGCGCCGGGGATCGATCAGACAGCTGTCGGCAGGCTGGCTCATTGGCGAATCATGGCCTCGTGATCAACATCAAGGCCGCCATTATCGCCGATACCCGGCGCTTACCGGGGCAGGCAGGCGTCGCGGTCCTCGCTCGCCGCTGCGCTCGCGCCATCGAGGCCAAGATCCTGGATCTTGCGCGTAATGGTGTTGCGCCCGATCCCCAGGGTCTGCGCGGCCTCGATTCTGCGCCCGCCGGTGTGAACCAGCGCGCGGTTGATCAGGACCCTCTCGAAGGCCTGCGTCAGCTTTTCGTGTACGTGCCCGGCATCGGCCACCAACAAGCGGTCGACCTGGGCGGCCAGGGCGCTTTCCCAGTCGCTGGCCGGCACCGCCGGCAGCGATTCGCGGAGTTCCGGTGGCAGGTCGGCGAGTTCGACCAGTTGCCCCGGTGCCATGACCGTCAGCCAGTGACAAAGATTCTCCAGTTGCCGGACGTTGCCGGAAAAATCGAGCGAGCAAAGGTGTCTCAGCGCTCCATCGGAAAAGCGCTTGCCTTCGACGCCGAGTTCCTGCGCGCTTTTCTGCAGAAAGTGACGCGCCAGAATCGGGATATCCTCGCTCCGTTCACGCAGCGACGGGAGACGAACGCGGATCACGTTCAGACGGTGAAACAGATCCTCGCGGAAAAGCCCCTGGCGTACCCGTGCCTCGAGATCCTGGTGCGTCGCGGCGATGATCCTGACCTTGGTCTTCAGCGGTGAATGGCCACCCACCCGGTAGTAGTGACCATCGGAAAGGACCCGCAGCAGCCGGGTCTGCAACTCGGCCGGCATGTCGCCGATCTCGTCGAGGAACAGCGTTCCCCCCTCGGCCTGTTCGAAACGGCCCTGGCGCTGAGCCGCCGCGCCGGTAAAGGCGCCGCGTTCGTGACCGAACAGTTCGGACTCGAGCAGGTCGCGAGGAATCGCTGCGGTGTTGATGGCGATGAACGGCTTGTCGGCGCGCGGGCTGTGACGATGCACCGCGCGTGCCACCAGTTCCTTGCCCGATCCCGACTCACCGGTGATCAGCACGGTCGCGCTCGATTGACTCAGGCGGCCGATGGCGCGGAAGACCTCCTGCATCGCCGGCGCCTGGCCGAGAATCTCCGGCACCAGTTCCACTTCGCTTGACGCACCGCTCTGGTGCATACTTTCGCCGATCGCTCGCCTGATCAGCTCCAGCGCCTGGTCGACATCGAAGGGTTTCGGCAGATACTCGAAAGCACCGCCCTGAAACGCCGACACCGCACTCTCCAGGTCGGAGTAGGCGGTCATGATAATCACTGGCAGCGCCGGGAAGCGCTCCTTGAAAACCTGCAGCAGCTCAAGCCCCGACTGACCCGGCATGCGGATGTCCGAAACGAGTACCTGCGGCGCTTCGGCGCCGGCGTTGAGTGCCGCCAGGGCTTCGGTCGCCGAGCAAAAACTCCGCGACACGATTTTCTCGCGCGACAGGGTTTTCTCGAGAACCCAGCGGATTGATTTGTCGTCGTCAACGATCCAGACCGGTTTCATTGATTCCTCGGGCAGCGTGGCAAGTGTCATCAACTACCCTAGCAAGAAACCTGCCAACCCCTCAGCCGAGGGGCAAGCGAATGGTGAAACAGGTGTCGCCCGGCCTGCTCTCGCAATCGATCGCCCCGTGATGTTGCTGGACAAAACTCTGCGCCAGCGTCAACCCCAGGCCGCTGCCGCCCTCGCGACCCGAAACCAGCGGATAGAACATGCGTTCGCGGATATCCTCGGCAACGCCGGGACCGTCGTCGATCACCTGCACCTCGATCGCCAGGCGGTAGCGGCGCTTGAACAGGGTCGTCTGACGCGCGACGCGGGTACGCAGCGTGATCCGGCCTGGACCGCCGACACGGCCATCGGGCTGCCGCATGATCGCCTGCGCGGCGTTCCTGGCGACATTCAGGAACACCTGAATCAGCTGCTCGCGGTCGCCGATCAGATCCGGCAGACTGGTATCGTAATCGCGTTGCACGGTCAGCAGGGTCGGGAATTCGGCGGTCAGCAGACTGCGCACCCGCTCGAGGATCTCGTGGATGTTCACCGGGCCCGGCTGCATCGGGCGGTGCGGCGATAGCAGCCGCCGCATCAGGTCCTGCAGCCGGTCGGCCTCCTTGATGATCACCTGGGTGTACTCGCGAAGGCCCGGATTGTTGAGTTCGTGTTCGAGCAATTGGGCCGCACCGCGGATACCGCCCAGCGGGTTCTTGATTTCGTGCACCAGATTCCGGATCAGCTCGCGGTTGGCGTGCTGCTGCTCGACCAGGCGCTCCTCCCGAGTCGCCCTGAGCTGTTGATCGATTGGCCACAGTTCGACCAGCAGACGTGCTTCCGGGGCGTCGGCCGGGCTGACTGCGCAGTTGAGGCGAAGCAGTTCGCCGCTGCTTAGGCGCAGGTCGATATTCTGCCCGGTGTAGCCACTCCCATCGTGCAGGGTACTATCGAGCGCCGCCAGCAGTCCAGGCGGGCACTCGATGACCGCCGTCAGCGGGCAGCCGACGAAAACCTTGCTGCTGATCGCCAGGAGGTTCTCGGCGGCCTGGTTCAGGTAACGAATGGCCAGCTTCTCGTCCAGCAGAACAACCGCCGACGAGAGCAGGTCCAGCCCGCCGAATTGATTTCCGGTGCTTTCAGGCATTGCTTTCATTGCGCGATAGCGACCGCTCGCTCCCGATGCGATCAGCGCAGATTGCCGATTTCCTTGGTGATCGCCTCGATATTCCTCTCGTGCAGGGCGACCTTGTCCTTGTACGGCTGGACCCGCTCCTGAACCTTGCCGCCACTGATCGCACCGCCCTGCATGCGCTCGCTCGGCAAGACCAGCGCCTCCTGCTCGGCGAGTGCCGCTTTCGCCTGCTCGGCATTCTTCTTTTCGGCCGCCAGCTCACTTTCGAGAATCCGCCGGCGATCGCCGTCGCGCGATTTCTGAGTCTGATCGTCCACCTTCGGAAATGCGCCCGGCGTCGGTGTCTTCGGCGAGCCCTTGGGTGCTGGCGACACGTTCACCGGGTCGAGAACGAGTTTTCTGCAGTTCTTGGTGGGGACGTTCGAGTAGGTGACCCGGCCATCGGGATCGCCGCACTTGTAGATGTCCTGCGCATGTACAGGGCCGGTCGCCAAGCACAGCAGCGCAATCGAAAGGCAAAGGTCTTGCTGTCTCATCGTCGTCTTGTTCCCTGGTTGCGGCCTGTCGCCAGATGGCGCCGGGGCGGGGCATCATGCCATGCCGAAATCCACGGCACACACGAGTGTATGGGATGAGTCAAGCGAATACAAACGCACGGGAACCATTGTTGGTAGACAAAAAAAAGGACGGGCAGGCCCGTCCTTTTCGCTGCGTGATCCGCTCAGCAGCTGTAGTACAGCTCGAACTCGACCGGGTGAGTGGTCATCCGCACCTTGTTGACCTCGTCCATCTTCAACTCGATGAAGGCGTCGACCCACTCGTCCGAAAACACGCCGCCACGGGTCAGGAACTCGCGATCCTTGTCGAGCGCGGCAAGCGCCTCTTCGAGACTGGCGCAGACGGTCGGGATCTTGGCGTCCTCTTCCGGCGGCAGATCGTAGAGGTTCTTGTCGGCCGGATCGCCCGGGTGAATCTTGTTCTGAATGCCATCGAGGCCGGCCATCAGCAGCGCTGAAAAGCACAGATACGGATTGGCAATCGGATCGGGGAAGCGCGTCTCGATACGACGGGCCTTGTCCGACGCCACATGCGGCACGCGAATCGACGCCGAACGGTTCTTGGCCGAGTAGGCCAGCTTGGTCGGTGCTTCATAGTGCGGCACCAGGCGCTTGTAGGAGTTGGTACCGGGGTTGGTGATCGCGTTCAGCGCCTTGGCGTGCTTGATGATCCCGCCGATGTAGAACAGCGCCATTTCCGACAGACCGGCGTAACCGTTACCGGCAAACAGGTTCTTGCCGTCTTTCCAGATCGACTGATGGACGTGCATCCCCGAGCCGTTGTCGCCGACGATCGGCTTCGGCATGAAGGTGGCGGTCTTGCCGTACTGGTGGGCAACGTTATGGACCACGTACTTGAGCTGCTGCGTCCAGTCGGCGCGCTTCACCAGCGTGCTGAACAGCGTGCCGATCTCGCACTGACCGGCCGTCGCGACCTCGTGGTGATGCACTTCGACCGGGATGCCGATCGACTCGAGGGTCAGCACCATCGCCGAGCGGATGTCGTGCAGGCTGTCAACCGGCGGCACCGGGAAGTAGCCGCCCTTGATCCCGGGACGGTGACCAGTACCGCCTTCCCCGTCGCCCTTCTCGCCACTCGACCAGGCCGCTTCCTGCGAGAAGATCTTCAGCGCGCAGCCCGACATGTCGACGCTCCACGCCACCGAGTCAAAAATGAAGAACTCGGGCTCCGGGCCAAAGTAGGCGGTATCCCCGACGCCGCTGGACTTCAGGTAGGCTTCGGCGCGCTTGGCGATCGAACGCGGATCGCGGTCGTACCCGCGCCCATCGGCCGGGTCAACGACATCACAGGTGACGACGATCGTCGTTTCGTCGAAGAAAGGGTCAACGTAGGCCGTGCTGGGGTCGGGCATCAGCTGCATGTCCGACGCCTGGATCCCCTTCCAGCCCGCGATCGACGAGCCATCAAAAGCGTGGCCGTTCTCGAACTTGTCCTCGTCGAACGCGCTGACCGGCACGGTCACGTGCTGCTCCTTGCCGCGGGTGTCCGTGAAGCGGAAGTCGACGAACTTCGCCTCGTTTTCCTTGACCATGTTGATCACATCTTGCGGGCTTGCCATTTGCAGAGTCTCCTGAACAGGTGCCGGATTGACCGGCGGCAGTAGAAAAAGGTACGAGGAGCATGGAAGCAGAAAGCGTGCCAACCCATGCCCTGCGGTGCTTTCATTGTGCCACAAGCTGCTGGCGCGTTCTCGACGTTTTTGCCGCGCACCACCACGGTGCTGCCGCTCGCCCACGGCACCACTGTGGTGCGGGCCCGTTTGATACGTCCGAGCGCTGCAAGGCAGACAAGTGATCTATACTGCGATCCTCGTGAGATTTCACTTGACGGACCACTCGGTGGGAACCATGGGAAGATTGACGGATCTGCTTAAGCTGGCTCAGGAACGGGGACGCGAACTGGGCGTCCCCTACGCGGGCGCGCTAACGCCGCAGGAGGCGTACGAAGTATGGCAACTGGCGCCGGGAGCCAAACTGGTTGACGTGCGCACCCGTGCCGAATGGGATTGGGTCGGGCGCATCCCCGGCGCGATCGAGATCGAGTGGCAGAGCTACCCCGACAACAAGGCGAACGCCCATTTCCTGCCGCAGCTGAAGCAGCAGGCCGACGGTGAAGCCTTGCTGATGTTCCTCTGCCGTAGCGGCGTGCGCTCGCACCAGGCGGCGACGCTGGCCAGCCAGGGAGCGTACTCGAATTGCTACAACGTGCTCGAGGGCTTCGAGGGCGACAAGGACGCCAACGGCCAGCGAGGCAAGATCGGAGGCTGGCGTCGCGCCGGCCTGCCATGGCGCAGCTGAACCTTTTTGCCGACAGCCTGTCCGGGCTGTGTGAGATTGACCCGAGTCACTGAACATGCCAACCGCCACCATCAGCTTCGACAAGTTCAACCAGTTGCAGGACGACGCCTGTCACCAGCGCATCCGCGCCGCGCGCGAACGGCTGGGCAAGCAAGCCGTGCTGCTGTGCCACCACTATCAACGCGCAGACGTCTATCAGTACGCCGACCTCACCGGTGACTCGCTGAAACTGTCGCGCCTTGCCTCGCAGGCCGATGCCCAGTACATCGTCTTCTGCGGCGTTCATTTCATGGCCGAAGTGGCCGACATCATGTCGAAACCGGAACAGATCGCGATCCTGCCCGATCTGGCCGCCGGCTGCTCGATGGCCGACATGGCCAATCTGGCCAAGGTCGAACGCTGCTGGCGCGAACTCGGCGAGGTCCTCGACGTCGATCAGCAGGTGACGCCGGTCACCTACATCAACTCGGCCGCCGATCTCAAGGCTTTCTGTGGGGCACGAGGCGGCATTGTCTGCACCTCGTCGAACGCCGGGACCATCGCCGCCTGGGCCTTCGAGCGCCGCGAAAAGATCCTCTTCTTTCCCGACCAGCATCTCGGTCGCTGGACTGGCCACCAGATGGGCATTGCGCTCGACGAGATGTTCGTCTGGGACCCTGACCTCGAAATGGGCGGTCTCAGTGCCGACGAGATCCGGCGCGCGAAACTGCTGCTCTGGAAGGGCCACTGCTCGGTGCATCAGATGTTCCAGCCGGCACACATCCTGCGTTTCCGCAACCAGCATCCCGACGGGCTGGTGATCGCCCACCCGGAATGCAGCTTCGAGGTCTGTCGGCAGTCGGATTTCGTCGGCTCGACCGAACATATCGTCAGAACGATCAAGGAGGCGAGCCCGAACACCCGCTGGCTGGTCGGTACCGAACTCAATCTGGTGAACCGTCTGGCGGAAGAAGTCCGCAGCGAGGGCAAGATCGTCCAGTTCATGGCGCCGACGGTGTGCATGTGCTCGACCATGCAGCGCATCGACCCGCAGCATCTGGCGTGGACCCTCGAGAATCTGGCCGATGGCACGCTGGTCAACCAGATCAAGGTTCCGGAACACGAAAAGGAACTCGCCCGAGTCGCGCTGGAGCGGATGCTCGCCGTATCCTGAGCCGGGTTGCCAGGCCGTCCCGAACGCCATGACCGTACCCCCGCCTCCCCGACGGCGTCGCATCTTCGGTATCAGGAACTGTGACACGATGAAGAAAGCCTTCGCCTGGCTGGCCGGACACGGCGTCGTCGTCGATTTCGTGGACTACCGCAAGGCGGGCATCAGCATCGACGAGCTTTCCGAATGGAGCCGCCGGGCAGGTTGGGAGACCTTGCTCAACACCCGCGGCACAACCTGGAAAAAGCTGACTGCCGAAGAGCGCGCCGACCTCGGCGAAGTCCGGGCGCTGACGCTGATGGCCGCGCAGCCCAGCCTGATCAGGCGGCCGGTAATCGATACCGGCGACGCCTTGCTGATCGGCTTTGATCCGCAACGCTACGCCAGCGAGTTTTTGGGAACGGACCTTTGATCGACGACTGCCTTTGCCGTTTCCTGCTCGAAGATCTGGACATCGCGGGGGCCGTTGTTCGGCTGGGCCCGGCGTGGCGACAGATGCTCGACAATCGCGATTACCCGGTGCCGGTTGCCCGTCTGCTCGGAGAAATGACCGCGACGACGGTCTTGCTCGCCGGCAAGTTGAAGCAGCCCGGACGACTGACCGTTCAGTTGCGCGGTGGCGGCGCAGTCTCGCTGCTGGTCATCGACTGCAACGAGCAACTGCAGATTCGCGGCATGGCCAGATGCAGCGCCCCGGTCGTCGCCGGCTCGGCGGCGGAACTGCTCGGCGACGGGCAACTGCAGCTGTCGCTCGACATCGCATCGATGCGCGAGCCGTACCTGAGCATCGTGCCGCTCGCTGGAGAAAACGTCGCCGAGATCTTCGAGCACTACCTTGGCCAATCGGACCAGTTGCCCGCGCGACTGTTTCTCGCGGCTTCGGCGGACAACGCAGCGGGGCTCTTTCTGCAGCGCCTGCCGACCGCCGAGGAGCGCGACGCCGACGGCTGGCCGCGCGTCGAAGCACTGGCGTCGACGGTGCAAGCCGCCGAACTGCTGTCCCTCCCCGCCGACGAGCTGCTGCGGCGCCTCTTCGGTGAGGAGACGGTGCGGGTCTTTCCCGCCCGGACGGTCGCCTACAACTGCCCGGAAGACTGGGGGAAAGTGCGTTCGATGCTGCGCTCGCTCGGTCGTCGCGAGGTCGATGCGGCCCTGCACGAGCACGGCGAAGTGCTGATCAAGGACGACATCTGCAATCGCACGTATCGTTTTGACGCACTGGCGATCGACGAACTGTTCGCCGACTCGCCGTTGCCTGCGCCGCCGACGGTCCACTAACCGCTGCGGCGGTCGGCAAACCCGCCAACGTGGGTGCCGGAGGCAGCCGCCACCGTCACCCGCTCGCCGCGGCGGGACAACTGTCGAAAAACTTTACACTGCCCGTTGCGAGGCCAGGCGGCAACACCATGTCAATTGCCTATTTCAGCATACAAAACAGCCGCATAGGGCCAATTATAATGATATGGCACGAATCTTGCGTACCATCAAGAAGCTGTCTGACAGGCCGTGCTTGCTTTTGAGCGTGGCAGATTCAGAGCGGCAGCTCATCTATGGCGCCCACTTCGGTCGCCCGTAACGCCATAACCTTGCTGGACGACTTGACGGCACCTCGGTGGTGGCTATGTCGTATCACCTAGACAGGAGGCAAATCATGAAAAATTCGAAGGCATTCCCGGCCCTCAAGAAATTGGCCGGCGGCGTCGCCATAGCCGCAGCGTTTGGCGCAGCGGGACCAGCCCACGCCCTGACGATCAATCTGACCTCGACCGGCAACGCGAATGCGGATGCAGGCTTCCAGGCGGCTGCAAACTTCTGGCAGAGCGTATTCATCGACCCGATCACCGTGAACATCACGGCCGGCTTTGCGGCGCTCGGCCCGGGCATCCTGGGGCAGGCCGGCTCCTCGTACTTCGCCACCACTTTCGGCGACATGAAGGCGGCACTCGGCGCCGACGCGAGCAGTGCGGACGACGCCACGATGGTCGCCGGGCTGCCGGGCGGGACCAGCTACAGCAAGCTGATCAACGGAACCACCGACTCGGGCGGCGCCACGCACCTGCGAGCGGGCATCGAGAGCATGGAGCTGACCACGGCGAATGCAAAGGCCATCGGCCTGGTCGCCGCCAACGCCCCTGGCGAGGATGCACAAATCACCTTCAGCAGCCTCTTCAATTTCGACTTCGACCAGAGCAACGGGATCGACCCGGGCCTTTTCGATTTCGTCGGGATCGCCGTCCACGAGCTTGGCCACGCCATGGGCTTTGTCAGCGGCGTCGACATCCTCGACTACAACAGCAATGGGCCTGGCGTGGTTGGCCAGTTCTCGGACGCTGACTTTGACCCGTTCGCGACGCTGCTCGACTTCACGCGTTGTTCTGGCGCCAGCCAGGCTGCCGGTGCCAGCATGGACTGGACGATCGGCGACAGCGCCAAGGACTTCGCGATCGACGGCGGTTGTACCGCCCTGGTCAGTAACGCCTGGTCGACCGGGCAGACCTTCGGCGACGGCTATCAGGCAAGCCACTGGAAAGACGACTTCAACATCGGCATCATGGATCCCACCGCCGTGCCACCAGGCCAAATGAACGTCGTCACCGCGCGCGACATCCAGGCCCTTGACGTGATCGGCTGGACCCAGCAACAGGTCAACGGCGTGCCGGAACCGACCACCGCGCTGCTGCTCTGCGCAGCCCTCCTCGGGCTGGGCGCGGCGCGGCGCCGAGTCGTCAGGGTTGCCTCCTAGTTCTGCCTCTGACCTTGGGGTAGCGAGCGCCCGGCCCAGCGACCAGCGAGGCCGGGCCGCTCGTGACCTTGACGGCGCAATTCCTGGCGGTCTCGCGCGGACGCCAGTGCCGCTTTCCAACAGAGCCGTTTCTGACGCGAGCTTTGCGCCGCCTGGTTGACCAGACACGTGCAATCGGTGCCGCACTGAGCCTCACCACTGCGCTTGTCGGGCCTTGGGGCCATGCAAACGCGATGGTCGTGGCGCCGCCCCTTTACCCCTTCGAGCAAGCTTTCCGAAAGGCCGCAATCGTCGTTCACGGAGACATCATAGCCTACGACCAGCAGCTCGGTGCCACGCTGCGGGTGCGCGAGGTGGTGCGCGGCGATGCACGCGCCGGTGACGAATACCTGCTGGGCGGGTCCCCCGGTTACGCGTTCCTCGCATCGCTTCCCGGCGAAGTGACCGCGTTCATCAGGGTTCGGGAGGGTGCGGCGCTACAACTGTGGCAGGGGCCAACGAGCGGCGGACTGATCTGGCGCGAGCCAGGACTGCTCGAACGTATCATGCGCGCGCACGCCAATCCGAGGACCGCGCTACGTGCCAGCGACCCGCGCGAGCGGCTGGCAGCAGCCTACTTCGTGGTCACCAGCGGCGCCGAAAAACCGTCGGCGACCGAGCTCGACGCGATCATGGACAGCGCCGCCTGGGGTCTGAGCCACGGATCGCCGAGCACTCATCAAGCCGCCGTTGATATCCTTGCTACGCTCGGCTACTCGCTGAAGGCCTTGGGCATTACCTACCATCCCGTGTTCAAGCCGGAATTCAAGGACGCAGCCGAAACGCAACTGCGCTTGTGGTGGAAGCAGCGGCGCTAGACTTGCCGCGCTCGACAATCGCTCCAGTATTGCCGACCTCACCGGCCCTTCGCTGCCGATGCCGCAGTACCGCCGCCGACCGTCGCCGCTCCTGCTTGGGCGCTGTCCGCTAACGGCTAACGGTCATTGCAGTTGCTGCCGTCCCGGATCATGAAAGAAGATGCGGGTTGGGAAACGGTGAGTAGAGGTCGCGCAAAGTTTTGACGGTTCGACTATAGTCGTCCCTGGAAATCAGACAGTGGTTTAAGCTGTGCTCCATCATAGGAGCGAGAAGCGAGGAGTGAAGCAACTACCCGGAAGGTACTTAGCGCAGCCGTTGGCCGCAACCAAAAAGGCGTCGCCCCCCGATACCGCCGGATTTAATTTGCGAGGACAATATCCTCAACCCCACGTAGGAGGTAGACCACCGCACGGCAAGGGAGGCGACATGGACATTTTCCTCAAGAAGCACCAGGAGCCAATCCTGGGTGTTGTTGAAGGCTTCGACCGGATCATCTTCAAGGGCTACCTGAGTTCGATGTTTCCGGATGGAGCGTTTGCTCGCTACCTGTCGAAGCGGGGCGTGCTGCTCAAGAATGCCGCG
>NZ_JAPUVQ010000056.1:0-4977 GCF_029255145.1 Accumulibacter sp.
ATCAAGAACCTCGTCCAGATTAAACCAAACCGGTCATCCCCCAGAAAATTCACGCAAAAGCCACATTTATCACATGCTTACAAGAACGGGGTATGACTTTGTTCTGATACGTTGAGAGCATTGCTTATAATCGGGGCACGGGTTCATGGCGCTCTCGATTGCTTTTCGGTCGGGGGCGTTCTTCATTATTTGCCCTCCACTTGCACAGCGGGAAAGACCAAACGACCGTTGGCAAGTTTCCGCGGAACGACTCCGAAATAGCTCCCCGTGCGGCACAGCCGAGCGCGTACGGATTGCGCCTTGACTTGATTCAAAGCGGCGAATTGCTCGGCGCTCTGGTCGTACTCTTGAGTTTTGCTGCTGTCCATCTGCTAGTTCTCCGGTTAGGAAAACCTCGGAGCTTCAACATGAAGCAACGTAGGCAGATGAAATTAAATGACGCCCGGAATTGCGCGAAAAACTGCTGTAAAACTGCTGTAATTTCGGAAGCAGCGGTGAGTTGCGTTATTTACGGTCGAGCATGGCTTGAATGAGGATGGATAACTCGCTATCCCTGTTGGCACGAACAAACTGTTCCGCCTTTTCCCGCTTAATTCGCCCGCGTTCATCTGCCCAATTTAGAGCAGGTCCAACCCTCCAGAATCCATGCCGTGCATTGGCGGCTAAAGCCAAACCATTTCTTGCCGCGTCGCCCAGATCGCCATTAATTTTTGACCACATCCCTTGAAATTCATTAATGAAAGCCGCGCGTTTTCGCTGTATTTCCGCCTTCGCACCGGTTCTTGGCGTTTCTTGTGTCGTCGCCGGTGTCGAGGTAGCGGCTTGCTCAGCCTCATTAGCGGTCGTTGTCTCTAGCACGTTACCCGGTACTTGCGGCGTGGCGTCTGTAGCCTGCACGATCTCGGTCACCGCCTGTCGAAACGCATCTGGCACTCTGAAGGCGTGAATTTCCACGGGCAGGGTGTCAATGAACTGTATGAGCCTCGCTGGCTGGCAAGGAAAGCTCAGAGGAGCGGTCTCGTTTTCACGTTCCATGTCCGCTTGGTTGGACGGGGGCCAGCCAGCAATTAGGCTCCTTTCCCACTTAATGAAGCTGACAGATTTCCGCTTAACGAGATATGCCCCGTGTTTGCCTCTACCTATACCCGTTATCTCGATCCAGTCCGCTATCGTCAACGCTTCTTTTCTTGCAAGTTCCATGCACCGCTCGACGAGCATATTGACCTCTTCTATTTCCGACTCGAAATCTCGCTCACCATCCTTTTCTCTCGTAGCTTTGTCGAAGCCGTCCTGCATGGCCCGTTGTGCAAATCTGTCTGACGGCAGGCCTTCCTGCTCTCGGCGCGCTTGCTGAAATCTCAGGGCAATGGTTTGTTGTATCTTCCGGTCGGCCTCAGTGGCGCAAGCGCGCCGCTCCCCAGGGGATAGCTCTGACCATTTCTTGATATACAGCCCAGCGTGGCGTCGCTGCTTTTCTGGCAGCTCGGATAGCGGCTTGTCGAACCACTTCGCCAGAATCTGCATTAACTCCCCGTCGTGTTTCTCTATTTCTCGTTCTGACTCGCACGTGGCGAGTTTCGATATTTCTTCATCATCAAGCATTTGACGCCCCTTCGCTGTGCTCCTTCGTGTGGGTGCCGCGCCAGCCGGGTGAAGGTGTTCCGGCTTTCTCTCCGTCGAGATCGGCGCGGCGAAACTCGGTCACGCGGCGAGTCGTGCCACCGGCGCCCGTTCCTTGGCGCGTTCGCCCGCGGTCCACAAGTCGCGTTGAGCTTGCAGGCGCAACCAGTAACCGGGCGATGTGCCCAAGGCTTCATGCAAGCGCAGGTCCATGTCGGCGGTGATCGCTGCGTGTCCGTGCAAGATGCGCGAGAGCATGACGCGGCTGATGCCCACGTGAGCAGCGAAGGCGGTCACGCTGATGTCGAGGTCGTGCAGCCAGCCGGTAAGCAGTTCGCCGGGTGGCGCGGGGTTGTGCATGTCCATGTGTCGGGCCTCAGTGATAGTCGATGTAGTCGAGTAGCTCCACGTCCGTTCCGTCGAACCGGAAAACCAGCCGCCAATTTGCCTGAACCGTCATCGCATGAAAGCCGGCGAGTTTGCCGGACAGGCCATGCAGGCGCCAAGAAGGGCGGGCCAAGTCGTCAGGCGCGGCGGCGGCGTGCAGGGCGGCCAGCATTTCCCGTAGGCGCTTGGCGTGCATCGGCTGTATGCCCGCTTGCGTGCCCGAGCGGAAGAAGGCTTCCAGCCCTTTGTGGCGGAACGAAGTAATCATAGTCCGTAAATCGCCGCTTTACAACTAATGCCGCACGACACGCAGGCCCGCCTCGGTTTCGCCGGGTTGTTCGATGCCCGCCTGCTCAAGAATCCAAGCCTCGATCTTCGTGTGCCACATGCGCAGCAAGTCGAGCGGGCGAACCCGGTAATGCTTCTCGGCGGTCGCACTTGGCTTGTGTCCCATGATTTGCGCCGAGACTCCGGCGGGGCATTCTACCCACTCTGCCAGGGTGCCGAACGAGCGGCGCAGGCCGTGGATAGACAGCGCAGGCAGGCCCGCGGCGGTCAATGCCTTGTTGTGCTGGATTCTCGGCTCCTGCAGTCTGCCAGATGCGGCGGCCGGGCTGCTGAAAACCCACTGATTTCGACGCGGCAGCGCGGCCAGCAACGACGCAACAAGGGGCGTCAGCGGGATAGTGCGATTGCCCTGCACCTTGTCGCCGATGGTCAGCGCTTTCCACTGGAAGTCGATATCCTCCCACCGGATACCCGCTACCTCTTCCCGGCGTGCGCCAGAAAGTAGCGTCGTTTGCAGATAGGCGGCAATGACAGGATTCTGTATCTGGCGCACTGCGGCGAACCATGCTGGCAACTGCTCACGCTGCAAGCAATCATCCTTGGCGGATTTCTTCGGCAGCTCGTCGCGGGCCATGCGGGTAATGCAGGCGTCCTTGTGGGCTTGGTCGCGGTACTCGGCGCGGTCGCTGCACCAGTTGAGGAAGGCGCGCAGCAGCCTGAAAGCAAGGGCGGCATGTGTCGGGCGGCGTAGCGCCTCATCTTGTAGCCAGGCGCGCACGCGGTCGGCGTCGATCTGCTCCAGAGGAAGGCTCAGTAGCGGGCGCAGCGCACCGGGCGTCGTCGTATCGCTCTGGTTGACTTTGCGGCCTCGGGTGCGCAGTTTTCCCCCCTCCTTGCTCACCGTCTCATGGTCGGCTAGGTGCAAGTTTCCCCACTTCGCACGGCGAGCGTCAATGTACGCCTGCCAAGCTTCCAAGGCTGGCGCTTTTCTACGCCTCGCCTCTTCGCGCTTGGCGTCGGCTTCGGCGATGCGGGCGCGCTTCTCTTCTCGCGGGTCAATGCCTTGGTCAACCATCGTTTGCAGCCGGCGGGCCTCGTCGCGGGCGGCGTCAAGCTCCCAGGTGCGAACGTCGCCGATGGTCACTCGCACAGTTTGCCGGTTCAGCTTGGATTCAAAGACGAACGACTTCGAGCCATCTGTGACGCGAACTGCCAAGCGCGGCGCGTCGGTGTCCCAAAGGAAGGCTTGCGCCACTTCGGCGGGCAGCTTCAGGCGGCGGATGCGGTCGGGGGTGAGGCGTTCGCGGTTCATGCTGTCGGCTCCTGTCTTGGATGCTGGCGGCGATCCCATGTAGCCATGTAGCCACCATGTAGCCAAATTCTATCATTCTTGCTCAACGTCGTGCAACGTCAATTTACCATACATGCCTGACTTTACGGCGCTTTCTCATGTTTCGCGAACCTCGTTCAACGCGGTAAAACGTGCAGAAGGCTGGACTTTTAATCCATTGGTCGTGAGTTCGAGCCTCACCCGACCCACCACGGAATCAAGCAGAGAGCCCGGCTCACGAGGTCGGGCTTTTTGCTGTCTGCGCGATAGTCGGCCGATAGCAGGCAGATTCGAGCAATCCGAATCAACCGCGCCCAGGAACGTCGCGGCGCCTTCAATCGCGCATTCGCTGGTATGCCTTCGCTGACGGCGAAGAACTGCGCAGGCATGCCGGCAGCCGCAAGGTCGGGCTTTGGCTGAGCATCGGCATCGGCGTCGATCTCGCTGGTCGTGGGCGCACCGCCAGCGAGCCAAACAGTTCTCTGGTTTCTTCGAACACCATCTCGCCGCGCACCCACGGCCAATTGTCTTGCGCCGATGCGTCGAACAGTCGCCCGCAGCGTTTCAAGCTGCTCCCCTGCTTGCTGAACGTCCGGTCGCGACTGCGGCGCCACGCCAGGTGGTGCTATCAGGCTACGGGCGGTTGGTTGTGGCGGATTGCCGTCCATGGCCATCGAGCATGCCCAAGCGTCTTTTGTTCTCGGGTGCGAATTGCCGGACAATGCCGTTTTCCGCAGACTGTCATCTCCATGCTCTGGATCGCGCCCCCCGAAAAAGACGCCGCCTCCACCTCGCTCGAAAAGCGCCTGTGGGATGCCGCCGACCAGTTCCGCGCCAATTCCGGCCTCAAGGCGCAGGAGTACTCCGGCCCTATCCTCGGCCTCATCTTCCTGCCCTTTGCCGAGGTGCGCTCTGCCATCCAGCGCACCCGGCTCGCAACTGCCAGCGCATCGTTACGCGACATTTCCAGACGCAGCAGCAGGGTCGATGAGCCCGCCGCCTACCACGCCGAAGGCATCCTCTACCTTGCTCCCGAGGCGCGCTTTGACTACCTGCTTACGCTGCCCGAGTTCGACGTCATCGGCGCCAAGGTCAATGCCGCGATGCGCGAGATCGAGAAGCACAACCCGCAACTCGCGGGCGTGCTACCCAAGACCTATAACCTGTTCACCAGCACCCTGCGCAAGGAGTCGCTCAAGAAGGTGTCCAAGATTCCGGCCACGCTCGACGTGTGCTTTCGGTAACGCTGCAAAGCCCCGGCCACCGGACGCAAGCCGCCCCAGCACGGGGGCGATCCAGCTCCTGGAGGATGCTCAGGCGAGCAAGAAGAGCGGCGAGACCCTGCCGCTGTG
>NZ_JAPUVQ010000057.1:0-6803 GCF_029255145.1 Accumulibacter sp.
AGCTTGGGGAGCTACGAAGTTCGGCTCCCGGGAACCGCTGCGGACCTCAACCAGGGCCCACTGGGTCACGCTTGATGGGTCAGCTTTGGTGAGCAAGGGCGGGTCAGCTCCGGAGAGCGTCAAGGGCTCTCGACCAAGGGCAAGGCCAAGGTCGCCGTCGAGATACAGTGGAGCAGGCAGGACGAGGATGAGACGCTGCGGCGTCAGGACAGATACGAGGAAGCCGGCGTGCGGGGCCTTTGGCTGCTCCGCCAGCACGACCTCCCGATCTTCGCCGACGTCCTGCCATCCTTCCGCCTGATCTTCGACGCGAAGTCCAAATCGTTCTCCGTGGCCTTGCCGTCGCCCGCCTACCATCCGAAGTGGATCAAGACGAGGGACAGGGACGAGTCGCGCTATTGGAGCCAGACGATCGAACTGTCGAGGTTCGCCGAGGGGGCCGTCTCCGGCCGGCTTCGGTTCGCCCCGGCGATCGGCGCGACGCTCCCCTTGGAGGTGTTCACGACTCCCACGACCTGCCAACGGTGCGGGGAGGCGACGAAGGTCGTCACCTTCATGACGCTGGCAGCCTCGAAGGTCCTGCCGGGCCATCCGAACATTCTGGCCTCACTCCGGACGCTCGACGGCATCCTCGGCGGCGAGGAAGTGATCGGCCGATGGCTGCCCCGGAACCTGCTCCAACGACACGGGATCGGGGCCTTGAAGGTCCGAAAGAGCGGACTCGACGTCGAGAACCGGGAGTCATACCTCTCCAACGGGTGTGTAGGGTGCGACGCGTTGCAGGCCCGATATTTCGAGGACCGCCTTCCTGATGAGTCGGAGGAGTTGGCCTTCTCCGTCGATGTCGTCTTGGACGGAGGGATTGCCGTCCAACTGCTCAACTTAGATTCCCACATCTATCGCTGGTGGTTCGACGAGCGACCCTGACGGGGTCGCCGGAGGTCGGACAAACAAAAGCACCCGCGGTTTCCAGTCGGGGGCTTCTGATTCTTCCCTTTTCAGTCTCAGGATGCGTTTGGCATCATTCCAACAGAAAAGGTGAACGGCTTGGACCAGTCCGCGGTTTTTTCTTGGCTGACGGTTGCCCGCAGCTACGACCATCAGCAGCGGAAGATATCGCGGTAGAATTCCGCTCTCTCGAAAACCGGACGCTTCAAAAACACTATGCGCCATCCCAGCCAAGTCCTCTTTGCCGGCGAAAAGCCGTTCCCGATGATCCCCGCGGTCGACCACTACGCGGGCTCCGAGAAGCTGATCAACAAGGCCCTCCAACTGCAGAGCGAGCTGGGCCCGATCTTCGACATTACCTGTGACTGCGAGGACGGGGCACCGGCCGGCGCCGACCGGGAACACGCCGAGATGGTCGCCGGGCTGATAATGAGTGCCGGCAACCGGCACCAGCGCGTCGGCGTCCGCGTCCACGATATTGCTCATCCCGGCTGGCAGCAGGACCTCGAGATCATCGTCGCCAGTGCCGGCCAGCGCCTGGCCTTCGTGACCCTGCCGAAGGTGAGCGGCGGCGAAGACGTGCGGCAGCAGTTGCGTGTGTTGCGAAGCGCCACCGCTGCCGCTGGTCTCGTCCGCCAGATCCCGGTGCACGTGCTGATCGAGACCTACGGCGCTTTGCGCGACGTATGGGAAATAGCCACGATGCCCGAGGTCGAATCGCTCGATTTCGGCCTGATGGACTTTGTCAGCGGCCACCACGGCGCCATCCCGGCATCGGCGATGCGCAGCCCGGGGCAATTCGAGCATCCGCTGATCGTCCGCGCCAAGTGCGAAATCGCGGCGGCGGCGCTGGCCAACGGCGCCGTGCCGTCGCATAACGTGACCACCGAACTCAGGGATCTCGCGGTCATCCGCCACGATGCCGAGCGCGCGCGCAATGAATTCGGCTACCTGCGGATGTGGAGCATTCACCCCAATCAAATCGTGCCGATCGTCGAAGCGATGCGCCCCGACTTCTCGGAAGTCGAAAAAGCCACCGCCATCCTGATCGCCGCGCAGGATGGCGACTGGGCGCCGATCGAGCATCACGGACTGCTGCACGACCGCGCCTCGTACCGCTACTACTGGGAGCTGCTGGCCCGCGCGCAAGCCACCGGCATGAGCCTGCCCGAAGCAGCACGGCAACGTTTCTTCAGCTGAGACGATGAATCTTCCGGCGCTGACCGCCAAGATCATCGAGTTTCGCGACCAGCGCAACTGGGCGCAGTTTCATAGCCTGCGCAATCTGATCGTCGCGCTGAATCTAGAAGCCGGCGAACTGCTCGAACTGACCCAGTGGAAGAGCGATGCCGAGGTAGCCACGTCGGCCGCCAGCGGCGAAGGCCGCGAGGCGCTCCGAGATGAATGCGCCGACGTCCTGATCTACCTGCTGCTGATCGCCGACAATGCCGGCATCGACCTCGAAGACGCGGCGCGCGCCAAACTGCTCAGGAATGCCACCCGATATCCGGTTGACCGCTGCTACGGATCGAGCAGGAAGCACTCGCCCGCCGGGGAAGATCAGGCCGGGTAATCGCCCACGGTGGGCGCTGCATGCTGGCGTGCCGACTCCTCCGCGGGAGCCGAACCATTCAGCCGGCGGACGACTCAAGCCGCCTGGCTTTCAAGCGTAAAGCCGGCGCCCTCATCGCTGCCCAGCACAGCGACCAGCCAGGGCATCAGTTCCTGGAGCGTGCCCTGCAGCGTCCACGGGGGATTGATCACGAAGAGGCCACTGCCGTGCATCCCGAAGCCGTCGACATCCGGCGTCCTGACGCGCAGCGCGACATGCAGCCAGTTGCTGGCCGGCAAACGCTTCAGCCGCGGCGGCAAGTCGTGTGCTTCGAGCCGGGTCAATTGCGGATACCACAGCAGGTAAGTGCCCCCTGGAAAGCGCTGCAGGCAATCCCTGAGCGCGTGGATGACCCGCTGGTAGTCATGCTTCTCTTCATACGCCGGGTCGATCAGCACCAGCGCGCGCCGACACGGCGGCGGCAACAAGGCCTTGAGCCCGGCGAACCCGTCGCTGTGGTCGACGAGCACCCGCGCACCGACGCTCGCGAAATGCTCGCGCAAACGCAGCACGTCGCGGCTGTGCAGTTCGAAAAGACGCATACGATCCTGCGCCCGCATCGTCCATAATGCAAAATCGGGCGAGCCGGGGTAGACCTTGAGGCCGCCGCCCGGATTGATTCGACGCACCAGATCGACATAGTCGGCGACTGCCGGCGGCAGATCCTTGCGCCCCCACAGTCGGGCGATGCCTTGCCGGTACTCTGCGAGCTTGGCTGCCTGCGCCGACTCCAGCGCGTACGAACCCGCGCCGGCGTGACTGTCGATGTACCAGAAGGCCTTATCCTTGCGGCCAAGGTAACGGGTCAGCTGTACCAGCACCAGATGCTTGAGAACGTCGGCGTGGTTGCCCGCATGGAAGGCGTGACGATAGCTGAGCATCGACTAAAGCCCTTTCATTTTGGCAGCACAAGAGATAGCGGCGACCGCCCGGACAGCCCGGCCACCCTATACGGGGGTGCGGATTCTGCCGTCGGTGCTGAACTGGTAATCGCGGAAGATGTGCTCGGCGCTCAGCAGTTGATAGCTGCCGTCGGGCAAACGCCTAGAGGTATCCTTGAGGCGATACGTGTAATGACCACAGGTCCAGCAATCGAAGTTGCGCATCTGCGTGCAAAGACAGGTCTTGTCCTTGACCGAGATGCGCTTGAGGCCGGGATTGGCTTCGACCTCGCGGTTGTAGGCGCTGATATACGAGCAACTGCCCGTACTGTCGAGCAGGTAGCCGTAGGCCTCGCAATTCGGCCGAATGCCGTCGCCAATCGCCGGACTGTTGCTCAGCATGCGCATCGGGTAACCGGTGGGCGAGATCTGGTTGACCTCGATCTGATCCTCGGTAGCCTCGAAGTAGCGCTGTTTGACGTCCTCTGGCAGACCGCACTCGCGGGATACGGTGAACCGCGTCGCCACCTGCACCGCCGCTGCGCCCTCATCGAGAAACGACACCGCGTCGCTGCCGGTGAAGATGCCGCCTGCCGGAATCAGCGGAATATCGAGCTGCTCGGCCTTCAGATAGCGATGAATCTCGCTGAAGATGGTCGCCAGATCGTACGCCGCCCAATCCATCCCGAAACCGAGGTGACCGCCAGCCAGCGGCCCCTCGACGACGACGTAGTCAGGCAGCCGCTGGCAGCGGGCGGTCTTGCGCAGAAACAGCTGCAGGGCGCGCAGCGACGAGACGATGATCCCCAGCTTGGCATCACGAAAACGCGGATGGTCCTCGATCAGGGCGAACGAACCGAGATGCAATCCGGCAGCCAGGGTGATGCCATCGGCACCGGCGTCCAGCGCCCCTTGCATGCGGACCCGCAGCGTCTCCCGGGGCGAGTTCATGGTCAGCTTTTCCATGCAGTTGACGAAAATCAGGCCTTCGCCACGTTTTGCCTCCATGGTCTTGCCAACGTGCATCCGGGTCGCCTCGGCGAGTTGTCCGAGATCGAAGCGAACGACCGATTTGTCCGAATTGGCGACGTTGAATTTGTACTGCTTTAGCTTGTCCTTGACGAACTTGGCATTGAACCGCCGGTCGGCGACGGTATTGACCATCGCATCGGAGATATGGCCAACACCACCCAGTCGTGCGGCTTCGAGCGCCAGCTCGGCGGTCGAAATGTCGACGCCCATGCCGCCGATCATGATCGGCACCAGTTCCCTGTTGCCGAAACGCAAGCGGAAATCATCAACGCTCTTCATCCATTTCCTTCCCGACCCGGGCCAGTGTCCCCAGCCTGCCCGCCAGGGGATCACCGCAATCCCCACGAACTGGCCATTATCGCTCATCGCAAGCCTCTTTGGCTTGCCGCGTGCAAGGAAATCGCAATCGTGGGCCCGCGCAGCGCCGCCCTGCCCAGCAGGGAACGGCGCGAGCCATCGGACGCGGCGACGACGTGTATCATCGCTACATCTGCCGACAACTTGCCGAAGCATCCAATGCCAGAATGCAGCCACCACGACCAACCACCCAACAGCGCATGTGATATTGGCATCCCGCGCCAGACGGCCTTCGACGTCGCCGCCTTCGAGCGGGCGGTCGGCGACCTGCTCAAGGCCTGCGGCATTGCCGCCGATGGCGCGCACATGGGACGTACCGCGCAACGGGTCCGCGAACTCTGGCAAGACCGGTTGCTCGGTGGCTACGACCTCGACCCTGCCGCGGCGCTCGGCGACGGCTTTGCCGACCCTGGCAGCGATCTGGTGGTGATCCGTGGCATTGCCGTGCACGGCGTCTGCCCGCACCACCTGGTCCCTTTTCGTGGCCTGGCCCACGTCGCCTACCTGCCGGGTGGCCGCCTGCATGGTTTTGGCCGCATCGCGCGACTGGTCGACGCCATCGGCCACCGCTTCACCTATCAGGAATGGATGACGCGTGATATTGCCAAAGCGTTGATGCAGCACGGCAAGGCGCGTGGCGCCGCCTGTGTCGTCGAAGCCGAGCAGTTGTGTTTGTTGCTTGGTGAAGACCGGCGGGGTGACGAGCGAGTGATTACCCAGTCCTTCGTCGGCGACTTCGAGCGCTCGCCGCAAGCGCGCAACGAGTTCCTGCGCGCCATCGCCGGTGGCCGCTGCAGCGACTGATCGACGAACACCAACGTACCCAGTCGGACCAGAGGTTGTGAACGTTTTGCCTTTGCTTGGAATACACATGGTGACCCGCGTTGTGCGTCGTGCAGATACGCCGTTATCACCAGCGGCAGATGAATCTGTACGACCCCGCAGCGCCTTGGTGGACGCCGCCGGGGTCGATCTTCCGGTGGCAGCGTGCGACTCGGCCATCGTTTCAACCTCGAAAAGCTCGGGCCGGGGAGTCTGGATTAAGGCCGGACGTAACAAGAGGCCTACCTCGGTGACAGCGGCGACGAAAGCGGAGTTGCTGGCATTGGCTGAGGACTTGCCTTGCCTGTGGGATCACCCAGGCAGTTCGCCGCAAATCAAGAAGCGTCTGCTTCGTACGGTACTCAAGGATATCATTGCCACTTCCGAGGACAATGCCATTCGCTTGGTGCTGCATTGGCAGGGCGGGGATCATACGGAACTGCGATTTGAGAAGATCCGTACGGGCAAACATCGGTATGTGATGGATACCGACACGATCGAACTGATTCGCTCATTGGCCCGGATTCAACCGGACGCGATGATCGCCTCGATCCTGAATCGAATGGGGAGACATACGCCTCATGGTCAAACCTGGACCGCTGTACGCGTGTGTGCTACCCGAAATAATCACGCGATCGCCGTGTATCGTGAAGGCGAGCGGCAAACCCGTGGCGAACTGAGCGTTTCCGAGGTGGCTGCAATCCTGAGCGTCACGCAGACCACCGTACTACGGATGATCCGGCTGCGGCACATGCCAGCGACCCAGGCTTGCGTCAATGCACCATGGGTTGTGCGCCAAGACGACCTGGATCGGTACTTGGCGGACCACCGTCCAGCCGGAAGGCCGCAAACATCCAATCCGAATCAGCTGTCCCTTGCAATTCAATAACATATGGAGGTATGCGCAATGTCCGGTGCTTCATCACCTATCGTGAACATCTGAATAATCAACTGGTTATTGGAAAGAGCATCAACCTGCTTGACCAAAATCGCTCGTTTTTCCATCACGATTGATGACCGTGCTCAACAATGACGTGGTATTTCGGTGCGTCGTCGAACAACTCGGCCTGCCGTCGATATTTGACGACGATCAAGCGGAACGCTTTCCTGGTCTCGTTCATGCTGTGCAGCGTTTCGGCAACGGCACAGTC
>NZ_JAPUVQ010000058.1:0-4855 GCF_029255145.1 Accumulibacter sp.
CGCGTGTTCGACAACATCTTCGTCGAGCGCCTCTGGCGCAGCGTCAAGTACGAGGACGTGTATCTGAAGGGCTATGCCACGATGGGCGAACGGATGGTTGGCCTGGCCGAGTATTTTGCCTTCTACAATGCTGAGCGTCCGCACCAGTCCCTGGGCAACACGGCACCCGCAGCCGTCTATCGAAACGGCATAGGTGGCAGGGCATTGATCCTCGACAAGTTTGGCGGCGCGGGTGGGGCATCGCCTGTGGACCGTAGCGGAACAGGCGATGCCCCACCCGCAGAAGCAAAGTCAACGACAGCATCAAAAGCAGAGTCAAAGGCAGAGTCAAAGGCAACACCGGGGCAGCGCCGTCCAGCTGCTAGCGAAGTCAAATGCACAACTTAAACTGGGTTGATATTTGTCTTGACTCAGGGGACCACTTTAGTCCACCTCGGCCCGGAAGAATTTCGGCGACGGCCCTTGGTAGTTGCTGGACCCGATTCGCCACTTGGGGTTGAACATGTCGAACTTCGGCCCAGCACCCAGCAGATCCTGGTGGGCCTGAAAATAGGCATCAATGGTCCCCACGTCGCGCCAATAGCCCCGCTCCTCATAGTCGCGTATTCCCGGGACTCGGTTCTCAGAGAAATCGTAGGCAACCACCCGCTGTGTCTGAATGAGGCGCGGCAGCAGGTCCTTGCCGAAATCCTTCTCTCCCCGCCGGTGACCCTCCCGCAGAGCGTTGACCAGGACATCGGTGTTGAAGATGTAATTTCCCATCGAGGCGAAGGCGTGGGTTGGATCGTTCGGCATGGGCGCTGGGTCGATTGGCTTCTCGCGGAAGCCGCGGATCGCTCCGTCGACGGCGGCGTCAATGATCCCGAATGCGGAGGCCATGCCGATCGGCACCGGTAGCGCCGCGACAGTCACGTCTGCATTGCTGCGCAAGTGGAAGGCGACCATCTGGCGAACGTCCATTCGATAAATATGGTCGGCACCAAACACAACCACCAGGTCCGGCGCGTGACTCTCGATGAGTCGCAGGTTCTGATAAACGGCGTCGGCAGTCCCCTGAAACCATTCCGGGCCTTCGCACATCTGCGGCGGAACCACGGCGTCGAACTGCTCGGGGAAGATGGGTGCCAGCACCCAGGAGCGGCGGATGTGCTCGATCAGCGACTGCGACTTGTATTGCATATTGAACCAGGAGGTAGATGGCAAAGATCTTCGAATTGACCAAGTTGGAAAGGACCAAGTCGACGATGCGGTACCGACCGCCGAAGGGAACCGAGGGCTTGGACCGATGTTCGGTGAGCGGATGCAGGCGAGAGCCTTCGCCACCTGCGAGGACCACGGCAACAATATTGGGCGTATTCAGCATTTCCTTTCCCCTCGATGACAACTCGTAGGAAAAGCGCCCACACGCTGCGGTTTGGCCAGCCTACCTCGGCCGCACCACTTTCGCCCCACCCGCATCGTTCCTGACAAGCCCCGTGGGGTAACAAATTACAATAGACTCGACCGTCAGATCGTCAGTGAATTCTTCATCGTTCACTGGCAATAAGTGACAGCGCCTCATCCCTGGCGGCACGGGTGACGCTTGTGTCACCGCCATGCGGGCCAGAGATCCAGCGCCGTGCGAAGATCAGCGCGCGGGAGCCGGGGCAGGAACGACCACCACCGTATCACCACCCGTCTTGCCGCGATCACCCATGGCCCCTGTATCGCCGGTGCTCCCGGTCGAGCCGGTAGCGCCAGTTGATCCAGTTGATCCCGTCGCGCCCGGCGGACCCGCTGGCCCGGGAACTGCAACGACGGCTGCTGGCGTCACGACCGTCGCTCTCTCGCACGCGCTGACAGCCAGAGCCATTGCTACTGCAGAAAATACTATCGAATATTTCATGAGAATTCCTTGTGATGGTTTGATGAATCGTATTTGCCTGCAACCCTCACCTTGGCGACATTGACGCTGCCCGCGGCGCGCGCACCCCGTCGGTTCAGGCACGAGCGTCGGACCTTCGTCCCGGGTGAGGACAGGCGTGCTACTTCTTGTCGCCCTTTGCTGCTTCCTGGATGCTATTCCCCGCTTTTTCGACCTGCTGCCCGACCTTCTCAGCCGCCTTGTCGACTTCCTTGCCGGCCTTCTCCGACGGGCCTTCCTGTTTCTGACAGCCGGACAGTCCGACCAGCAAGGCACCGATGAGCAGTGCGGCGCCGCTGCTCTTTCCAGATTTCCACATGGTATTGACTCCTGATAGCCCCCACACCCGACGGCGACAGCAAGCGCGTCGCTCACCCTCACCGGAGCATTTTGGGGCATTGGACAACCGCGACGCGCTGACCCCGAAGGGCTGGCGCAGCGCCCGTCGAGCATCTCTACGGCTTGCTCACTTCGTGGCCGATGATGCCGCCGACGGCTGCACCACCAACGGTTCCGACCGCGCTGCCACCGGTCAGGACGGCACCGCCAACGGCCCCGACGCCGGCGCCGACAGCGGTGTTCTTGTCCTGCGCCGACATCCCTGCACACCCTCCCAGGCCGAGCAGCATGACTGCGGCAACTGCACTGAAGGCAAATCTCTGCGTCGTTCTCATGGCATTACCTCATTGTCAAACATTGCTGTTTCGGTGCTGCGTGCCGGGTCGAGTGCCGCTGATTACTTGCCCGCGCTCGCCTTCTCCTTGGCCATGCATTCATCCTTGGCAGCGCCTGTCTTGGCGTCGCACTTTTCCTTGGCCACCGCGTACTGGGCGTCGACCTTGTCTGCCGTCGCGTCCTTGCGCGCCTCGGTCGTCTTGGCGCTGGCCGTACTGCGCGCATCGGCGGTCTTGGTGTTGGCCGTGACGTTCGCATCCGTCGTCTTCATCTGCGCCTTGGCATCGGCTTTGGCGGTCGTCTGCGCCGCCTTGGCTTCCTTCACGCACACATCCTTCTCATTGCCGGCCAGGTCATCGCATTTCTCATTGGCCACCCCATAGTCTGCCTCCGCCTTGGCGACATGCGCGTTGTAGCGGGTCTTCGTAGTGGGCTTGTAGGTGGCTTCAAGTTCGGCTGCTGCAACCTTCTGCGCACCCTTGGCCTCGGCGACGCAGATATCCTTGGCGTTCGCGGACAACGAGGCACAGGCTGCCTTGCCCGCCTTGTAGTCGGCGGCGACTTTGTCCTTGCCGGCGGTGTAATCGGTCTTCGACATGCCTTCGGCCATCGCACCGGCACTGAAACCGAGACTGATCGCCAGTGCGATCGCATTGATATTGAGTCTGTTCATTTTCGTTCCTTCATCGGATGAGTTTCGGAGAGATACATTGACAAACGGCGCCGCGCATACTCTTTTCTTCGCCAGCAGCAAGCACGCCGCTTGCAGGTACCGGGCATGGTCTGCCACGGTACAGTGCCGCCGCATGTGCTGGCTCGGATGGTTCAGCTTAGGCAGTGCCGCCGCCGCGGTCTGTCGGCTGCCGCACATAGCCGGCCCGAAATGCGCGTCTGTGCGCTGCAGTACAGATCGCCGCAGAGGCAGCGGCGCAGCATGTGCTCGTCGGTCCGACCGCTTCGGTCGACCGAAGCTGCACGCCTGGCGACGCCCGACGCCCTGAGCTGCGCCCACCACGCGGCAAACCGCCGATGCGCCCGGCCTGACGACCCGATGCCTGCCAGAAATCGCCGCCCGGCGCTGTCGGCCGCCGTGCTGGCGCTAACGGCTGGCGGCCTGTGGTGGTGGCAAGCGCGGCGAACCGCCAACGCGGCGCCGAACTACAGCACGCAGGCGGTGGCACGCGGCAACCTGACGCTGACCGTCACCGCCAACGGGACACTGCAGCCAACGCGCTCGACCAACATCGGCAGCGAACTCTCCGGTACGGTTCTGAAAGTCAACGTCGACGTCAACGATCTGATCCGCAAGGGTCAGGCACGGGTCGAACTCGACACAGCCAAGCTGCGCGACCAGATCCTGCGCTCGCGTGCCGTGCTGGCGGCGGCGACGGCAAAGGTCACGCAAACGCTGACGACGGTGAAGGAGGCCACGGCCGACCTGGCGCGCCTGGAAGAAGTGGCACGCATCTCGGCCGGCCAGTTGCCCGCCGGGACAGAACTCGATACCGGCCACGCTGCACTCGAACGGGCGACCGCCGACGCGGCCAGCGCTCGCGCCGGCGTCAGCGACGCGCAGGCGGCGCTGGCCCTGGACGAGATCAACCTGTCGAAGGCGTCGATCCGCGCCCCATCGGACGGCGTCGTGCTGACGCGTACGGTGGACACCGGCAACGCGGTGGCGGCGTCGCTGCAGCGGGTTCGGGTGCGTTCGGTCATCGCCGTGGCGCGATTCCTGAAGTGGCTCCCGGTACGGGCGGTGTGGTGCGAGATGTTCCTGCCCGACCACGCCTGGTCGCGTCCGCGCCTGATTCTTGCGACCGAGACCGATCTGTCGGCCCGACAGGTGGTGGAAATCTACGCCGAGCGCCGGGGGATCGAGCCCTTGTTTCACCATCTGAAGCGCTGGTGGGGAGTGGCCAATCTGTGGCAGCAGTCGAAGGCCGCGCTGGAACTGTGGATGCAGATTCGTTCTACGGCCTATGCCTTGACGCAATTGCTGGCCCTGCAGTTGTGGGAATCCTTTCCGCTGATGGCAATCGCGCCATGGCGCAAGAGCGCCATGATCACCGCCGGGCTCTTGCCCAGTGGCTGCGGATTCCATTTATCGGACTTCCCGTGCCCGACGCCTACGACCCGAAGTCCGGTCAATTGGTGACCTGATTAGCGCTATTCTTCAGCCGCTCGCCTGACTGGCTCATCATATGAGCCAGCCGGAGGTTAATCTGATCCCTGTCGAAGCGAGAGGAGAACAGAGATGGCCAGGATGAACCGAATCCA
>NZ_JAPUVQ010000059.1:0-8406 GCF_029255145.1 Accumulibacter sp.
GTTCATGTTGATCACCATCTGCAGGATGATCAACCCGTTTCGTCCTCTCCCTACATTTTCCTTGAGGCTCATGTCTCAGTGGAAACGCGCGGCCCGTTCAGGCTCATACCACAGTGGACAAGGCTCGACACCGACCGATCAGCTATAATCCGGCCCTTTCGCTGCCCCGCCTTGACCAGCTTGCGCGGATCACCCGGGTCAGAAATAGAGTCGCGAGTCACCTTCCTTGTCATTACAGCTTCCCCGACTGCCGCTGCCAGGAGTCCGCGAACAGCTGCAGTTCCCCTCGTTTGCCGGATCGGCCGACGCGCTGCTGATCGCTCACGCCGCCGCTGCGGCCAGCCAGTGTGCCAGGCCTCGACTGTTGGCCGTAGTGACTGCCAGCGCCGGCGATGCGCAGCGTCTGCTGCAAGAGATACCCTGCTTCGCCGCCGATCTGCGCGTACGCCTGCTGCCCGACTGGGAAACGCTGCCTTATGACAGCTTCTCGCCGCACCACGACCTGGTTTCCGAGCGACTGGCGACGCTCTATGCGGTCACCCGCGGCGATTGTGACGTGCTGCTGGTACCCGCCGGCACCGCCGTCTACCGTCTGGCGCCGGCCGCTTACCTGGCGGCGTATACCTTCTTTCTGAAGCAGGGCGAGGAACTCGACGCCGGGCGGTTCCGCGCCCAGCTGACGCTGGCCGGCTACGCGCACGTCACGCAGGTCGTCGCACCGGGGGAATACTCGATCCGCGGCGGCATCGTCGACCTCTTTCCGATGGGCTCGCCGCTACCCTACCGGCTGGATCTTTTCGACGACGAAATCGAAAGCATCAAGACCTTTGACGTCGACAGCCAGCGCACGCTCTATCCGGTTCCCGAGATTCGCCTGCTGCCGGCGCGCGAGTTTCCGCTCGACGACCAGGGGCGCACCCGCTTCCGCCAGCGCTTCCGCGAGATCTTCGAAGGCGACGCGGCCCGATCGCGGATCTACAGGGACGTGTCGAACGGCGTTCCGACCGCCGGCATCGAGTACTGGCTGCCGCTCTTCTTTGAGGAAACGGCAAGCCTCTTCGACTATCTGCCCGGAGAAGCCGTGCTCTTCCTGCACGGCAATGTGCCCGAGGCGATTCGTGCCTTCTGGCGTGAAGCGCAGTCGCGCTACGACATGCTGTCGGGTGACCGTAGCCACCCACTGCTTCGGCCCAGCGATCTCTTTCTGGCTGAAGAACCATTCTTTGTCGCCGCCAGGCCCTACGCCAGCGTAAAGCTCGCGGCCGGCGATGACGGCCCGACCCGGGCCCTGCCGCCACTGGCCGTCGACCGCCGCGCACCGGACCCGCTCGGCCGTCTGAAGGCGTTTATCGACGACTTCGATGGCCGGGTCCTGATCGTCGCCGAAACTGCCGGGCGCCGCGAGACGCTGTCTGAACTGTTCGCCGAGTACGGCCTGAAAACCCAGGCCAGCGCGGGAATTTCGGACTTCGTAGCGGGCGGCAGCCAGCTCGCGCTGGCGGTGGCGCCACTGCACGACGGCTTCCAGGTCGACAGGCTGGCGTTCATCACCGAAGCCGAGTTGTACGCCGACAGCCCGTCGCGTCGCGCCCGCCACCTTGCCCAGCGCAAGGCATCGGTGGACAACTGGTTGCGCGACCTCACCGAACTCAAGGTCGGTTCGCCGGTGGTCCATGAGCAGCATGGCATCGCCCGCTATCAGGGTCTGGTCCACCTCGACCTCGGTGAAGGCCAGATGGAGTTTCTTGAGCTGCACTATGCCGGGAACGCCAAGTTGTACGTGCCGGTAGCGCAGTTGCACGTCATATCGCGCTACTCGGGTGCCGACCCCGACGCCGCACCGCTGCATACGCTCGGCTCGCAACAATGGGAGAAAGCCAAACGCCGCGCCGCCCTGCAGGCGCGCGACACCGCCGCCGAACTGCTGGCCCTGTACGCCTTGCGAGCGGCACGGCAAGGGCATGCGTGCGACTTCGAGACGCATGACCAGGAGGCATTCGCCGACGGCTTTGGTTTCGAAGAGACACCCGATCAGAGCGCAGCCATCGCCGCGGTCATCGACGACATGAAATCCGGGCGACCGATGGACCGCCTGGTATGCGGTGATGTCGGCTTCGGCAAGACCGAGGTCGCCTTGCGCGCCGTCTTCTGTGCGGTAGCCGGTGGTCGCCAGGCCGCGGTACTGTGCCCGACCACCCTGCTCTGCGAGCAGCATTTCCAGACCTTCAACGACCGCTTCGCCGACTGGCCGGTGAAAATCGCCGAGCTCTCGCGCTTCAAGACCGCAGCTGAGGTCACCCAGGCGCTCAGGGAACTTGCCGAGGGGCGACTGGACATTGTCATCGGAACGCATCGGCTGTTGCAGAAGGACGTCAAGTTCAGGCGCCTCGGCCTGGTGGTGATCGACGAGGAGCACCGCTTCGGAGTCCGCCAGAAGGAGGCGCTGAAAGCGCTTCGTGCCGAAGTCGACGTCCTGACCCTGACCGCGACGCCGATCCCGCGCACCCTGGCGATGTCGCTCGAAGGCCTGCGCGACTTCTCGGTGATCGCCACCGCGCCGCAAAAACGCCTGGCGATCAAGACCTTCGTCACCCGCTTTTCCGACGGCATCATCCGCGAAGCGCTGTTGCGCGAATTCAAGCGCGGTGGCCAGGTGTACTTCCTGCACAACGAAGTGAACACCATCGAAAACATGCGCGACAAGCTCACCAAGCTGTTGCCCGAAGCGCGCATCGTCGTCGGTCACGGCCAGATGAAGGAGCGCGATCTCGAACGTGTGATGCGCGACTTCACGCAGCAGCGCGTCAATGTCCTGCTGTGCACCACGATCATCGAAACCGGCATCGACAACCCCCACGCCAACACCATCGTCATCAACCGGGCCGACAGGTTCGGCCTGGCGCAACTGCACCAGCTGCGCGGTCGCGTTGGCCGCTCGCACCATCAGGCCTATGCCTACCTGTTGACGCACGACGAGGAGGCGCTGAGCAAGCAGGCCAGGCAGCGCCTGGAGGCGATCCAGACGATGGATGAACTGGGCGCCGGTTTCTACCTGGCGATGCACGACCTCGAAATCCGTGGTGCCGGCGAAGTTCTCGGCGACAACCAGTCCGGCGAAATGCAGGAAGTCGGCTTCAACATGTTCACCGAGATGCTGAACCGCGCCGTCGCGGCGCTCAAACAAGGCCAGGAGCCCGACCTGACGCAACCGCTGGCGGTCGCCACCGAGGTCAACCTGCACACCCCGGCGCTGCTGCCTGACGACTACGCGCCCGACGTGCACCAGAGGCTGGCGCTCTACAAGCGCCTGGCCGACTGTTCGCTGGCCGATGAGCTGGCCGACCTGCAGGAAGAGCTGATCGATCGTTTTGGCGATTTGCCACCGCAGACCCGCGCCCTGCTCGACAGTCACCGCCTGCGCCTGCTGTGCAAGCCACTCGGGGTCAGCAAGCTTGACGCCACCGCCGAACAGATCAGCGTACAGTTCGAGGTCAATCCCCCGATCGACCCCCTGCGGATCATCGAACTCATTCAGAGGGACCGCAACTACCGACTGGCCGGGCAGGACCGGCTGGTTCTCAAACGCCACTGCGCCACGCTGGCCGACCGCGTGGCCGCGGTGAAAGAGCTCGTTCACCAACTGACCCGTCTGCCAAAGCCATGACAACTCTCGACATCGACAACATCAATGTCAGCGCCTTCGACGCCATGCCCTCCCCCGAAGAGATCCAGGCCCGACTGCCGCTCTCGCCGACCGCCGCCAGGCTGGTGATGAGCGGCCGCGAACTGCTGCGCAGGATTCTCGACCGCAGCGACCGTCGTCTGTTCGTCGTCGTCGGCCCGTGCTCGATCCACGACCCGGTGGCCGGGCTGGACTATGCGCGGCGGCTGAAGGCACTCGCTGACGAGGTGCGCCAGACGATGTACCTGGTGATGCGCGTCTATTTCGAAAAACCGCGGACCACCACCGGTTGGAAGGGCTATATCAACGATCCCGACATGGACGACTCGTTTCGCGTCGACCATGGCATGCAGCAGGCGCGCCAGTTCCTGCTCGAGATCGCCGAACTTGGCCTGCCGGCCGGGACCGAGGCGCTCGACCCGATCTCACCGCAGTATCTGGGCGATCTGATCTCGTGGACAGCGATCGGCGCGCGCACCACCGAGTCGCAGACGCACCGGGAAATATCGTCCGGCCTGTCCACCCCGGTCGGCTTCAAGAACGGCACCAACGGTGACGTCGGGATCGCCGTCAATGCCATTCTCTCGGCATCGCGTCCGCACAGTTTCCTGGGAATCAACGGCCAGGGACGTACTTCGATCGTCCGTACCCGTGGCAATCGTTACGGCCACCTCGTCCTGCGCGGCGGCGACGGCCGGCCGAACTACGATACGGTCAGCGTGCAGATGGCCGAGCAGGCGCTGAGCAAGGCCGGCTTGCCGACCAATATCGTGGTCGACTGCTCGCACGCCAACAGCTACAAGAAGCCTGAGCTGCAACCGCTGGTGATGGCCGACGTGGTCAATCAGGTGCGCCTCGGCAACCGTTCACTGGTCGGCATGATGATCGAATCGAATCTCGTCGCCGGCAACCAGCCGATCCCGGAAGACCTTGCGCTGCTCAAATACGGCTGCTCGGTCACCGACGCCTGCGTGGACTGGGAAACCACCGCCAGCATGATCCGCGACGCCGCCAGGCTGCTGCACGAGGTTCTGCCGAACCGCAGCCGCTGACCCCGCCGTCGGTCGCCGCGCCGGCACGCCTGGCGTGGTTGCGCAGCGGCCGTCAAACACCGATCGCACCGGCGTGCAGCAGTGCGGGCATCTGCCCCGATCGGGCACGCGGTCACGAGATCGACGGCGATCGACCGGGGAATCGGCAAGCGCCTTGTCCGCCCGACGGGGCCACGACGCCGCCATGACGATGTCGCGAAAGATGCCGGGAATCGAGTTCATCGACAACGATCGCCCGGCGCCACCGAAAGGGCCAAACGGCACCGCCGCCGATGGCCGTCGCAGCCGCTGACCGTCCGCTTGAACCGCCTCAGAAAAAACGTCCGCAGCGCACCAAATCGATGGACCGATCGGCGTCCTGCGGGTAGACTCCCCCCCTCGCCAGGGTGGGCCTCAAGGGGAGAAGATCATGCAAATCAACATCGAGAGCAAACCAGCCGCGTCTGCGGCGTACGATAACCGAAAGAAGCGGCTGGTCGAAACGATCGATCGGCTGTACGTACGCGACGCCCGCGCCTCGCTGCAGAAAATGCTCGCCAGGCTCCATCCCGCCGACCTGGCGTCAGTTCTCGACGACTTACCCCCGGCGCATGTGGTGGACATCTTCTACGCGATCAACGACACCACGACGGCGGCCGATGTCTTCAGCCAGCTGCCAGCCAATTTGCGGGCGCAGGTGATGAGCGAGTCGAAGGTCGAGAAGCTGGCGCGCGTACTCGAACAGGTTCCACCGGACGAACTTGCTGACCTCATCGGCGACCTGCCGGAAGACCAGCGCGAGCAACTGATGGCCTTGCTCGGCCGCGAAAGCAAGGACGAAGTCGAAAGCCTTCTCCAGTACGACCCCGACACCGCCGGCGGCATCATGACCACCGACATCTTCTCGCTGCCGCACACGCTGACCGTTGAAGAAGCGATCGAGAACATCCGCAGCCGCGAAGACGTCGAGATGGTCTTCTACCTCTACCTGACCGACGAAGCAGGACGACTGGCCGGCGTCGTCTCGCTACGGCAATTGCTGCTGACCCGCCCGGGCACCCCACTGCACAAGGTTATGAACCGGCGAGTGATGAAGGTGACCACCGATGCCGATCAGACCACCGTGGCCATGCTGGTCGACAAATATCGCCTGCTCGCAATCCCGGTGGTCAATGAGGAAAACGTACTGGTCGGCATGGTCACAGTTGACGACGTCATAGACGTCCTCGAAGAAGAGACCACCCGCGACATGCTGAAGATGGCGGGTACCAGCGAGTCCGAAACGCTCACCCACTCGGCCTTCAAGATCGCCTGGATTCGCCTGCCCTGGCTGCTGGCTGCGTTCGTCGGCGGTCTGGCGGCGACAGCAGTAATTGGGCGTTATGAAGCGATTCTCGCCGAGGTGCTGGTTCTGGGTGCCTTTCTGCCGGTGGTCATGGGCATGGCCGGCAACGTCGGGGTGCAGTCGGCCACCGTCGCCGTGCGTGGCCTGGCCACCGGCGCCATTGATGTCCGCGACACGGTCCCGCTGGTGCTTAAGGAGTTGCGCGTCGGCCTGCTGCTCGGGAGTTTTTACGGCGTCATCCTGGCGCTCTATGGCTACCTGATGCACCACAGCCTGGCGCTCGGCGAGGTGGTCGGCCTGACCATTCTCGGCAACATGACTGGAGCGGCCTTGCTGGCGGTGCTGCTGCCGATGATCTTCCAGCGCCTGAAGGTTGACCCGGCGGTCGCCACCGGCCCTTTCGTGACCACCGCCATCGACATCCTGGGAGTCCTGAACTACTTCGTGATCGCCAGCTGGATCTACGATCTTTGAGCGACGGCGCCGCCGGCATCGGCGGCTCGGCGTCCGGCTGAGGCAGCGCCCGCACACCCCGGGGCTGCGCGCCCGATCCAGGCACTGTGGTCTCGCTCACTGCGACAATTCCTGCCACGGCGGCGGCTGTTGGCGGAAACCGTCCAGCCGCGTCCTGAGTTCGGGCAGCAGCGCCTCGCTCTGCTCCGCCAGCCAGCCGAGGATCGGCGCGGCACGTGCTCCCGCCAGGGCGTCGCCTGTCAGTTGCGTCGCCACCGCCAGGTCGTTCTGGCTGCCAAGCAGTTCCTGCAGCGCGCTGACCGATTGATGGTAGCCCTCCAGCACCGGACCAGTTGCGAAAAGCGGCGAGAAGAATTCGAGCGCGTAGCGGAGTTGCTTGAACGCCAGGCGCAGGCGGTGGCGCGCCGCGTCGCCGCCGCCCTCGGCCTCGGCCTCGGTGGCGCGCTGATGGACGCGCTTGCTGCACTTGTCCAGCCAGCGTGGGACGAAGGTCTCGACCGGGCCCGCGCCGGTTTCCGGCAAAGCCACCAGGGCGGCGGTAAAGTCGACCAGCAAGCGCGAATAGGCAAGCGATGTGAGCGCCCGCCTGGCGGCCTGGCGGCTGCTGCTGCGGCGCCTGCGACCGTAGCTGAGCAGCTGTTCGATTTCGACGTGATTCGGAAAGACCACGGCGAGCGCAGGCACGCTGCCGGTCAGAAAGACATCCCAGTTGCGCGTGTCGCCGAGTTGCCGCGCCAACTCCTGCCACAGCGGATCGAAGCGCGCGACAAAGGATTCGGGCAGCTGTCGTTCCCAGACGCGGATCGCCGACCGCAGGCGGCGAATGGCCACCCTCGCCTGGTGAACGAACTCCGGCGCATCGCCCTGACGGACGCCTTGCTCGTTGCGCTGCAGGTGGTTGACGCAGGCCAGCGCGATCAGGCGAAAGGTGCCCATCGACGACAAACCGGCCTCGACCGGCACCGGCATCGCCTTTCCCGCTGTCATCGGCAGATCGGCCGACAGACGGTACGCACGCTCGGACTTGCTGCTGGCTTCGGGGTGCAGCGGCAGGGTTACCTGCAGGGTGCTGGCCAGGTCGAACAGCTCGCCGAGTTCGCCCGTGCACAGTTCCAGTTCGACCTCACGGATCGCCTGGCGCCGCCCCCCGGCCTCGATCCAGCCGCGGTCGAGGGCCACTTCGATACGCGCCCCGGCGCGCGGTTCGAGCATCCAGGCCTGACGCGTGAAGCGGGTGGTGAACACCGGCTGCAAGTGATCACGCAGGGATTCGAGAAGCTCGCGAATGGCACTCTCGTCAACATGGGAGAAGTCGAACTCTCCCGGCTTGCCGCGAAGCTCCCACTCTTTTCGCTGCGCCAATCCGCCGGTGAGCTGAGCCGCGGTCTTGACGCCCAACAGCCATTCGCGACCCTGCTGACGATAGCGCACGACAATCCCGTTCTCGCGCAGACGGTGGTCAGGGGTGTCGTAGTAGGTGTTGATCAGCAGTTGCCGGCGTGGCGTGCGGTCGGCCAGCAGCGGGTGCCTGGGCAACTGACTGGCAACGCGTGCCGACAGCGATAGCTTTATTTCGGTCTCGGTGGACATCACGAACCCTCGTGCAGGGGACGACTGTATCGACCCCGGGTTATACCTTCACTTGGTGTCGCTGTGTCAGCGGGCCAGTAAAAGAAGGCCCTTACAGGCACAAAGCACCGCCGTAGATTAGCACAGGAACTTTCAGCACTCGCATCTGTCACCCTGCGGCCAGCAGTTCTCATTTCAAACCCACGCAAGGGGGCTGTTGGCGTAGGTTGGCGCACGAGGATTGGCAGACTTGGGCGATGAAGATTGAGGGAGACTCTGGCTGTTCTTAAAATAACGCTGTTAAA
>NZ_JAPUVQ010000060.1:0-28801 GCF_029255145.1 Accumulibacter sp.
GCCAGACCAACCTTGGCCTTGAACTCCGGCGTATGTACCTTCCGGGTAGTTGCTTCACTCATCGCTTCTCGCTCCTATGATGGAACACAGCTTAAACCACTGTCTGATTTCCAGGGACCACTATAGAGAACGGGGACGAGCATGGACGACAGGACGCTGTGCCCGCTATGCGGCGAGGGACACATCACGCCGCGCACGGAAAGGCAGGAGACGGAGTATCGCGGCAAGCAAGGGACGGTGACGCTTCGCTACGCTGAATGCGATGCTTGCGGATCGGAAATCACGGGTGACGCCGACGGGCGCGCCAACAAACGCGCTGTGCTGGCCTTCCGCAAGTCCGTTGATGGCCTGCTGACGGGGGCCGAGATTCGCGCATTGCGCGAGAAGTTTGGCATCACGCAAGAGCAGGCATCACGCCTTTTCGGTGGCGGCCCAAAAGCGTTCAGCAAGTATGAAGCCGACGACGTGGCCCCTTCCGAGGCGATGAACACCCTGCTTTGTTTGGTTCGGCGAAGCGAAGACGCCTTTTGGGAGTTGCTTGCACTGAAGGACATGACAGCCGAACTGCCAGCGCGCAGAGTGGCGAAGCGCCACACGATAGGCGCGCCTGTGATGCGGATCGAACTGACGATTCGCCATGAAGTCGCGCCGGACATGCTGCCAGCGCACACCATTCCCTACCGTGTTCCGGTCCGCGCCATGAATGTGATGACGCATTGATGGACACACCCGATATGAACACACCCGACCTTCGCCCCCGCCTGATGAGTTTTCGCGTGCTGTCTTTTCGAGCAGAGAACAAGCTGCCCAAGGTCATCCAAACCGAAATCGGTTTTGAGATGACCCCGACGATAAGCCTTGGTTTGGCGCTACCCGCCACGCCCGATGGTCAGATACGAGGGATGGTCAATATTCAGATGGCGGGCCGCGCCGCGCCGCACAACTCGCCCGATGAACCTCTGGCCGATTTTTCCGCGAGCTACGAAGCGCTCTTCGTCTATCCCAAAGATGCCCCCGAAGCCGACGTTTCGGCCCGCTTTGAAAGCGAGACGCACCAGTACATGCTGGTGGCACAAGCCTTCCCGCTTGCGTCGAGCCACTTCCAGCGCGAGCTAATGGCGATGGGCTTCGCCGTCGGGAATCTGCCTCTGGGAATCTGACCGGCGCACGGCGTCCAGCCTGCCAGTTCCCGCATCGGCGACACCTGAATTCCTTGCTCGTCGTCTTACTGGTTCGCACCTGACCGTTCGGTCACGGTGCTGGCCAACGCCAACCCCGCAAGGCCCGTCCCGTCGCCATAGCATGGCGCTCTGCGCACACCGCCGCGCGAAATACCGCGTCACCGCTCTGCCACCTTCGCGTGCCGCCATTTCCCTTGTCTGAGACGGAACGAGATCCTTGCACGGCACCTCGCCAATGTCACCAGCCGTGGCCATTGGGGTCTGTCAAGGGATGTCGATCGCCCGGCGTCCGGACAGAGCAAGCCAGCCGCGGATGACGCGATAGCCGACCCACAGGCCAAGGATCACGATCAGCAGCCAAGCAATCGGGATGCCAATGATGGTGATGATCAGCAGGCCGTAGACCAGCAGCCACAGCACGGTGAACCAGAAGGTCCGGATCTGCCAGCGATAGTGGCTTTCGAGCCAGCTTCCCTGGACCTCGCTGCGCTTGATGTAGTTGAGCACCACGGCGATCAGCGATGGCACGCCAAAGACAAAGGCCCCGGCCACCGTCGCCGCGCCGGTCACCCCGATCACCACCGCCAGTGCGTGCAGCCCGTAGATCACATGACACCAGGCGCGGGCGCCATCGAGGTCGGAGCCCGCCGGGATCAACTCGCCATTCATTTCATTCTCCTGTCGCGCAGCGGCTTGGCCGCGATTCGCTCCACGTCAATGGTCAATTCATTCGTCAATCGGCAGCTGGCGCCCACCATCGAGAGGCCGGCGACGACCACCCGGTTACTCGCCGTGCCAGCCGTTCCGTTGCGCGCCAGCGCGCCCCTCACAGGCCCAGGTCGTTCCACAGGGCATCGACGCGCTGCTTTACGGCGGCGTCCATGACAATCGGCGTACCCCACTCGCGGCTCGTTTCACCGGGCCACTTGTTGGTCGCGTCGAGACCCATCTTGCTGCCGAGACCGGCCACCGGGCTGGCAAAGTCGAGATAATCGATCGGCGTGTTCTCGGCGATCAAGGTATCGCGCGCGGCGTCGACCCGGGTGGTCATCGCCCAGATCACTTCCTTCCACTGCCGGATATCGACGTCGTCGTCGACGACGATGATGAACTTGGTGTACATGAACTGGCGCAGGAAACTCCAGATGCCGAACATCACCCGTTTGGCGTGACCCGGGTACTGCTTCCGGATGCTCACCGTCGCCAGTCGATACGAGCAGCCTTCCGGCGGCAGGTAGAAGTCGACGATTTCCGGAAACTGCTTCTGCAACAGCGGCACGAAGACTTCATTGAGCGCCACGCCGAGCATCGCCGGTTCGTCGGGTGGTTTGCCGGTGTAGGTGCTGTGGTAGATCGGCTTGCGGCGCATGCTGATACGCTCGATGGTGAACACCGGGAAGCGGGCCTGCTCGTTATAGTAGCCGGTATGGTCGCCGTACGGACCTTCGAGTGCGCTTTCGGCCGGGTCGATGGCGCCTTCGAGGACAATCTCCGCCGAAGCCGGAACCTGCAGGTCCGACCCCAGGCATTTCACCAGTTCGGTCCTGGCGCCGCGCAGCAGCCCGGCGAACTGATATTCCGAGAGGCTGTCAGGCACCGGCGTGACCGCGCCGAGAATGGTCGCCGGATCAGCGCCCAGGGCGACGGCTACCGGAAAAGGCTGGCCTGGCCTGGCCTTGCAGTGCTCACGAAAATCGAGCGCGCCGCCACGATGCGCCAGCCAGCGCATGATCACCTTGTTGGCCCCAAGCACCTGCTGACGGTAGATACCCAGGTTCTGGCGGGTCTTGTGCGGCCCGCGGGTCACCGTCAGCCCCCAGGTGATCAGCGGCGCAGCGTCGCCCGGCCAGCACAGCTGGATCGGCAGCCGCGACAGATCGACGTCGCCGCCTTCCCAGACGATTTCCTGGCACGGCGCCGACGATCGCAGGTGCGGCGCCATGTTCAGCACCTGCTTGAGGACCGGCAGCTTGTCCCAGGCGTCCCGGAGCCCTTTCGGCGGCTCGGGCTCCTTCAGGTAGGCGAGCAGCTTGCCGACCTCGCGCAGCGCCGTCACCGACTCCTGGCCCATCCCCAGCGCCACCCGCCGCGGCGTGCCGAAGAGATTGGCCAGCACCGGCATGGTGTGCCCGCGGGGATTCTCGAAGAGCAGCGCCGGTCCGCCAGCACGCAGCACGCGATCACAAATCTCGGTCATCTCGAGCCGCGGGTCGACCTCGATGCCGACGCGCCTGAGCTCGCCTTGCCCTTCCAGTTGCGCGATGAAGTCGCGCAGGTCCTGATACTTCATCGGCAGCTTTCCGGCCGGAAACGTTCCGGCGGCAGCGTCGCGACAGCGACTTGGAGTTGGGGCCCGGCCAGGCGACCGCGCCGTCGAGTCCGCGGCGCGGTCGCCGGGACGTTCAATGGCTGATTATAGTCTGGCAGGCGCACCGGCGGCCGACTCCGCCCGGCGCGCGAGCAACATCCGTCCGATAGCCGCTTCGCCCTGGAATGGATGCTGCTGAGCACCGTGCCGACCCGCGCCTTTCGCTGAAGCGTGCCGCCGCGCGGCGAGGCATTGTCGCCGCCGGGGAATCGTGACACCCGTGCCTCAATCGCCTTGAGCCCGGTACCAAGCTGATTCCCCATCACCCGCGGCCCGCGGCGATCACACGCCGGTACGGGTCTGCTGACATGATGTGTCAAGACACGAAGATCGCCCGCCAAGCCGGTTGACGCCGTATCGGCCGGTGCTCCACCAGACCAGTGCCAGGCGTAGGGTGGTGCCCCCGCTATGCGGCAACTGATCGGGCACGCTTTCGCCGCGTCTCGCCCAGACCGAGGAGAGCCACACCGACCATCGCCAAGGTCACGGGTTCCGGCGCGGCGGCGGTCACCGCCTCGGCATCCAGCCGCACGTTGTCAAATGCCACATAAGGCGTCCCGGGGCCTGCGTTGTTGGTCCCGATCAAGCGAAGCACCATGGTGCTGCCGATGTCCGGGTTGCCGCTCGACACGAACGTCGAGGCAGAATATTCAACGAAGCCGCCGTCGGTGACATTGCTGAGCAGATCGGTGAAATCGATGACGTTCTGAGCCGACCCGACCAGCCCAAGCTGGAATCCAAACGAGCCCACATTGGGCCGGTCAAGCGGATTGCCGACCGCCACCCTCAGCGTGTAGATCGTGTTGGCCTGCAGCGTCGCGCCGAGCGTCTGCGTCAGCGGAACGCCGCCCGGTGACACCATGTACGCCGTGTTGTTGCCATTTGGTACGACTCCGCTTGGAAACGAGGCATTGCCGACGCCAGGGTTGTAGGCGCCGAAGCAATTCGGCGTACAGGCTGTGGTATCCGACCAGTCGGTGAGGACGTTGTTGGTGAACGCGTCCTCAGCCAGTATCTGGGATTCAAAACTGGCGTTAAGGATGATGACCGGTGCCGCCATGGCCGGCCATGCCCATGTCAGCGCCGCGGCGCATGCGAAGGCAACTGCAGTTCTCGTTCCCGTCTGGTTCGTTCTCATGGCGCTTCTCCTGTGGGTTGGGGTGGCAATCCTGCGTGACGCGCCAGCGTAGGACATCCGGTGGTACCGTCCAGAGCATCTAAGCCCCCATCAAGCGCTGTCAGAAGAAGGCAAAACTTGCGCCAGCTTCAGCAACCATTGGAGTTAGTTGTCTTTTTTCTTCAATCGACGCTTCGGCGAGCCCATGTGTAAACGTTTTCGACACAGTCAGGTGTGTCGCTAACCGTTCCCCCGCTCTTCAGAAAGGCCGCCACGGCCACGATTTCCTGGCGCGATGCTCGACCTTGACGACGACACGATGGGTATGTCGGCATGCATTGAGCACCACCGCGCCGCCGACGCCGAACGGCTGGCGCCAGCGCGATGACGATCATCGATCCATTCCTACGCCACCAGCGACCCTTGGCTAGCGGATACGGTAAGCGTAGTGACAGGCCACGCAGCCGCTGGTCAGCGACGGCAACGCGGCAATGGTCTGGTCACGGTCGCCGGTGGCCGCGATCCGGGCAAATTCGCTCGCCGCCCGATGCCCGTCGATCCCGGTAGCGTGCATCGCCGGCGGCATGTGCGGTCCGGGACGCGCGTCGACCGGCTGGCCGCGATGCCTGCCCATCGCCGAGACCCCGAGTTCCTTCTCGGCGAGCTCACCAGCCTCCTTCACCTTGCCCGCTCCGACCAGAACAAGAATCTCGTTCAGGGCCAACAAGTTGGCGCGCATCTCGGCGCGCACGGTTGCTTCGGCGGCGGCCGGCAGCGGCGCCAGTTGCCGCGCATCTTCGGCGGCGTGCGCTGTTCCCGCCAGCAGCGCCAGCGAGCAAATCAGGACGTTCTTCATCCGGTGACCCCTTTCGAGAGCAGAAAATCGAGGGCGATGCCGGCAAAGACGCTGGCACCCAGCCAATTGTTGTGCAGAAAAGCCTTGAAGCAGCGCTGCGGATCGCGCTCGCGAATCAGCGTGTAATGGTAGCCGGCGATCGCCGCCGCGACCGTCAGCCCGCCGTAGAACACGCCGCCCAGGCCGAGTCGGTAACCGACGGTGCCGATCAGCAGCAGCGCCAGCGCGTAGCAGCACATCACCGCCGCGACGTCGGCGCGGCCGAAAGTGATCGCGGAAGTCCGGATACCGATCTTCAGGTCGTCGGAACGGTCGACCATCGCGTACTCGGTGTCGTACGCGACCGCCCAGAACACGTTGGCCAGCAACAGCCACCAGGCATCCGCCGGGACCCTGCCGAGCTGTGCCGCGTACGCCATCGGAATGCCGAAACCGAAGGCGACGCCGAGGTACGCCTGCGGGATGGCCAGGAAACGCTTGGTGAACGGGTAACTCGCGGCGAGGAACAGGGCGGCGACAGACAGCGCCGCCAGCAGCCCGCTGCGCAGTGGCAGGACGACCAGCACAGCGCAGGCGACCAGGGCGCCGAACAACAGCAGTGCCTCGCGTACCGAAACCTTGCCGGCAGCCAGCGGCCGCTGGCTGGTCCGCGCCACGTGTGGATCGAAGTTGCGGTCGGCAAGGTCGTTGATCACGCAACCGGCCGAACGCATCAGCACCGTTCCGAGGACGAAGATCCACACCACCAGCGCGTCCGGCCGGCCCTGCGCCGAAAGCCACAAGCCCCACAGCGTCGGCCATAGCAGCAACAGGATGCCGATCGGTCTGTCGAGACGCATCAACCGCTCGTAGAGATCGATCCGTTCGCCCAGTTTCTGCCGTGAAAATCGCATGGCCGTCATTCTAACCTTTCGCCTTCGCGTCTCCGTCGGCGCCTGCCGCCGCCCGCTCTTCCTTCGGCGGTACCGGCGCCAGGTAGCTGGCGGCCAGCACCAGCAGCGCAATGCCGATCAGCGAGGCGCTCCACATCGTGGTGCCGGCGTTGGCCAGGTCGACCAGCAACAACTTGACGCCGACGACGGCGAGCAGCGCGAAACCGGCGTACCAGCCGGGCCGACTGCGCTGCCGGGTGGCCCGGATCATCAGCGCCAGAGCCACCGCCGCCCACAGCAGGCTCAACAATCCCTGCAGCAGACCCGAATGAAACATCGCCGACGCGCGAAACGGCACCCCGCCCCAGTGATGCGCGATGCGCGCCGCGAGCATGCTGATCCACACCAGCGCCAGCGCGGCCGGAACGGCGCGCAGCCGCGCGGCCACGCCCCAGCCGGCCAGTGGTACTTCACACAGCCGCCGCAGCCACCCCTGCAGCGCGACCAGCAGCAGCAGTTGCGTCGCGTCGAAAGGGTTGACCAGCGGCAGATACGGCAGCCCCGAGCCACCACCCGCGTGGCCGAAGTTGGCGGCGAGCGACCACCACCCGGCGGCCAGCGCGACCGGCAGCGTCGCCGCCCCTCGATAGCTTGCGAGCTGCGCCGAAAACGGCCACCGGCGGTGGCCGGCGTCTGGCAGCGCGATGCCGACCGCCGCCACCAGCCCCCAGCCCAGCAGCGGCCAAAGGCTGACGCCGGGCGCCAGACGCTGGCCGAGCCAGGCCAGCTCGACGCCGACGATCAGCAGCAGCAGCCACCAGGCGGCAACGTGGCGCAAGCCGGCAAACCGGTTCATCGCCGCGCCGGCTTGCTCCTGCCGCGCCAGCAGCCAGTAGTGCACAGCCAGCGCGCCCGGCATGACGACGACCATCGCCCCGGCGAGCGCGTGCCCGTCGCGCAGCACCGCCGCACCAGCCAGCAGCCACATTAGGGGCAACAGCGACGCCGCAGCCCAGCGCGCGGCAGTCCATCGGGCGGCGGCGCCGTACCATTCGAGGGCGGCCAGCGACAGCACCGCGAAGAGCAGCAGCAAGGGCAACTGCTGCGACGCCGGCGCAAACGCATCGATCTCGCGGCCGGCGCTGGCGAACCACCACAGCAGCGCCCAGCCGAGCAACAGTGCAGACGGCAAGAGCGGCTTCGGCAAAGCGTGCAGCAGGCGCGCGCCGGCCAGGCCGGCGGCAGCGATCAGCGCGCCACCGAGGCAGAGATCGTTGAATACCGGCTGCGCGTGCCCCAGTTCGTCCACACCAGCCAGGAAGGAAAGCCCGGCCAGCAGTTGCATCGCCGACCCGAAAACCTGCGCGACACGGCGCTGCTGGCGGACGCCGAACCACAACACGGCGACGCCTTCGACCGCCCACAGCGCCGAAGTCACCTGCGCCCCGAAAGCGAGCGGCACCGCGAGAGTCAGGAAGGCAATCGCGATCGCCAGATGACAGCGCTCAAGCAGGCGTATCGCCGTAGCGAGCATGGTCATCCGGCGATACAGCGCCACCCACCAGCCGAGGTAGTACACGCCAGCCAGCAGGGCGCTGAAAGCGAGGCCGTAGCGATCGTCGCCGAGCAGCGCCGCCTGCAAGACGCTGCCGGCGAGCGGCGTACCGAACAGCAGCGTACCCTCTCCCCAGCCCTTCCAGCCTGGCGCGCGCAGCAGCGCGGTCAGCGGCGAGGCCGCCGAGTACATGACGCAGAAGACGATCAGGAAGCCCTGGATCAGCGGGTAATGCGCCGGCCGATACAGTTCGATCGCCCAGCTCATGCCGACCACCAGGGTCAACACGAAGCCGGCGATATTGAGCCGCCGCCAGGCGTGCACCCAGCCGACGCCGAGAACAAGGGCGTTCAGCAAGCTGAAGTAAGCGAACAACAGCCGCGGGTCGGCGCCGTTCCCCGCCGCCAGCAGCGGCGCCAGGAAAGCACCGGCGATCCCCATGACCGCCAGCAGCTCACCCTTCTGGCGCATCGCCAGCAGCACACAGACGACGCCGAGGACGGCGAAGAGCGCGAAAGCGCTGACTTCGCCAAGCATCGCGTAGCGCGCGAGCATGAAATACACAATCAGATAATGGATCGCCAGACCGCCACCCTGCAGCGCCAGCCCGAACATCTGCCGCGTATCCTGCTCCGGCCGCTGCCGCGCCTGCTGCACGCGCGACCAGCCGAAGAGCAGCATGGCCAGACCGGCGAGCGCAGCCAGCAGCAGGCGCAGCGGCACCGGAAACAGGCCATGCTCGGCGGCCAGGCGCAGTCCCGAAGCAACCCCGAAAAAGAGCAGGACAACACCGACCTTGGCCAGCAGGTTGCCGGCCAGCAGCCGCGACCACCAGCGTGTCGGCGGCTCTTCGGGGTCGAGGGCCAGGGGCTGGACAGTTCGCGCAGGCGCTTCGCCAGCGGCAGGCGGGCCGTCAGGCAGCGCCGCCGCCGTCATCCCGACCGGCGGGGTCGACGCGCGGGCCAACTCCACGCGCGACTCCTCGCCCGGCCCGGGCAGCGGCTCTCCGCGCATTCGCGCCAGCTCGGCACGCAAAGCCTGCGACTCGCGGTAAAGCCAATCGACTTGCGCCTCCAGGGTCTGCAAACGCTGCTCGTTCGAAGACCGTGGCTGCGACACCTGGCCGCTACGACTGGCCAGGCGCTGCGCCAGTTCCCGGCCCAGCAACACACCGAGCACGCCGCCCAGCAGCGCGCCGACGATCCCCAGCAGGCTGCCGAATGCCGCCCCTAGCAGGAGTCCGAGCAGCCACATCAGACCTTCCTCGCGCGCCGACGACGCTGACGCTTAGCGCCAGTCGCCGCGCAGCGCAGCGACGATCTCGCGCAGGTGCTCGGGCGTCGCTGCCGCTGGCGCCACCGCCGGGCCGACGCTCAGCGCGATCCTGGCGAACAGCCCGGCACGCAGCGGATTGCTCATCGCCGGGCCATCCTTGCGACTGAAGAAGCTCCCCCACAGGCCCTGCAGCGCCATCGGGATCACCGCTACCGGCGTCCGTCCGACGATCTGCTGAACGCCCGGGCGGAAGGGATAGATCTCGCCGTTGTCGGTAATCCGGCCTTCCGGGAAGATCGCCACCAGTTCGCCTTCGGCCAGCGCGTGCGCGACTTCCTCGAAGGCCGCCGCCATCATCGCCGCGTCTTCCCGGGCCGGGGCAATCGGAATGGTGTGCATGTGCCGAAAAATGAAGTTGATCACCGGCAGCCGGTAGATCCGGTGATCCATCACGAAACGGATCGGCCGCCGGCTCGCCGCGGCGATGACGATCGGGTCGACGAAGCTGACGTGATTGCAGACCAGAATCGCCGGCCCGTCCTGCGGGATGTTCTCCAGCCCGTTCTGCTGCAGGCGGTACACCGAGTGAATCAGCAGCCAGGCAATGAAGCGCAACATGAACTCGGGGACCAGGCTGTAGATGTAGACCGCCACCGCCGCATTGCACAGCGCGGCGATGCCGAACAAGGCCGGGATCGACAGGCCATTGCCAAGCAGCCCGGCGGCGGCCAGCGCGCCGCAGACCATGAACAGCGCGTTGAGAATGTTGTTCGCGGCAATGATTCGCGCGCGTTGCTCCGGGGCACTGCGCAACTGGATCAGCGCATACAGGGGAACGATGAAGAAGCCGCCGAAAAGCCCGAGCGCGAACAGGTCGAACAGCACGCGCCAGGTCTCGTGCATGGCGAGCACGCCGGCGAGCGGCAGCGGCGCGCCGGCGGGCAGCAGATCCGGCGAAGCGAAAGCGAGGTCGATGCCGAAGACCGTCAGACCGATCGAACCGAAAGGCACCAGGCCGATTTCGACGTGTCCGGCCGACAGCCGGTCGCAGAGCAGCGAGCCGATGCCGATGCCGACCGTGAACACCGCCAGCAGCAGGGTCACCGTCGTCTCGTTGCCGCCGAGCACGTTCTTCGCGTAGACCGGGAACTGCGCCAGGAACATCGCGCCGTAGAGCCAGAACCACGAGATCCCGAGAATCGACAGGAAAACTGTCCGGTTCTGGCGCGCAAAGCCGACGTTGCGCCAGGTTTCGGTGAACGGGTTGAGGCCGACCACCAGTTCGGGCACCGGCGCCGGCGCGACCGGTATGCCGCGGCTGCACAGATAGCCGAGCACCGCCACGACCAGCCCGACAAGCGCGATCCAGGTCGTCGCGCCGTCCACCGCCGCGAGCAGACCGCCAGCCAGGGTGCCGACCAGGATCGCGACGAAAGTCCCCGACTCGACCAGCGCGTTGCCGCCGACCAGTTCGTCCTCGCGCAGATGCTGCGGCAGGATCGCGTACTTCACCGGCCCGAACAGCGCCGACTGCAGGCCCAGCAGAAACAGGGCAGCGAGCAGCACGGCCAGGCTGTGCACTACGAAACCGAGCACGGCCACACCCATGATGACGATTTCGAGCAGTTTGGTCAGACGCGCCAGGCGGGCCTTGTCGTACTTGTCGGCGAGTTGGCCGGCGGTGGCCGAGAACAGGAAGAACGGCAGGATGAAGATCCCCGCCGCCAGGTTGGTCAGCACCTCCGGCGTCAGCGTCGTCCAGCTCGTTGCCTGGAAAGTGAGCAGCACCACCAGCGCGTTCTTGAACAGGTTGTCGTTGAAGGCGCCAAGAAACTGGGTGCCAAAGAAGGGCGCGAAGCGACGGGTATTGAGCAGGCCAAACTGGGAACTCATACACTGTTCCTTTCAAAGAAGGAGCGGGTCTCGAAGACCGACGCAGCGAAGCGCCGGGCACCCGCGGACAGGTGTCGCTTGAGAACGAAGTCAAAGAGCAGCGGATTATGCTGCCGGATCGTCTCGAGCACCGGCACCGCCGACTGCGGGAGCATGCCACGCTCGGCGAACTCTGCGGGAGAGATCAGCGGCACGATGCCGGGCAAGGGATAGTCGGAACCATTGAGCAGTCGCGGATGCCACTCGCTGCGCTCGATCACCGTCCGGACGATCTCGGCGCTGCGATTGCGCAGCGTCAGCGCCGAGATGTCGGCGAACAGCAGTTTGTCATAACGCGCTTCGCCCATCAGCCGGGCAAAGAGGTCGAAACAAGTCGCCTGAGGGCCGTTCGCTCCCCGATCGAGGTCGACCGCGCTGCCGATCGAAGCGCAATGGGCAACCACCACCCGCACGCCGTGGTCCAGCGGCCGGCGCAGCAGCAGCGGGTTGCCGAAAGCCTGCAGATCGCCGCCATCGACGGCTCTCTCCTCGCCGGCGTGGCTGATCAGCGGCACGTCGTGGCTGGCCAGCGCCGCATAGAAGCGGTCGCAAAGCGGCGACGACGGATCGATACCCATCGCCGACGGCAGCCACTTGACCGCCCGCGCGCCAGCGCGCACAGCGGCAGCAAGCTCCTCGACGCAGTCGACACGATGCGGATGAATCGACGCCGCCCACGCGAAGACTTGCGGATGACGGTCGGCGACCGACCGCGCGTAGGCGTTCGGGGTGTAGAAAGAACTGCGATCGGGGTCGGCGCGACCGTCAACGTCGTGGAAGCGGTCGAAAGCGAAGAGCAGCAGCCTGGCTCCCGGCGGCAGTCCGTCGACGAGATTCTGCAGGCGCTCGACGTAGCTGTCGTCGATCCGCCCCGGCGCGTCATGAACACACCCGGCGTTCAGATAGAACAGTCGCTGGGCATACTGCAGGGGATGGAAGAGGCTCTCCATCCGTGGATGGACCTCGATGCCGCTACCCGAATCGCCAGTACCGACCAGATGCACGTGGCAATCGAGGAAGCGCTTCGCGTCCACTCCCGCCCACGCCGACTGGACCAGTTCGTGCGCCGCTGTCGCTGGCGGCAGCAGCGCGTGGCAGGCGTTGAACAGGGCCGGCGAACGTTGCGCCAGGAGCGCAGTCAGCGTCACGCCGCTGGCCGCCAGCCCGCCGAACAGAAGACGGCGACGCCGCGGGTTCATCGCGTCTGCCGAGCACGGCCAAACTGCCCGCTCACGCGCTTTCCCGCAGGTAATCGAGGACGTTGCCCAGACATTCTTCGAGAAACGCCTTGTTGATCCAGAAGTAGACTTCCTTGCCCACTTTCTCGGAGAGCAGGACATCGGCCTCGCGCAGGGTCTTCAAATGGTGCGAAACCGTAGACCGGGCGAGCGTCGAGACCTGGGCAATTTGCCCAACATTGAGCCGCTCGCCCGGCTCGAAGAGCAGCAGAATGCGCTGCCGATGCTCGTCGCCAAGCGCTACAAAAACTTTGGACATCGCCTGCCACTGGCGAGGAATCGTCCGACCGTAATCACCCAGCATGGTCACCCCCTTGATTCATGGGACGGCGACAAACATATCGACGAGTGTAGCCATATCGACATTAAAGTCAAGGACGATTTCGCGCTCTCGACGATCCGAAAGTCGCCGGTGACGGAAGCTCGACGGCGTCGGCGTAGAATCCGCCGATGGCGTTCTCGTCCTGACTTCCTGTCAGGCGCCATGGGCGAAGACGCATTCCGGCACGCTGCGAGGCGATCGCCTCGCATACCCGCCCGGCATTTTTGCCAGGAGACCTACAGCATGGGTTTGCTCGATACCGTCCTGGGCTCTGTCCTGGGCGGCCAGCCGTCTGCCGACCGTGGTCAGAACAACGGCCTGGCGGGCCTCATGGGCCCGCTGCTCGACAACCCCCGCCTGCTGCGAGCAGCTGGCGGGATTGCTCGCCAATGATGGCCCGGCCGGCGGCATCGGTGGCTTGATCGTCAGCTTTCAGCGGGCCGGTCTCGGCGAGGTGATCGCCTCGTGGATCGGCGCGGGTCAGAATCAGGCAATTTCGGGTGAGCAGATCGGCCAAGCGCTGGGGCCGGAAACGATCGCCGACCTGGCCGGCAAGCTGGGCTCCAGCTCTTCTGATACAGCCCAGCAGCTGTCGCAAGTCCTGCCCGATCTGATCGACCAGCTCACCCCCGCCGGGCAGCGGCCGCAGAATGGCCTGGGCAATGGCGGCGACCTGATGCGGATGCTGGGCCGCTTGCTGGCCGGGCGCTAGCCAAGCGCCGCTCGACCGGTCGCGGCCGGGCCATCAGGCCGCTCAAGGGCAGGCTTCGCGGGCCCGACCGCACCGCCAGCACAGCCGGCGCGGTCGCCAGCACAAGCATCGCAAGGCATGCCGGGCGATCTTGCAGGGCTGCCGACCCCGGCGCAGCCATTCACCCCCTGTCCATCGCGGTCGTTTCCGGGCCGGTGCGCCAGATCCGATAACGTACTTCGACGCCTTCCGGCGCGTAGACGACGATCGGTACACGGCTGTTGTAGCGGATCAGGTAGGTTTCGCCACCAAGAGCGATGAAGCGACGCACCTTCGCCGTGCCCGGGTTGATCGCCATCAGGGTCCCGGCCATCGGCCCCAGGCTGCTGATCATGTAACGCACGAACCCCCAACCCGGGATCGTTTCGTTCGCGATCGTGCCGGCGAAAAAGTACCTGTTGGCGGGGTCAACCTCGACCGTCTGCCCAGCGACCAGCTCGACCCTGAAATCGGCTTCGTCCTGCTGTTCCGGAAGTTGCAGAACGTAGCGCACCATGCCCGCGTCGGCCGCCGGAAACGCGTTCAGGTTGTCCGCGGCCTGGAGCGGCAGCAAGACCAAGAGTGCCCACAGGCCGAGCAGCAAGCGAGATGCCTTCATATATCCTCCTTGTCACAAAGTGGAAAAAAACGGTAGCAGCCAACGAGCGCTGCCGCGCAAGCCACAGGCACGACAACAGATCGCCTCGGGATGTCGCCGTCTATAATGGCTTCGAGCAATAACAGGGCCTGGACAGCGGGCACCAACGAGCGCGGGAAAGCATGTGCCAAACTTGATTCACGGGGCAGCGGTTCGGACCGTCTATTCGCTGCTCACCGCCTTGCTGGTGGGGCTGGCCGGATGTGCCAGTCGCGAACGCGCGCCCGATCTCGCGCCGGCGGTCCAGGTCTCCGAGCGCACCTGGCAACTGGTCGACCGCGACATCGCCGCGGCATCACTGGCCGCGACCGGACCCTCCTGGAACTACGCGCGCGGCTCGATGGAAGCGTGGCGCAGCCGCGTCCGCCAGCGCACCGAAGAAGACTTCATTCCGTGGTATGGCGGCTACTGGACGCAGCAGTGGCTGGCCATCAAGGTGGCCTGGTACCAGTTGGGAAGTGGCGAAGGAAGCAATGCCGCCGCCAAACGACTGGCCGCCTACCTGCAGGAGCAATACCACCAGCGGGTGCTGGGACCGGTCGCCGAGGAGATCGACCCGCAGGTGATCCGGGGGCAAGCGACGGCGCTTTACGTCCAGCTCCTGAGCGCCCGGATTCCGGCCATCCCGGCGCGCTACGGTGTCCCGGCCGAACAGTTCGAGCAGCGACTCAAAGCCATTCCGGCGATTTCCCTGGCGCCTCCAGCCGCGCACGGCGCCTCGCTCTTCCAACTGGTGCACGCTCAACCGATCGGTGATCTGCCCGCCTATGCGACGCTGCTGGCGCACGTCCGCAAGGCTGGCGGTGACGTCGGAGCCGGGCCATCGGACGCCAGGATGTCGCCGCTGGCCGAGCAGATGGCCGAACGACTGGTGGCCAGGCTCGCCATCGGCGGCAGTGCCAGCGCCGCCGCCGCGGCGGCTGGCGGCGTCGCCGGAATGGTGATTTCTCTGGGGGCGACCGGCATCAGTGCGATCACGCACGAGAACCAACGGCCAGAACTGGAGGCACAGATCCGGGAAAGCCTGAACGCTGCGCTCGACGAAATGTGGCACGGCCTGATGGAAAATACCGCTACCGGGGTGATGGCAGCGGTCTATCACATCGCTGGACAGATTGCCGCAAGTACCGCCCATGCCGCTTCGCAGGCGCTTGAACTCGAACGGGAAGCTCCGGAAGCCTGGCCGCCGGGCGGACCAGATCTTCCGGAGCAGCCTTACGACGACGACGGTCGGGCCGATATTGACAGCGCGGACGAGTGACCCGGCACGACCGCCGAAAGTTCGCCTGCACCATCAAGGAGAGCGTTCCCCCGCTGGCGATTGCCCGAACGCCGGCTCACTGACCGGGGCAGATCTCACCCGTATAGACCGCGAAACCACCCAGTTCCTGTCCGGCTATGGCAATTGTTCCAGTGGCGCCCGCGAATCCCTTGGTGCCGCCGACGATCTTGAGGATCTCCGCCACCTTGCCATCGGCCGTGATCGTGCCGGTGTCCTTGGTGTACAGCTTGCCGGAAAGCTGCTTGGGACCCGCAAAGACCTTGCCGGTCAACACCGTCTGAGCGGTGAAACTCGTAAGGCCCGCACGCACTCCGGACTCGAAAGTGAGCGGCGTGGGACCGCGCGGAACGAACTCGCCTTGCGGGGTTCGGTTGCCGGCCAGCACCGTCGTCAATCCCGCCGACCCCGAGAACTGCGCGGTGCCAAATCCCTTGACCGTGAAGCAGAGCGACGCGGCGGGCACCGAAGAGGGCAAGACATCGGCGAGCAATGGGTCGGGCAACTCGCTGCCGCTCCAGGCGCTCTGCGCACCCCTGATCGTACAAGCGCCATCGGGAGTGGACTGGACAACCCCGGTCAGCGGAATACACGCACCGCCAAAGCCATAGGCGGTACTGGCGAAGACGATGGAAAGCGTCGCCATGGCCGGTCTGGTGATCATTTTCACGTTTGACTCCCTCCAAGAAAGGCGACGAGACGCCCGTGTCTTTGCCGTCGCGCAAGTGGAACCCCCCGGACCGCGCTGATTATGCGATCTGCAGCGGCAAATGCAAGCCCCCGACGACTCCTGCGGCCAGCGGCAGCCGCGGGTGCCGCGCCTCAGGCCGTCCCTTCAGGCCGCTCCGGACACCGCCGGTTGCAGGCGCCAGGCTGGAAACACGACGCGGAAAGTGCTGCCCTCGCCCACTTCGGACTCGATTGCCAGGCTTGCCTGGTGACGCAGAAGGATGTGCTTGACGATCGCCAGACCGAGGCCGGTGCCACCGGTCTCACGCGAGCGACCGCGGTCGACACGGTAGAAACGCTCGGTCACCCGTGGCAGGTGTTCGGCAGCAATACCGACACCCGAGTCGCGCACCGAAAAGGTGGCGACGTCGTCGCGGACCCGCCATTCGATGCCGATGCTGCCACCAGCTGGCGTGTAGCGAATGGCGTTCGATACCAGGTTGCCAAAGGCACTGTGCAGTTCCTTCCGGTTGCCGCGAACGCCCGGCCCCTCGCAGCTGACCGCGAGACGATGCCGGCCTTCGCTGAGGCTTTGCCCCTCGGCCAGCAGCTGCGCCAGGAGATCGGCCATGTCGACGTCTTCTTCGCTGGCTGGGGCGTCTTCTGCTTCGAGCCGCGACAGCGTCAGCAGGTCGTCGACCAGGGTCAACATGCGCGCCGTCTGATCGCTCATCAGGCGTGCGAACTGCTGGCGCTGCTCGGTGTCGAGCACGCCATCCTCGGCAAAATGCTCGAGAAACCCACTGACCACGGTCAATGGCGTACGCAGCTCGTGCGAAACATTGGCGACAAAGGTGCTGCGCATCGATTCGACGCGTCGAGCGTCGGTGACGTCGAGGCTGACCACCAGCTTGTTGCGCTCGCCGAGCGGGACCACCCGGACGGTATAGACGCGGGTCCGGGCAGCCGGCGACTGCAGAACGAAGGGCGTCTCCGCGTCCGGACTACTCAGGTATTCGGCAAAACCAGGGGTCCGCACCAAATGCTCGATGATTGCCCCGGTGTCGCGCGGCAAACGGATTCCCAGGTGCGCGCCAGCGGCGCGATTGCTCCAGTGGATCTGGTGGCTCGAATCGAGAATCACCAGTCCGTCCGGAACGGCGTCCATGGCCTCTCTGAACGATCGCAGCCGGGCCTCGACCACCTCGCGGCCACGCAAATCCTGCCGCAGCTTGCGGGTGAGCTTGCGGAAGACCTTCCCGCCAGCGACGCCGGCGGGAGGCTCGCTGCCGTCGGGGGCGTCGAGCCACGCGTCCAGCATCGACAACTGTCTGCTGCGCACCATTGCGACGAGGCAGAAGCCGAGCGTGGCCAGCGCCCAGGCCCAGGCCGGGCCATGACTCAGCCAGGCCAGCGCAGCCAGGCACAGAATCGGCAGAACGCTGGTCAGCAGGAACTTCGCGACCCATCGACCGCCACGGGTCATGAGGCCGTCAGCTTGGACCCGGTGGACGCGGGCCGGCCGCTCAGTTTGTAACCCGCGCCACGAACCGTCTCGACAAGCTGCTCGGCGGTCGGTCCGAGGGCGACGCGCAGGCGCCGGATATGGATGTCGACCGTACGATCCTCGATGTAGACGTGGTCGCCCCAGACATTGTCGAGCAGCTGTTGGCGCGTATAGACGCGGCCGGGGTTGGCCATCAGAAAGCGCAGCAGGCGAAACTCGGTCGGCGTCAGGGTAATCCGGCGCCCCTCGATGTGCGCTTCATGACTGACCGTGTCGAGCTCGACCGGGCCGGCGCTGAGCGTGCCCTTGACATACTCCGGAGCGCAGCGCCGGAGCACGGCCTGCACCCGTGCAAGGAGTTCCTTGGGGCTGAAGGGCTTGACGATGTAATCGTCGGCACCGCCTTCCAGGCCGGCAACGCGGTCCGCTTCCTCGCCACGCGCGGTCAGCAGGATGATCGGCAGGCCGCGCGTTCGCGCCTCGTTGCGCAGCCTGCCGGTCAGCGCCAGACCGGACCGGCCGGGCAGCATCCAGTCGATCAGGACAATATCGGGCAGCGTGTCGCGGAGCAAGGTCTCGGCGTGTTCGGCACTGTCGGCACACAGCGGCTGGTAGCCACCGCGACCCAGCGTGAACCGCAGCAGTTCCTGAATACCCTTGTCGTCCTCGACCACCAGCACCAGCGGCAGCCCGGGAGATGACTTGATCATGCCTGCTCCAGGCTCTTGGCAGGGGCAGCGGTGTGCCTGACGTCGACCCCACTGACGATATAGATCACGTTTTCAGCGATGTTTGCCGCGTGGTCGCCGACCCGTTCGATGGCCTTGGCGATCCAGATGATGTCCAGTGCCTCGGTGATCGTGCGCGGGTCTTCCATCATGTAGGTGATCAGCTGCCTGAGGATGGCGTTGAAAGCGTCATCGAGCGCCTTGTCGGCGCCGATGACCTGACGGGCGGCGTCGACATCCATTCGCGCCAGCGAGTCCAGCGCACTCTGCAGCATGTCGGTGGCCAGACGTCCGCAATGGTGAATGTCGGACAGCCGGGGGACGCGCTGGCTGCCTGCGCGTTGCAGCCGGCGCGACATGTTGGCGATCTTGGCGGCCTTGTCACCGCTTCGCTCGAGGTCGGTGACGATCCGCGAGATGGCCATCACCAGCCGCAGGTCGCGCGCCGTCGGTTGCCGGCGGGCAATCAGCAGGGTGCAGGCCTCGTCGATCGCCACCTGGTGAGCGTCCACTTCGCGGTCGGTATCGATGACCTGTTGCATCGCCTCGAGCTGGCCGGTGCTGAAGGCCTCGATGGCCGCCAGCAACTGCCTTTCGACCAGTCCACCCATCTGCAGGATGCGAGTGCGGATGTGTTCAAGCTCAAGGTCGAACTGCTTGCTGAGATGGTCGCTCATGAGATGGGCTTGCGTCCGTAAGAGAAGGCTGCGGGCAGGCTACGGCGACAATGTTACCGGAAGATGACGGCACCGCGGAGGGGGCGCAGGATCGCGTCTGATTGTCTGGTGCAAGGGCGGCCGCGGAGAGCAAGGATGGTTATAATCGCAGCTCCGCTCCCCCGGCGTCACACCGGGACCACCCATTCCTGGATCGGCCCTTGTGAACTCGAGCCTGCTGCTTGCAGCGATACCCGCTACAGCCTTCGGTGCGTTCTTCCTGCCGCTGCTGCTGCAACGCTTCGGACGTGGCGCCGCGTCGCTGGCTGCAGCGGCGGTGATCAGCAGCTGTCTGGCGCTGGTAGTACAACTGGCGCCGACCATCTTTGCCGGGCAGACGGCACTTGCACGGCTGCACTGGTTGCCCGCCTACGGACTGGACCTCAGCCTGCGCATGGACGGTCTGGGGCTGCTGTTCGCCCTGCTGATTTGCGGCATCGGCCTGCTGGTCGTGCTGTACGCTTTCTACTACCTGCCGGACAGCGATCGTCTGGGCCGCTTTTTTTCGATTCTGTTGCTGTTCATGGCGGCGATGCTCGGTGTCGTGCTCTCCGAGAACATCCTGCTGCTGCTGGTCTTCTGGGAAATCACCAGCCTGTCGTCGTTTCTGCTGGTTGCCTACAGCCACGGCAAGTACGAGGCACGAATCGGCGCCCGCATGGCCCTGGCGGTCACCGGCGGTGGTGGCCTGGCGCTGCTCGCCGGATTATTGCTGCTCGGCCATATCGGCGGCAGCTACGACTTGTCGGTGATCCTCGCCGACGGCGCGCAGATTCGGGCGCACGCGCTCTACGCGCCAACGCTGATCCTGATCCTGCTCGGCGCGTTCACCAAGTCGGCGCAGTTCCCCTTTCATTTCTGGTTGCCAAACGCGATGTCGGCGCCGACGCCGGTCTCGGCTTACCTGCATTCGGCGACGATGGTCAAGGCCGGCGTTTTTCTGCTGGCGCGTCTGCATCCGGCGCTGGGCGGTACCGACCTGTGGTTCTGGCTGGTCAGCGGCACCGGCGCAACCACCCTGGTCTACGCCGCGGCAACAGCCCTTTTTCGGCACGACATCAAGGGGCTGCTGGCCTACTCGACGATCAGCCACCTCGGCCTGATCACCCTGCTGTTCGGTCTCGACACGCGGCTGTCGATCGTCGCCGGCGTCTTCCACATCATCAACCACGCGATTTTCAAGGCCTCGCTGTTCATGGCAGCCGGCGTCATCGACCACGAATGCGGGACGCGCGACATGCGCCGGGTCAATGGCATGTTCAAGCGAATGCCGATCACCGCCACGCTGGCAATCATCGCCGCCGGTTCGATGGCCGGCGTGCCGCTGCTGAACGGTTTTCTGAGCAAGGAGATGTTCTTCGCCGAAACCGTCGGTCACCCGCAGTTCGAAGCGCTCGCGTGGCTGCTACCGCTGGTCGCAACCATCGCCGGGATCCTTGCCGTCGCGTACTCCCTGCGCTTCGTCCACGACGTGTTCTTCAATGGCGAGCCGATCGACCTGCCGCGCCAGCCGCACGAGCCGCCGCGCTGGATGCGCGCACCGATCGAACTGCTGGTGCTGCTTTGTCTGCTGGTCGGCATGTTTCCCCAAATGACCGTCGCGCCGCTGCTCAGGGTCGCCGCCGCGGCAACGCTGCAGGCACCGCTGCCGGCTTTTGAACTGGCGCTGTGGCACGGTTTCAATCGGCCCTTGATGATGAGTTTGCTGGCCCTGGCGGGCGGCATATGCATTTACGCGCTGCGCGCGCCACTGTTCGCCTGGCAGGCGCAACTGCCAACAATGCACCCGCGGACCGCTTTCGAGCGCGCCTACCGATTGCTCGCCAACGCCGCTAGAGCTGGCGTCGGCCTGCTCGACAATGGCTCGCTGCAGCGCTACAACGCGCTGTTGTTTGGCTTTGTCCTGGTGCTCGGCGGCTGGGCCTTTTTCTCCGGACCCGAGGGCAGCATCCGGCTACCGGTCCAGCCGGCTGGCGAAGCGGCGTACCTGGCCCTTTTCGCCCTCCTGCTGGGCAGCGTCGGCGCCACCGTCCTGTACCGGCAGCGCTTGCTGGCCGTGATCCTGGCCGGGGTCGTCGGGCTGGTCGTGGCAATGGTCTTCATTCGCCTGTCGGCCCCGGACCTGGCGCTGACCCAGGTCGCCGTCGAGACCGGGACGATCGTCCTGATGCTGCTGGTGCTCTACTATCTGCCGACACACACGCCGTCGGCGAGCAGCGCCAGTCGGCTGGTACGCGACCTGCTGCTGGCCGTACTCGCCGGCGGCGGCCTGATGTTGGTCACCTTGCGGATGCTCGCCACACCGTTCGAAACCATCTCCGGTTTCTATCTGCGCGAATCGGTACCCGGCGGCGGCGGCACCAACGTGGTCAACGTGATCCTGGTCGACTTCCGCGGCTTCGATACGCTCGGCGAAATCACCGTGCTGGCGATAGTCGCCCTGGCTTCACACGCCCTGCTCGACCGCCTGACACTGATCGCGCCGCGGACCGATGGCGATGGCCGGCCGTGGTCGAGCGAAGCCCATCCGCTGTTTCTCTCGATGCTGATGCGGCCGCTGCTGCCCTTGGCGCTGACCGTGTCGGTCTACATTTTCCTGCGCGGACACAATGTGCCCGGTGGCGGTTTCGTCGCCGGCCTGATCACCAGCGTCGCGCTGGTCGTGCAGTACCTGGCCAACGGCAACGCCTTCGCCCCGCAGCGCCTGCCACGCAACGCCGCCGGGCTGCTGGCGCTGGGCCTGCTGCTGGCGAGCAGCGTCGGCATCGTCAGCTGGCTGTTCGGTCGTCCCTTCCTGACCTCCGCGCACGGCCACGTCTCGCTGCCGCTGATCGGCGAGTTCGAACTGGCGTCGGTGATGATCTTCGATCTTGGCGTCTACGTGGTGGTGGTCACCGTTGTGATCACCGTTCTCTCCGGACTTGGCCGGCTCTCGGAGCGTGCTCACCGCGAGCAGGCGGAGGTGTAATGGAAGTACTGCTCTCGATTGCCATCGGCGTGCTCACCGCCTGCGGGGTGTTCCTGATCCTGCGCTCGCGCACTTTCCCGGTCCTGCTCGGGCTGACCCTGCTGTCGTATGCGGTAAACCTGTTCCTCTTTGCCAGCGGTCGTCTGCGAATCGACGCCCCGCCGCTGATTCGCGCCGGCGCCAGCTATGCCGACCCCTTGCCGCAGGCGCTGGTGCTGACCGCCATCGTCATTGGTTTCGGGATGACCGCCTACCTGGCGATCCTCGCCCTGCGCGGCTTGTCGGAATCGGGCGCCGATCACGTCGACGCCCGCCAGGAATGATCCACGCGCACGCGCCGATCCTGCCGCTGCTGCTCCCGCTGGCGGCAGCCCTGCTGCAGATGGTCTCGGGCCACCTGCCCTTCCAGCGTGCGGTCGGACTGCTGGCGACCGGCCTGCTGGTGCTGCTGACCGGCTGGCTGACGCTGCTCGCCGACGACGGCCTATTGCGGGTCTACGCGCTCGGCGACTGGCCAGCGCCGTTCGGGATCGTGCTGGTAGTCGATCGCCTGGCGGCGGGGATGACCCTGCTCACTGCCGTTCTCGGCTTCCTGGTGCTGCTCTACGCCAGCGCCGGGTTCGACGAGGAGGGCCTTCACTTCCACCCCTTGTTCCAGTTCCAGCTGCTTGGCGTGCTCGGCGCATTTCTCACCGGCGACCTGTTCAATCTCTTCGTCTTCTTCGAAATCATGCTGCTCGCCTCCTACGTCCTGCTGGCGCACGGCGGCGGCCTGACCCGGACGCGCGCGGGAATCACCTACGTGGTGCTCAATCTGGTCGGCTCGGCGGTGTTCCTGATCGCGCTGGGTCTGCTCTACGGTACGCTGGGCACCCTGAATCTGGCCGACGTGGCACGCGTCCTGGCGCTGCCCGGCTACGATCGCTCGCTGGCCAGACTGGCCTGTGCGCTGCTGGTCGCGGTGTTCGTGCTGAAGGTCGGGCTGTTGCCGCTGTCGTTCTGGCTGCCACACACCTACAGCGCCGCTGGCGCGCCCGTCGCCGCACTTTTTGCGATCATGACCAAGGTCGGCATCGTCGCCATCCTGCGCGTGCAGGCCGTCGCTCTGGCGCCGGCGATGCCCGACCTGCTCGATCACTGGTTGACCACCCTGGCGCTGGCCACCATCGTTTTCGCCGCTCTCGGCGCGCTGGCCGCGGCTCGTCTGCGCGCCCTGGCCGCATGGCTGGTACTGCTCTCGGCGGGCACCATGCTGCTCGTACCGGCGCAGGCCAGCACCGAAGTCAGCGCGGCGGCGCTCTACTACCTGGTGCAATCGACGCTGGCCGGCGCCGCTTGCTTCCTGCTCAGTGACCTCATCGCCGCACAGCGCGGCAAGGTTGCCGACCAGTTCATGGCCGGGCCGCCACTGCAGGCGACCTGGCTGAAAGTCGCTTTCCTGGTCATGGCCACCACCGCCGCCGCCTTGCCGCCCTTCTCCGGCTTCATCGGCAAGCTGATGCTGCTGAGCAGCTTGCGTTCGGCCGCCGCCGCGCCGGTGATGTGGACGGTCCTGCTGACCAGCGGCTTCGTCGTCATGGCGGCGCTGGCGCGCGACGGCTGCTACCTGATCTGGAAACACAAGGCGACGGCCAGGCCGTTGGCGCTCGAAGCGATCGGCTGGCAGCGCGCGACCGCCGTGCTGCTGCTGGTCGCTGCCGGACCGCTGCTGGCCCTTCTGGCTCGCCCGCTTGCGGACTACACCGCCCGTGCCGCCGCCCAACTGCATGCGCCTGGCGGCTACGTGACCGGCGTCCTCGGAGCCAGCGCAACTAACCGCGAGGCCGCACCATGAGGCGCGCGATCCTGCCGCGCCCGGGCCTGTCGCTGACGGTCTTTCTGCTCTGGGCGGTAATCACCAATGCCGGCTCGCTCGGCCTGCTGGTGCTCGGCGCCGGGCTGGCGCTGGTCATCCCGCTGCTCACCCGCAGCTTCTGGCCCGATCCGCCGCGCCTGGTTCGTCCCTGGCGCGCAGTACGCTTCATCGGCGTTTTGGCGCTCGACATCGTCACCGCCAACTGGCGCGTCGGCCGCCAGGTCATCGGGCCGCTGCACCGGCTGTCGCCGGCCTTCGTCGAGGTGCCGCTCGACCTGCGCGACCCCTTCATCGCCACCCTGCTCGGCAGCATCGTATCGCTGACTCCGGGAACGGTATCGATCGACGTCGACCAGCAACGCTGGGTGCTGCTGGTGCACGCCCTTGACGTCCCCGACCCGGAAGCGCTGGTGCGCGAGATCAAGGAGCGCTACGAACTGGCGCTCAAGGAGATGTTTGCATGCTGAACGCGGCCATCGAAATCGCCTTTGTGCTGATCGGCGCAGCGCTGGTGCTCAACGTCTATCGGCTGCTGGTCGGACCGGATACCACCGACCGCATCCTGGCCCTCGATACCCTGGGAATCAACACCATCGCCCTGCTGGTGCTTTACGGAATCAGCCGGGCCAGCACCGCCTATTTCGAGGCGGCCCTGGTGCTGGCGCTGCTGGGCTTCGTCGGCACCGTGGCGCTGTGCAAGTTTCTCCTGCGCGGAGACATCAGCGAATGAACGCGGCGACCGAATTCGCCATCTCGCTGCTGATCATTGTCGGCGCGCTGTTCGTCCTGCTCGGCTCGATCGGCCTCGCCCGCCTGCCGGATTTTCTGATGCGCCTGCACGGCCCGACCAAGGCCACGACGCTGGGGGTCGGCGCGATGCTGCTCGCCTCGGCGGCGTTCTTTTCGACCGCGGACGACAGCGACATCAGCCTGCACGAACTGGCGCCCTTGTTCTTCCTGTTCATCACCGCGCCGGTGACCGCGCACCTGCTGGCCAAGGCAGCCATGCACCGCAGGTCGAAGTCGCGCCCCGCCGACAGCCAAGGCCAGAACATGCCCTGAGCAGCCGAGCAGGCCGATCGCTCAGGCCTGTGGCTTAGTCGATGGCCAGTGCTAGAATCGCGCCTCCGGACTCGCGGGTTCGGTGCTTCAACAGGCCTCGCCGGGCACGCGGCGGCGGTCAAGAGCGACAAGCGACAACAAGCCGACAACAAGGAACAACACAGGATGGCTGAGGAAGGTCAGTTTTTTCGCCCGGTAAAGGACTTCTGTCAACGCAAGGTGGTCACCTGCGGTCCGGACGATGCGCTGGTTGACGTGGTCCGGATCATGCGCGAAAAGAACATCTCCAGCGTCATCGTCTGCGAGAACAAGGTGCCGAGCGGCATGATGACCGACCGCGATCTGCGCAACAAGGTCGTCGCGTCGGGCGCCGACCCTTCGGCGCTGGTGGTTCGGGAAATCATGAACCGTCCGCTGTCGGTGATCGGCGAGGACGACCTGCTCTACGAAGCGCTGTACCGCATGTCGCGCCGAAAAATCCATCGCCTGGCGGTGGTCGATGGCAAGGGCCGGCTCTCTGGAATCATTACCGACAGCGACATCATCCGCCTGCAGTCGCACTCGCCGCAGCAGCTCGTCCTCGACATCGAGAACGCCACCGACATCGACGAAGTGAAGGCCGTATATGAGCGAATCCAGGGCCTGGTCCTGCATCTGAGCGGCAGCGGCACCAACACCCGCGACATGGTGCGGATGATCGCCCACCTCAACGACCAGATTCTGTTGCGCCTGATCGCGCTGATGCGCGCCAATCGCTTTGCCGACCTGCCTGACCGCTTCGCGTTCGTCGTCCTCGGCAGCGAGGGCCGCGGGGAGCAGACGCTGCTCACCGATCAGGACAATGCCATCGTCTACGGCGACGAACTGAACGCCGATCAGATCGACCGGATCGAGGAATTCTCGAAGGTCCTGGTCGATTCGTTGATCACCATCGGCATCCCACCGTGCCCCGGCGGCATCATGGCCAAGAACAAGGAGTGGCGGCGAAGCATCGGCAAGTGGCACGAGCAACTCGACCGCTGGCTCCAGACCCCGACCCCCAAACACGTTCTCAGCTGCGGCACCTTCGTAGACATCCGCACCATCTACGGCGACCCTTCGTTTGAACGGGACCTCAAGGCCCACCTGTACCAGCACGTGCAGCGCGACAAATTGTTCCTGATGCGGATGGTTGAAAGCACGCTGCGCTTTGCTCCGCCGCTGGGCTGGTTCGGCAAGGTCAAGGGGGAAAGCGGCGGCGAACACTCCGGCATGCTGGAGATCAAGAAAGCCGGTATCTTTGCCATCTCCGAGGGGGTCAAAGCGCTGGCCATCCAGGCCGGAAAGCTCGAGGGCAGCACCCACCAGCGCCTCGAAGCGCTGGTCAAAGACAAAGTGGTCACCCAGAAAATGGCCGACAACATTTCCGAAAACTTCGACTTTCTGGTTCTGATGCGCTTGCGCGGGCAGGTCGAAGCGGTGCGCGAAGGACGCACGCCGGACAACTACATCCCCCTAGCACGCCTCAACATGATGGAACTCGGGCGGCTGCAAATTGCCCTCAAGGGGGTCGAGAAATTCCAGGAGTTCATCAAGGCCCACTTCAGCCTTCATCTGCTGCGATAACGGCCTGCGGCAGGGGTGCGTCAGCGCCCGCCGGTCTTCGGCGCAGGCGCCTGGGCAACGCGGGGCAAATGGGATGCGCGCGACAGCGCCCTGGAACAGCTGGACTCAATAGCTGGTGGTGTCCGAATCGTCGGCCTTTTTCACCCCCGGCTTGCGACCGCGCGCCGGGGTCGGCGGATCGCACGATAGCCGGCAGCTGGTACCTTCGATCTTGCGGCCATCGATGTAGCGGGTCACCCGGCAACAGATCAGGTCGCCCAGTGCTGCAAGCCGCGCGACTTCGTCGCGCAAGTCGGCGATCGGGATATCGAGCGACTGCGCGATATCGACATCAAGCTGTTCGCCGTTGGCTCGCAGGAAACCAAGGATCGCATCGGTCATTCTGACACTCCCAAAAAAATACGTTCGCCAGTTGACGAAACGTCCTAGTGTGCGCCGCACGCACCGTTCTGGCAAATCCTGCCTGCAAGCACACGCCGCAAGGGGTGCCTTCGGCCCGGTATGGGCAGCTACGCGGTGGCTTGCAGACCAAGACCACAGCGTCCGGGTCGGGCGCAAAAAAACCCGGTGCCCAAGGCACCGGGTGGCGAGGAACGTGCCTGGCTAACAACGCATCGCGGGGCAGCGACGTGCCGCGTCCCGCTGCAGCAGCCTCAAGCAGTTTTCTCGAGCAGCCCGGCTACCGGCGCGGCGGTGGCCGGGGTGTCGGCCGTCACCGGCGCAGCAAGCTGGCCGGCGCTGGCATACGCCGTACGGGCCATGGCCATCAGCATCTTGCCGCTCGCCTTGGCAAAGTCCAAGACCGGAGGCGCACTCTTCCGCCCTTTATCGACCACCGCGACGAGACCACCGCTGGCCTGCGAAAGCTGGCTGCCGAAGAGGTCGACCATGGTGTTCGACGTTTCGCTGCAGATTTGGTAGGTGCGGCGCGAGTAGGCCACCGACTGCGAAACCGCCGAAATCGCCATCGGTTGCTGCAGCGCTTTCAGGCCGGCCAGATCCCTGACCGCGGCCAACGACTTGAAGTTCTCGGCGTTGCGTGCTGCGACGGCACGGGCGGTGTGCAGGTTCAGCGCCGCAAGTTTGCCGACACCGTCGAAGGACGCGTTGATGGCAGTCTTCAGCGTTTCAAGGCCAGCCATGCTGGATTTGGTGAATTGCTCAGCGACGTTGTACACGATATTCTCCTTGAAGTTGCGAAACTTAAACAGTGCCTCGGCTTCGCATCACCTGAGGCTATTTGCTGCAGTGCAGCGGATAAGTCATTTTAGTCTTCAGGCGGGGTTTGTCAAGACTTTTTGTTGCGTTGCAGCAATTACTGACGCAAGCAACGGACAGGCCTCGAACGGAGCGGACCCGAGTCAGCCGACTCACGCCTTTGCCCGGAGGGCACAGCGAACAGCATGCGAGAACCGACCCCCTATCAACTGATCGGCGGCGAAGCGTCAGTCGCCAGCCTGTGCGCCCGCTTCTACGAACTGATGAACACGGTGCCCCAGTTCGCGACGATTCGCGCCCTGCACCCCGCCGACCTGTGCGCGTCGCGCGACAAACTGTTCATGTTTCTTTCCGGCTGGTTGGGCGGACCCGACCTCTACGTGGAAAACATCGGCCATCCGATGCTTCGCCGCCGTCACCTGCCGTTTGCCATAGGAGAAGCCGAGCGCGACCAATGGGTGGCGTGCATGCTGCTGGCGATGGAGTCGATTGGCGTCGAGGAAGCGCTGCGCCAGAAGTTGCTGTTGTCCTTCTTCAACACCGCCGATTTCATGCGCAACCAGCCGCCCTAGACTGTGTTGACATTCAAGCGAGCCAAATGACGGCAACGGCGAGAGCGACGAACGAGAAGAAGCGTTCGGCGAGTTTGTCGTAGCGAGTCGCAACGCGCCGCGGGATCGCCCAAGCGCTTGGTCACCGTTTTTTGTGCAGCCGCTGCGTGCTGGTGGGCGTGTACGATGGAACTGTCGATGAATACCCCCTCGAAATCGGCGTCGTCAGCCAACTGGGCGAAGACCTGATGCCAAACGCTTCGACGCGACCATCGGCCAAAGCGTTGATAGACGCTATTCGATGGCCCGAATTCCGATGGCAGGTCTCGCCATGGACTGCCGGTCCGCGCAATCCACAAGACTGCTTCAACAAACAGACGATTGTCCGCTGCTGTGCGGCCCGGGTCGCCCTTCAGCCTTGTCCACTGTGGTATGAGCCTGAACGGGCCGCGCGTTTCCACTGAGACATGAGCCTCAAGGAAAATGTAGGGAGAGGACGAAACGGGTTGATCATCCTGCAGATGGTGATCAACATGAAC
>NZ_JAPUVQ010000061.1:0-3350 GCF_029255145.1 Accumulibacter sp.
CGATCGCGCTGTACAACAGCTCCGGCTCCCGGTGCGCCGCCGCCGGCCTGGGGCCGCGCTTGCCTTCGAACAGCGTCTTGGCATTCTCCTGGATGGCCTTCTTCCATTGCCCAACCTGCACAGGACGCACGCCGTATTCCCGCCCGATCTCGTTGATCGTCTTGACCCCGCGTACCGCCTCCAGACCAACCTTGGCCTTGAACGTCTGATTTCCGGGGACCACTATAGCAAGAAAAGTCGCAAGGAAGCACGACCCACCCGCCTCGCGATCAGACAGCCGCCCCATGGTTGCGTCGCCAAACCGCGGGAGACTCCCCAGACCAGCGCCGGAAAGCGCGCGCAAAGGCTGTGACGTCAGCGTACGACAGCCGGTTGGCTACGTCCTCCAGCGATACGGCGGAGCCGCCAAGGAGGACCCGTGCTGTATCGAAGCGAACCGCATCAAGAAGCGCCCGGAACGTGGTTCCGCTTTCCTGCAAACGCCGGGCGAAAGTTCGCCGGTTCATGCCGAAGGCGCGCGCCGCCTCGTCCTGGCTAATGCAGCCCGTGGCCAACAGTGTTCCCATTACCCGCTGAATCCGATCTCTGGCGACGCCCCCTTCCCCGATTCGCCCCTTATCCCGAAGTTGCGACGCGAGAAAATCACGAAGCAGGGTGTTCGCGCCGGCAATCGGCCGCTCAAGGAATGTGGCATCGAAGACCACGGCATTACGATCCGCGTCAAAGCGAACCGGGGCGGCGAAGTGCGTAACGAATGCCGACGCATCCGGGGGTGCCCGGTACGCAATACTGACTTCGCGCAGCGTGAAGCCAGCACCGCAAATTTCACGCAGGAGATTGGCTGCAATGGCGAGGGCGCCAAAAACAATTTGTTCAGCACCCAGCAGATGGGGTTCCAGCACCTCGTAACCCAGTATGGCGAGACTGCCCTCCTGTTGGACATAGGGCGCTGCACCCTCGTCGTGCAGGTGCAGATACGACTGGAGGCAGGCCAATCCCGCTCCGACCGTTGCGGAGTTGGCCACCAGGTATCCGACGGTGCCGAGCATGACAAGGCCCGTCGATATGCAGGCGCGCAAGCCAAGGTCTGAAAGGCCGGTGCGTTCGGCGCCCAGATGCGCCAGTTCCCCCAGCTTGGCGAAGGGGATCACGTTGTCGGGATGGGCAAAGGCCGCTGCCTGAAGACCGACTTCAGCGATCAGCGCGTCCGCATCGATGCCCCGCTCACGAAGCAAGGGCGGTAGCGCAATGGCGCCGCCCACCCGGATGACGTGGTTGCTGATTGGCGGACGGCCGCGCTTTTTTGGTGTCGACTTTCCCACGACCGCTCCGGACTGAAGTATCTGGGAAATTTTGGCATGAAATGTCAGAAAATCAAAAAATCTGTCATGAAATGGCGAGTTGTATATTTGTCTATACTGATCGCGCTTCGAGCTTTGGCCGTGAGTTTTGCCAAGCAATTTGCCAGGGCTCGGCAAGAACGTTTCTTGTTCAGGGGTGCTCCTTCCGGGAGCGAATTTAAGCAGGGGCTCAGCACTTAATTGGAGGAAAGAATGCAAGGAATGCAACTACCTTTGGTAGCCATGGCGGCTGTATGTGCGCTGACGCTGGCTGCCTGTGGCAAGCAGGCCGAACCCCAGGTCGACCGAGTGGCCATGGAGGCCAAGGCGAAGGCTGAAGCCGAGGTGAAGGCGGTAGAAGCGGCAGCGAAGGAAGCCGAGGCACGTGCGATCGCCATCGAGAGCTACGTCTACGCTTACCCGCTGGTCACCATGGAGATGACGCGCCGCATCATGACCAATGTCGAGGCACCGCTAGGCTCGCGCGCACCGATGGGGCAATTCGTCCGCATGCGCAACTATCCCGATGCCTCGTACCGCGATGTCACGGCACCGAATGCCGATACGCTCTACACGACCACATGGATCGACGTTTCCAAGGAGCCTTGGATTCTCAGCCTCCCGGACATGAAGGATCGCTATTTCCTCTTCCCGATGCTTGATGGCTGGACAAATGTGTTCCAGGTGCCGGGCAAGCGGACGACGGGAACGAAGGCGCAAACCTACGCCATCACCGGGCCAGGATGGTCTGGTGAACTGCCCCCTGGCGTGACCGAGTACAAATCCCCAACCGGAATTGTCTGGATTCTCGGGCGCATCTACTGCACCGGCACCCCCGAGGACTACAAGGCGGTTCATGCCTTGCAGGACAAGATTTCGGTCGTGCCCTTGTCCACCTACGGCAAGCCCTACACCCCGGCGCCCGGCACGGTCGACGCGGCCATCGACATGAAGACCGCCGTGCGCGAGCAGGTCAATGCGCTTGATGCCGAGGCTTACTTCAAGCTCTTTGCCGAACTGCTCAAGACCAATCCGGCGACCGCTGACGATGCCCAGATGATCGCCAAGCTGGCCAAGATCGGTGTCGTTCCCGGGCAGGATTTCGACGTGACCAAGCTCGACTCCGCCGTGGCCAAGGGCCTCGCCGGGGCGCCCAAGCCCGCCCAGGCAGTAATCATGGACTGGATGAAGGCGGGCATCGTGGCCGGCGACTTCAAGCTGGAACATGGGTGGCTGTTCACGACGAAGACGGGCCTGTACGGAACCCACTACGTGCAGCGTGCGCTGATCACTGCAATCGGTCTGGGCGCCAACCGACCGGAAGATGCCGTGTATCCGACTTCCACGGGGCCGGACATTGCCGCCAAGTACAACGGCGAGAAGAAGTACGTCCTGCGCTTCGAAAGAGGTCAACTGCCGCCGGTGAACGGCTTCTGGTCACTGACGATGTACGACGCCGACTACTTCTTTGTCGACAACAACCTGAACCGCTACAACCTGAGCCAGCGCAACAAGTTCAAGACGAATCCCGACGGTTCGGTCGACCTCTATATCCAGAACGAATCGCCGGGCAAGGACAAGGAGTCGAACTGGCTGCCGGCGCCCAAGGGTGACTTTGTCCTGATGATGCGTTTGTACTGGCCGAAAGAGGGTGCCCCTTCGATTCTGGATGGCAGCTGGAAGGTGCCGGGCGTTAAAGAGGCTGGCTGAACTCAGTACTACACCTACACATAAAGAAGAGTGTGGCGGCTAGCCGTCGCTGGTTGATCGGGGCCGACCATAGTCCTGTGAGTCGCGCCGGCTCTTAACGGTACGCCTCGACAACCGCTCTAACCCGAACGCCCGGTTCAGCTATCAGGCTGAACCGGGCGTCGCTACATCTATCGAGACTCCTCGGCCCAAGCTATTCGAGGTTGAAACGATGGCCGAGTCCCACGCTGCAACCGGAAGATTGACCCCGGCGGTAACGTGGGATGAAGGCTCTACCGATGCGGAAGCAGCGGCGTCCGC
>NZ_JAPUVQ010000062.1:0-32981 GCF_029255145.1 Accumulibacter sp.
GGGCATTTTGGCTCGCATTCGACAGAAGTCGACCAGCGCAACTCGGGACGAACGAGAAATTCAATGCCAACCGATATTTTCAAGGCGGCGCGCTCGCCAAAAACCGGAGTTTTCGGTCAGGCACAAACTAAGCGGAGCTGCCATCTGTATGACGGGTTAGTGGCCACTGCGACCGGCCGCAACTGGCCGTAACCCGCCCGGCGTCAAATGTTCAGGCTGCCGTAGCCATGTGCATATCGACATGGATGTCACAAAACGGACAGCGCAAGGCGCCGGTCTCGGTGCGCTCGACCAGCCCCAATACAACGAGTTGTGCTGCATCCTCGTGCACACGTTTCACGTCACGTCCAAGACGGCGTGCAAGTTCGCGAACCCCGACCGTGCCGCCGTCGTGCTGCAAGGCCTGTACGATGCCCCAGCGCCGTTCGGTCAATCTTCCAAAGAAGGCGGCCGGCGTCTCGAAGTTCAGGGTCTCTCCCTCATAGCTCGAAGCTGTCGCGGCCTTTCCAGCCTGGCGCAGGGCCGCTCGCCAGTCTGCGCCTAACGTGATTGTCAGTCTGCGTTTGGTCATCGCGTCCTCCGTTTATCCACTTCCTTGATGAAGTCCTCGATCAACTGATCGATCGTAGAGAAGCGATAGGGAAACTCCTTGCCGTCAAGATGGCAGTGATCGCCCTTGCCTTTCTCGTTGTCAAAGCCGACGACCCGGGCTCCATCGACGACATACACGAGCCGGTACTTGAAGCCATGCGCTGTTGGCGGCACGGGTACAGGCAGGCGCCAAACAATCATCTGGATGATGCTATCGTCTTCGGCGACATCCTTGAATTCAGTGATGAGGGTCGCCTTCATTTTGGCGATCATGACATCGCCAGATGTTCGTTGTCAATTTCGACAACATGCCGGCTCCAATACACCGCAGCGTTGAGTGGTGACCATGAGCGAACTACCGCTAATCGAACGTCCACGTCGTTGGACGGACGAACGGCAGTTGATGGCGGGGACGGTGAGTTCGCAGGAGTGCCAGTAGGCGGCCGTTGGCCTCAACAACGTTTTTGGCAACGGCCGCTTTGGAGCGGCAGGCTGACAGCGTGCTCCCGGCCAATTGCTGTCGTTCGGTGATTCCGGATAGCAGCCATCTGAACGGCTGCTGAACTTCGCAAGCTGCCAGAGGGCCAATGCACACAACTCGGCCTCAGCGGTCACTGGCGCCACACTGTGCGGACGGCCGATATGGATCCTTTACCGGCCACCCGGTGGCCAAGCACGCCGAACGGCGGCTTCGATCGTTTAGCTGCGCCCGGTTTCGACCCGATGCTGACAGTCGAGGTCATGGAAAGCGGACGCCAACGTCGCGCTTGAGCCGCGGCCGACGAGCGAAGCGAGAAGGGTACTGCCAGCGATACGCTGGCTGCCATCGGCTCGAAGCGCTGGTTAGAGGTCTGCGATTCGGGATGCATCGGCTGCATCGCGCTACGGAGAGCTAACCTCGACCGGTAAGTTCAGATCGGTGCTCCATTCCGCCCAGCAACCGTCGTAGAGACGTGCACGCTGGAACCCGAGTAGCTTCAGCGCGAGGAGCCCGCAGGCACCTGCATACCCTCTGCCGCAATACGTGATGACCTCGCGGTCCGGCGTCACGCCGGCATTTCGATACAACGCAGCCAGAGTATCGCGTGAGGCGAAGGTGAAGGAGCGGCCGCTGGCGAGCAAGCGCTCGCGCTCCGCGGCAGAGACGCTGGCGAGCTCGGGGTCGATGTTCGCCAGGTACGGCACGTTTCGTGCCCCGGGGATATGGCCTGATCGTTGCCCCCACAAATGGCGTTCTCCACCGCCACGGTACAGCTCGGGAGTCAAACAGTCGACGATGACGGTCCCGGATTGCCCGATCGCACCGACGACGTCTTCCTTCGATGCAATCCATTCCGGGCGGGTACGGGGCGTAAATGTTGCGGGTTCGACCACCGGGATGTCAGTAGACATGGCGCGTTGCTCGGCTTGCCACTGACGCAAGCCGCCGTCCAGCACACGCACCCGATCATGGCCGTAGTAGGACAGGGCCCACCACAGGCGCGCCGAACCGAGAGGAAAGCCCATGTTGTCGTAGGCGACGACCGGGTTGTCGCTGCCGATTCCGAGGCGGCCCATCACCCGAGCAAACTGCTCGGGCGGCGCCAGCATGTCGGGTACGGGATGGTCGGGGTCGGATAGGTCCGCGATCATTCCCGCGAACACAGCGCCGGGGATGTGCCCGGCAAGGTAGCCGTCGTGGTCATCGAAGCTGATTCCCCGTCCATTCTCGTAACGCGAGCGCCAACGGACATCGACGATCCGAACGCTCGGATCGCCCAAATGCGCGGCCAGCCACGCGGTGGATACCCAAGATGGGCGACAAGTCGGAAGCCTTTTGCCGGCAGACGCTGATCGTCCTGGCGCAAAACAAGCAGATCATCCCGCCGGAACTCGATCTCGCCGAAGCCGAGCGCGATCTCCATGACCTCGATCTCCTGCGGCCGCACCTGGCCAGCCTGCGGCAGCTGGTGGCCAGGGCCGACGACACCGAAATGGCGCTCGGCAGCGACATCCTGACGGCCGCGCTCGAGGGTTATGCGCTGGCCAGGGTCTTCGGCAAGGGCGCCGGGCTCGATGCCTTGAAGGATGCGATGGCCGGTCGCTACAGCCGCAAGCGTAAGCCGAGCCCGGTCGCCGCTGCCTGAGCGCCGCGACAGGCGTCGCGCTCGGCGCGCAAGGCTCGGAGCTTCAGGCGCAAGGCTCCGAGCTTCGACGGCAAGCTTCCGATGCCTGGCCGCAAGCCTCTGAACTTCGCTGTGCAAGCCGCAAAGGCTTGGCCGCAAAGCAAAAAGCCTTGCGCGCAAGGCTTCGAGGCTCGATCCGGATGAAAAACAGCATCAAGTGCAAGCTTCGCGACCTTGCGCGCAAGGCTTTGTACTTCGCGCGCAAGGATCAAAGCCTGGCCGTGCAAGCCTCGTTGCCTTGCGCGCCGAGCACAAGGGCTTGTGGGCAAGGCTTTTTGCCTTGCCCGCGAAGCTCAGAGCCTTGCCGGGACAGCTCACCGTGGCGCCGATCGAGCAGAAAGCTTCGCTGCGGCACTCATCGGGCTGACGAACGCCGATCAAAGGCTTGCCCGAACAGCAAAGGGGCTTGCGCATCGAGCAAGATGCCTCGCGCGCGCGGTTCGCGGGCTGGCGACGCGACGACAATCCGATGCTCGTCGGGGAAAGGGGACCTGCGCACGCATTGCCAACGGCCGACCGCCGTCGCTCCCGGACAGCTGGCCAGCCGGCCAGCCCCGACCTCAGGGCACCAATGCTCGATCGAGCCGACGGCGGCCTGCCACTCTGCCCTTGGCGCTCCGCTTGAGCGAGGGCTTATTGGGCCTCACGGATGTCGCCAAGCGCTTGGGGCGTGTTGGCTGTGCGCAGTTCATGGCCACCAGGGAAGTCGAAGAAAGTCGATGCAGGAAGGCCGTCTCGGTTGCGTCGGGCTGCGACTCGCCGCTCAGCTCTCGGGGTCGTACTGGAATTCGCGGAGTTCTTGCGGGCAGCGGCAGGCTTGGGCGATCTTCGCGGCCCACTTGACGGCGGCTTCGCGCGACGGAAGTTCCAGAACGCAGAAGCCGCCGTCGAATTCCCTGGTCTGCGGGTACGTCTCGTTCTTCACGGTGCCGTCAGCGGCAACCATCAGCGGTGCGACGTCCTCGTTTATGCCACCACCGAACACGTACACGCCGGCATCCTTCGCCTCGCGTATGACCGCATGTGCCGCTTCGCCGACGGCAGCCAGGTCGTCGTCGAGGATGTCCATCGCCGGTGCGGGGAAGGAGACAAGATACTTCGTCATCGTTCGCTCCTCAGGGTGTGAGTTTCGGTATTGGCGGTGAGGCCTGACCGTAAAGTTGAGGGGCGCGCCGCTTTTGGCGCGTCCCTTTCGGGGATCCCGATGCATCGGCTGAGCGCGGAGCTCGATGATCGCCGCGTATCCGCGCTGCCTGCCCATTCCAGCTTTGGCTGAAATCCTGCCGCGCGAGAACTCAAGGCACTTCGACACTCGGCCCGACCGGCTCGTCGACGCGGGTGTCCGGGTTCGATCGTTGACGGATCTGACCGCTCTGACCCTCGCTGTTCGGCGCAATCGTCACGGTTGCGAGCGGCACCCACCAGGCCTCGACCCGGAGCAGGTGGGCAAAATCCGGATTCGACTGCTTCTTCAAACGCCGGACGAGGGTGTCGACCTTGATGGCAATTACCTGGCCAGCGGGAAGTCGGCAATTCTTCGCGATGGCGCCCACAGGCTGTCCGTTCTCGGCGGCGCAAAGTTCGATTCGCTGGTCCGTTTGCACCGTTCGCAGCGCGGAATCGTGATCGAGCCGCTCCAGCGCCCGGTGAATCGCATGGCCCGCGGGCCGTCGTCCGGCAAAGCCGAGGTCGACGTCCGCCAGGCCGAGCGAAACGTAGCGCCAGGCAAGGGCTTCCGGGCGTTCGATGTCCCGGGGCAGGGGAACCCGGGTGATGCCGGGGTCCGACAGCTGTGGCGAGAACGGGTTCGTCGCACGCATCGATTCGCACATCAGCAGCAGTTCCCTGGCGCGGGTCATCCCGACGTAGTAGAGACGGCGTTCGTCGTCTGACGCATCCTGCCAGTCGCCGTTGTCGAGGATCACGACATGCCGGAACTCGCGCCCCTTGGCCGAGTGCACCGTCGACAGGGTCAGGCGGCCTGGCTCGGATCGCGCCGCGTCGGTGCCGAACTCGTAGAGCTCGTCGATGAGGGTGCCGCTCGGCACCGAAAGATCGCCCCACACGCAGTTCAGCTCCTCGATGAACTGGGCCAGCATCACGAGCCAGGGGTTGGCGCGCTGCGCATCCGAGAAACGTGCTTCGAACCAGCGCGACAGGGTGGCCGCCTTGCGTCGTCGGTTCGGTTTGTTGCGCAACAGGTCGAGGAGGCGGCAGGCTTCGCGGGTCTGGTGGAATTTTGCTCCGGAGCCGTCGCGTTCGGACACGCGGCAGGCGACGTCGTTCTGGTGGCACCAGGCGCGGACGGGATCGAGGGTGGCCCGGTTTCTCGCCAGCACGGCGAAATCCGACCAGTCGCCGGTCGGGTCGAGCGCTTTCAGCCGCGACAGCTCGGCCATCACGACGACGGCCTGGCCGACCGCATCGCCGGGGACGCGAAGAACCTGCACGCGGCCCTGGACCGAGCGATCGAGCTGCTGCCAGCGTCCTCCCGGCGGGTCGCCTTTTCGGGAATGGTTGATTCGAATCGGGTGCCCGGTCTTCATCCGTTCGCGATGCGGCGCGATGAGCTGATTGGCGGCGGCGACGATAGGGGCGGTGGAGCGATAGTTCTCGACGAGGTACTCGACCGTCGCCTGGTAGTCCTGCTGGAAGCGGTGGATGAACGCGTTGCTGGTGCCACGGAAGGTATAGATGTTCTGGTCGTCGTCGCCGACCGCGAGGAGCGTCAGGCGGGCATCCCTGTCCTGCGTCTGACGACCGGCGAGGGCGCTGATCAGGTCGTACTGGCGCTGGTCGATGTCCTGGTACTCGTCGACCAGGATGTAGCGATAGCCGGCGAGCAGCCGCTCGCGCAGCTCGTCGCCTTCGCCGTCGAGTTCGCCCGGCGGTGCTTTGCCCTGCAGCAGGGCGACGGCCTGGTCGAGGATCTGGTCGAGACCTTGCCGTGCAGGGTCTTCTCCGGTCTTCTCGGCCAGGGCGGCGAGACTGGTGCCGGTCAGACGCAGTGCCAGGGCATGGTAGGTGAGGACGGTGACCGCGCCCGCCTCGGCGCCGATGAGACTGCGCAGGCGCTGACGAATCTCCCACGCCGCACCGCGGTTGAAGGCCAGGACGATGATGCTCGACGCGGGTTCGCGAAGAACACGGGTGAGATACGCCACCCGATGCACGATGACGCGCGTCTTGCCCGACCCGGGACCGGCAAGGATCAGGCGGTTGGCGTCGGGTCTTTCGGCAACGATGCGCTGCTGCAAGGGGTGCCGCAGGCTTTCGACGATCCGCCGATACGACTCTTCTGTCGTTGCCCGTTCCAGGATCTCCTTGCGGCCGGCATAGTAGCGTCGAATGAATTCGAGCTTGGGCAGCGAAAAATAGGCGAAAACGAAGCTCAAGGCGGCCGACAGCTTTTTCAGGCCGAGCTTTGCGTATTCGTGGATGACGTGAATCTGGAAGTTCTTCTCGCTGTAGTGTTCCTTGAGCGGCTCGAAATCCGCGTTGGTAAAGCCACGCGACCTTTCTTCCGGGGTGATGCGAATCGTCATCGCCGAGCGGAAGACCGTCTTGCCGCGATCGAGGATCAGGACGCCGTTGTCGTGCAGGTAGAGCAGGCCGGCCTCGATCGCGGTCAGCTCGTCCTTCAACTGTGGGCCGATTTCAAGATCCGAGCGCAGCGCTTCCGCCAGGTCACCGAGCCTGCATTCGACGCGCAGGTCGACGCCGCGCAGCTTTTCGTCGAGCTTGCCGAGCAGCGTCTGCAGCAGGACCGTCGCCACCGCCCGGCGCTTGTCGCTGATCTCGCGGATGTTGGACCAGCTGCGCAGCAGGCGGACCTTGAGGATCTCGCGGCGCAGCACCCTGACGTCGAAGGATCCCCGCCGACCCTTTGCGCCGTCGCCAAAAGGCCGCGCCAGCGAGTGCAGCAGTTGCATCAGCTGCTCGGGGATGAAATCCAACCCGGTGCGTCCCTTGAGATCCTGGCAGAGGCCCCGCAAATTGGCATCCTGCCACTCGCCACTGTCGGCATCGGGCGCCAGCTCGGGCAGGACAGCGAAGACCGCCTTTTCCATTGCTGCCAGACGGGCGAGGCGATCACTGGCGGCGTCCTTGACGCCCTTGCGCAGCAGCACTGTGAGCGCCAGGTCGTTGCTGAGAACGCCCACCTGCTCCAGTTGATGAAGCATGCGAATGATGTCGCCGCTGGACTCGCCCAGCGCGGCCATCAGTTCGTCGGTACTGATGCCTTCATCGTCGCGTGCATTGATCAACAGCGACACCAGGGTGAGGTACTTGCGGCGCGTGTCGTCGGAAAGGTTTGCCTTGACGAGGCGCTGCTCGGCGGCCGCCAGTGACCCAACCCTGAGGCTGCCGGGGAAGACTCGGGTGTGATTCTCGTTGCGCTCGAGAAATCGGGCCCGTTCCAGCCAGGAAATGGCCGTCTTGACCTTGGTGTCGGCGTCCGGATTGCCGGCCTCGATGCTGCTTTCCGGATCGTCGTCAGCGAGTATTTCGCCGGGGGTGACGACGATCTCGGCGCTCTTCGTCTTGCCGGCGTAGCGGCGCAGGGTGCGCAGGATGGCGGCGATGTCGCGGCGGGAGAGGCGGGAGCTCGCGGACAGGTTGAACTGGGCCTCGACGTCCTCCTCGTCGTAGAGCAGCACGCAGCGCGCGTCCTGCCGGTCACGCCCGGCGCGTCCGGCTTCCTGCAGGTAGTTTTCAAGCGAGCCGGGGATGTCGGCGTGGATGACGATGCGTACGTCGGCCTTGTCGACACCCATCCCGAAAGCGTTGGTGGCGACGATGACCTTGAGCTCGCCTTCGATGAACGCCTGTTGAACGGCCTTCTTGATGCCGGCGTCGAGGCCCGCGTGGAAGTGCGCGCAGGCCCAGCCCATATCGCGCAGAAAACCGGATATCTCTTCCGCGCTCTTGCGGCGGCCGGTGAACACGATGGCGCCGCCTTCGACGTCCGCTTCGCCGCCGTCGCCGAATTCCTTTTCCAGCAGCCGATGGATCAGGGGCTGTTTTTCCGGCTTGCTCACCGCTATCACCTCGTAATGCAGGTTCTGCCGCTCGTGCCCGCCATCAAAGATGCGCAGCTCGATACCGAGCGAATCCTGAAAGTGACTGCGGATGTCCTCGATGACCTCGCGCTTGGCGGTCGCGGTGTAACAACTGACCGGCGCGCGCCCGTCCGGCGTGCGTGCGTGCCGGTCGCGAATGAAACGCGAGACGTACAGGTAGTCCGGGCGGAAGTCGTTGCCCCATTTGGAGAGGCAGTGGGCCTCGTCGAATATCCAGGCGCCGACCTGCCGGTGCCGGATGGCTTCGACAAAGGCCCGGTTTCTGAACTGCTCGGGGGACACCAGGAGGATTCCGGCGTCGCCCAGGCGGATCTTCTCCAGAACGTCGCGTCGTTCCGGCATGGTCAGCAGTCCGTTGAGTGTCGATGCGCTGTAAATCCCCACCTTGATCAGGTTGTCGACCTGGTCCTTCATCAGCGACTGGAGCGGCGAGACGATCACCGTGAGACTGCCGTTCCGCCAGTGCCGCGACAATGCCGGCAACTGATAGCAGATCGACTTGCCACCCCCGGTAGGCAGAATGGCGAGGAGGCTTTCGTCCCGATAACCGGCCCGGACGATGTCCTCCTGCAGCGAGCCACCGGTGGTGTTCGCGGGCTCCGGGCGAAAGGACGAAAAGCCGAAGTAGCGCTCCAGTTCCCTGCGCGGGTCCAGATGGAGCGAGCAGTAGGGGCAGGCGGGGTCCGAGCAGCTTGTCTCGCGCAGCTGCTGTATCTGACGGGTCGTTGCCGGGTATTGGAGGCGTACCCAGGGCGGCAGAACGGAGTTGCCACCGCTGACCCGGAGCCAGGCGAGCACGTAAGAGAAAGCCCGACCCACGGCCTGATCGACCAGCGCCTGGTCGAGGATCTCCGCCAGATGACCGGGACAGACCTTGCCCGTCGCAAGGCGACTGACAGCCGCACGGACCTCGCAAGCCTTCGGCGGCATTGCCGCCCTGAGCTTCGCGAAGAAGCTGCCGACGCCTTCCCGGGTGTCACGAGCCAGGAAGAAATGGTGGCAGGCAAGCTCGTCGGGCGATGCGACAGCGAGTGCCGCCAAGGCCGCGTACTGGTCCTGCCAGAGCTTCAGCGCCAGCTGGGCGTCCTTGAGCGGGTCGTTGCGGGCGTCGCGGACGAGCTTGTAGTCCTTGACCAGGCTGTGGTACGGGTTGGCGGGGAAAGCGAGGGGGGAAAGCTCCAGCGTATCAACGGCTGGCAGTTGGTTCAGTTTCAGCTGTGGGTAGACGCGGGCGAGTGCCGGCAGGTCATGCCGCACGATATTGTGTCCGAGTACGAAAGCAGCTCCCTCGGTGAGTGTGTCAAGGCGGTCGACAGCAGCGGCGATCTGCTGCCCGGAAAGGGAAAAGCCTTCCTGGGTGTCGGCTCTCCAGCCCGCCAGTTTGTGAATGGACAGAACGTCATCGAGGGCTGTTTCGATATCCAGACACAGGCCTCGCGGCGCGAAAGGCGGGGAGCTCGTCACTGCCTGGCGATCGATGCCATTGGCAAACGATCCGATTTGAGCATACACATGCGTGACCTTCAACCAATGGTTTTTTCGGCATCGACACCTTCGTCCATCCCGGCGCCGCCGCACTGGCGTCGATTCGTGCGCCGACGGGGAGAATCCAGACTGTCGCCGAGTACCTGGAACAGGTCAAGGTGGTGAACGCCAAGTCCGCCGACGTGGGTCGCTACACGAACTTCGGCCCGATCAAGGAGTTCGGCGAGGTGACCGATACGGTGACCGTGCAAGCGCCAGCAAGGCAACAAAATGGAACGTCCAGAAATGGCCGGAAATCAGGCTTGCCGGTTCCAGGTTTGCCAGTTCGTCGGCATCGAGCGGGGTGGCGCCGGGCGGGTAGTCGAGATCGAACGCCATGCCCTTCAACGCCCAGGTCCGGTATTCCAGAGTGTGCGCCGGGACCCGGCACGCAAGGCGTCGACCAGAGCGCGCGTCCGTGCCAGCCCTTCGCGAATGGCCTTGATCCAGCCGGAAGGCGGGCGCTGCGGCAAGTCCGCGCTGCGCCAGCGCGCCAGCGTGGCATCGAGTTGGCGGAGCCTCGATTCCGGAGAGTTGGCTTTGATGAGATTGCACCACCATGCGCCAGAGTGAAACAATGTGTTGCATGGCAGCGCACCATAAATCAACGTGGTCTTGCCTCTTGCCGCAATAAATGCCATGCCGCCCAAGCGTACATGCCCGTCGGAAAGCGTCGCCAGCGGGGTCTCGACCCTGGCCCTCCGGTATCAGGGCGTCACCGCCGATAGCGCGCCAGCGCCAATTCGAACTCCGCCAGCACGCGGGCCTGCAGTGCTTCCGGTTCGATGACCTCGCAGTCGCCGCCGTACTTCATGATGTCCATGATCAGCTCGCGGTCGTCGGCGTAGGGTACGCGCAGCTCGTAGCGGCCGTCGTCGAGTTCCTTGCCTTCCTGCTTCGGGTGCCAGCGCTCGGCGGCCACCCAGCGCGCCCGTTCCGGCGTGAAACGCAGCACCGCCCAGGACACTTGGTCACCGGCGAAGATCCCGTAGCCCGACCCCAGCACTTCGTCGAGTCGCTGGTCGGCGATGTCCCTGGCCCGCTTGTCGAGGATTTCGGCGTGCTCGATGGCGTCGACCGAGAAGGCGCGCAGCGCATGGCGCAGATGGCACCAGGCGTCGAGATACCAGTTATCGCGGTAATGATTGAGGCGCTGCGGTGAGACTTCGCGTTCGCTGACCACGTCCGTGCCGCGTGCGTGGTAGCGGATGATCAGGCGCTTTCTCCTCAACAGGGCGGAGCCGACGGCCTGGAAGTGGTCGAGGTGAAACGCGCGGGCGCCGACGGTCTGGATGCGGATGCGGCGCTGCACTTCCTCGATCGGGTTGTCGGCGGTGCCGAGCAGGCCGCTGAGGCGAGCCAGCAGCGGCTGGATTTGCGGCCCGAGCAGGCCGCCGGTATCGAGATTCGAGAGCAGGTGCTGCATGGTCAGCAAGGCATGGATTTCCTCGGCGGTGAACCACAGGTCAGGCAACTCGTATTGCTGCCCGAGCCGCCCCCGGGTTTCCTCGAAGCGGTAGCCGCCCAGGCTGCGGTCGAAAATGAGCGGGGCGTTCAGGCGGTCGCGCATGAAGGCGAAATCGCGCTTGAGCGTCGCCCACGAGACGCCGAGGCGCTCCTGCAACTCCTTGCGGGTGGCTGATTGGCGCGCGCCGAGAATCTGGTCGATCTGGTAGATACGCTCCATGTTGCTCATCGCTTCCCCTTTCCGTGCCGGGGCTTCAACCCCTGTTTCAACAATCCGTGCCTTGGACAGGTTGCAGAATGGACATCGCTGGGCGAGCGTCAGGATGCGGTCTCGCGCGATGGTGCGTCAGGTGTCATTCGACCCGACGCCATTCTCGCGCGAAAAAGGCGGTTGATGGCAACGGCGATCGTCTGCCATTCGATTCGCTTGCTTTGGATTGCCAGGCGCCACCGGGATGAAGCGATGGTCCACGGCCCGCGTGACACCGGCAGCGCCTTGCCGATTGCCGCGGGCGCCCGCCCGCCGCCGCCTATTCCGGCGAACCGTCCGGCTTGTCGAACTGCGCCTTGCCCTGCGCCGTCTTGCGGCGCAGGAAGCTGGGGCTGAGCGCGTCGGCGCCGAGGTTGTCGAAGCTCGCTTCCTCCTTCGCCGAAATCCGCGAACCCATCTTGCGCGACGAGTAGAGCGCCTCCTTGCTGAAGCGGGCGGTGTCCATCGTGCGGGCGAGTTCCGCCATGCGCTCCAGCACCTCGACCAGCCACGGCTGGTCGGCGAAGCGCTGGCGGGCCTCGGCCAGCAGGCGCTCGACGGTGCTCCAGTCGCCGTGATCGGCGGCGGCGCGCGCCTGCTCGAGCATCTTGCCGGCAAGCAGTTCGGCCTGGCGGCTGAGCACCAGAGGGTCGTCGAGCAGGACATTCCAGGCGGCCACCGGCATCGCCGGCAGGGTCAGCAGCGCGTCGGCAAATGCCAGGGGCCTGCCTTCCGGGGTCGACGCGGTGACGGCCGCCTGCAGCAGTTGTCCGGTTCCGTCGACGGCGAGCCCGGCCGGAATCGCCAGTTCGACCAGCGCCCACGCCTCGGCTCCGTAGGCGATGTCGGGCAGGCGGATCACCGGCAGGCCGGCATCGCCTTCGACCGGATAATCGTTGACCAGGCGAATAACGATCCCCGGGGCGGCGGCCAGCGACAGGCGGAGATGGCGGCCGCAAAGCGCCGAGATGAAATCGAACTCCTCGGCGAAGGGCTCGAAGAGGTCGCCGGCGGTATCCCCGTAGTAATGGTTGCCGCCGCCTTGGCTGGCCATCCGGACCATCAGCTCTTCGTTGAAGTCGCGTCCGAGGCCATAGGTCGAGGTGGTGACCCCGCACTCCGCCGCTTGCCCGCAGAGGGCGGCGATGGCGGCGGTTGCCGTGACCTCGCCGACGTTGGCGTTGCCGTCGGAGAGCAGGATGACGCGCGCCAGCGCTGCTTCGCCGGCGTTGGGCAACAGCCCGTCGGCGCCTGCCTGCCAGCCGCCATGCAGGTTGGTCGTGCCGCCGCTGTGGATACGCGACAGCGCCTGGTGCAGCGCCGTGCGGTCGCCGACCGGGCGGGCATGGACGAGGGTTTGCACATGCTCGTCGAAGACCACCAGCGCGGCGATGTCGGTCGGCTCCAGCTGGTCGGCTATGTGCCTGGCGCAGCGCACCGCTTCAGCCAGCGGCGGCCCGGACATCGATCCTGAACGGTCGATGACCAGGGCGAGATGATAGGGCTGGCGCGGCTTCTTCTCGCTGGCCACTGCGTCGGGTGCCTGGACGCGGATCAGGACCGGCAGCTTCTGGCCGGCGCCGGCAATCAGGGCTGGCCTGAGCGGCTGGATGAGGATCTGGGGGGTGTTGTTGTCGGCCATCGGGTCTCCTGTTCGGCCGGTGCCATTGCCGGCGTATGAATGCACGATAGCACCCGGCAGGCTCGCAGGATGAGCCACCCGGAAAGTCGATCCTCAGGCGATGCGTTCGAGCAAGCGGGCGGCGGATTTCTGGTGCAGGACGAGGATCAGTTTCATCGAGCTGCGGGTCGCGCCGACGAAGAGCTTGCGCAGCGCCTGGTCGTCGAGCACCGCGAAGTCGATCTCGGCCAGGATGACCGCCGGAGCGGCCTGCCCCTTGAAGCGGTAGACCGATTCGACGAGTACCTCGCCTTGGCTATAGACCGGCTGCCCGAACAGGTCGTAGGCGCCGGTAAAGTGGCGCAGACTGGTCTGGCCCAGACGGTCCAGCGCCAGCAGCTGCGACTGCTGGCGGCCGTGATAACTGACGATCGCGACGTCGTGCTTCCTGAAGCCGGCCGAGTAGCAGAGCCGGATCGCTTCCCTGACGCGGGCCAGCATGCCGGCGCCGTCGGCGTAGTCGAGGATCTCGATCTCGTCGGCGGTGATCGGCGACGCGGCCTCGATGTCGAGGCCGCCGGGGAGCAGGCGCCGCAGCAGTTCGACGATCGGCCGCGGGCTGCGGTAGTTGCTCTTTGCATGCAGCGTCACCCAGCCCGGCAGCGGCGTCGGCGGTCGCCCGTAGAGGTTCTGCAGCGGGTCTTCCAGCCACAGGAGGCGGGCATCGGCGCGGGCGTGGCCGAAGATGACGTCGCGCCACTCCTCGGAGATGTCCTGGCCTTCGTCGACGATCACCGTGTCGAACTGGAATGCGGCGCTGGCGGGCAGCGCCGCGGCGCGCTGCTGCAGGCGCTCGAAGGCATCGGGCAGGGTAAAGTCCGGCGTTTCGCCGGCATGGCGCAGGCGCTGGTCGCACAGCTGGTGATAGGTGCAGGCCAGGCCGCCGGCCGGTGCGATGCGGTGGAAGTGATCGGCCAGCGGGCGGTTGAAGCAGACATAGAGCGGCCGCTTGCCGGCGTCGACCGTGGCGCGGTACTCGGCAAGCGCCAGCTGGGTCTTGCCCGAACCGGCGGTACCGGTGATGCGCAGGTGGAAAGGCTCGAATTCGAGTCGCCGCGCCCAGTGCGCGAGGCCGCCGGAAACGCGGGTGACCAGGTCGCGGGCACGACCCATCAGCGCACTGACATCGGTGTCGAGCTGGATCAGGTCACGCAGGAAGGCGTGGATCTTCGCTGTGGCCGCGGTTCTCTCACGGGCCGGCAGGAGGCGCTGGACGATCCGGCAAAGCTGCTCGCGGCGGTTGGCATCGACGATCCGCTCGGGGACCAGGCCGGCGGTTTCCGGGCTCGTCACGCGGTAATCCGGGCAATAGAGGAGGGCGTCGGTGCGCACCGAAGGAATGTCGCCGCGGACCGCGAGCTTGCCGCGCAGGGTGCTGACCATGCGCGACATTTGCACCGTGACGCTCTTCGACCGGCCCGGATACTGCTTGACCAGACCATCGGCGGTCTCCTGGAGGAAGCCGCTCTTCTGTTCGATCAGCAGCAGGTCGCCGGCGAGATTGACCACCGCGAAATCGATTTCCCCATAGATGGCGTAGCGCCCATCGATGCCGGTCCAGTGCACCGCGTGATAGACCGTGTAGTCGGCCGGCAGGCCGGCGGCGAGGACGGCGAGGGTTTCGATCTCGCGCTGCGCGGCGCCGCTTGCGGAGAGTTCGCGCCAGCCGTCGGGGACGATGCGGGCCATTGGGGAGTCCTGATCAACTCGGATGCCGCCCAGCTTAGCCGATTCTCCCCGCTGGCGCGCCTCGGGGTGTTGCCGCCTCGCCGACAGCGCTGTTTCAAGGTCACCGGGCCAGCGATGAGCGGTCGCCGGGCCGCGCGGCACGGGCTATTGGCTGCCCTGCCGCTGTTTCTTGAGCTCGATCAGCGGCCGTACGCCGGGCAGGTCAAAACGTTTGCGGCCCGGTTCGACGGCGGTCAGCGCCTCGGTTTCGACCAGCGTCGCCAGCGAGCGGCGGGTGAGTTCCTGGTAGGTCAGCGTGCCTTCGATCTTCCAGGCGATTTCCTGATCGTTGAGCACGCGCATGACCTTGGCGGGTACGCCGGCGACCAGCGAACGCGCCGGTATCACCATTCCGGCCTTGACGAACGCGCACGCGGCGACGATCGACGATTCGCCGAGCACGGCGTTGTCCATGATCACCGCATTCATTCCGACCAGCGCGTTGCGCCCTACGCGGCAGCCGTGCAGGACGGCGCCATGGCCGATATGGCCGTCATCTTCGATGATCGTGTCGGTGCCGGGGAAGCCGTGCATGACGCAGGTGTCCTGGACGTTGACCCCGCGTTCGAGAATCAGGCGGCCGAAATCGCCGCGCAGACTGGCGCAGGGTCCGACGTAGCAGCCTGCTCCGACGATCACGTCGCCGATCAGAACGGCTGTGGGATGGACATAGGCACTCGGGTCGATGACCGGAACCAGGCCGTCGATGGCGAAGACGCGGGGGCGGGGCGTGCTCATGCTGCTGCTCCTGGGCGATTGGCGCTGGCGTGGCAGGGAGGGCGGCGCAGTGGTCTTTGGTCAGCTGCGGACACCATTCTATGCAGGCGAGAGCGCCGTGCCAAACAGCATTGCTCTGCGGCCGGCTTGCCGGTTTCCCGCCGTTCCGGCGTATTCTGTCCGGGAGCGAACGGCAGTGCGCCGGAAATCGTGTAACAAACTGTCAGCGATGTCGGACCAAACGGGCGCTTGAGCGTTAAGCACTGGTCCGGCGTCGTTCATGCCGCCCCTTCGAGACCCGCAGCCATGCCCATCCGACTTGCAGTCCTGCGCCGCTGGCGTCAGTTGTTCGCTTTCCTGCTGTTCTCGCTGCTGGCCGTCGCGCCCGCTGCGGCCGACCCGTCGGGCCGGGTCGGGCGTATCGCCTGGCTGTCCGGGTCGGTCCACCTGCACCGCGCGGACAGCGGCGAATCGAGCAGTGCCTTGCTCAACTGGCCGATCTCGACCGGCGACGTGCTGTCGACCGGCGCCGGCGCGCGTGGCGAAGTCCAGATCGGATCGACCTTGCTGCAGCTCGACTCGGGCAGCGTCCTCGACTTCGTCCAGGTCGACGATCAACGCGTCCACCTGCGCCTGCTCGAGGGTAGCGTGATCGCCAGACTTCGCTCGGCCGATGCGGCGAGCGAATTCGAGATCAGCACCCGCGAAGGCAGGTTCAGGGCTCGCGATGCCGGCAGCTATCGCTTCGACTCCGACCGTACGGTGGTCACCGCAACGGTTGCCGCGGGCAGCCTGCTTTTCGAAGCCAGCGACAGAGCGGTCGAAGTCAGCGCTGGCCAGCGGGTGCAGTTCTGGAACGATGGCGGGACGCACCAGCATGTCTCGGCGCCGGCCAATGACGACTTCGCGCTCTGGAGCGCGGGGCGCGACCGGCCGGTCGGCAATTCCGGCCATGCCCGCTACGTGTCGCCCGAAATGACCGGTGCTGCCGACCTCGACGCCTATGGCAGCTGGTCCGATAACGCCGAGTACGGCGCGGTATGGTTCCCGCGCGCGGTCGCCGCCGACTGGGCTCCGTACCGGACCGGCCGCTGGGTGTGGGTGGCGCCCTGGGGCTGGACCTGGGTCGGCGACGAGCCCTGGGGCTTCGCACCGTTCCACTATGGTCGTTGGGTGCTGTACGGCGGCGCCTGGGGCTGGGTCCCCGGCCGGCGGGTGGCGCGACCGGTCTACGCGCCGGCGCTGGTCGCCTGGGTCGGGACGCCCGGCGTCGGGGTTTCGGTGCAGGTCGGCGCGCGCCCCGCGGTCGGCTGGTTTCCGCTGGCACCGCGCGAAGTCTATGTGCCGCCGTACCGCTCCAGCGAGCGCTATGTGCGGCAGGTCAACGTCACGCATGTCACCCAGATCAACAACATCACGAACATCACCAGCAATCCGCAGGCGGCGGTTGCGCGCATGCCCTATGCGCATCGGCAACAACCGCGCGCGGTGACCATGGTTCCTGCCGACGTGGTGAGCCAGCATCGCCCGGTCAGCGGCGCCGCGATGCTCCCCCGCGACCGCCAGCAGTTGGCCAGCCAACCGGTGCAGGTGCGGGCACCGGTCGCCGCGCCGCCGGTCGACGCCCAGCGTCGGCCGGGCGGCGAGCGGCCGTTCGAGCCCGGTCGCCGCGAGCGCGAGGCCGGGCGCGCGCCGGCTGACGCCCCGGTCGGTGGCCGCGCCGAGCCGCGGCAACAGATGCCGGTGAGCGGCGCGACGCCGCCGGTCGGTGCGGCGCCGACGCCTGAGCCGGCTGTGCAGCCTCCGGCACGGACGCCACCGGCAGCGATCGGTGGCCTGCCGGCGCCGGCAGGCCGACCGGCAGCCGCGCCCGCTGCCCGTGGCGGCGAGCCGCAGGGTGCCGGGCGTCCGCCAGCGGAAGCGGCGCCAGGCGGCGGCGGACGAGTGCGGCCGGAGGTCGCGCCGCCCGTTGGCTCGCCGGCACAGCCTGCGGTCGCGGTGCCGCCAACGCCGTCACCGTCCGTTGCGCCGGGAGGCCGACCGGTAACCGCGCCGCCGGTCGGTTCGCCAGCGTCGCCCAGGGATGTGGCGCCGTCAGCGCCACCACCGTTGCTTGCTCCGGCGGAGAGGATTGATCGTGCCGCGACACCGCCCGTCCGTCGCCCGCCGGAGTCTCGCGAGTCCCGCGAGTCCCGCGAGTCCCGCGAGTCCCGCGAGTCCCGCGAGTCCCGCGAGTCCCGCGATCTCGGGGCCGGAGCGGCAGGCCCGGGCGCGGCCACGCCGCTGCCGTCGGCGCCCGGACGACGCGAGCAGAACGGCGTGCCGACCACGCCGGCAGCACGGTCGCCGTCGGCGGTCGGCACTGCCGGACCCGACCGTCCAGCAGCCGCCGCGGGGCGCCCGTGGCCACAGCCCGAACGCGCCGACCCACGCCCGGCGGTACCGCTGACGGTGCCTGCCCAGTCGCCTGCCGGGGGACCGCAGCGCGCCGAGCGGCCAGCCGGAGAAGTCGACCGGGCGGCGCCGGCCGCCAGGCCGTCGAGACCAGAACAGCGCATCGAGGTTCCGGCGCAGCCCATTTCTGCGCCGCCGCCGGCCGCGCCGAGGTTTCCCGAGCGGCCGGCGGCCGCTCCCGGTCAGCCGATTCACCAGCCGGGGGCGCAAAGGTCTGATCCGCGCATGGAGCAGCGCCGGCCCGATCCGGTGCCGAGTCGCGAGGATCCATTCGCTCGCCCCGGGCGCCAGGAGATGCCCGGGGCGTCGGCGCCGGCGCCGATGGCGATGCCGCAGCGGCCGGCCGCACCCGGGCGAGTCGATTCGCCGGCGGCGAACGAGCGCCAGGCGCGTCCCGATCGTCGTCAGGAATCAGGCGCAGGTGGCCAGCGTCAGCGCCCGGGCGATGGCCGTGACGGCCGTGAGGACCGCTTGCCGCGCGGCGCTGATGGCTGAGGTGCTGCCGGGCTTGCCGCGGGGCGGCCGGTCCAGCGATTGACCGCGAAACCCCGCTTCCGCGACAATGCCGCTCGTGCTTTTCAATAGTCTGCCCGCCCGCTGCCGTTGACGGTCGGGCGGGGCAGCTTACCGGGTCAGGGCGAATCCTATGTACTACGGCGAAAAGTTCAACGCCTGGACGCACGTCGTCGGGGCTGTCCTGGCGTTCGCCGGCTCGGTTGTTCTGGTCGTTCTCGCCGCCCTCGGCGGCGATCCCTGGAAGCTGGTCAGCGTCTCGATCTACGCGGTGACGCTGGTTCTGCTGTACAGCTTTTCGGCGCTGTACCACAGCTTTCGCGGGCGCGCCAAGGACATCCTGCGCAAGCTCGACCACCAGGGAATTTACCTGCTGATCGCCGGCAGCTACACGCCATTCTGCCTGGTCAGTCTGCGCGGCCCCTGGGGCTGGTCCTTGCTGGCAACGGTATGGGGGCTCGCCGTTCTCGGTTCGCTGCAGGAACTACGGCCACGGAGCGAGGCCCGGATCCTGTCGCTGGTGATCTATATCGTGATGGGTTGGGCGGCGCTGGCGGCGCTGGTGCCGCTGCTGCAGGCGCTGGGCACGGCCGGATTCATCTGGGTCGCGGCCGGTGGGGTGTTCTACACCGTCGGTATCGTCTTCTATGCGCTCGATACCCGCTTGACGCACGCGCACGGCATCTGGCATCTGTTTGTGATGGCGGGCAGCGCGGCGCATTACTTCGCCATCCTGTATTACGTGTTGTGATCGGCAGTTCTCTCGCCGGCAAGCTGGGCGCGGTTACGCAGCGACTGCCGCCGCGTTGATCCCGGCGAGTGCCTGGCGGGGGTTTTCAGCCACCGGGCTGTTTACGACGCCGTGCCGCCGCGGCCAGTGACACCAGCGCCATGAGGGGACGGCTGCGCGGGACTGCCGGCCAGTGCTTGGTGCGTTCATTGGGCGGGTGCACGGTCGCCAAGGCAGCCCGCGGGCGGCCAGCTGTTCTCGCTTGCTCAGCCCGGCATCGGGTCGGCGTTACCGAGCGCGGTGGTGTTCAGTCCGCCGTCTACGTACATGATTTCGCCGGTGATCGCGCTGGCCAGGTCGGAGAGCATGAAGGCCGCGGCATTACCTACTTCGTCGATGGTGATGTTGCGGCGCAGCGGGGCGTTGTGGGCGTTGTAGGCCAGCAGGCGCGAGAAGTTGCCGATCCCGGAAGCGGCGAGGGTCTTGATCGGGCCGGCCGAAATGGCGTTGGCGCGGATGCCCTGCGGACCCAGGCAGAAGGCGAGGTAGCGGGTGGCGGCCTCGAGGCTGGCCTTGGCCAGCCCCATGGTGTTGTAGTTGGGCAGGGTGCGCTCGGCGCCGAGGTAGGAAAGCGCCAGCAGGGCCGGGTTGCGGCCCTTCAGGAGCAGCGGCCGGGCGGCCTTGGCCAGTGCCGCGTAGCTGTACGACGAAACATCGTGCGCGATGCGGAAAGCGTCGCGCGAGATGCCGTCGAGGAAGTCGCCTTCGATGGCTTCGCCGGGCGCGTAGGCAATCGAATGCACCAGACCGTCGAGGCCGTCCCACTGCGTGCCGAGGTCGACGAACAGCTGGTCGATCTCGGCGTCCTCGGCGACGTCGCAGCGATAGAGCAGGGTGCTGTCGAATTCCCTGGCGAACCTGGCGACGCGATCCTGGAAGCGTTCGCTCTGGAAGGTAAAGGCCAGTTGCGCGCCTTCGCGGTGGCAGGCCCTGGCGATGCCATAGGCGATCGAGTGTTTCGACAGCACGCCGGTGATCAGAATGCGCTTGTCGGCGAGGAATCCCATGACTTCTCCCGTAACATGATTTGACTGGGTTGCAGCATTGCTGCGCATCTGGCAGCGAAGCCGCTTAACCGCCGCATTATAAGGGAATTGCCGCCGCTGCCGCCGCCGATTGTCCGTCGGCTGGGTGGCGACGGCCAGTACGCGGGAGTCCTCGGCAGGGGGCCGCGTTCTGCCGCACGCCGTCGCGATGCCGCGGTTGGCGGCCAAAACCGCCGGCGTTCGCGGTAGACTGTCGGCCATGTCGCTCATTCGCCTCGCCCTTCTGTCGCTGCTGCTGGTGCTCTCGGCGTGCAGCAGCGAGCAGAACGATCCCTACCCGAAGTCGGAGCGCGGCCAGAACATCCTCTATTCGGCGTTCACCGACCGCCCGAAGCACCTCGATCCGGTGCAGTCGTATACCGAGGACGAAATCACCTTCACCGCACAGATCTACGAGCCACCGCTGCAGTACCACTACCTGAAGCGGCCGTACACGCTGATTCCGGCGACCAGCGCAGCGGTGCCGCTGCCGCGCTACTACGACGCGCAGGGCCGGGAACTGCCGGCCGATGCGCCGGCGGCGAAGATCGCGCGCAGCGTCTACGAGATGCGCATCCGTCCCGGCATCCGCTACCAGCCGCATCCGGCCTTCGCCACCGACGCGACCGGCCAGCCGGTCTATCGCGATCTTGACGCCGAAAAGCTGCGCGGCATCGACCGGATCGCCGATTTTGCCGAGACCGGCACCCGCGAGCTGGTCGCCGACGACTATGTTTACCAGATCAAGCGCCTCGCGCACCCGCATCTGCATTCGCCGATCTTCAGCATGATGGGTGAGCGGATCATCGGTCTGCGCGAACTCGGCACTGCTCTGCACGAGGAGGCCAGGGCGCTGCCGCCGGGCTCCTGGCTGGACCTCGATCGCTTTCCGCTGGCGGGCGTCAGCCGCGTCGATCGCTACACCTACCGGATCGAATTGCGCGGCAAGTACCCGCAGTTCCCCTACTGGCTGGCGATGCCGTTCTTTGCGCCGGTACCGCGCGAGGTCGACCGCTTTTACAGCATGCCGGGGATGGCCGAGAAGAACCTGACGCTCGACTGGTACCCGGTCGGCACCGGGCCGTTCATGCTGACCCGCAACGACCCGAACAGCCGCATGGTGCTCGAACGCAACCCCAACTTCCACGGCGAGACCTACCCCTGCGATGGCGAGCCGGGCGACCGGACGGCCGGGCTGCTGGCCGACTGCGGCAAGCCCTTGCCGTTCATCGACAAGGCCGTGTTCTCGCGCGAGAAGGAAGCGATTCCGTACTGGAACAAGTTTCTGCAGGGCTATTACGATGCTTCGGGGATTTCGTCGGACAGCTTCGACCAGGCGGTGCGGCTCGGCGTCGGCGGTGACGTGCAACTGACCGACGAGATGCGCCAGAAGGGGATCCGGCTGCTGACCAGCGTGCGGCCGTCGGTGTTCTACATGGGTTTCAACATGCTCGACCCGGTCGTCGGCAGCCTCTCCCCGCAGGCGACCAAACTGCGCCAGGCCTTGTCGATCGCCATCGACCAGGAGGAGTTCATCTCGATTTTCATGAACGGTCGCGGGATCGCCGCGACCAGTCCGTTGCCGCCGGGAATTTTCGGTTATCTGGAGGGCGAGGCCGGCAACAACCCGGTGGTCTACGACTGGGTCGACGGGCGGGCCCGGCGAAAGCCGATCGAGCTTGCCCGGCAGCTGCTCGCCGAAGCCGGCTGGCCGAACGGTCGCCATGCCAGGACCGGCGAGCCGCTGGTCCTCAACCTCGACACCACCAGCGGCGGCATGGGCGACAAGTCGCGGCTCGACTGGCTGACCCGGCAGTTTGCCAAACTCGACGTCCAGCTGGTCGTCCGCTCGACCGACTTCAACCGCTTCCAGGAGAAGATCCGCAAGGGCGCGGTGCAGCTTTACTACCTGGGCTGGAACGCCGACTACCCCGATCCGGAGAACTTCCTGTTCCTGCTCGCCGGCTCCGAAGGCAAGGTCGCGGTGGCCGGCGAAAATGCTTCCAACTACGTCAATCCGGAGTTCGACCGTCTGTTCGAGCAAATGAAGAACATGGAGAGCGACGGTCCGCGCGGCGCCGAGCGGCTGGCGATCATTCGCCAGGCGATCGCGCTGCTGCAGCACGATGCGCCGTGGATCTTCGGCTTTCACCCGAAGAGCTATACGCTGGGCCACGACTGGTTGCACAACCGCAAGTCGACCGACGTCGGCAACAACATCCTGAAGTACCAGCGGATCGACGTCGCCAGGCGTGCGCGGCTGCGGCAGGAGTGGAACGAGCCGGTACTCTGGCCGCTGCTGGCAGTGGCGCTGCTGCTGGTCGCCGTCGTCCTGCCGGCCGCGATCGGCTATCGGCGTCGCGAGCGGGGAACCGCGCTGATGGCCGCCGCGATGCCGGCGCGCCGGCCTGAGGTATAGTCGCCAACCATGCTCGCCTACCTCGTTCGCCGCCTGCTTTATGCCTTGCCGATCCTGATCGGCGTGAACGTGATCACCTTCGCGCTGTTCTTCGTGGTCAACACCCCCGACGACATGGCGCGGATGCAGCTCGGCGTCAAGCGCGTGACGCCCGAAGCGATCGGCAAGTGGAAGGCCGAACGCGGTTACGACAAGCCGCTGTTCATCAACCAGGCGGCCAGCGGCAGCGCGGTGTTCACCGACACCATCTTCTTCAGCAAGTCGGCGCGGATGTTCGCCGGCGATTTCGGGCGTGCCGAGGACGGCCGCGATATCGCCCGCGAGATCACCTCGCGGATGGGGCCGTCGCTGGCGATCGCGCTGCCGACCTTCGTCCTCGGCTTGCTGGTGACCGTTTCGTTTGCCCTGCTGCTGACCTTCTTTCGCGCCAGCTACCTCGACTTCTGGGGGGTCGTGCTGTGCGTGGCGATGATGTCGATCTCGGGCCTGTTCTACATCATCGGCGGCCAGTTCCTGATCAGCAAGATCTGGCGGCTGGTGCCGATCTCGGGCTATGGCGGCGGGCTGGATGCGTGGAAGTTCGTCATCCTGCCGGTGCTGATCGGCGTCATTTCGGGCATCGGCTCGTCTACCCGCTGGTATCGCACGATCTTTCTCGAGGAGATCTCGCGCGACTACGTACGCACGGCGCGGGCCAAGGGGCTCTCCGAGCTGGTGGTGCTGTTTCGCCACGTGCTGCGCAACGCGATGATCCCGATCCTGACCGGGGTGGTGGTGGTCATCCCCTTGCTGTTCATGGGCTCGCTGCTCACCGAGTCGTTCTTCGGAATACCCGGCCTGGGCAGCTATACCATCGATGCGATCAATGCGCAGGATTTTGCCGTCGTCCGGGCGATGGTCTTCATCGGTTCGGTGCTGTACATCGTCGGCCTGATTCTCACCGACCTCTCGTACACTTTTGTCGACCCACGGATCCGTTTCAACTGATGGCTTTCCTGCCGGTTATTCTCTGGTCCGACGCGCTGATCTGGCTGCTGTTCGTGGCGGCGATCGCCTTCGGCTGGCTGTCGGCGCGCAATCCGCTGTGGCGTACGGCCTGGCAGCGGGTCGGCCGCAGTCGCGCGGGAATGGCTTCGGCGACGGTCCTGCTGGCCTTCGTCGCCGTCGGTCTGCTCGATTCGCTGCACTACCGGCCGCGTCTGGAAAACGACGCCGGGCAGGGGGCCGGCAACGCCGGCGGCCAGCCGGCGGCCTACGCCGTCGAGGTGCTGTCGTTGCTCGACTTCATTCTGACGCCGCTGCGCACGCAGAACGAGAAGACCTATTCGGAACCGCTGGCAACGCGCGCGTACGCCAAGGAGTCGATCGAGTCGCGCGACGCGGCTGGCCAGTTGCAGCAAAGGCGCGACTACCCGCGGTTGCGGCATGGCGGCGCGCATCTCGGCGTCGACGAGGGGCGCCGCGATGCCGACATCGGCTACCGTCTGCTGCGAGCCGTCGGTCTGGCGCTGCTCGCCTGGTGGGCCGTTGCCGCGGCGACGGCGGCCGGCCTGGCCCGCGCCGAGGCTTGCTCGCACCGGGCGGCGTGGCGGCGAATCTGGCGCAACGAGAGCGATTTTGCCTGGAACGCGGTGCTCGCCGCGTTCGGCAGCCTGTTGCTGGTAGCGCTGCCGCTGGCGATGCTCGCGACGCATTATCACGTCTTCGGTACCGACAAGGTTGGTCAGGATGTCCTCTATCAGGTGCTCAAGAGCGTGCGCACGGCGCTGGTCATCGGGCTGGTGACGACGCTGGTCACCTTGCCGCTGTCGATCCTTCTCGGCGTGCTGGCCGGCTATTTCCGGGGCTGGGTCGATGACCTGATCCAGTACCTTTATACGACGCTCAGTTCGATTCCCGGGGTGTTGCTGATCGCCGCGGCGGTGCTGATGATGCAGGTGCTGATCGACAACCATCCGCAGTGGTTCGCCACGGCTGCCGAACGCGCCGACCTGCGCCTGCTGGCGCTGTGCTTCATCCTCGGCGTGACCAGCTGGACCGGCCTGTGCCGGCTGTTGCGCGGCGAGACGCTGAAGCTGCGCGAGCTCGAGTACATCCAGGCCGCGCAGGCCTTTGGCGTCGCCGACCTGCGGATCATCGGGCGGCACATCCTGCCCAACCTGATGCATATCGTGATCATCGCGCTGGTGATGGACTTCTCGAGCCTGGTCCTCGCCGAGGCAGTGCTCTCGTACGTCGGGATCGGCGTCGACCCGACGATGATCAGCTTCGGCACGATGATCAACAACGCGCGCATGGAACTGGCCCGCGAGCCGGCGGTCTGGTGGTCGCTGAGCGCGGCTTTCGTGTTCATGTTCACGCTGGTGCTGGCCGCGAACCTGCTGGCCGATGCCGTCCGCGACGCCTTCGATCCGCGCATCGCGGGGTCGGCATGAGCGCGGAGGCGAGGGTGAGCGACGAACTCCTGCTGGCGGTACGCGCTTTGCGGATCGCTTTTGCCAGCGGCCGATCGCTGCTGAGCGCCGTCGATGGCGTGGACTTTCAGGTCGCCGCCGGCGAGACGCTGGCCTTGCTCGGCGAGTCGGGTTGCGGCAAGTCGGCGACCGCGCTGGCGCTGCTGCGCCTGCTGCCGGCAGCCGGTCGGATTGCCGGCGGCGAGGTGCGTTTTGCCGGCCGTGATCTGCTCGCGCTGCCCGAAAGCGAGATGCGGGGCGTTCGTGGTGGCGGCATGGCAATGATTTTCCAGGAGCCGGCGACCAGCCTCAATCCGGTCCTCACCGTCGGCCACCAGCTCGGCGAGGTGCTTGCGCGTCATCTCGGGCTGACCGGGCAGCGAGCGCGTCAGCGTTCGCTGGACCTGCTGAGCGCGGTCGGCATCGCCGACCCCGAACGCCGCCTCGGCGAGTACCCCTTCCAGCTCTCCGGGGGCATGAAGCAGCGGGTGATGATCTCGCTTGCGCTGGCCGGCAATCCGCGCCTGCTGATCGCCGACGAGCCGACGACGGCGCTCGACGTCACCATCCAGGCGCAGATTCTGGAGTTGCTGCGGGGCTTGCAGGCCGAGCGTGCGATGGGCATGCTGCTGATCACGCACGACCTCGGCGTCGTCGCGCAGATGGCGACGCGGGTGGCCGTGATGTACGCCGGTCAGATCGTCGAGGAGGCGCCGCGCGCGGTCTTCTTTTCCGCCGCCCGCCATCCCTATACGCAAAAACTGTTTGCTGCCTTGCCCGATCTGGCACGCCGTGGCGGCAGGCTGGAGACCATTCCCGGGCAGGTGCCGCCGCTGTCCGAAATGCCGACCGCTTGCCGCTTCGCGGCGCGCTGCGCGCACGCTTGGGAGCTCTGCCGGCAGCAGGCACCGGTGTGGCGGCAGGTCGCTGCCGGTCATTGGCTGCGCTGCCATCTCGACAGCCTGCCGGGAGGCGGTGGGGCGGCTGCGGGCGGCCTCGCTGACGGCGCCGCGCTGGCGGCGGCCGAAGCGCCCGAAGGGGCGCTGCTCAGCGTCCAGGATCTGCGGGTGCACTTTCCGATCCGCCGCGGCATCCTGCAGCGCACCGTCGGGCACGTTCGGGCGGTCGATGGCGTCTCGCTCGAACTGGCGCGGGGCCGGACGCTGGCGCTGGTCGGCGAGTCGGGCTGCGGCAAGACGACGGTCGGCAAGGCCATCCTGCAATTGATCGCCGCCAGCGGCGGCACGGTGCGACTGCTCGGGCAGGAACTCGGCGGCCTGTCGGGTAACGCGCGGCGGCCGCTGCGCCGCCGCATGCAGATGATTTTTCAGGATCCCTTCGCTTCGCTCAACCCGCGGATGTCGGTCGGCGAGATCATCGGCGAGGGCCTGAGCGCCTTGCGGGTCGATATGCAGCGGCAGGGCCAGGTCGCGGCGATCGCCTCGGTCCTGCAGCAGGTGGGCCTGGAGGCGGCCGCCGCCGGGCGCTATCCGCACGAGTTCTCGGGTGGCCAGCGGCAGCGCATCGCCATCGCCCGCGCGCTCGCCGTGCAGCCCGACCTGGTGATCTGCGACGAGCCGACATCGGCGCTCGATGTCTCGGTGCAGGCGCAGATCCTCAATCTGCTCGGCACGCTGCAGGCCCGGCTCGGGCTGGCCTACCTGTTCATCACCCACAATTTCGCAGTGGTCGACCATCTCGCGCACGAGGTGGCGGTGATGTATCTGGGCCGTATCGTCGAGCGCGGCACGGTCGATGACGTCCTGCGCTCGCCGCAGCACCCGTACACGCGTGCCTTGCTGTCAGCCGTTCCCACCGCCCGTCTCGATGCCCAGCCGGAATTCATCCGCTTGCCGGGTGAAACGCCGTCACCCGCCACGCCACCGGCGGGTTGCCATTTCCACCCGCGTTGCCGGCAAGCCAGCGCCGCCTGCCAGCAGCGCTATCCCGAAACGACGACGCTATCCGCGACGCACAGCGTGCGTTGCCACCTGTATTCGTAGGGCTGCGATGCGCTGTCGGCGGGGGCAGGGGCGCCGCCGCCTTGCTACAGGGTGGCGCCCTGCTGAACCTGCTGGATGGTCAGCACCAGACCAGGCTTGATGCCGGTCGCCGGAATGCGGTTCCAGCGCAGCAGGTCATCCTTGTCGACCTTGAACTGCCTGGCGATCGAAACCAGCGTGTCGCCGCGACGAATCGTGTATTGCGCAAGCCTGGTCGCCTTCTTGGTGCCCGCTTCGGCGTTTTTGGCCGGCGCCTCGGCGCTCCTGGGCGCTGGCACGACAAAGCTGACCCTGGCCACGTTCGCTCGCAGGTCTGGCTTCCGGTCAACGTCGGCGGCGTCGCTTCGCGACCGCGCTGACGACACTTTGGCCGGCTCGGGAGCGGCCACCGCGAGCTTGCTGCCAGCGGTCACTCGATCCGAGCGCAGCTTGTTGAGCTGCTTGATCTCGGCCACGCTCATGTCGTAGTGATCGGCGATGCTGAACAGCGTTTCACCCTTGCGTACGGTGTGGGTGCGCGTGCTGGCTGCCGGCGCAGGCTTGCCGTCGCGCTCCGCCACAACCGTGCGCGGTGCCGCAGCCGGTGCCGGAACGCTGGCTTTTTCGGGCGCCGCAACCGTCAGCTTGCTGCCATGCTGCACGCGGTCCGAGCGCAGCTTGTTGATCTGCCTGAGTTCCGCCAGGCTCATGTCGTAACGCTGGGCGACCGCGAGCAGTGTTTCGCCTTTGCGCACGGTGTGCGTCTGCGTGCGCGTGCGAGCGGCAGCGGCTGCGACCGGGGCCTGGTCCACGACTTGCGGCAGGCGGGTGGGTGCGCTGACGACCGGCTGCTCGGGGGAGGTCGCCGCGTTGGCCACGTCTTCGGGGTCCGCGCCATCCTGCCCGGCGACCAGCAGCGTCACTCCGGATGCGACGCGGCCGCGGCCCTGGATGCCATTGGCCGCCTTGAGGCTGGCCAGGGTCATCCCGAACCGCGGCGCGACCTGTTCGAGCTTCTCGCCGGGGCGCAAAGTGTAGGCTTGCCACGACGACAGTGGCTTGTCGCTTTCTTCGTGCGTCTCGAGGTTGTGCTTGAAGGTGGCAACCTTGTCGGCCGGAATCACCATCGGCGTCTCGGACTTGATGACCGGGCGGTTGTGCGAAGGGTTCAGGGCGACGAATTCCTGCACCGGCATTTCGGCCAGCTGGGCCGCCAGTTTGACGTCGATATTGGTGGGCTTGGTGACCGTCGCGAAGTAGGGACGGTTGGGAACGCCATGAATACCGAGGCTGGCGAGGATGTTCGGGTTGCTGAAGATGTTCTTCAGGGCCTGCAGCTTGGGCACGTAGTTGCGCGTTTCCTCGGGCATTTTCAGGCTCAGGTAATCGGTTGGCAGGCCCTGCGCCTTGTTCTTGTTGATCGCCCGTCCGACAGCGCCTTCGCCCCAGTTGTAGGAGGCCAGCGCCAGATGCCAGTCGCCGTGCAGTTCATAGATGTATTGCAGGTAATCGAGCGCGGCTCCGGTCGAGGCCACGGTGTCACGCCGTTCGTCCACCCACCAGTTCTGTTCCAGCTTGTACTGCTTGCCGGTAGCCGGGACGAACTGCCACAGCCCCGAAGCGTGACTGCGCGAGTAGGCGGTCGGGTTGTAGGCGCTCTCGACCATCGGCAGCAGGGCCAGTTCCATCGGCATGCCGCGCTTCTCGAGTTCGCCGACGATGAAATGCAGGTAGCGGCTGCTGCGTTCGACCATCCGGCGCAGGTAGTCCGGGCGATTCGAGTACCACTGTTGGTGATGGAGCACCAACTCGTTGTTGATGTTCGGCATCGAGAAGCCACGGCGCAGATGCTGGAAAAGCTCCTCGGAGTCGGACGTCAGGTCGATGGTTTCAGGCAGTTGTGCCGGCGCAGCCACTTCGATGACCGGCAAAGGCCCATCGGCGCCAACCGGCACGGCTGCGGCCGGCGGTGAACCGTTTTTCTGCGGCAGGGAAAGGTTCGCCAGCGGCACCTGGCTCGCCACTTCGTCGGACCAGGCGGTACTGCAGCCAAGAGAAAGGGCGATTGCGTATGCGATTCGTGGCGTCATCCGTAGGTCCTGTTCTCGTTCTCGGGCGGGTGCCACTCATCCCGACGACGTCGGTCCGCGTGGTCGAATCGCCAAGCTACAAGCTGGTGATTATAGAACAATCATGCGGTCAACGTGGGTATCAATTGCGCAGGAAGGTGATCTGCCTTGCCGACATCAGGAGCCAGAGGTGGCTGGCCGGCGACCTTTGGCCCTTGCCTGGCGGCGACCCGGTCGCACTCCGCAGCGCGGGCGGAAAGCACAAAGCCCAGTCAGACTGGGCTTTGTGCTTGGAATCGCTGGCGGAGTGGACGGGACTCGAACCCGCGACCCCCGGCGTGACAGGCCGGTATTCTAACCAACTGAACTACCACTCCGTGCTTCATTCCCGATGGCAAATAGGCTCTGGCCAGCAAGGAAGGTGCGCATTATAGCCGATTTCTGCGGGCCGGCAAGTGGAAAACAGCGTCTTGCCGCGCGTCGCCCGATAGCGCCGATTGCCGCCCGCGGTCAGCCGATAGCCCCCAGCAGGGCGGCAATGTTCGGTCGCGCTTCGCGCACGTGTTGCAGGCACTCGTCCCACTGCTGCGGAAGCAGGGCCAGCGTGTCGAGCAGCGCACGTCGTTCGGCATCGCCTTCCGCAGCTGGCTGTCCGGCGTCAAGCGCCGCGTAAGCTGCCTGATCGGCGAGGCCGATCAAGGCGCAGAACGTGCGTTCCTCGCCGGCGGCATCTGGATCATGATGATGGGCGATCGCCGCGACGTACCTGGCCGGCAGATCCCAGCGTTCGGCGACCATTTCGCCGACTTCGGGATGGGTGAACTCGAACAGCGTGCGTTCGGCCTCGAGGCTGCTCAGCGCGGCGGTGCCACGACGCAGCGCCAGCACCTGATGGTAGCCGGGCTCGGCCTGAACGGCGAAGATCAGCTTGCCGATATCGTGCAGGATGCCGGCCATGAACGCTTCGTCGGCCGAGCAGCGCAGCCGTGGCGAAAGAAAGCGTGCCGCGGTTGCGGTGGCGATCGAGTGCTTCCAGAAGTCCAGCAGGTTCAGACGTTCGGTGCGGAAGGCATCGAAAGCGCCAACCGAGATGATCATCCCCTGCACGTTGGTGAAGCCGAGGACGCGCACGGCTTCGGCGATGGTGCTGACGCGCCGGGAGTAGCCGAAGAAGGCCGAGTTGGCAACGCGCAGGATCTTGGCCGAGATCGCCGGGTCGTTGACGATCACCCGTTCGACCGCCCGCGCGTCGCTGTTCGGATTCTGCAGCACCTTCAGCGCGTGGACGACGATCGTCGGCAGTGTCGGGACTTCGTAGAGGTCGACCGGCCTGAAGCGGGCCATCGGCTCGGTGGTCAGCTTGTTGCCGCCGGACGTGTCGCCGAGTTCGCAGAGGCTTGGCGACAGCCCGGGATGCATCAGCTGGAAGACGTGCATCGGGTGCGGCAGGTCGCGCAGGCGAAGCATGCCGGTGTCGCGCAGGCTGATGCCGGCCGGCAGCGATTCGCGCACCAGCGCCTCGGTCGACGCGGTGAGCAGCGTCTGCCCGCCCAGCGTCACCGCCAGCAGACGGGCGCAGCGGTTGACGGTGGTGCCGAAGTAGTCGCCAGCGCTCAGGTACGCGGCGCCGGTGTGCAGGGCGACACGCACGCGCAAGCCGGCCCGCGTTGGCCAGCGTTCGGCGGCGAGGCTGGCCTGGATCCGGCAGGCAGCCCGGAGGGCGTCGGCGGCATCGTCGAAGGTGGCGCAGAAAGCGTCGCCGACAGTCTTGAAGACGTAGCCGTGGTAACGCTCGATGGCCGAGGAGAGCAGAACGTTGTGGCGCTGCAGCGCCACGCGCATCGCCACCGACTCGGTTTCCCACAGGTTCGTCGAGCCTTCGATGTCGGTGAACAGGAAGGTGACCGTAATCAGCGACGCATCGCCCAAGGTAAGTTCTGCCGGTACCATTTGCTGCCTCGCTTGCTTGTCACCGGGGGTCGTCTGCCGTCGCGACCCGGTGGGCGGTCGATGGACGATGGGCCAGAAAGTTTCCCCCGCCGATGAGAGTATCCCGGCTTGCGGCGGTTGCCGTCAATCGCCGGTTCCGGCTGATTCCGGGCGGCCGCTGGTACCGGCAAGGCCGCGATGGCCGGCCGCGGTCGCCGTCCGCGCGCGCAAGTCCTATTTGTCGCAGGGTGTCGCCTCCGCACTGCCGTTCCTTGGTGGTCGCTTGGCAACCGCGGCCCAGCGCCGTCCGCTGCCGCGAGGGAGGCGGCCCGAGGGCCGCGCGTACGGCGTTCCGGCCGAGGCGGCCAGGCGACCAGCGGAAAGTCAATTGTCATGCCTGCCGGTGAGAGATCGACCAATTGACCGCGGCATCGAGCGTCAACGATACTCTCGGCAGGGCATCTGGATTTCCCCTCCTCGATGCTTGCCACAAGAGTATGTGAAGATGATCGCGACCTCGATTTCGCATGGAGGTGACAATGGACGGCAACTTTTCGGCATTGGTATGCGGGCTTGTCGTTGGCAGTGCCCTGCTTGTTTCTGCGTGTGCCGGTTACAGCGGCAGCAATCTCAAACCGGGTGTGTCGACGCTGCCCGAGGTTCTTGCCTCGATGGGCGAACCGGCGATGGTCTGGAAGAATCCGGATGGCAGCGAACAACTGGCGTACCCGCGCGGCCCGCTGGGCACGCAGACCTTCATGGCGTACGTCGGCCCTGATGGAAAACTGCAGCGCATTGACAAGGTGCTGAACACCGAGCATTTTGCGCGCATCCAGGTGGGAATGAACAAGGACCAAGTGCTGCGCGTGCTTGGTCCGTCGGGGTCATCTTGGACGCAGTTCTACTCGCGGAGCAATTTGCTGGCCTGGTCGTGGCTGTTCTGCAACAGCTGGAATTCACAGGAGTTTTTTGATGTGATGTTCGACGCGACGAGCGGCATCGTGCATTCGACGGGGCAGCACCCGAATTTGTCGGGGCGAGATGGCGCCCAGCCTCTTTGCGGGCAATGACGGAAGCGTTGGCGTGCTGACGGTGCGGACGACTCGCTGCTTCGCGGGGTGGTCGTGAGGTCGCTTGGCAAAGCCCGCGCTTCGCCGGCCGACCACCCGACGTATCGCTCCGCCCACTTTCGCTTGCGGTGTCGAGATGGCGATTACCGACTGGCCTGACGACGAGCGACCGCGTGCGCGCCTGCTGGCACAGGGCACGGCTTCCCGGTCGGATGCCGAGGTGCTGGCGATCTTACTGCGGGTCGACAGTCGGGGCCGACGTGCGGTCGATCTGGCGCGCCAACCGATTGCTCGCTTCGGCGCCCTGACACGTTTGGTTGCCGCCGGCCAGGTCCTGGCTGTGCTGCGAACGCTGGGTCGATCTCCGCGCGCGGGAGAGACTCGCGGAACAATCTCAAGCATTCGCGAAGGGAAGGTCGATCCCCGCGTACGCGGGGGAGACGCGTCGATCATTTCGAGCGTGAGCATGACGCCGGGTCGATCCCCGCGTACGCGGGGGAGACGGTACGGTGGGCACGTGTCCTAACGGTGGCACGGGTCGATCCCCGCGTACGCGGGGGAGACACATAGACGGTTTTTGGTGTGACGCTTTGTGTAGGTCGATCCCCGCGTACGCGGGGGAGACCGGTACTGTCGATGACAGTACCGCTGACCGCAGGGTCGATCCCCGCGTACGCGGGGGAGACGTTTGGTTGAAGTCCGCGTGCAAGCGGACCGCGGGTCGATCCCCGCGTACGCGGGGGAGACGGTGGGAACCTCCTTGGAAGGCTTCAGTGCCAGGGTCGATCCCCGCGTACGCGGGGGAGACAGGATCGGCCGATAGTTCCACAGCTCATTACCAGGTCGATCCCCGCGTACGCGGGGGAGACGGTCTGATTCCTGCAATTCATGGCTCCCGATGGGGTCGATCCCCGCGTACGCGGGGGAGACCCGGGTCAGCGAACGCGGTGTCAATTTGCGGCACATTAAGGCCAGCGAATCGCGGCGTAATGCGGCCAGGAGAAGTGGCTGTTTTAGCGGTTTCGGACGGGTCGGTTTTACGCCGTTTTTAGGCTTCTTGCAACGTGGCA
>NZ_JAPUVQ010000063.1:0-4413 GCF_029255145.1 Accumulibacter sp.
GGTGGTAGCAGCTTCGCTACCACCCGATCCTTCATCACTTGTCCGTATCTTGCCATTTCCTCACCTCGTCATTGCCCCCGGTTTCAGATCCTATCGAGGCGACAACTAGTCTGACACAGGGGGCAATGAATCCATGATCCACCCACCCTCGGATTCAAGAAGGATCTGACCAATCGACCTCGCTCCGGTCACTTTGGCCGTGTCAGAAAGCGGAGCAAAATACATGCCTTTGATATATATATGGTTTCAATTCATCGGGTTAGCAATCATCGGATACGCGTGACTGTCGATATCGTGGGCCAAGTGTAAAATACTTCGACATCTTGAACGTCTCCTCGGGCATCACTGATAGTACCGATAGCCCCTTGAGGCTCGGCCTTTGGTGGGAGTCGGGCATCTGGGGAGGTGTAAAAGAGTCCGACAGTCAAATTGGGCGAGCCGGTGGGTGGCGCAGTCTGTGGCGTGTGCCGCAACCGTGGCTAACTGGCTCCGTAGCTGCGTTCAGAGCCGAGGCGCCTAGGTGCCCCAGCCGGATCCCGCCGGTCGTCACCAGGCCTCGATTCTGTGCTCGTGCGCTGCCATCCCCGCCCTGCGTTAAGGGGGGCATGCGAAAGCACCTCTGGTCGTGGATCGGCACAGCCGATCGCCGGTATTGTCAGGGGTGTTGCGGCTAAGGAGTTGAGCCAGATCGCGTGTGTTCAGGTGTGTTCAGATTTCGGTGATCCAGCGCAACCAGGTTGCGTCGATCCTGCCGTTGGGCTGGACAAGTTCGTCAGGACCCATCGCGGCGGCGCCGACGAAGATCCTCTCACGCTCGTAGCCATCGCCGTGCGCGCCTTTTTGCAGGACCCCATGCCTCCACTGATTCCCGTGACCACGGTGCCGATCAGTCCCACCGCCCACTCGCGCGTCGAGCGCGGTGGGCGTCATCAGCATCACGACGATGGCCGAGAGCGCAGTGCCCTGCCGGCTGCACGGAGGATGCCGAGGACGTAGCGGGGGGCGGTCGAGGCGCATAAAGCCTCTGAAGATGGCTGATGGCTCTGTGTAGTCGGCGAGCCTGTTGCGGGCCAGGGGCGTTGGAACCATTCACTGTACCCGCAATCAATCACACGTCCGGGCGTTCCGGCGAGCGCACGGAGCGGCCGTTTTCCGCACCGCTGCGACAGATGCTGGTGGTGGCCACCTTCCTTAGAAGTTTGGCGACGTTGTGCAGTCTGGCGCAGCGAACCATTGATGCGGTGAAGGGGCGATATGCTTGACCATGGTGCTTATCACCATGCAGCCGACCAGCATTTTTGCCGCCAGATTTCTACGGATTTGCTCCGCCGCCAAACGCAGGTGCCGGGCACGCCAATGGGGCTGCTCCCGGGCAGGGGCATCCGCCGCTCCTGCCATCGGAGTTTGCCCGTTGATGGGTCGCGGGCCGATGGTAGGCCGGCGGCGTGTGAAGCGATTCGTTATCGGCAAGCAGCTCTGGCTGGTCGAGCGCCAGGGCGCAAGATTGCCGCCGGCCGCATCAGGAGGAGCTATGTCGAGAGGAACAGCCAGAGCGCAACGAATAGTCGAACGCCATTTTCGGAAGTTTGTCGAAGCGACAGGCGTTCAGGGGTTTAGGTTCGTCGTGGTCGACGTCACGAAGATCCGGAGGAAAGCGCCAAAGGTTGAGCTCGCCGTGAAATTCGCGGACAGCATTACGGTGTTGCATCAGGATGCCCATTGGCGACCTACGGGTTTGCGCAAAATCGCCGTGTCCGCTGACCAGGCAGAGGAGTTCGCGCGCCGCATTCTTTCACGGCTCGCCGATGCCGTGTTTTTCGCAACCGTGGATGTCGGATACATGGGGCAAGTCGAGACCATTCATGCCTTCATGCGACGCAAGGCCGCACCGGGCAAGCTCGGCAAGATCGTCGACCCGCTCACCAGTTCTTATCTGGTCCTCGCGAAGGAAACACGCCAACGCGGGTCTGACGAGTTCTTCATTCAGTTCCACGACGCCTTCGGACCAAACTGCAGCTTCAGCGGCAAGATCGAAGCGATCTGCACTGGGGCCGAACTGAGAACGTGTGCGGGTGAAGTGACCTATGACAACAGCAGAGGCACCTTCCTGAATCATGGCATTGCGGAAAAACACATCCGCCAGGAGAACGGCTGCTGCGTGATGGACTGCCTTTTCGACCTGCAATACGGCCTGACCGGCGTCGAGGTGACCTATACCAATGGCAACTGGAGCGTGACCGGTGGAAATTTCAGCGAGGACATTTACCACAAGGAAATCACCCTGACCTCTTGCTGTCCGCTCCCCGCTCCTCCTCTATCCAGCCTGCCCGATGAAACCGACGGCTATCTGCACAGTGGACCACTGGAGGATGAGTAGCAGGAAGACGCTCTCGCCGCAACAAGCAAGGAGATGGTTTGATGCCTGACCAGGAGAAGAAAAAGGGCCCGCGCCCGGGACCGTCGAAGCGGCGGTGGCTGATCAAGTGCTGCCCCGAACTGATTCAACTGCCGGCTGATCCGATCGGCAATCATATGCGTGCGCGCAAGGGCGGTATGGTGTGGGCGGGACAGAAGTTCGAGATGCGTCTGACCTTCGCCGATTCGGAAGGTGGTGAGGGTGACTACGGGGGGTGCCGGTGCCGTTGTTGCGAGTACCGGCAGTACGTCCGCGGCACGTTCAGACTCAATGGCCGGCTCCAGGAGCATCGTCTGGTCGGCGGACGAATGCATCCGACCAAGTGGCGAGAGGATGCGGTTCAACGGCTTCCGGGCGGCCAACTGCTGCGCTACGGCCACCGCAGGGACACCTACTCGACGTGGGATGACTATCCACCGCTCAGGGGTTCGGGATGCGCGTACATCGGGCGGGATGCGCCGGGGGTGATAGCGCTACCCGGCACTGCTTTCGAGATCGACCTCTATTTCAAGGGTGAAGTACGGGATGTGTGCGCGAACAGAATCGTGGCACAACGATATTGGCGGGTAGCATACGCTGGGATCTTGCGGCGGCCCTGAGGATGCCGGCCGCCCGCGCCGCGGTGAAACCTGGCGAAACGATAACGGTGCTCACGGGCACCGCACGGCGACAAGACGCACCTGTGTCAAAGACGTCAAGCAGACTGCGCATCTCGCTGATGTCCCCCGCCGCCTCCGGGCCGTCGAGGCCGACTTCCGATAGCGCATGGCGAGCCCCGCGCTCGGCCGCCCGCTCCAGGATCGCTTCAAATTCTTCCTGCGGCAGCGGCACGATCTTGGCTCGCTCGATTTGCGCTTCTTGCATGACCGCGTCTCCCGAAATGAATAACCCTGCAGTTGCCCCGATCAAGTATCCGGAGTAATGCGAACGACGTTGACTCCGTCGGTGACTAGCACAGCCCGCTTCCCCTGCGCCACCACGACGCCGCTTCCCGCTGCCGTCTTGAACGTCGTGGTGAACGCGCCGCTGTTGTTACAGAACACGACGGCTTGCCAACTGTTCGGCACGATGACGTTTCGATTCCCGGTCAACGCGCCGGTCGTCTTCAGGTACGAACATCGCGCCTTGTCGGCATTGGCCGGCGCAGTCAGATCCACATCCGCCGTCGTCACGGCGACGCTACCATTGCTCGGCAGATAGGCCGGCGCCACCCAGGCCCGGTTGTCCGTGTAGCTCGTCACCGACGACGCCCCGGTGACGACGGTGTAGAGCGGAATCGATCCGCCGGTGAATCCCACGGTATTCTTCGACACCACCCCCGCGCGCGTCGCCTCGATGTAATTCGTAGTGGACGCACTCAGCGTCAGCGCCGCCGCGTTGTTGCTGATCGTGGTCAGCACGCCATCAACCAGCATCACGCCGCCGTAGTAGAACCAGTTGAGGCCGGAGCACAAGCTGGCGCGCCGCCCGAACAGCATCGCCGGGCTACCGGCGTCGAACAGCGCGTTGGCCGTCACTTCCTTGGACGACTGCGATTGCGCGATCAGGTCGAGATTCGTGGTGCTGCTGGCCACGGTCTACCTCGTGATGGACGTGGTGAGCGGATATCCCCGGCCAACGGTGGCCGAGATCTGGTAGAGCTTGAGATACAGCGTCGCCTGGTTGGCGCCGAAGTCGCTGACCTGATCAGTGCTGGCATAGACGCAGGACGGCGAACTCACCGTGATCGTCCGCTTGACCGCCGCATAGCTGCCGTCGGCGTAGACGTCGATCGCGTACGACTCGCTGGCCTCGCTGAGCGACGCGTCGACGTTGTCTCGCCACTCTCCACCGTCGCGCGTGCGGCGAATCCAGCTCAGCGCCCAATCATTGCTTGTCGGCGCCGGGGTGAAACCGGCGTCCACAAGCCGACATAAATCTGGTGCGAGCAATGCGGTAACTGCAGCCTGCAACTTCGGTTTGAGGGCGCAAAGAGAGGGCCGCCCGGCCCGTGGGCA
>NZ_JAPUVQ010000064.1:0-54283 GCF_029255145.1 Accumulibacter sp.
CCGCCTCTACTTGCCTTCTACGTGGCCTTATTGCGCCGCGATTGCTCTGGCCTCATTGCGCCGCGAGTCCAGTGGCCTCATTACGCCGCCACCGAAATGGCCTTATAGCGGCGCGAATTAACACAAGAACGGGGTATGACTTTGTTCTGATAAGTTGAGAGCATTGGGGTCGGTGGAGGCGTGGAGGTATTGATGGGTTGCGGCGACGGCGAGTAAGGCGAGTAAGGCGAGTGATGCGGTGATTGCGATTGCGGTTAAGGGTCTATTCATGGGCGGTTCCTGGGTAGGGGATTGGGGATTAGCGGGAGAACAGGTTCCGGAATGCAGACGTGAAAAACCCCGCGAGCCTTTCGACTGGCGGGGTCAGAAGATCGGTATCAAGAAACGTCAGATGGCGTCGCTATTGGCTGGTACTGAGAATGGGAAACTGCGGTGCGTCCCTGGATGCATTCCGGACGCACTCCGGATGCATTCTTTCCAAACTGCTCACGTGATGACGAGAGAATCGCTTCCTACTTATCGCTGTGTAAGTCGCTTCTTCTTCAGGTTGGTGAGAAACGCCCCCTTGATTCGAGTCTTTTGGGGGCCACGATCCTCCGCAAGAACTAATGTGAGTGATTCCGCCAATAAGCCCTTGACTTTATGCTCCTCAGCGGGCCGTAGTCGCCCAAGCATGAAGATTTGGAAGAGCTTTGAGAAGACAAGCTCACAGACAAATCGGTTTTTATGGAACAGACGGAGAAAAGCCTCTAGGTTATGAGCCCAACCAGACAGTCGGAGGTCGACCATAAGAAAGACATCTAGTAGCCGTTCTACAGTGGTATCGGCAGTACTGTAGTGCTTCGCCATAACCTTCTGTAGCTTTGCGGTACCGATCGACTCCAACGCCAACGACATGATGACATTGGGGATGATTAATTTCTTTAAATATCGCGCCATTCCAAGATTGTCACCGGGCAATAGGCCCTCAAGAAGCCGCAGCACGGGGTCCTTTCTCTTCTCACCAATAGTTGGTGAAATTTCGGGGTCACCCTCGTCGTCTAATGCTGTCATAACTCTGATGAGAATGCGGCACCAACCGTCCGCAAACTCGCTATAGCTCTGCTCTTTCAGGGCTACATCTCTTACAAGTTCGGAATTCCGCAGAATTGATGACGCGATACGTAGTGCTTCAAGATAACGCCCAACCCCACTCTGCACGTACTCATTTCTATCTGAGGGCATCACAAAAGATTGCCTATGCACTTGCTCATCCACAGATTCCAGAAGGGCATTCCTTTGCTCTAGGTTTGGCCTCTGTGAAGCGGCATTTCGCAGATTCTGCGCAGATTCAATATCGATTGCTTTATCGTGAATGCGAATTGCATCAAACGCGCTGAGTTCAAAGCCAAGGTGTGCGTCCTGGAGAAATTCGCTAACCAAACCAACTACTGTTCTGAGAACTTGGTCTTGATCTCGGTGCCGGCCCGTGTAGTAATCAAGCTCTTCTCCAAGCTCTAAAAAATGCGCTTTTGAGAGCGCTTTATCCAACAGCGCTCGGTTTTCGTGAAGGCGTGTGGATAAAAAAAATGCGCGAATAGCCTCGAACATAAAGGTTACTTCATCGCCGATCTCCAACAGAATGCCTTTTGCCTTCAAGTCGACGAGGAAGGGTGCGGTCGAAGCCGGCAACCCCCTTGAATCAAAGTAATCGACCGTGAAACGCTCAAGTTCGAGCGCAGAGATCCTCTTCCTTCCCATCAGATGCAATTGCTCTGCCAACGCCGCTAGATAGTGACGCTTTATCGTCGAGTCGATATGGGACCTATCCTTCGTTTCAGATAGCTTTTCCATAACGCCATCTATGAGAACATCAAGGATTTCCGCCTGATTGACCGGAGAAAACTGCGTCCCCTTTTCTGAAATCCACAGCAACGCGGAGATCAGAAACGGCGAGCGTGGTACATTAAGCCGGACTAAAAGTGACAATATATCATCGACTTTACCAGCGCACTCCTCGGCTGACTCACCGAACCAGTTCTGCGTCAAGAGCCTAGTTTCTCGGCGGCCAAAGGGGTGGAGATAGAAAACCTCCGCATCTGCAACCAGCTTGGGGACCTGCGCCGGGGATAACGAGTAATCCACGTCCTCAAGCATCGTGAAATGGTAACGGCAGTGTTTGAACGTCTGGCAGAACTCTCTTACGGCCTTGAATTGCTTATGGCGTTGCTCATCTAAATTGTCAAAACAAACCGACACTGCGCCCTGATTGAGAAAGGTTATAATCTCACTTTTTCTATACTCTCCGCCACCAAAGGACACGACCGAGTCGACGAGCGATGCTTGGGTATCACCCGCTATACCAAGGTTGATATATGTACCAAATGGCGGCAGGCCTGCCGCACCGAACTCTAGGCTGAGCTGACAGATACGATGTAGTAGAGTCGTCTTTCCGATATCTCTATTGCCGAGAAACACCAAACTTCGTTCAAGCTGTAAGACCTCCTTGAGCGGCACGAATAGACCATCGCTTCCGTTTTTGCCACTAGCATCAATCTTTCGTTGAGACACTTTGCTTAAGAGAGGTTCGACGAATATCGATTTCAAGCTTTTCGGTGCAACGTCAGAAACAAGCGATGGTAACAGTCGTGAATTGACTGTTCTATTTATGGACTCAACGTATTCTTCAGAGGGAAGATCGGCTAGCGCTCCTGCAGTCCCGTCGCCTGTTCTGACGAAAGTTGCTTCTCCATTTGGTGCAAAACGAGGGGCGAGATCAAATTCCTGCCTGCTTTCAAAGTATTCACGAGCCTTGACAAGCCACCGCTTGTCACGTGGCATGTAGCTTATTGAACAATAGCCGTTAAAATAGTCACGGTGCTGGTACAAACACCCTGAATTGCTCAAAAAACACGCACTCGAACTACCCACCGATACCTGCGCGCTCGGCTCATGATTATGGCCGTGAAAGAGCCCATCAAAATGCAATAAAAGTTGGCGTTGAAGGTTCTGCGATTCTTTCGGTGTGAGCCAAGACACAGGATGGTGAACTAAGGCTAGCTTAAATTCGGCTGTTGAAACTGCCTCGACGACCTCATCCAGTTGCTTGCGGCTTACTCGCAATTTCCCATAGTCTCCGTCCGACTGTGCGCCAGTTGCATTCCAAGCTGAATTGAGAGCGCCAATCCCGACGTTGATTCCTTTAACATTCAAAAGATAAGCGCGATAGTGGTTATTATGCAAGACAACTGAATCATTAACGGATATTTGATCGAGAACAGAATTGAAACCTTCAAGACCAGTGGCCAGATTTGCCGTAAGAGCCGCATCCAAATACTTGCTGACGCTATCGTCGGAACCAAGCTGTTGCCGTGCCGGAGAAAGAATAGTTGACTGACTTTTCAAATCAACGTCGTGATTTCCCGGAACCAGGATTAACCTGTCTGGTTGGATTTCTGCTGCTTCAATGAGCGGCAAAATAAACTCTTTTACCAGCGCAGCTTTATTTGCGTCAGTGTATGCCCCCTTTAGTACTAAATCTCCGGTGAAAAACACCAGGTCATACGCACCCTGCGCCGCCACTGAAGCTCTTATGTCTCTAAATAGCGCGCCCAAGACCACTCGCTGGTCCCGCAGAGCCTCGTTATCAAGGTGCAAGTCTGATAGGTGAAGAATTCTTAGTATTTTGTCCATGCATTCGCCCCCTTTAAGGGTAGTCATTATGCATCACGACATTGCTCCAGGCCACAAAAATTGGTCATGTTACGCTGTGTTTGTTGGGGGGCAGGGGTGCTTGGAGGCACTAGGCAGAACCGCATTGGTGAGGTGACCAGACCTCGGGCCTGAAGTGTATGCCTAACATTGACGGCGTCGGCTATCCACGTGTAGTGCTCGTTCCAATAGGGGTCGGTGAGGCTAGCGAAGGCGGGAGCAATCGAGCGGGTAGATATAGCACACGCTGATAGCGCCCACCCAGTGAGAGCCCTCCATCGCTTGGCCTCACCGGCACGCCGCCATCAAGAGCCCTTCCCTTGCGCAATCCCCCTGCCCACACCGCCGACCCACCCCCAGGTCGGTATAGGCCCGGAAGCCCTCCCAGAACGCAAAAAGCCCAACCTCGGGGGCTGGGCTAAGCGCTTGTACTACAGGAAATTTTCTGTGGCTCCCCGACCTGGGCTCGAACCAGGGACCTACGGATTAACAGTCCGACGCTCTACCAACTGAGCTATCGAGGAACACGAGACGGCGGATTCTAGCCACTCGGTTGCTGTTCGTCAACCCTTGCGCACGGCGCGCGCGATTACCGGAAGACCACCGCAAGCACTGGCAGCGGCCTGTACTCGACACGGGCCAACCGCCGCATGGGTACGACACGGCATCCCGAGCCACCGCGACCCGGTCGGTGCTTGCGGACTCTTGCCGTCCGTGTCGAAAAGCCATCGGTGCAGGTGACGATGAGCCGAAACGATCAATACCGGGAGAAAACATCTTGCCGGCACCGCTGGCGGTGACCTGTCATCGATCAGGCCGCTTCGCCTGCCGCGATCCTTCCGGTTCCTGGCCCGACAGTGGCCATCCGAACAGCCAATTCCCAAGCGCAGCAAGTGGGACCATAGCCTGCACGGAAACAGCCGATCCGGCGTGAATCTGCAGTGGCGCAGGCCACAGCGGCTTTTCCCGCACCCCAACAAGGTGCACAATGCGATCTTGTCAAACCAAAAGCCGAACATCTCTACCCATTGTCGCCACGGCGCTGCTGAGAACATGGACCCTGAGCTGATTGACCCCGAGCTGATTTACGCAAAGACCGCGTCCGGCGAGGAGGCCATGCTGCAGAGGACGCGGGTGGTCCAGAGAAACGTGCGCATGGTACTGATCCTGGTTGACGGCAACGCCACCGTGGCCGAGCTGTGCAACAAGACCGGCAACGCACAGCTTACCGAACATGCGCTGCTCGAACTCGAAGACGACGGCTTCATCGAGCGACGTGCCGATGAGGACTCGGTGTGGATCCGTGGCCGAAAGCCTGGCCAGAAGGCCAAGGGCGGCTCGGCGCAGCCGGTGTCCGAGTTCTCCGTCTTCGGCGACAGACAGACGCCGGAATCAGGCGCTTCATCGCTGTCTGGCGAAGACGTGACGAGGATCATTCCGTTCCCGGAAGGCCGTACGGGCCGGCCCTCGACGGAGCCGCTGTCATCCAGTTCCATGCCACCGAGCGCGCTTACGCCGCCGCATTACCCGGTCGGCCCCCAGTCCGGCACGGTCTTCCTGCCGAAAGCAGAGGCCATGTCGGAGGGACCCGCCGCGGCGGGCGGGACACCGCCGGTTCCTTCACTTCGGGGTCGTCTGCGGGACTGGCTGTCGGAAGTCGGCTCGGATCTCAAGCCGATACGACGTGGTCAAGTGCGTTTGCACCTCACCTGGCCGGTGGTGATGGTCCTCGGCGTATTGTCCTTGAGCGCCCTGCTCGCGCTGCTCGTGCTGATCGCCTGGGTCTTTCCGTACGGCCGCTATCTGCCCGAGGTGGAAGCAGCGTTGGCGAGGAGCACCGGGCAGAGCGCAAGGGTCGACCAGATGCACGTCACCCTGTACCCGATGCCGGGTTTGCTGCTTACCGATGTTCGCCTTGGCGACCAGGGCAAGGGCGACGCGGTGCGCATTGCCGAACTGCGCCTGCAGCCCGTGCTTGGGACCCTCTTGTCGTCGAAGGTGCTGTTCCGGGAAATGGCACTGAGCGGCATCAGCTTGTCGGCAAAGGACGTCGACAGCCTGGCACGGATCTTCGAGTCGGCCGCGCGCCAGCTGGCCGACGCCGGCCTGCAACGCGTGGCCATCGCCCAGGCGAACGTGACCTTTGCCGGGCTTGGCTTCGACGACCTGAGCGGCGAGTTCGAACTTTCCGCGGACGGGCTCCTGCAGGCGGTGTCGCTGCATTCGCCAGACCGCAGCCTGCAGCTCGATGCCAGACCAACGGCCAACGGGCTGGCGGTCAGTGTTGACGGTCTGGGCTGGCGCCCCTCGCCTCGCTCACGATATCGCTTTGACTCGTTCAGCCTGAAGGGCACCATCGACGGTTCCGTCCTGGTCATCGACAGTATGGACATGCGAGTCTTCGACGGCCGCGTCAGCGGGGCATTGATCCTGCGCGGCGACGGGCCGCCGGCGATGGCTGGCGAGATCACCTTCGAGCGAATCAATAGCAAACGCTTCAGCGAGGCCTTGGGAATCGGTGAGCAGTTCGAAGGTGACGCCGCCGGCAAGCTGAAGTTCTCGGCGATGTCGCCCAAGTGGTCAACAGTTTTCTCCGCTGTCCATGCCGATGGCGAGTTCACGATGAGCCGGGGCAGCCTGGGCGGCATCGACCTTCCCGAAGCCGTCCGCCGGGCCTCGGCGACGCCGGCGACGCTGGGTGGCGCAACGCGCTTCGAGCAATTGTCCGGCGCGATCAGGCTGACGCCGGACAGCTATCGCTTCTCGCGTCTGGTGCTGCACGCGGGCACGATGCAATCGACCGGTCAGCTCGAAGTCAGTCGCGATTTGCAGCTGCGCGGCCGGATGGACATCCAGATGCGCGCCCGCACCGATCAGTCGGCGACTCCGGTGTCGATCAGCGGTTCGCTCAAGACCCCGCAACTGCAGATCAGGTAACAGCTTCTGCTACGCGGATGGCGAGCGTGGGCAGCGACACGCCTTGTCCGCCGCGCACCGACTGCACACCCCGCAACTGGAACACCCCTAGAGAACAGCCGCGATCGCGTCGGCGACGTAGTCGATGTTGTTCGTATTCAGCGCCGCCAGGCAGATCCGCCCGGTACTCACCGCGTAGATGCCGAGCTCGTCACGCATCCGGTCGACCTGTCCGGCGCCCAGCCCGGTGTAGGAGAACATGCCTCGCTGCCGGGTGACGAATGAAAAGTCGATGCCGACTCCCCTGCCCTGGAGCTTGTCGACCAGGCTGACGCGCATGGCGAGGATGCGCTGACGCATTTGACCAAGCTCTTCTTCCCACATCTGGCGCAGTTCGGGACTGCCCAGCACGGCGGCGACCACCGCCCCGCCATGGGTCGGCGGACTGGAGTAGTTGGCCCGGATGACGCGCTTGACCTGCGACATCACCCGCGCCGCTTCGTCCTTGCTGGCGGCAACCACCGACAGCGCGCCGACGCGCTCGCCGTACAGCGAGAACGATTTCGAGAACGAGCTGGCGACCAGGAACTGCACGCCGGAAGCGGCAAACAACTGCAGCACCTGCGCGTCCTCGTTGATGCCATCGGCAAACCCCTGATAGGCCATGTCGATGAACGGCACCAGGCCGCGCGCGCTGATCGTATCGACCACCTCCTGCCACTGCGCGCCATCGAGGTCGGCACCGGTCGGATTGTGGCAACAGGCGTGCAGGACGACTATCGACCCCGCCGGCAAGGCATCCAGTCCGGCCTTCATGGCGGTGAAGTCGACGCCGCGGCTGGCGGCATCGTAGTAGGGGTATGACTCGACCTGGAAGCCCGCAAACTCGAACAGCGCGCGGTGATTCTCCCAACTCGGATCGCTGATGTAGACCGTGGCGCCGGGCAGCAGTCGGCGCAGGTAATCGGCGCCGACCTTCAGCGCGCCCGTACCACCCAGGGCTTCGATGGTGAGCACCCGGCCCGCCTCGAGCAGTGCCGACTCCTTGCCGAACAGCAAGTTCTGAACGGCCTGGTTGTAGGCTCCAAGGCCGTCGATCGGCTGGTAACCGCGCGGCGGCATCGCTTCCAGGCGAGCCCTCTCGGCGAGTTTGACGGCAGCGAGCAGCGGAATTCTGCCGCTCTCGTCGAAATACACGCCAACGCCGAGGTTGACCTTGGTCGAACGGGCGTCGGCGTTGAACGACTCGGTGAGACCGAGGATCGGGTCACGGGGAGCCATTTCAACGGCGGCGAAGATGGAAGCGGTCATGGATCATTCCTAAGTTGGGCAGCAATCGAACACGGCGACATCCCAGACCGCCCGCTCAATTTCTTCTCGCGGCGACGGCCTGCCTGGAAACAACGTAAAATTCTAGCATGCCAGATCCCGCCCCACCGTCTGAAAAGACACCTTCGGTCAGCTTTGCCGGCAGCCCGTTTCGCCTTTATCAGCCTTTCCTGCCGGCCGGTGACCAGCCGGCGGCGATCGACAAACTGCTTGAAGGACTTGCCGACGGGTTATCGTTCCAGACCCTGCTCGGGGTCACCGGCTCGGGCAAGACCTACACCATGGCCAACGTCATCGCCCGCAGCGGCCGGCCGGCGCTGGTGCTGGCGCCGAACAAGACGCTCGCCGCGCAGCTTTATTCAGAATTCCGCGAGTTCTTTCCCGACCATGCCGTCGAGTATTTTGTTTCCTACTACGATTACTATCAGCCCGAGGCTTACGTTCCGGCGCGCGACCTGTTCATCGAGAAGGACTCGTCGATCAACGAGCACATCGAGCAGATGCGCCTCTCGGCGACCAAGAGCCTGCTCGAACGTCGCGATTGCGTGATCGTCGCCACCGTCTCGTGCATCTACGGCATCGGCGACCGCGACGCGTACCACAAGATGATCCTGACCATGCGGGTCGGCGATCGTATCGGTCAACGCGAAGTGATCAAGCGCCTGGTCGACATGCAGTACGAGCGCAACGAGACCGATTTTCGGCGCGGCACTTTCCGCGTTCGCGGCGACATCATCGACGTCTTTCCTGCCGAGCACGCCGAACAGGCGGTCCGCATCTCGCTGTTCGACGATGAAATCGATGGCCTGCAGCTGTTCGACCCATTGACCGGACATCTGCAGAGCCGCTTGCTGCGGTTCACGGTATTTCCCTCATCGCATTACGTGACTCCTCGGGAGACCGTCCTGCGCGCGATTGAAGCGATCAAGCGGGAACTGACCGAACGCACCGCTTTCTTCCACGCCGAAGGGCGCCTGGTGGAAGCGCAGCGGATCGAGCAGCGCACCCGCTTCGACCTCGAAATGCTCGATCAACTCGGCTTCTGCAAGGGGATTGAAAACTATTCGAGGCACTTTTCCGGCCGCCAGCCCGGCCAGCCACCACCAACGCTGATCGACTATCTGCCGCCTGACGCGCTGATGTTCATCGACGAGTCGCACGTTTCGATCCCGCAGGTCGGCGGCATGTACAAGGGCGACCGATCGCGCAAGGAGAATCTGGTCAATTACGGCTTCCGGCTGGCGTCGGCGCTCGACAACCGGCCGCTGAAGTTCGAGGAATACGAGGCACTGCTGCGGCAGACCATTTTCGTTTCGGCGACGCCGGCCGATTATGAACAGACGCACCAGGGGCAGGTCGTCGAGCAGGTCGTTCGCCCGACCGGCCTGGTCGACCCGCTGCTGATCGTCCGCCCGGCGTCCACCCAGATCGACGACCTGCTGTCCGAGATCAGACTCCGTGTCGGCCTTGGCGAGCGCGTGCTGGTGACCACGCTGACCAAGCGCATGTCCGAAGATCTGACCGAGTACCTCGGCGAACACGAAGTGCGCGTGCGCTACCTGCATTCGGACATCGACACCGTCGAGCGCGTCGAGATCATTCGCGACCTGCGCCTCGGCAGGTTCGACGTGCTGGTCGGCATCAACCTGCTGCGTGAAGGACTCGACATCCCGGAAGTCTCGCTGGTAGCCATCCTCGACGCCGACAAGGAAGGCTTTCTGCGCTCCGAGCGATCGCTGATCCAGACCATCGGTCGTGCCGCCCGCCATCTCAACGGCACCGCCATCCTCTACGCCGATCGCGTCACCGGTTCGATGAGCCGGGCGATTGCCGAGACCGAAAGGCGCCGGATCAAGCAGCTCGCATTCAACGAAACGCATGGCATCGTCCCGAAAGGCGTCAGCAAGCGGATCACGGATATCATCGATGGCGTCTATGATGTCGACGACGCCCGCCGCGAACTCAAGGCCGCCCAGCAACAGGCCAATTACCAGGCGATGAGCGAGAAACAACTGGCGCGCGAGATCAAGCGACTCGAGAAAGAGATGCTCGAGTACGCGAAGAACCTCGAATTCGAGAAGGCCGCCGCCGCCCGCGACGAGTTGTTCCGCATTCGCCAGCAGGTCTTCGGAATCAGTGGCGCACACTCCAGCATCGCATCTTCGTAACCGTGAACTGCCCTACCAAAGACCGCCATGCCGGTATACTTGGTCGTGACGGCATGTTCCTTCGAGCACTGAAAACAGAACCGGCAACGCAGCGGCGCCCGCCGTGCAGACAGTTCTCGCATCGCGAAGGAAGTGCACGGGGGCGCTGCGATTACTAATGAGGAGTTCGAAGATGACGGAGCAGACGTGGTGGCTGGTAGGCGTCGGCGCCGTGCTTGCCGCCGCGGTGATCGGATTCCTTTTGGGCCGCAGCAAGCTCGGCGGAGCAAACCAACGCGTCGACGCGCTTGAGGCAGAAATTTCGCGCCAGAAGGAAGCACTCGCTGGCTACAAGCGCGAGGTCGAGACCCACTTCGACAAGACGGCGAGCCTCGTTGCCTCGATGGCGGGCTCCTACAGGGAACTGTTCGAGCATCTTTCGTCAGGTCAAGAACAACTCTCCAGCGGCGCTGCGCGCCAGTTGGTCGGGGATCGTGCGGTCGGCCTGCTGGTGGGCGCGCCTGCCGCGGACGAAGCCAAGGATAGCTTGGCGGATACCCCCGAACCGCCTCAACCATCCCCCAGCAACGCGCTTGATCCTGAGGACTTGACGCCTTCATCCGTCGCCGGCCAGCCGGAGCCCGGGAACGTCGCTGCCAAGGCGAACGCGGCGACGCCGGAGTCCGACACCGGCATCGCCAACGCATCTTCGCCGCTGCCAAACGAATTGACACCCGGCGACCAGAGCAAGCCGATAGCCGACAGGCAGGGCTCGCCGGTCGAAAAAGCCGGGGTGACAGCATCGAGCGGTCGCTGATCGCATTTGCCGCCAAGTGATCGGCAGCGCCGTCTTGCGCTTGCGCGTCTGCGCTTTCCGACACCAGACGGCGTCATGGCGGGTCAAGAAAGAAACCACGCGGGCGGTGAAATACAGGGGCGTGGCGCTTCGAGCCCCACCGGCAGCGGTTCGACCGGCAGCAGACTTGCACCGACGGCCATCTCCACCGACTGTCCAGTGCATCTTCGTCACGGCTCCGGATTCCGCACGCCGATTTCGAGCACCTCACCCTCGATCGCGCGAGCGTCAACAACCCGATGCAGCAAGGCATAGGCAACTCGCCAGCGTAGCCCCCCGCACAGCAGCGTCACGGTCTTGTCGTTGAGCCGGACGACCTTGCCGCTGCGTTCCCGCTGCTCGCGGTCAAGGAAACCGAGCACCTCACCGACCGCGACCTCGTTGCGGCCAAGTCCACGGCGCACCTGTTCGCGGATCTGGACATCGGCGCCGTCGAGGTTGATCGAGGCATAGGAAATCAACCAGCGCGTCTGCGTCGCGATGTCCAGCACCAGCGCCTGCTTGCGGCGCAACTCGATAATCGTCGCCTGGCAGGCGGCATTGGCCTGACTGTCGAAATACTCGACGACCTGACCGACGCGCAGCCGCCCGCTGACGGCGTCGACCCACTGCGGCTGGTCGAGGACCCGGTTGATCGCCGCCCGCATGCGGAACAGTTCGAAGGCCGAAGCCTGATTCAGCGCTTTGAGTACATCGGAGAAATTCATCCTCGCATCCCTCGCTAACAGCCCGGTAGCGGCTCCCGGAACAACCTGCCACCGCTCACGCGATCGCGGCCTGTAACACGTAGCCCAGAACCGAGCAGCCGGCGATGACCTCGATCACGTTGCGCTTGTAGCGGAACAGCGCCAGCGCCGCCAGGAGCGCGACCAGGGCTGAAAGCCCATCGAAGCTACCCGCGAAGCCACTCGGCCACAACACGTGGTAGCCGAGGAAGATCGCCAGGTTGAAGATCACGCCGACGACCGCCGCGGCGATCGCGGTCAGCGGCGCGGTGAATTTCAGGTCGTCGTGCGTAGACTCGACCAGGGGCCCGCCGGCGAGAATGAACACGAAGGAGGGCAGGAAGGTGAACCAGCTGACCAGCGCGGCGGCGGCTGCCCCGGCCAGGAAGAGGTTTTCGGGGCCGAAAACCGCCTTGACGTGGCCACCGACGAAACCGACGAAGGCCACCACCATGATCAGCGGCCCGGGCGTCGTTTCGCCGAGCGCCAGCCCGTCGATCATCTGGGTCGCGGTAAGCCAGCCGTACTCGCCGACCGCGCCCTGGTAGACATAGGGCAGCACCGCGTAAGCGCCGCCGAAGGTGAGCAGCGCGGCTTTGGTGAAGAACCACGCCATTTGCGGCAGCGTGTGCTGCCAGCCGAAGACGGCGATCAACAGGGTCATCGGCAGCAGCCAGAGCAGGACACCGACGAGGGCGACGCGCGCCAGCCGTGGCCACCGGAATACGGCATGCGGTGGCGGTGGCGTGTCGTCGTCGATCAGCGCCGTGGCGAAAGACCGTGCCGCCTTGCCGTGACCACCGCCCGCCGTGAACTTGTCGGGGGCGATCCTGCCGCCTAAGAAGCCAATCAGTGCGGCAGCGGCGACGATCGCCGGGAACGGCAGGTCCAGCACGAAGATGGCGATGAAGGAGGCCACGGCCACCGCCCACAGGAACTCGTTCTTCAGGGCGCGCGAACCGATGCGTTGAGCCGCGTGCACGACGATCGCGGTCACCGCTGGCTTGATGCCGTAGAACAGACCGGCGACCATTGGGGTCGCGCCAAAAGTGAGGTAGATCCACGACAGGGCAATCAGGATGAACAGCGAAGGCAGCACGAACAAGGCGCCGGCGACAATGCCGCCCGCGGTACGGTGCAGCAGCCAGCCGATATAGGTGGCCAGTTGCTGGGCTTCTGGTCCTGGCAACAGCATGCAGTAGTTGAGGGCATGCAGGAAACGCCGCTCGGAAATCCAGCGGCGCTTCTCGACCAACTCCTGATGCATGATCGCGATCTGCCCGGCAGGCCCCCCGAAGCTGACAAAACCGAGCTTGAGCCAAAACAGCAAGGCTTCCCGAAAACCGGCTGGCGCGGGACCAGCGTCGTGGCCTTCGGAGCGGGCGACTTGCCTGACTTTCGGGTTGTCCATCGCGCGAGCGGCGTCTTCGAGAAGAAGGACAGCAGTGTAGCGAACCTATGGTCGCCCGGGGTTGGAAATTGGTTCTCGTCGACCACGGCGGCCATCGTCCCGCCGTGCCCTGCATCGAAGACTCCAGCCCGGTCGTATTGACATATCCTATCCTGGTGGATAGGATAAAGCGCATGACTGCACACCCGTCGCATCCGGAAATCGTCAAGCGGCTGAAGCGCGCTGAAGGCCACCTCAGGAGCATCGTGACGATGCTCGAGGATGATCGCGACTGCCTGGCGATTGCGCAGCAACTGCAGGCGGTCGAGCGCGCCGTCGCCAGCGCCAAGAAGGCGCTGGTGCACGATCACATCGATCATTGCCTGGAGCACGCGGTGCGCGAGGGTTCGCGCAGCGCAGACGATGCGATCCACGAGTTCAAGGAACTCACCAAGTACCTGTAACCATCTGGCAAGGACCTGACATGCGCAGCACCGACCTCTCACCCTGGACCCACACGCACGTCTTCGACGAAGGCAATCTCGCGGCCGAGAAGGGCACCCGTCTGGTAATGCTGATCACCGCGCTGACGATGGTCGTCGAAATCACCGCCGGCTGGTGGTTCAACTCGATGGCCTTGCTTGCGGACGGTTGGCACATGAGCTCACACGCCGTCGCGATCGGTCTTTCCGCCCTCGCTTACGCGACCGCGCGACGCTATGCGCACGACCATCGCTTTACTTTTGGCACCTGGAAAATCGAGGTTCTGGCCGGATTCGCCAGCGCCATATTTCTGCTCGGCGTCGCGGCGGTGATGGTCGCCGCGTCGGTCGAGCGCATCATTTCGCCGCAGGCGATTCAGTTTACCGAAGCGATCGTCGTCGCGGCGCTCGGTCTGGCGGTGAATGTGGCGTGCGCGCTGATTCTCAACGGCGCACACGACCATGGCCATGCACACGGACACGATCACGGGCATCACCATGCGCAGCGCGATGATCACGCCAGCCACGCCGACCAACACGGGCATGCGAGTCACGACCTCAATCTGCGGGCAGCCTACCTGCATGTGGTGGCCGACGCGGCGACCTCGGTGCTGGCCATCGTCGCACTGCTCGGCGGCATGCTCTACGGCTGGGACTGGCTGGACCCGGTGATGGGAGTCGTCGGAGCGATCCTCGTCGCACGCTGGGCGATCGGGCTGATCCGCGATACCAGCCGGGTGCTGCTCGACTGCGAGATGGATCACCCGGTGGTCGAGGAAGTTCGCCAGGCCATCGCCGAACACCCCGTCTGGCCGACCAGCCCTCAGATCGTCGATCTGCACGTCTGGCGAGTCGGCCGTGAGAAGTTTTCGGTAATCGTCAGCCTGACCACCGCCGATGCCAGCGTAACGCCGACAGCAGTCAGGCGGGTTCTCGCTCAGCACGACGAACTGGCACACGTCTCGGTGGAGGTCAATCGCGTCTGAAGCCGCGGCGAAGGAGGCTGCTGCCCGGCCATCGCCGCGTAGCGCCCCACCCGGCTGATCAACCGGCCAGCGACGAAGGCAAGCCGCGCCCGGCCCGGAAAGGCCCGCCCTACCCCACCACTGCGCGCCCGGTCGGCTTACTCGGCTGGAAACCCTGCCCGCAACTGGGCGACGATCCATTGCGCCTCGGCCTCCGTAAGGAAGCGATGCCAGGGCGGCATTGGCGTACCCGGCCGCCCCCCATGAATGGTGGCGACCATCGAGTCGACCGGCTTGTCGCGCAGCGCCTCGGGCGTTAAGGCGGGGCCAAGGCCGCCCTGCAACGTCATTCCGTGGCACGAACCGCAATCCTGGCGAACGAGGTGGACGAGCTGTTTCTGTCGTTCCGGAGACGGTTCGGCCGGCGCCAGGACGGCTTCGGCAAGCGCCACGGGAGAGGCGACCAGCAGCAACAGGGCAAACACAGAGGGCATGGCGAGAAACTCGATCGGGTGGCTGCTGCGACAGAAAATCGCATGCAGGGAAGCTGGCAAGCTGACCGGCGATCGGTGGACTCGGCAGCCGCTCAGCTCGAGCCAATTCTATCCGAAGAAGCGAGAGCCGCGCCTGCCTGCGCCAGCCGATCATCGACGACACGGACCAGGAACCCGGTGAAGACCGTCGATTGCCAGAGTCACTGGCTCGCACACAGCGATCTCCCGAGCCGCGGGTCGAAGTCGAACCTAGTGGAAACGTGGCACGCAGGAGCAAGCAATGGCGCTGCTCCCTGTATCATGTCGCCTTCGCCATGCAGCGAATCATTAGCCACCGCGGGTAATGCGACAGCGGAAAACGAGCCACCCGCTGCTCATGAAACCGGTACACTCCCGACGTCGCGTCACTGCCCGGCAAACGGCAGGCTGCCGGGGTATCCGCGCAAGCTGTGAGGAACGGTACAGGATCAGCACCCGACAACCCGCCCGGCCTGCTTGCCGAACTCGCAGCTGGCTTGTCGGGAAGTGCCTCGGTGGTCGACAGCGCGCGCTAGCCGAAAAGGATTTTCTTGCAATGACAATTTTGGGAACTCTCCGACGACTTGTCGGATTCGGCCAGGCCGACCAATCCAAACCCTCTCTTCCAGAGACCGCCGCCTCCCCCGGCATCGATTTGGGCGCTGAGCACAGAAAATGGATTGCTCTCGGCGATGAGGGACGGTTTTTCGAAGCCATCAATCTATGCCTGGCGACGGTCAGCGATCCCGACGAAAACTTTCTCGCCTCGTCGTTTCTCGGTTATGCCTATTTCCAGACAACAAGATACGATCTGGCGATCAAACACCTGGAAATCGCCCTCAAGAAGAACCCCGGTGATTATTACGCGGCTTTTTTTCTTGCCAACGGCCTGAAGGCAGTGGGAAGAAAGCAGGAGTCGCTGGCGTGGTTTACCGCTTGCTTCAGGAACCATCCCAGCCATGCGGAGGAAATATGTGATGCCGCCATGCAGACCGCTCTGGAAATCCCGGAAACGGAAGAAAGCACAAGCTTTTTCAGAGAGTTCCAGGCGGCGGCAGAAGCCGATCTCGTTTCGTCACAGCAGGTCGAGAGGTTCCTTTTTTTCCAGGGGCGGGACGCCGAGTTGCTGGAAAAGCTCAATGATGATGCAAATATCGACAGCACTCGCGTGGAGTTTCGGCGCATCCGCTCGGTAGCGGACTGGGCCGCCAGAGGACACGGCCTGATTCGCCCGCTTGGCGCGGCCGAAGTGATTCATTTCGTGACCCCTCCGGCCAACGGACAAACAGCACACCAGCAAATATTGGTTGAAGCCAACGAGCCGTATGTTGCCGAAATACCCGATGCATCGATCGTCGGCGGTTCGAGCCTGATCTTTGCCGAGCAGGATGTCGTTCTGTCCGACCTGTTGGCCGACAAGCGATACGGACGTTATGCCAGCCTCCAGTACGACAAGTCCGTGGCTGCGCAACGCCGCGATGCGCTCCTGACAAGGTCGGTTGATGCCGGGGAACGAATCGCTGAGGGGATCATGTTGTCCGGACTTGCCAGCGAATGCTATGGCCACTGGTTTGCCGAATTCCTGCCCAGATTGCTCCATCTGGAACAACATCCCCGGTTCGCCGAAATTCCGATCATCGTCGACGAGGCGATGCCGGCGTCGCATTACGACTTTCTGCGGGCGCTGGTGGCCAACCCCTTGCACATTGTCGCGCGAGGGGCGGCGCTGGAGGTTGGAACCCTGATCGTCGCACCGACCATGACTTTCTTTCCGGTGGAGTTGTTTGCCGACCATGCCGTCCCGGCAGAACACCAGGCATCATGGACTGTCGGCGCGCTGCGTTATATCGGCGACCGGATAAGGGCTCGCTTCGGCGAATGCGCCAACGCCTCCGGGCGAATTTTCCTGTCGCGCAAGAACAGCACCTGGCGCCGCTTGCTCAATGAACAGGAAATCCTCGACGATTTGCAGTTGCTTGGCTTCCGGGCGGTATATCTTGAAGAGTGCAGCTTCGAAGAGCAGGTGCGAATCTTTCAGGGCGCCGGATTTGTCGTGGCACCGAACGGTTCCGCGCTGAACAGTCTCGTTTTTGCGCGTCCCGATGTGAAGTCACTGATCATTGGCCAGAGGAATCATTTCAATTGGGGGGGCTGGCTGGGACCGATGATGGATCTGGGCTACTCGCCCGTCTTTCTCTCGGGGGAACCGGTAGGGGATGAAGGAAACAAGCATTCGGACTATGAAATCCCCGTAGCCGAAGTGCGTCAGACCATTCTGAAAATGCTCGAGAGATAGCCACCGTCATGGACAGGCCTATTTTCGTAACGCAACCCTATCTTCCCCCGCTGGAAGAATTCATTCCCTACCTGGAGCAGATCTGGAGCAACAAGATACTGACCAATTGCGGGCCGTTCCATCAGCAACTTGAGCAGGCGCTGTGCGAACACCTTGGCGTTAACCATATCTGCCTGTTTACCAACGGCACCATTGCCCTGGTCACGGCCCTGCAGGCGCTGCGGATCACCGGTGAAGTGATTACGACGCCCTACTCCTTCGTCGCCACCTCACATTCCCTGCTCTGGAACGGCATCAAACCGGTGTTCGTCGACATTGAGCCGAGCACCCTCAACCTTGATCCGACGATGATCGAAGCAGCAATCACGCCGCAGACCACGGCCATCATGCCGGTGCATTGCTACGGACACCCGTGTGACGTGGAGGCCATCCAGAAGATCGCCGACAACTACAATCTGAAGGTGATTTACGACGCGGCGCACGCTTTTGGCGTGCAATGCGATTGCGGCAGCGTTCTCATGCACGGCGATTTGTCGGTCTTGAGCTTCCATGCCACCAAGGTATTCAATACCTTCGAAGGCGGCGCCATTGTCTGCCCCGATGCCAAGACCAAGGTGCGCATCGACCAACTCAAGAACTTCGGCCACGTCGGCGAAGTCACCGTCGTCGCGCCGGGCATCAACGGCAAAATGAGCGAATTCAATGCCGCACTCGGTCTGTTGCAGCTCAAGTACATCGACCGCGCGCTGGCGCGGCGCCAAGAGATCGACGCCGCCTACCGCGAGCGGCTGCATGGTGTGAAGGGGATTTCCTGCCTGGGTGATTCCGGCGAGAAGGTCGCCAATCATGCGTATTTTCCGATTCTGGTCGATAGCCACTACCCGATCAGTCGCGACGAGCTGTACCAGAGGCTGAAGGACAACGGAATCCATCCTCGTCGCTATTTCTACCCGTTGATATCGGAGTTTTCCATGTATCGTGGGCTTCCATCCGCGCACCGAGACCATCTTCCGGTGGCTACCGCGGCGGCGCAGGCAGTCCTTTGCCTGCCGATCTATCCGGACCTGGAGATGGCGGTAGTCGATACCATTACCCGCTTCATAGCGGATCAGTGAGCGTGAGCACAGGGCAAGCGATTGGCCGTCCTGGCCTGACGGGCGCGAGACGATGAGGCTGGCGATCATGCAGCCGTATTTCCTCCCGTATATCGGCTACTTCCAGTTGATCTCGGCGGTCGATCAGTTCGTCGTGTACGACAATATCAAGTACACCAAGAAGGGATGGATCAATCGCAACCGGCTGCTGCAGAACGGGACCGACGTGATCTTCTCGCTGCCTCTGAAGAGCGGTTCGGATTCTCTTGACGTCCGCGAGCGCGAACTCGCTGCCGATTTCAGGCGCGACAGGTTGCTCAACCAGTTCACGGCAGCGTATCGACGCGCGCCGTATTTCGAGCAGACCTACTTCCTGCTCGACCAGATCGTTCGCTACGACCAAATCAACCTGTTTCGCTATCTTCACCATTCGCTCGTCCGGACCTGCGAGCACATGGGGATCGGCACCTCGATCAGGGTCTCTTCCGAAATTGCCATCGATCATCGCCTGAGGGGTCAGGACAAGGTGCTTGCGCTGTGTACGGCGCTTGGCGCCAGCACCTATGTAAACGCCATCGGCGGCATCGATCTCTATTCCCGCGAGGCATTTCGCGAGCGCGACCTGGACCTCAAGTTCATCAGGTCGAAGCCCTTCGAATACCCACAGTTGGGTGACGCCTTCGTACCCTGGCTGTCGATCATCGACGTGCTGATGTTCAATCCGCTCGACGCCGTTCAGGCTTGCGTCGCGAGCAACCATGAGTTGATTTGAAGCATGTTCAAGTGGAAGAAGTTGGGCAAGGTGTTCACCCCGCAGGAAGTGGCCGGCCGCAGCTGGCTGCAGGAGTTTGCGCAGGCCCCGGCAAGCCTGCTTTTTGACGATTTCGTGCGCATCTACTTCTCCTGCCGTCCGCCGGCAGATGCCAACGGGCAGTACGTGAGTTACTCGGCCTTTGTCGATCTGGATCGCGCCGATCTGTTCAAGCTGCGCCGTGTCGCCGAGCAGCCGATCCTCGGCCTGGGCGGCCTCGGCGAGTTTGATGAATTCGGCACCTACCCGGTTTCGCCCATCCGCGACGGTGACGAGCTGCGGGTCTACTACGCCGGCTGGACGCGTTGCGAATCGGTCCCGTTCAACGTCGCCATCGGCGTAGCCAGCAGCCGCGACGGCGGCGAGACTTTCAGAAAACACGGCAGTGGCCCGGTGCTGTCGTATTCGCCGGACGAACCCTTCGTGTTGAGCGGCCCGAAGATCCGTCGTTTCGACGATGTCTGGTACCTGTGGTACATCGCCGGCCGCAAGTGGAAGGTGGTCGACGGGCGTCCGGAACCGGTCTACAAGATTCGCATGGCGAGTTCCAACGACGGCATTCACTGGCACAAACTGAACAAGGACCTGATCGAGAGCCGCATCGAAGAAGATGAGGCACAGGCCAGCCCGGACGTTTTTTTTGCCAACGGCCGGTATCATATGTTCTTCTGCTACCGCTACAGCAGTCACTACCGCGGCAAGGAGAACGGCTATCGCATCGGCTATGCCTCCAGCAGCAACCTGACCGATTGGCTGCGCGACGATACCAGGGCCGGTATCGACGTTTCGGACGAAGGCTGGGATTCCGAAATGATCAGCTATCCGCACGTTTTTGAAGTCGATGGCCAGACCTATCTGGCCTACCTCGGCAATCAGGTCGGCCGGCATGGTTTCGGTCTGGCCGTTCTCGATGGCAAGCTGGAGTAAGCGATGGGCGCCATGCGGTGGAACAAACTCGGCAAGATATTCGATCCGACGCACTACAAGCTGCCGAACGATTGCGTGCAATTCGCCCAGGCGCCGCAGGCGCTGGTATTCGACGACTTCGTGCGGGTCTATTTCTCGACCCGCGCGGTGGACCCGGGCAACGGCAAGTACCTCAGCCATATCGCCTTTGTCGACCTGCGGAAGAATCTGCGCGAGGTGATCCGGGTCTCCGACAAGACGGTGATCCCGCTCGGCGGCCTGGGCTGTTTCGACGAACACGGCATCTTTCCGATGAGCGTCATGCGCCACGGTGACGCAGTGTACGCCTACACCTGCGGCTGGAACCGCAGAGTCTCGGTGTCGGTGGATACGGCCATCGGGTTGGCGATCAGTCGCGATGACGGCCTCACTTTCGAGCGCATCGGCGACGGGCCGGTGCTGGCAGCGTCGCTGCACGAGCCCTGCCTGGTCGGCGATGGTTTTGTGAAGCTGATCGGCGGCGTCTTTCATATGTGGTACATCTTCGGTACCGGCTGGAAGAAGTTCGCGGCGGACGAAGCGCCGGATCGGACCTACAAGATCGGCCATGCGGTTTCCAGCGATGGCGTCGAGTGGGTCAAGGAAGAGGCGCGCCAGATCATCGCCAACCGCCTCGGTGCCGACGAAAGCCAGGCGCTGCCGACGGTGGTCGAAATCGATGGTCGGCAGCACATGTTCTTTTGCTACCGCCACTCTTCCGACTTCCGGAAGAACAAGGAGCGCGCCTATCGTATCGGCCACGCCTGGTCGGACGATCTGTTGAACTGGACGCGCGACGACGAGGAGCCGCTGATCGACGTCACCCCCGGCGACTGGGATGCGGAGATGCTGTGCTATCCGCACGCGTTTGAATGCGACGGCGCGGTGTACCTGCTCTATAACGGCAACGAATTCGGACGCCACGGTTTTGGCCTGGCCGTCTTGGAACGATGAACGCCGTGGTCGACTTTCGACGCAACACCGCGTCGGCAGCGCAGATCGCCGAACACCTGGGCCGCTGCGATGCCGACTTCGTGCCGCCCCTGAGCGCCCGCGTCGACATCGGCTCGTATGCGGAAAAGATTGCCAGCAAGGCAACCCGGTTCGAGGCGTGGGCGGACAGCGTGCTGCTCGGGTTGGTGGCGGCGTACTGCAACGACCGGGAACACGGCATCGCCTACATCACCAGCGTCAGCGTGCTGAGAGCGTGGACCGGCCAGGGCGTCGCCGCACGCCTGCTCGATCAGTGCGTCGAACACGCGCTGGCATCGGGTCTGCGGCAGGTCAGTCTCGAGGTGGCGAGCGACAATACGCCGGCCATCAACTTGTACGAAAAGACCGGTTTCGTCGCCGGCCGGACCGGCACGCCTTTTCTGGGTATGGATATCTACTTGAACTACGGGCCAGAGCATGAACAGCAAGCGTGACTACAACGTCGAGATCAAGGACACGAACGACCACAGATACGCCTACGGATTCGACTTCGAGGTGATGCACCCGTACATGATCCGGTCGTTCGAGCCATTCTTCAGGGACGGAAGCCTGCTCGAACTGGGGAGCTTCAAGGGCGATTTCACGAGGCGATTCCTGCCCTATTTTGACGACGTCACCTGCGTCGAAGCGTCGGACGTGGCGGTTGCCGAAGCCCGAGGCAAACTGGGCGACCAGGTGACTTTCGTCAATTCGCTGTTCGAGAATGCCGTACTGCCCAGACGTTACGACAATATCGTTCTGACGCACGTCCTGGAACACCTCGACGATCCGGTAGCGGTGCTGAAGCGGATCAACGACGAATGGCTGGCGGAAGACGGCCGCTTCTTCCTGGTCTGCCCCAACGCCAACGCGCCTTCCCGACAGATTGCCGTGAAGATGGGACTGATCACGCATAACGCCGCGGTCACCCCGGCCGAGGCCGAACACGGCCACCGCTGCACCTACACCCTGGATACCCTTGAGCGCGATGCCGTTGCCGCCGGGCTGCGGGTCCAGCACCGTTCCGGGGTTTTCTTCAAGGCGCTGGCCAACTTTCAGTGGGATCGCCTGCTGCAGACCGACATCATTTCCAGGGAATATCTCGACGGCTGCTACAAGCTTGGCCAGCAATACCCGGATCTCTGTTCGAGTATCTTCCTGATGTGCGAACGCGGGGAGATCGAATGAAGATCTCGTTTGTTGTCGCCGTCTATCACAACGAGGGTGCTCTGGCCAAGACGCACGAAAAGATCCGTTCGGTGTTTGCCGGCGACCTCGCCGAGCACGAGTACGAAATCGTCTTCGTCGATGACGGCTCGAAAGATGGATCGCTGCAGGAGATCCTGAGCCTGAGAGAGCAGGATCCCTGCGTCAAGGTGATCACCTTCACCCGCAACTTCGGTCAGATGGCGGCGATGCTGGCTGGTTTCCAGGAAGCCACCGGTGACGCCGTGATCAACATCTCGGCCGACCTCCAGGACCCGGTCGAACTGATTCCCCAGGTGGTCGAGAAGTGGCAGGGAGGCGCCGAGATCGTCATCTGCTACCGGACCGATCGCGCCGATACGCTGGCGGCAAAGCTGTTCTCCCGATTCGCCTATGCCGTGCTGCGCATGTCCCTGCCGCAAATTCCGCCTGGCGGTTTCGACTTCGTGCTGATGGACAGGAAGGTGATGGACGCCTTCAATGCGATCGACGTCAGGCATCGCTTCTTCCAGGGCGACCTGTTGTGGACCGGCTACCGCACCTGCTTCATCCCCTACGTTCGTCTGAAGAGGACCATCGGCAAATCGCAGTACAACTTCGGGAAGAAACTGAAGAACTTCCTTGACGCCGTTCTTGACGCGTCGTACCTGCCGATCCGGTTCATCTCGTTGGTCGGCGTAATCACTTCGCTGCTCGGCGTCCTGTACAGCGTCAGCATCGTCATCAGCTGGTTGCGCGGAGAAACACCGTTCGCGGGGTGGGCGCCGATCATGATCGCCGTCCTGCTGGTCGGCGGACTGATCATGGTCATGCTCGGGGTAATCGGCGAATACGTCTGGCGGATCAACGAGGAAGTGAGGAAGCGGCCGAACTACGTCGTCAGGAACAAGTTCCTGTGAGCGAAACGCTAAAGTACACGATGATCGACGGGATCAAGTGCTTCAGTCCCGACGTCGCCAAGGATTACACCGACTATCCTGACGGTGGTTTCGACCTGACCGACAGCAACGCTGAGAACAGCTTCTGGGTGAGCTCCAGAAACCGGCTGTTCAAGAGCATCGTCCACCGCTACCGGTCGCCAAACGGAAAGACGAAATTCCTCGAAATCGGCTGTGGTACCGGCGACTTTATCCGGCAGATCGTCGAACACGACAATTTCGAGATCACCGGCTCGGAGGTCTACCTGAAGGGTCTGGTCTACGCCAGGAAGAATCTTCCCGGCGTAGACTTCGTCCAGTTCGACGTGACGCAAGGACGGATTGGCGAGCAGTTCGACATGATCGTGGCGTTCGATGTCCTCGAGCACATTGACAACGACCTTGCCGCCATTGCGAACATCAGCCAGATGCTCCGCAAGGATGGTGTATTGGTGATCTCGGTTCCGCAGCATATGTTCATGTGGGGAGAACTCGACGAGATCGTCAAGCACAAGCGCAGGTACTCCAGAAACGAACTGGTCGGCAAGCTCGAACAGAATGGTCTCGATATCGCGCGCTGCACGTCATTTGTATTTACCTTGTTTCCGGTGATGTACATCTCGCGATTGCTCGACAAGGGGCGCGACAAATCACAGTCGGACGAGGCGGCACTGGCCAAGAGAGTCACCTTCCCGCGGGTCTTGAACTGGCTCCTTGATCGCTTCATGCGCCTGGATGAGGCGCTGATCAGGCTCGGACTCTCGCTCCCTTTTGGGGGAACATTGCTGGTTGTTGCCCGGAAAAAGTGAGTTCCAGCTTCAATTGACTCTTTGCTTTTGAATCCAGCTCTTCAAACATGCCGGTCGACGAAATATGGACTACTGCCTGGCGGCACGGTGCCACGGCGCCAACCGGGCGTGACCAACAATAGACGATGAACCAACTCCGAATAGAAGTCACCAAATTCACGCTGGTCGGCGCGGCAAACTTTGTACTCACGTTCATCGTCTTTTCGGTGATGTTGAAGGTGATGGCGATAAACCACCTGATGTCGCTGGCCACCGCCTGGTTTTTCGGCATGATTTTTTCCTACGTGGCAAATTTTGTCTGGGTGTTCAAACCGGAAAAGACGATTCAGTTTCGCAGCAGATTTATCAAATTCCTGTCAACCGGTTTGCTGTCATTGGCGCTGAACATGCTGGCCCTGGACTACCTGGTCAAGAGCACTCTTCTCGATCCATTTTACCTCCAGCTCTTGCTGATTCCCCTGGTGGTAATCTTCAATTTCACTGCCACAAAATTCTGGTCCCTGCGTTGACTCGCCGCTCCGCGCAGGCCCACTTCTACTTATCATGAATCCTGCAGACCAGCACAAGGTAGTTTCCGGGAAATGGCTTTCCAGTATCGATCGTGCAGCCCGGGGCGCGATTCTTGTCAGCGCCGGGCTGGTAATCGCATTTTGCCTCTGGTCCCTCGATCGGGGGCTGGAAATCACCGACGAGGCATATTACCTCCTTCTCGCCATGCATCCGCAGGCGGTAAAGCTCTACATCAGCGCACAGCAGTGGATAACGGGCGGTCTGTGGCAACTCACGGGAAGCGTGCCGAGCTTCCGGGCAGCCGGGATGGCACTGCTGGTGGCTGGCGCGACACTGCTGGCACTTGGGGCCATCTCGGCCTTGTCGCGGACCAGCTTGAAATTTCCGGAAAGCTTTGGCGCGCGGGTCCAGGTGGTCGCCGCTTCGCTTGTCGGCGCGCTGCTATATGCCGCAACAATCAATCTCTCCCCTTGCTACAATTTGCTGGCTTCTGCCGGAGCGTACGCCGCTGCCGGCCTGCTTTTCGTGTCGTTTCGCGAGTCTGGCAACTGGCGCCGAACGGCTATGCTGTTCCTGGTCGGTGGCGCTTTGAGCGTGGAATTCATCAGTAAGCCGTCTTCCGGGATTGCTTCGATGGGCCTCCTGACCGTCTGTCTGTTTGTTTCTGGTCAAGCACTGCGGGACAAGGTCATTGGTTTACTGGCGATGCTCGGTGGCCTGGTCTCTTGTGTTTTCGCTCTGGTCGTAAGCCAAACGACCGTCGCGGATGCCGAGGCCGCCCTGAGTCTGGGCATGGAGTTGTTCAGAATGGTTCAGGTTGAACCCGTTGGTGCCAGGCTGACCAGATATCTGGTCGAGTTTTCTCGCTATGCAGTCGAGGCCTTCCACGCTTTTCTGTTCGTAATTCTGGCAGTTTCGATGTACTTGCTGACTCGCTGCCCGATCTTTGCTGGCGTCGCTATTTTGTCGCTCGCCTATACGTTAGTGACCGGTGGGTACCTGCTTGGCGGCGTCGATCAATATGTTCTGCAGATCCAGGCTGCTTTCGTATTGTTTCTGTTGGCGCTGCTGGTTTCGTTGCCGGCCTGGAGGAAAGACCGGCACGCCGTCGCGCTGGTGGCCGGACTGGCTGTTCTGCCCTACACGGTTGCCGTCGGAACGGGCAACGCGATTTTTACGCAGATCATCGTTTCTCTGGCGCCGTGGGGAGTGGCGCTGGGCGTGGTGGTCAATGGCGATTTCCATAGAAACACCGACAGGACGCTGGCCCTGACCTTGTGCGCGGCTTTTGTCCTGACTATTTCTGCGCAAATCATTAGCAGTGGTTTCAGGATGCCTTACCACTTGCAGACACCGCTTGTCTCCCAATCTCAACCGGTGATTGTCGGCGATCTGGGAACGATACGGGTAGATGCCGAGACGGCGCAGTTTGTCGGCGACCTCAAAGCGGCGGAAAGAACCTGCAACATTGTTCGCGGCACACCATTCCTCGGCCTGTACAACATCCCCGGCGTGGCGCTGATTCTTGAGGCGGTGCCGGTGCTGACTCCCTGGCTGAACAATGTTGCGCAGGCGGACGCCGTGGTGCACCACGCACCGCCCGGTGTTCTCGCTTCAAGCATCGTAGCCATCCTGTTGAACGCCGACGGCAGCAAGCCGCAGTTCCCCAAAATGCTTTCCGGATTCCCGGTCGGTTTCCGCTATTGCGGCGAGGCGACCTACCCCTTCGGTCGTCAAAGGATCCAGATCTGGCTGTCCCGGGAGGTGTGAGAGAGCATCTCGCGCACCGTGGTGGCCGAGTTGCCGTAGCGACGCTCTGCCCGAACGCGCCAGCTGCGCCAGCATCGATGTGCGCTGGCGGTCGAGCAGCCAAGCCTTCGTGTTCCGGCGCCGTCGCGCCTCGCTGCCAACGCTCGCGGTGCGGTTTGCGCGTCGCCAGCCGACAGGCCATAATGCGCGCTTTGGCCGGCACTTGCAGCGTCGGCGAGACAGGGAGGCAGTGGATGGACCTTTGGGCGTGTCCGGCGGTGGTCACCGGGGCGGCATCGGGTTTGGGCGCCGAGACGGCACGCTATCTTGCCGAGGCGGGAGCCAAGGTGGCGGTGATCGACATCGACACTGCGGGTGTGCAGAAGGTCGCCGACGAGATCGGCGCGCTGGCCATTCCGTGCGACGTCGCCGATTCGCTGTCCGCGGAGAATGCCCTGGGCATGGCACGCGACGCGCATGGGGCAGCCCGCGTGCTGGTGCACTGCGTTGGCCGCGGCCACTCCGAGCCGACCTTGGGCGCCAATGGCCCGATGCCGCTGGAGGACTTCCGCCAGCTCGTCGAAGTCAACCTGATCTCGACCTTCAACATGATGCGCCTGGCGGCTGCCGACATGGCCCGCCTGAAGCCACGCTCCAACGGCGAACGCGGGGTGATCCTGTCGACGGCGTCGGTCGCCGCCTATGACGGGCAGAGCGGCGAAGCCGCCTATTCCGCATCCAAGGGAGGTGTGGTCAGCATGATTCTGCCCGCCGCGCGTGAGCTCGGCCCGCTGGGGATACGGGTCGTCGGTATTGCACCAGGCCTGTTTGGCACGCAAACGCTGTTCGCCATGGAAAAGAACCTAGACTCCCGGCTGGCTCACCAGATCCCCTTCCCGCACCGCTTCGGCGACCCCGCCGAGTTCGCCATGCTGGTCCTGCACGTTCTCAAGAACGTGATGATCAACGGCACCGTGTTGCGGCTTGACGGTGGTTACCATCGCTGACTCGGCGCCGCCGGGCGTGATCGCCGCTTCGCCCGGCACGGCGACCAAGGCGATCGACAAGACGCTCGTGCTGCATCTGGTTTCGCATGCCTCGGGCGAGCTGGTCGAACTGCTGGCACGCAACGCTATCGCCCAACTCGCAGGCGTTCAGGTCGAGCGTCGGCTGTGGAAGATGGTCCGCCATCTCGGCCAGATTCCCGAAATCCTGGGCGCGGTGGCGCAAGCGCCGGGTTACGTCCTGCACAGCGTCAGTCACTCCGACCTTCGCCAGGCGCTGGAAGAAGGCTGTGGCCGCTTGCTGGTCCCTTGTCAATTTGCCCTCGAACCGCTGATCGGCCGTCTGGCCGAGTACTCGGGTGCCGCCGTGCAGTTCCACAACAGTTCGCGCGACGCCTTCGACGAGGATTACTACCGTCGCATCGAGGCCATGAAGTATACCCTGGCGCACGACGACGGCATCGCCAGCGACGACCTCGACGGCGCCGACGTGATCATTGTCGGCGTTTCGCGGGCGACCAAGACGCCGACCTGCATGTATCTGGCGTCGCGTGGCATCAAGGCCGCCAACGTTCCCTTGGTCCCCGGCGCGCCGCCGCCGGTCGGACTCCTGCTTGCGACAGGTCCGCTGGTCGTCGGGCTGACCGTCGACCCCGCTCGCCTCGCCAGGATTCGCTCTGCCCGTCTTAAGGCGCTTAACGAATCGGAGACCAGCGATTACACGGACTTCGCCGAACTGCGCAAGGAGGTGCTAGGAGCGCGGCGCCTGTTCGTCGCACGCGGCTGGCCGATCATCGACGTCACGCACCGCTCGATCGAACAGACGTCAGCGATGATCATCGACCTGCTCAGGGCACGTGCCAACGGCGCATCGTAGCCGACCTTCCAGCAGCGGACCGCAGCTGACGCGGCAACCGGGCGGCAGCGCGCCGCGGAACTCGATGACAGCGCGAGTCACCGCCTCGCCATCACCGCAACGACGATCAGGAGTCGGGCAGCGCAAGGATCCAGCGCACCAGGATGCGAATATTGTCCATCCCGGCACGCTTGTTGGCCGACATGTAGTCGTTGCCCCAGGCGCCACCGCCGCCATCGTGCACCTTGATGACCAGCGCCTCCTCGACCTCCGGCTTGCCGCGATAACGTTTGGCAACGTCGCGCCAGGCAGGACCGCGTACCGTGATATCGACGTCGTGGCAGAGCAGGCAACGGCTCTGGTCGGCCAGTTCGAGCATCGCCGGATCAACGGCTGGAGGCGCGGCGAAGGCCAGTTGCGAACACATCACGGCCGACAGCAGCAGGGTCTGCATCTTCATTGCTTCTTCCTTCCGGCAGATAGAGTCGCGCCGATTATGCCGGCAAACGGGACAAAAAAAAACCGGGGGGCTTGTGGAGCCCCCCGGCATCACTTCCGACGACTGCGACAGATCAGTAGATGTCGTGCTGGGTGTTGTAGACGTTGAACTTGCCGGTCGGCGTGACCAGACGCGGGTCCTTGATCACTTTCGTGACCTTCCGGGTCTTGTCGTCGAGGACCACGATCGCTGACGGCTCGGTCTTGTTGCCGGTCCAGACGGAGAACCAGATCTCGTCACCCTTTTCGCTGTACTCGCCATGCACCACGCGCTGGATACCTTTGGTCTTGCCCAGATTGGCCGCACCGGCGATATCGATCACTTGCGACTTGGCCTCGGGATTGCCCAGTTCGTCGATGTTGTAGACGCTGACCGAGCCGGCAAGCTGCGGATCCGGGTTCAGTGGTGCATCAGCCCACAGGTTCTTGGACTTCGGATGCGTCTTGACGAACAAGGAGTTGGCGCCGTGATTCTTCAGTTCCTGAACGACCTTCCAGGCGTGCTGCGGGTTCTTCGCCGGGTCGGTGCCAATCACGGTGATCACGTCGGCACCAAGGTGCGAAGTTGCCCAGACCGGACCGTACTTTGGGTGAGTGAAGTTGGCACCGCGACCCGGGTGCGGGATCTTGGCGGTGTCGACCAGGGCTGCCAGCTTGCCTTCCTTGGTATCCACCACCGCAACCTTGTTCGAGGCGTTGGCGGCGACCAGGAAGTAGCGCTTGGTCGAATCCCAGCCGCCATCGTGCAGGAACTTGGCGGAGTTGATCGTGACTTCCTTGAGGTTGGCGATGTCGGAGTAGTCCACCAGCTTGATCATGCCGGTTTCCTTGACGTTGATCACCCACTCCGGCTTGTCGTGCGAGGAAACGATCGAAGCCACCCGCGGCTCCGGATGGTACTCGCCGTCGACCGTAACGCCGCGCGTCGAGATCAGCTTCAAGGGCTCGAGCGTTTCGCCATCGAGGATCGCATACTGCGGCGGCCAGTAGGCACCGACCACCGCGTACTTGTCTTCGTAGCCCTTGTACTTCGAGGTATCGATCGAGCGTGCTTCGTAGCCGGCCTTCATGGTGGCGACGATGGTCGGCTTCTCGTACCACATGTCGATCAGGTCGTAACGACCGTCACGGCCGATCACGTGCACATAACGTCCAGACGCCGAAATACGCGAGATGTGTACCGCGTAGCCGGTCTTGACGATACCCCAGATCTCCTTGGTGTCGCCGTCGATCAAGGCAACTTCACCGGAGTCACGCAGGGTCACCGCGAAGACGTTGTTCAGGTTGACCTTGTTCATCTGCTTGGTCGGACGCTGGGCGACCGGCACATGCAGCTTCCAGCTCTCCTTCATGTCCTTCATCCCCCACTCGGGTGGGACATCGGCCGGCATCTGAACGTACTGCGCCATGTGGGCAATTTCCTTCTTCGACAGAATGTCGTCAAAGTTGGGCATGCCGCCTTCAGTCCCGTAGGACATGATCTTTTCCAGGCGCGACGAGCCGAGCTTGGCGGTGTTTGCCGGCTCGAGGTTCTTGCCGGTAGCGCCCTTGCGCAGCATTCCGTGACAGCCGGCGCAACGTTCGAAGTAGGTCTTGCCCGCGGCCGCCTTGTCCTCGGCTGAAAGCGCCGGCGTTGCCGCCGCTGCCGGTGCTGCGGCGGGGGCTGGTGCAGCAGCCTTTTCGGCCTTCGCTGCAAATGCCACGTTCATAGCGAACGGCAGCGCAGCCAGCATCAATACGTTACGAATTACCTTCTGCATGCTTGTTTCCTCTCCTCTTGAAGTTTCTCGACTGTCGCCCGGGTAACATCCGTGTCAGACTCGCCGCAGGATGACATGTCTGCAGGGCTCCGTTCCTTGACCTCCATCAAATATCCTTGCTCGCAGAATACATAAGGTGGCGTTCGAGTTGAAATAACCTGCGAGAGGCGATTATGCTTGCACCTCAGCAAGAATCGGAAGAAAAATGAGTCAACAGCCCCCTGCGCCGTCAACCGGAACCGTGTACCTCGTCGGCAGCGGCCCTGGCGACCTTGATCTGCTGACCCTGCGCGCCGCGCGGCTGATCGGCGAAGCGGAGGCCATCGTCTACGACCATCTGATTGCGGAAGGAGTGCTGGCACTGGCGCGTCCCGATGCCGAAAAGATCTACGTCGGCAAGAAGAGTTCAAATCACACCGTACCGCAAGGTGAGCTCAATCGGCTGCTGGTGACCCTGGCGCGCGCCGGCAGAACCGTAGTCCGCCTCAAGGGGGGTGACCCTTTCATCTTTGGGCGCGGCGGCGAAGAGATCGAGACTCTGGTCGAGTCGGGGATCCCCTTCGAGGTCGTACCGGGAGTGACCGCGGCTGCCGGCTGCGCGGCCTACGCCGGCATCCCGCTGACCCATCGGGATCACGCCCAAGCAGTGGCTTTCGCTACCGGCCACCTCAAGGACGGAACGATCAATCTCGACTGGCCGGCTCTGGCGCGTCCGCGGCTGACCGTCGTCTTCTACATGGGAGTCGGTGGCCTCGCCGAAATCTGCCGCCAGATGATCGCGCACGGCTTGCCAGCAGACCACCCGGCCGCGATCATCGAGAACGGTACTACCCGGCGGCAGCGGGTGGTGACCGCCAACCTGGCGACGCTGCCGGAGAAAGTGGAAGCGGCGGGCATCGCTTCGCCGGCCTTGATCATCGTCGGCACGGTCGTCCGTCTGCAAGAGAAGCTGGCCTGGTTCCGGTCCTGACACGCGTGCAAGCGCAGGCAACCACCGCTTACGCGACCAGCGCCAGGCTCAGCAGGATTCCGAAGATGAACTGCAGCCGGGCAGTACGGGCCAGCAGTTCGTTGAAAACAGGCCCCGCCAGCGCTCCGCCGAAGCGCTTGAGCAACAACAGCGCCGGTGGCAGCGCCAGCAAGGGCAACGCCATCGACCAGCCGCGTCCGGCGAGCGCGGCCAGCCAGGGCAGCAGCGCAAAGGGAAGCAGCATTTCCGCTCCATAAATCCACGCTGTCGCGCGCCGACCAAGGACCACGGCCAGGGTCCGCTTGCCGACGCGGGAATCCGTTTCGCGGTCGCGCGCATTGTTGACGGTGATCACCGCTGCCGCGAACAAGCCCAGCATCGCGCCGGCCAGCAGCGCGGTCGGGCTGATCGAAAGGTTCTGCAGGTAGTAGCTGCCGCCCACCGCCGCCAGACCGAAGAACAGCAGGACAAACAGTTCGCCGAGCGGCGTATAGGCGATCGGGCGCGAACCGCCGGTGTACGCCCACCCGGCCAGCAGTGACGCCAGGCCGATGGCCGCGATTGGCCAGCCGCCCTGGTACGCCAGGTAGATTCCCAGATTGAAGGCGAGCGCAAAAGCAACCCAAGCCCCGCGCCGTACGGCAGCGGCTGGCAGCCAGCCCATGGCGGTGGCGCGCGGCGGTCCCAGACGTTCCGGCGGGTCCGCGCCACGCTCGAAATCGGCGACGTCATTGTGCAGGTTGGTTCCGATCTGGATCAGCAACGCCGCCAGCAAGGCGACCAGCGCCACCGGCCAGTGCAGGCTTCCCGCCTGAGCCCATGCCAGGACATGACCAAGGACCACCGGAACAACGGCCACCGTCAGCGTCTTCGGTCGAATGGCCAGCCACCAGGCGCCGAAGGCGGATGGCTGCGCAGCGCAATCGTTCACCGCAAAGTAGCCTCCCGCGCGCCGGTCACCCGGTCAGCTGCTCCGGGTGGCCCGAACGCGGCGTGTTATGATGCGCGCCCTTGCAGGCGAGTGCTGTTGTGGGTGGTGCCGAGAGGGGGAATCGAACCCCCACGATGTCACCATCGGCGGATTTTGAGTCCGCTGCGTCTACCGATTCCGCCATCTCGGCTTTGGCTCGAAGTTCCCGAGCCGGAAGAGCTGCGGATTATCGCCGATTCCCTGGCCGTCGACAAGCCGCAAGACGGCCAAAATCACCCGCTTCCGCCCGCCTCGGGCCAATTCCGGCTAACATCGGCCCTTGTAGCGCCGGCGGCCATCCCTCGACAAACCATCGCTGGCAAACCCTTTCATGCTGACCCTCGACGACTTCGACTTCGACCTTCCCGACCAGCTGATCGCCCAGCACCCGAGCGGCGAACGGACCGCCAGCCGGCTGCTGCAGGTCGACGATTTCGCTCTCTGCGACCGTCGCTTCAGCACTCTTCCGGATCTGCTCGATGCCGGCGACCTGCTGGTGTTCAACGACACGCGCGTGATCCGCGCGCGGCTCTTCGGCCACAAGGAAAGCGGCGGTCAAATTGAAGTCCTGATCGAGCGCATCGTCGACGCCCGCCACGCTGTGGCGCAAATCCGGGCCAGCAAGTCGCCCAGGCCCGGTAGCCGGATCGTCCTCGAAAACGCGATCAGCCTGGTGGTTCGCGGCCGCAGCGGCGAACAAGGCGAATTCTTCGACCTGGAGCTCGAGCCGCCAATGGCGCCGGAAGCAAATCCGGAAGCGGAGCCCGCCGGCGGTCGCGACCTGTGGACCTTGATCGACGCGCACGGCCGGCTGCCGCTGCCACCCTACATCACGCACCCCGCGGGTGCCGACGATGAAGCACGCTACCAGACGGTCTATGCCCGCCACCCCGGCGCCGTCGCGGCGCCGACCGCCGGTCTGCATTTCGACGACGCACTGCTCGCCAGACTCGCGCAGCGCGGCGTCGAAGTAGCCTGGCTGACGCTGCACGTCGGCGCCGGCACCTTTCAGCCGGTACGCGCGCATCGGGTCGCCGAGCACCGGATGCACGCCGAACGCTTCGTCATTCCGGCGGCGACGGTCACCGCCATCGGCCGCACCCGCGCCCGCGGCGGCAAGATCGTCGCCGTCGGGACGACCAGCCTGCGCGCCCTCGAAGCCGCCGCGCAGGGCGGTGCGCTGTGTGCTGGCGCGGCCGAGACCGACATCTTCATCACCCCGGGCTACCGTTTCCAGGTCGTCGACCGGCTGATCACCAACTTCCACCTGCCGAAATCGACGCTGCTGATGCTGGTCTCGGCGTTCGCCGGACTCGAACCGATCCGTGCCGCCTACCGGCACGCGATCGCCCAGCGCTACCGCTTCTTCAGCTACGGCGACGCCATGCTGCTGACCAGAAGATGAGTCTCGCCCCCCGTCCGGCCGCCTGTTCCCACCGTCCTGCCTTCCGGCATCCCCACCTCTCAGCCCTCGCCCGTCAATGAACAAGCCATCCTTGAATCGCAGCGCCATCGAGCAACTCGACAAACTCGGACTAGCGCCAGACACGCATCAGGTTGCGCTGGCCTGCGCGCTGCTGTGGACCTTTCGCACCAACACCGACGTCCACCGCCTGCTGGCCTTGACCGGGCTGGCGAGCAGTGCCGGCAAGGCGTTCACCGCCAGCGACGTCAAGTCGGCAACGCAGAAACTCCGCGATAGCGGCCTGCTGGTCGACGAGCCCTCGCGCGCCACCACCTTTCACCTGGTGGACGCGCTACGCGCGCCGCTGTACCGCCAGTTGCTCGAAACCCATCCCGGCAGCACGCTGGCGCAGCTGATCGCCGACCTGGATCATTTCGATCCATCGCGATCGACCTACTACTGGCCCACCGCGAGCGTACCGACGACCATCGCCTACGTCCGTGCACGCTTCTATTCGGGCGCGCCCAGCGAGGAGCTGTCGCACCTCAAGAACGTCCTGAGCCGATCGATGGAATGGTCGCAGATCATGGTCAAAGCCATTCTGCTGCCCTTTGACGGGCCAAGTTTCGAACGCATCGAGCCACTCTGGCAATCACGCCTCGCTTACCAGGCGGTCGCCACCCTTTGCCTGTACTGGGCCCCGGAGTACCTGTCGATCGCCGAATGGGCCGGCAACCAGCTGCGACGCCACCCTGAGGACCTGTCCGACGACCTGTGCCTGACCCTCGGTGACCTGGCCGTGCAACGCGGCGACAGCGATCTGCTGCACGCTGCGCTACCCGAGCTCGAAGACGGTCTGGCGGCGGGCCTGCGCGCTGCGGCGCTGGTCGCTGAAGGCCGGTGGGCGGACGGGCAGGCGGCGTTCGAAGCGGCGTTGAAACAACGCAAGGGCGAAATCGGTGGTACCAAGAATCTGCTGCCGCTCAGTTTCGCCTGGCTCTATCCGCTGTCGCTGCTCGCCCAGTCGACCCCCAGACACCTCGAACTGGCACGCAGGTTTTGCGCTGGCGAGGCCGGCAAGCGCGACCCCAGCCCCCACGACAGCTGGGGACGCTGGGTGCACGCGATCGATGTGCGGCTCGGCAAGACGTCGATCAACCGCACGGTTTTCACTCCCGTCGGCGAACCGCAGGCGCGGTGGACGCTCGACGCGTTGTGGGCGATTCTGCTCGCCGCCTGGCTTGGCCGCGAAATGATCGCCGAAGCCGATCCGCGAGTACCGGCCACCGAGTGGCGGCCGACGATCCACTTTCTGCGCCAGCGCCTGCAGAGCTGTCGGCTGCAGACGCCGCTGCGCCTGCTCGATGGCTGCGAAGCGGTGCTCGACGGCGGCGAACCGCCCGCCGGCTTCTTTGTCGCTGGCGCTGCCGAGAAGTGGCGCGAGGTCCTGATCGCCCTGCAAGCGCTGGGCGGCAACCAACCGGCCAGCGCCGGTGGCGAGTCGTCGCGGCTGCTGTGGGAACTCGACATCGGCCGGCACGGGGATCTGCTCGGCGTCAGGCCGCTCGAACAGAAGCGCGGCCAGCGCGCCGCCTGGGGCCGGCCGCGAGCGCTGAGCCTGGCGAGAATCGCCGGCAACGAGCAGTTGGCTTCTTGCGACGCCAAGGTCGCGCGCGCGCTGCGCCCCGAGCGCGGCTACCGCAATCGCTACTACGTCGACCTGGCGGCGGCGATCGTCGCGCTGGTCGGCCACCCGTGCATCGTCCTGGCCAACGCACCCGAGCAGTTCGTCGAATTGTCCGAAGCGGCGCCGGAACTTGAACTGCTTCGGCAGGGCGAACGCTTCGTGATGCGCGTCGAGCCACCCCTGCGGCCAGTCGGCGACCAGAACGGCTATTACGCGATGGACGCCGATCAGCGTCGCGAAGCCGAGGCGCTGCGTCTGCTGACGCTCGTTCAGGACGGCCCGCAGCGCCTGCGCCTGGTGCGCTTCACGCCAGCTCAGCAGCAAGCCATTCAGCTGGTCTCGGGTCGCTTTTCGGTCCCCGCCGACGCCGCCGACGCGGCGGCCGAACTGGCCAAGACCTTGCACGCGCTGACCGCGCACTTCCAGGTCCATGCCGATTCGGCACAGGCGACCCGGCAGGTCGCCAGCGACTCGCGGCTGCGCGCCGAGCTTTCGCCGGTTGGCGACGACCTGGCGCTACGTCTGGTGGTGGCACCGCTCGGAGCCGATGGACCGCGGCTGCCGGCAGCCGCCGGCAGACTTCGCCTGATGGCCGTCCTCGGCGGCGAGACGGTCGGCACCGAACGCGACCTGACCGCCGAGCGCCGGCATCTCGAAGCGGTGCTCGACGCGCTGCCCTTCCTCGACAGCAGCGACGGCGTCAGCGAGTGGCTGATCGAAGACCCGGAACACGCGCTGGCGGCGGTCGAAGCGCTGCCGGCGCTGGCCGCGGTGGCCGCGGTCGAGTGGCCCAAGGGCAAGAGCGTGCGCGTGCTGACCCTCGACAGCCGCCAGCTCGGCGTCAGGGTAAGCCGCGAGCGCGACTGGTTCCGGCTGTCCGGCAGCGCGACGCTCGACGAAGGGCTGGTGCTGCAGCTCGAAACGCTGCTCGGCGCGGCGCGCGACAAGAGCCGTTTCATCCCCATGGGCAATGGCGTCTATGCCGCGCTGACCCGCTCGCTGAAGCAGAAGTTGAGCGACCTGGCGGCGGTGCTCGAAACCGACAAGGACGGCGGCAAGGTGCCGACCATCGCCGCCGCCTGGCTCGACGAGATTCTCGACGGAACCGAACTCGAAGCCGGCAAGGATTTTCGCCAGGCGATCGACCGCCTGCGGCAGGCGCAGGCCACCCAGCCGAAGCTGCCGAGCCTGCTGCAGGCCAGCCTGCGGCCGTATCAGGAGGACGGTTACCAGTGGGCGATTCGCCTGGCGACCGCCGGCATGGGTGGCTGCCTGGCCGACGACATGGGCCTCGGCAAAACCCTGCAAGCGCTCGGCGTGCTCCTCGAACGCGCCGCCGGCCCGGCGCTGGTCATCGCGCCGACCTCGGTGTGCGGCAACTGGCTGGCCGAAGCACAGCGCTTTGCGCCCAGCCTGAATGTCCGAATCTACAGCGAAGCGAGCGATGGCGACCGCGAGGATCTGGTCAACAGGGCCGGCCCGCAGGACCTGCTGATCGTCTCCTACACGCTGCTGCAACTGGCGCAGGAGCGCTTCGCCGGGCGCAGCTGGCACACCGTGATCGCCGATGAGGCACAGGCGATCAAGAACGCCGCCGCCAAGCGCTCGCAGGCGGTGTTCGCGCTGAATGCCGATTTTCGCCTGGCGCTGACCGGCACGCCAGTGGAAAACCGGCTGGCCGACCTCTGGTCGATCATGCGCTTCGCCAACCCCGGCCTGCTCGGCACCCTCAACCGCTTCAACGAACGCTTCGCCGGGCCGATCGAACGTAACCGCGACCGCGAGGCGCAGCACGTCCTCAAGCGCCTGGTCGGGCCTTTCGTCCTGCGCCGCAGCAAGTCGGAAGTGCTGCAGGAACTGCCGCCGCGCACCGAACTGATCCTGACCGTGACCCCGGAGGCCGCCGAAGCCGCGCACTACGAAGCACTGCGCCGCGAAGCGGCGAGCGAGATCGACGCCGGCTTCGATAGTGCGCCGCAGGCGCAGGCGCGCTTCAACATCCTCGCGCAACTGACGCGCCTGCGCCGCGCCGCCTGCGATCCGCGCCTCAGCAGTCCCGAATTCGGGATCACCGGCGCCAAGGTGCAGGCCTTCGCCGAACTCGCCGCCGAACTCGTCGAAAACGGTCACAAAGCACTTGTTTTCAGCCAGTTCGTTGATTTCCTGCAAGTCTTGCGTGAACCTCTGGACCAGGCCGGAATCACCTATCAGTACCTCGACGGGGCGACCCCGGCGGCCGAGCGCACGCGCCGCGTCGCCGCTTTCCAGGCTGGCGACGGCGACCTCTTCCTGATCAGCCTCAAGGCCGGCGGTTTCGGTCTCAACCTGACCGCCGCCGATTACGTGGTGATCACCGACCCGTGGTGGAACCCGGCTGCCGAAGACCAGGCGATGGGTCGCGCGCACCGCATCGGACAGCTGCGGCCGGTGACCGTCTACCGGCTGGTCACCAAGGGCACGGTGGAAGAGCGCATCGTCGACCTGCACCACGAGAAGCGCGCGCTCGCCGAGAGCATCCTCGCCGAAGGCGAAGCCAGCGCCTTGCCCTCGACCGAGGATCTTGTGGCACTGATCCGCGGGCGATGAGGCGGCGCTACGGCCGCGCGTCTGGCGGCACAAAGCGGCCCCCTGAGTCAAGACAAATATCAACCCAGTTGGGAGCTGTGCGTTTGACTTCGCTGCCGGCTGGCCGGCGCCGCACCCGCCTGCACGGGGCCGTCAGCCATCAGCAGCCCCTGCAACGCGCAGGCCTCGAGTTCCTGGTTCGGCGCCGTGCCGTCTGGCCAGAAGGCACAGCGCCCGCTCGATAAACGCTTCTTGCACAGCCGGAAACCCTGGCCGTCGTAGACGAGGATTTGACGGCGGTACGGGCGCTGTTGCGGACGACGAACACGCCGCCGCTGAACGGATCGGCTTCCAGACGCTGTCGACGGGCCCCTGGCCACTAGGTTCCACCCGCATGCGCACGCCGCGCATGTTCTCGAATTCAATCGCGCACTCGCAGAGAACCCGAGCGGGTGGCTCACGGTTGGGCGCATGTGGCAACTCGACGAACTGCTCTCCTCCTCTGCTGGCTGGCAATGCGCCACCTGCCGCCTCCTGCTCCTGCTGGCCCCTCTTCAAGTGATCGAAGTCAACCTGCAGCGCCCGTGCGGCGATGTTCGGCCCCGGTTCACGTGCAATCGCCACCGCCCCCACCCTTGACTCGCGATGGATGAGCTCACCGCGCCCACGGCCTACTCGCCAACACTTGAATCGCTGACGTACCTCTTCGAGGCTGTCGCCGTGGCTTGCGTGTGTCGTGTTCACGATCTCGTCCATTAGCTGCTCTCCTCGTCCGGTTGGCCTGGAAGTTAACGTTACCAAGGAAGTCAGCGATTTCACGCAGGACTGCCGGAAGGACGCGAAGTAAGACGCCAGACGCGACGGCTCAGCGACCGCTAGCCCGAAGCTGCCGTGGTCAGGGACGACTGCGCAGCGTGGCGACGCCGTATCGTCTCGAAAAGGCAGATCGCAGCGGCGGCCGCGACGTTTAGTGACTCGCTGGTGCCGGGCATCGGAATGCGCAGTTGCAGCTGCGTCGCGGCGACGACGTCCGGCCTGACGCCCAGCCCTTCGCTGCCGAATACCCAGGCCAACGGCTGACGGAGATCAGCCGAATAGAGGCTGCTCGACCCGCCCGGCACTGTCGCCACCGACTGCCCGCGATAGGCGGCGAGAAAACGGGCCAGGTCGCCGTGTTCATGGATGTCGAGCTGGAAATGCGCGCCCATCGCCGCACGCAGGGTCTTCGGCGACCAGGCCTGCGCGCAATCGACCGATAGCACGACCTGCCGAAAACCGGCGGCAGCGGCGCTGCGCAGAATGGAACCGAGATTGCCCGGATCCTGCACGCCGTCGAGCAGCACCGCATCCGCATCGCAATCGAGGCCGCATGCCGGTTGCGGCTGACCGACGATGGCCATGATTCCGCTCGGCGCGTCAACCACCGCCAGATCGCCGAACAGCGCGTCGGCGAAACAGGTGACCGTCGTAGCGGCCACCAGGCCCTCAAGATAGCGGGCGGTTTCCGGCCGGCAGGCACCGCTATCGCTGACCACCAGCTCCCCGGGGACCCCGTAGTGCTGGCTGTATGCTTCGATCAAGTGCAGGCCATCGAGCAGCACGCGGCCGCTCTTGCGCCGTTCCCGACCACTCTGACACAGCCTTTGCAGAGCCTTGTAATGCGGGTTTTCGCGCGAAGTGATCCGTTTCATGGCTGGCTGAGTCGGGCCACCGGTGCGTAACTGCGGCGATGGTGTGGACTCGCGCCGTGTTCGCGCAGCGCCTGCAAATGAAGTGCGGTGGGATAGCCCATGTGTCGATCAAAGCCATATTGGGGATAGCGGGCGTGCAGAGCAAGCATGCCGGCGTCGCGAGCCGTCTTGGCGAGAATCGACGCCGCGGCAATGGCCGCGACTTTGCCATCGCCGCCGATGATCGCTGCGACCGAACACGGCAGCCGCGGGCAATGCGTGCCATCGATCAGGGCGTGGCTGGGGGCAATCGGGCCGTGCGCGCCGGCGAGTGCCGTGACCGCGCGTTGCATGGCGAGCAGGCTGGCCTGCAGGATGTTGATTCGGTCGATCTCCTCGACGCTGGCCTCGGCGACTGCCCAGGCCAACGCCGTGGCGCGTATTTCGGCAGCAAGAACGTTCCGTTTTCCGGCAGAAAGCTTCTTTGAATCATTCAGGCCGGCGATCGGCCTGGCCGGGTCGAGAATCACCGCAGCGGCGACCACCGGTCCGGCCAGTGGACCGCGGCCGGCCTCATCGACCCCGCAGACCAGACCGTCAGACGGCAGCAGGAAAGGCTGCATGGACACGCTCAACCGCCGGCAGCTCGCCGACAATCGCCGCCGCGGCTTGCTCGGCGGCATTCTGGCGCAGTTGCAGGTGCATCTCGCGGAACAGCGCACTGATCCGTTGGCACGCGGTCTTGTCGGCGTAGAGGTTGAGCAGCGCCTGCGCGAGGTTTTCAGGTGTCGCCTCGTCCTGGATGAACTCAGGAACAACAAACTTGCCGGCCAGCACGTTCGGCAGGCCGACATAGGGCAGATAACCCATCCGACGCATGATCCGATACGAGAGCGGCGCCATTTTGTAGGCAATCGCCATCGGTCGCTTGAGCAGCGCCGCCTCGAGCGTGGCGGTACCACTGGCGACCAGGACCGCGTCGGCGGCCATCATCGCCTGGTGCGCATGGCCAAACAGCAGACGAATCGGCAGTTGTTGCGCCTGGCAGCGGTGCAGCGCCTCTTCAAACAGAACGCGCGTTTCACGCGTCGCCAGCGGCGCGAGAAAAAGCGCGTCGGGGAGCTGCGCGTGGATACGGCGCGCAGTCTCGATGAAGGTGTCCGCCATGTACTGCAATTCCGCCTGGCGGCTGCCCGGCAGGAGCGCGAAAACCGGCTCCTGCGACGGCAGTCCGAGCAGCGTCCTGGCGACATCGCGGCCGTCTTCCAGCGGCAGCATGTCGGCCAGCGGGTGGCCGACATAGCTCACCGGAATACCCTGCTGCTCGTAAAGAGCCGTCTCGAACGGAAACAGGGTCAGCACGCGGGAAGCCGCTGTGCCTATCTTGTGAATACGCGCGCCACGCCAGGCCCAGATCGATGGGCTGACGTAATGGATGCTCCGAACACCGTGCCGCTTGAGCTTTCTTTCGAGAACCAGATTGAAATCCGGCGCGTCAACGCCGATAAAGACATCAGGTGGGTCGGCCAGCAGCCGTCGTTGGAGGTCGCGGCGAATCGCGGCGATTTCACGATAGTGGCGAAGCACCTCGGCATACCCGCGGACCGACAGTTTTTCCAGCGGATGCCAGGACTGGAAACCCATGCCGAGCATTCGCGGCCCGCCAACACCGAAGAAGACGGCGCCGGGAAGCCTGGCCTGGAGTGCCTGCATCAGCTGGCTGGCGAGCAGGTCGCCGGACGCTTCTCCGGCGACCATGGCGATCCGGACCGGCACCGCCACGGTCATCGAATGATGCCGCGCTTCGATACCGCGAGAAAGTCGATCAGTGGCTTGATTTCCGGATGGGCAAGGACTTCCTGATCGAGTTTGGCGCGTGCTTCGTCGAGCATCAGGCCCGATTTGTAGAGCGTCCGGTAAGCGCGCTTCAACGCCAGCAGCGCGTCCGGCGAGAAACCGCGGCGCTTGAGCCCTTCGGCGTTGATGCCGAACGGGCTGGCGGTATTGCCGGCGGCCATCACGAATGGCGGAATATCCTGCAGAACCACCGTCCCGACGGCGGTCATGGTATGCGCGCCGACACGACAGAATTGGTGCACACCGGTATACCCACCGAGGATCGCCCAGTCATCGATGTGTACATGGCCGGCCAGCTGCGCATTGTTGGCGAACACGGTGCGGTTGCCCACCTGGCAGTCATGCGCGATATGCACATAGGCCATGATCCAGTTGTCGTCGCCGACGCGCGTGATGCCGACATCCTGGGCGGTGCCCGTGTTGAAGGTACAGAACTCGCGAATCGTGTTGCGATCGCCGATTTCCAGGCAGGTCGGCTCGCCGGCATACTTCTTGTCCTGCGGCACTTCGCCAAGCGAACAGAACTGGAAGATCCGGTTGTCCCGCCCGATGCGAGTCCGCCCGGAAATCACAACGTGCGGACCAATCACCGTATTGTCGGCGATCTGCACGTGTTCCCCGATGATCGAGTACGCACCGACTGAAACATTTGCGCCAAGCTGCGCACCAGGATCGATGATCGCACTTGGATGGATCATGGCACCGGTCACCCAGAGGTTCCGGCGACATCACGCTTGGCGCACATCAGCTCGGCTTCGGCGACGATCTCCCCGTCCACCCGCGCCTCCGCCTTGTATTTCCAGATGCCGCGCAGCTGACGCACGATCTGGACATGCAGATGCAACTGGTCGCCCGCGGTCACCGGTTTCTTGAAGCGCGCGCCATCAATGCCGACGAAGTAGAAGACGGAGTTCGCGTCCGGCTTGACGCCCATCGTCTTGAACGACAGGATGCCCGCCGCCTGCGCCAGCGCCTCCATGATCAGCACCCCCGGCATTACCGGGTGATGTGGGAAGTGGCCGACGAAAAAAGGTTCGTTGACCGTCACGTTCTTGTACGCATGGATCGCCTTGCCAAGCTCGAAGTCGACCACGCGGTCGACCAAGAGGAAGGGATAGCGGTGCGGCAAGTGCTCCAGAATATCGTGAATGCCCATTGCGTTCAAGATGATATGTCCCTTATTTCGAGTTTCTTCTCAAGTTCGGCGACCCGTTCGGCGAGTCTCGCCAGACGCTTGATGTGTGCCGCGTTGTGTAGCCATTCGTGGTGCGCCGAGAGCGGAAAGATACTGGTGTACTGACCGGCCCTGGGCAGGCTCCTGGTGACCATGCTGCCCGCCGAAATGTGCACGTCGTCGGCCAATTCCAGGTGACCGATGATCATCCCGGCCCCCCCAACCGTGCACCGACGACCGACCCTGGTACTGCCGGCAATGCCGACACAACCGGCCATCGCCGCATGGTCGCCAATGATGACGTTGTGCCCGATCTGAATCTGGTTGTCGAGCTTGACGCCATTGCCGATCACCGTGTCGTCGAGCGCGCCGCGGTCGATCGACGTGTTAACCCCGATCTCGACGTCGTCACCGATCACCACCCGCCCGACCTGCGGAATTTTCACCCACCGCTCGCCATCCTTGGCAAAGCCGAAGCCGTCGCCGCCGATCACCGCACCGGCGTGGATGATCGCCCGCTTGCCGATCAGGCAGCCACGATAGATCACGACATTCGGGTAAAGCAGCGAATCGTCGCCAATGGCGACTCCGTCGCCGATCACGCATCCCGGATGGACGATCACGTTCTCGCCGATGGTCGCACCCTCGCCGATGACAACGTTCTCGCCAACGCTCGCCGAATCGGGCAATGCCGACTTCACCACCGCGCCGGCACCAACCCCGGGGCGGCCCCGCAAGGGGGGATTGAGCAGCGCCACGACGCGAGCGTAGTACGCGTAAGCGTTTGGGTAAACGATGCGCGGCAGCGAGGTCTCAGCGGAAAACTGTGGCGGCAAGATTACCGCGGCAGCCTGTGTCCGATGCAGTTGCTGCCTGTATTTTGGATTGGCAAGAAAAGCAATGCTGCCCTCCCCTGCCGAAAGAAGGCTGCCCACCTGCCGGACCACCACCGCCCCATCACCCTCGAGCACCCCGCCGAGACGGGCGACGATTTCGTCTAGCCGCAGACCTCCTGACACCTGCACTCCATTGCTTGACCGGGTGGCGCCTACTTCGCGTCCTTGGGGTCTGACAAGGCCTTGATCACCTTGTCGGTGATATCGAGTTTCGGGCTGACCCAGACCACGTCCTGAACGATCAGATCGTATTTCTCGCTGTCTGCGAGTTGCTTGATCGCCTTGTTGGCCTTTTCAATGATCGCCGCATTTTCCTCGTTCTGGCGCAGGTTCAGATCCTCGCGGAACTCGCGCTGCTTGCGTTGGAACTCGCGCGACAACTCGCCAAGATCCTTTTCTTTGGTGCGACGATCCGCCTCGGCCATTGTCAGGCCATTCTTCTCGAGCGTCTCCTGCAAGCCCTGCACCTGTTTGGCAAGACGTTGCAGATCCTGGTCCCGCTTGGAGAATTCCTGCTCGATCTTCTTCGCAGCTCTTACAGCCGCAGGTGCGTCACGAAAGAGACGTTGGGTATTGACGTACCCGACCTTCAGTGGTTCTACCGCCGACGCGTAAGACACCGGCAGCGAGGCCATCAACGCAACCAGCAGTCTGGCAATCGTCTTCTTCAAGCTAATTCTCCCGAGTTAAAAGGTCGTCCCAAACTGGAACTGGAACTTTTGGAGTTTATCATTACTTTGTTCGTTGATCGGCTGACCGACGCTGAATTTCAACGGCCCCAGCGGCGAAAGCCAGGTCGCGGTGAGACCAACCGACATCCTCAATCCCTGGTCTGCGTAGGTGTAGTTATCGGTGAATACGTTACCGGCGTCAAAGAACGGCCCGAAACGGAATGCCTTGTCGAGCCCCGGGAAGGGCATCAGGATCTCCGAGTTGAAGACCGCCTTGCGCGTGCCACCGAGGCGCGTGTCGGGGTATAGCGGATCGACCGGACCGAGGCTCGCGGTGTCATAGCCACGCACGGATCCGACACCGCCGGCATAGAAGTTCTTGTAGAAGGGCAGCGTCTGTCCCTGCAGGCCGTTGGCGTACCCGAGATCGCCGCCAAGCATCAGAATCAGGTCCTTGGAGAGCCGGAAGTATTGCTGAATCTGATAGGTCGCGCGATAGAAAGTCAAGTCGGCGCCAGGGATGGCGACCTCCAGTCCGGCCTTCTGGGTTCCACCGCTGGTCGGAAGAATGGCGCTGTCCCTGCTGTCCCGGGTCCAGGACACCGTCGCCGGCACGGTAACGTTCGAGTCTCCGTGCTGCGCCTGGAACTGGATGTACTGGATCGGGGTTGCCAGGGTGATTGGCGTAATGTCGATGGTCGTCTGATCGACCGCCAGCCCGAAGTTGAGTGTTTGCTTTTCACCAATCGGATAGCCGAAGCGGATGCCGCCGCCGTATGAGGTGGACTGGAAGGCGTAGCCGAGAGAGGTCGGGTTGAGCGTGCGGTAGTAGACGTCGAAGCCCTGGCTGATACCGTCAACCGTGAAGTACGGATTGGTATAGTTGATGCCGACGGTACGGTTCAACTTGCCGGTGTTCAACTGCAAGGACAGGAACTTGCCGCTGCCAAAAATGTTGGACTGCGAGATCGAGCCGGAGAGGATGACTTTTTCCGAGCTTGAATAGCCGGCGCCAATGGAGATGTTACCAGTGGACTTCTCGACGACATTGACATTCACATCAACCTGGTCGATGGTTCCGGGCACCGGCGGCGTTTCAACGTTGACTTCGGAAAAATAGTCGGTCTTGTCGATCCTGGCGCGTGACGCCACGACCCGCTCGGCATCATACCAGCCCGCTTCCATCTGGCGCATTTCCTGGCGGATTACTTCGTCACGCGTCTTGGTGTTGCCGGTGATGTTGATCCGCCGCACGTAGGCTCGCTTGCCGGGGTCGACGAAAATGGTGAACGCGACCTGGCGCTTCTCCTTGTCGATTTCCGGTGCAGCGTTGACGTTGGCAAATGCGTAGCCCTGGGCGCCGAGTTTGTCGGCAATCGCCTTGGTGCTCTCGTTGAGCTTCTCGCGGGAAAAGACATCCCCGGGCTTGACCTTGACGGCTTTCCTGAACTCTTCCTCCGACAGCGTCAGATCGCCCGCGAGTTTCACCGAAGACACCAGATAGCGCTCGCCCTCGACGATGCTGATCGTGATGTAGATGTCCTTCTTGTCGGGGCTGATCGACACCTGCGTCGACTCGACGTTGAATTCCAGGAAGCCACGGTCCAGGTAATACGAACGCAGCGTTTCGAGGTCAGCGGAAAGCTTCTGCTTGGAGTACTGGTCGCTCTTGGTGTACCAACTGATCCAGTTGGGCGTCCTCAGTTCGAGCGCTGCAAGCAAGTCCTTCTCCTTCAGCGCGTGCACCCCGACAATGTTGATCTGCTTGATCTTGGCGGTCTCGCCTTCGTCGACATTGAAGTTGATCGCCACGCGATTACGGTCCAGGGGCGTGATGGTGGTAGTGATGGTCACCGCGTACCTGCCCCGCGACAGATACTGGCGCTTCAGTTCCTGTTCGGCTTTTTCCAGCGTGGCGCGGTCGAAGGTGCGCGATACCGCGATACCAACCTCCTTCAGGCCCTTGAGCAACTGCTCCTTGTCGAACTCCTTCAGGCCGACGAAGTCGATCTGGGCGATCGCCGGGCGCTCCTCGACCACGACGATGAGCACGGAACCAGCCACTTCAATCCGGACATCCTTGAAAAAACCGGTGGCAAACAAGGTCTTGATGACCTGCGCTGCCTTTTCGTCATTCATCGTATCGCCGACCTTGATCGGCAGGTAGCTGAAAACCGTCCCTGCTTCAACACGCTGAATGCCTTCGACACGAACGTCCTGGACCGTAAACGGCTCCATGGCCACGGCGCAAGAGGCAAAAAGGGTGGCAACCAGACCTGCGAGCAGGTTTCTCTTCATGAGTTCAGCCGGAAATCAGTCGATTGATGTCGTTGTAGAAAGCGAAAGCCATCAGTATGAGCAGGAGCGCCAGACCGATCTGCTGACCGATCTCCATGGTGCGCTCGGAAACTGGCCCACGCTTGATGATTTCGACGAGATAATACAGCAAATGGCCCCCATCCAGGATCGGGATCGGCAGCAGATTCAGGACGCCAAGGCTGATGCTGACCAGCGCCATGAACTTGATATAGTAGTCGAGACCGAGTCTCGCGGAGCGGCCAGCGTAGTCAGCAATGGTCACCGGTCCGCTGATATTGCGCCACGAAACCTCGCCGGTAATCATCTTGCCCATCATCAGCAAGGTGAACGCCGACTTGTCCCAGGTCTCGACGACTGCCTTGCGCAACGCTGATACCGGCCCATAGCTGACGGTAATCATCAACGCGGCTCGCGCCCGATCGCCATCGCTGACCGAAACGCCCACCCGGCCTATCTCCTCGCCCTGCTCGTCGATCGTTGCCGGGGTCAGCGCGATGGCGATCGGCTGACCATCGCGGAGCACCTCAAGAGCTAACCGTTTGCCGGGCGACTGGCGAACGATGCGCACAAAATCGGCCCAACTGTCTATCTCATAGTCATCGACGGAGAGCACCTCGTCGCCAAGACGCAGGCCGGCGTCGGCCGCCGCACTATTCGCTTTGACCGTGCCAAGCACGGGCGGCAGGCTGGGCCGGTGGAGAGCAACTCCCAGCCTGTCGAGCGCGTCACCCTCCCAGCCCGAGCGCCGGACAGCCGAGACGTCAAGGTGGCGAATGCTGATCTCCCGGCGCGGGTTGATCACTTCGAGGGCGACCTCGTCGGCGTCGACCGCTCTTTCCAGCAAGGCCCAACGCATTTCCTGCCACGTTTGAACGGGCTCACCGGCAACCTTCAGCACCAATTCGCCGTTTTCCAGTCCGGCTGCCGCGGCGGCACTCGCGGCGACCGGCGCGCCGAGCAATGGTTTGAATTCCTCCGTACCGTGCCAGAAGAGTCCCCAGTACAGCACGATGGCCAATAGAAAGTTGGCCAGCGGTCCAGCAGCAACGATCACCATCCGCTTCAAAACCGGCTGCCGGTTGAAGCTCCGGTGCAAATCCGCCGCGGGAACGTCGCCCTCACGCTCATCGAGCATCTTGACGTAGCCGCCCAGCGGGAACGCGGCAATTGCCCACTCCGTGCCATCCCGGCCAAAGCGCCGCGCCCAGAGCAGCCGTCCGAAGCCGACCGAAAAGCGCAGAACCTTGACGCCGGCCCAGCGTGCGGCTAGATAGTGCCCGTACTCGTGGACCACCACCAGAACTCCCAGAACCAGAGCAAAGGCGGCCAGGTAGTAGAGGAAGCCGCTCACCGCGAGGCCTGCGTCGTGAGGTCCGCAATGTAGGCCCGGGCGGCGTCGCGAGCCATCCGGTCGGCGGCCAGGACATCCGCCAGCGAGTCCAGTGCGCAGTTCGCAGGCAGGCGGTCCATGACGTCAGCAATCACGCGAGCGATCACCGTGAAGCCGATCCGCCCGTCGAGGAAGGCCTGCACCGCCACTTCGTTGGCGGCGTTGAGTGTGGTCGGCGCGCAACCCCCTGCCGCCAGCGCACGATAGGCAAGAGCCAGACACGGGAAACGCCCGAAGTCCGGCCTCTCGAAGTGCAGCGACGCGACCCTGAACAGATCAAGCGGCTCGACGCCAGCCGAAATGCGCCTTGGATACGCCAGCGCGTGCGCAATCGGCGTCCGCATGTCCGGATTGCCGAGTTCGGCGATCACCGAGCCGTCGGCGTACTGGACGAGCGAATGGACGATGCTTTCCGGGTGAATTACGACCTCGATGCGATCGGCGGGAACGTTGAACAGCCAGTGCGCCTCGATGATCTCCAGACCCTTGTTCATCATCGTAGCCGAATCCACCGAAATCTTTCGTCCCATGACCCAGTTCGGATGCGCGCAGGCCTGCTCGGGGCTGACCGAATCGAGGTCGTCGAGCGCGCAGGTTCGAAACGGCCCACCCGAGGCGGTGAGATACAGGCCGAGCACGCCGCTATCTGCTAAATTACCTGAATAACCCGTCGGGAGAGACTGAAAAATAGCGTTATGTTCACTGTCTATCGGCAGCAATACGGCGCCGCTATGACGAACGGCGCGCATGAAAACCGCGCCGGCCATGACCAGCGCCTCCTTGTTGGCCAACAGGATCTTCTTGCCCGCGACGGCGGCAGCCAAGGTCGGCGGCAACCCGGCGGCACCGACGATGGCCGCCATCACCGCATCGACTTCCGGCAACTGGGCCATCCGCAGCAGCGCGTCGGGGCCCCATGCCACCTCGGTCCGGCAGCCGGCTGCAAGCAGGCGCGCCGCGAGGTCTGCGGCCAGTGCCGGATCGCCAAGCACCGCGTAACGCGGCTGGAATTCGACGCATTGCGCGAACAGCAGGTCGACCTGACGATGCGCGCAAAGGGCCACCAGCCGGTAGGTCTGCCGGTGACGGCGAACGACATCCAGGGTATTGACCCCGATCGAACCCGTCGACCCCAGGATGGTGAGATTTTGCACGACGCCCCCGGAAGCGCTCAATGCGCGGTCGCCAGCCAGACCAGGGCGACCAGCGGCAGGGTCGACGTGAGACTGTCGATCCGGTCGAGCACACCGCCGTGGCCCGGCAGCACGTTGCTGCTATCCTTCAGGCCCGCCTGGCGTTTGAGCAGCGACTCGAAGAGGTCACCAAGGACGCTGATCACCGTCAACAGGATCATGATCAGCAGCAGCAGCAGGTAATTGTCAGACAGCGTCGCCGGCAGCTTCGAGGACACCAGAAAGCCGTAGGCGACGACCGCGACGCCACCGCCAACCGCCCCTTCCCAGGTCTTTCCCGGGCTGATGTTTGGTGCGAGTTTGTGCTTGCCGAAACGTCGCCCCGTGAAATAGGCGCCGATATCCGCCAGCCAGACGACGGCCATGATCGCCAGCAAGGCTGGCGGCCCGGCCTGCCGCAGCTGCACCAGCGCCAGCCAGGTCGGCAGAATCAGCAGGATGCCGATCATCAGACCGACGCCATGGTTTGACAAGGACCAGCGCCGTTTCAGCCAGATCGGCACGGCCAGCAGCCACCAGACGGCAGCCGGCAGGTAGAACCACGCCCCCAGACGCCATGCCTCCTCGGGAGAAGCAGCGGCGAGGCCGACCGCCGCCGGCTCAAGAGCGCTGATCCCCGAGCAGGTAATGGCCAGCAGGACGCCAAGAAGGATCCGTGCCGCTCCACCGAGGCGCATCAAGCCCCCCCACTCCCAGGCAGCGACAGTGGCTACTGCCGTGGCGAAGACCAGCCACCCGAGAGGCGGCAGGTAGAAGAGGGCAAGAAAGAAGGCCGCAAACAGGAAGACCGCGGTAATAACCCGCGTCCTAAGCATCGATCCGCGAGTCCGTCGGAGAGTGCGTCGCCGGCGAATGGCCGACCAACTGTTCGCTGGTTCGCCCGAATCGACGCTCACGCTGCTGATACGAGGCCAGCGCGCCATCGAAAGCCGCCGAGTCGAACTCGGGCCAGAGTACATCGGTGAAGTACAACTCCGAATAGGCGAGTTGCCAGAGCAGGAAGTTGCTGATCCGCTGCTCTCCTCCAGTGCGGATGAACAAATCAGGCTCCGGCGCGTAACTCATGGCCAAATGCGGCGCGAGGTCGCTCTCGCTCCACTCGCCGCTCGCATCCGGCTGGCTGATCAGCATCCGCCTGACCGCCTGGAGGATATCCCAGCGGCCGCCGTAATTGGCGGCAATGGTCAGGATCAGCTGTTCGTTGGCGGCGGTTCTCTGCTCCGACACCTGGATCAGCGTCTGCAGCTCTGGCTCGAAACGCGACAGATCGCCGACCACACGCAAGCGTACGCCATTGCGATGGAGCTTGCTGACCTCGTCCTTCAGGGCACGCCTGAAGAGCTGCATCAACAGCGACACCTCCTCTTCCGGCCGGCGCCAGTTCTCCGAGCTGAAGGCAAAAAGCGTCAGATACTCGATACCGCGCTCAAGGCACGCCCGAACCGTCTCGCGGACGGTCTCGACGCCGCGACGATGGCCAGCAAAGCGCGGTAACAAGCGCTTCTTGGCCCATCGTCCGTTGCCGTCCATGATGATCGCCACATGCCTAGGCACCGCTGAAGTTGCCGGGACGTTCCGCGTGGAGCTGCCAAAGAGAGCCATTTCGATTGCTCGGCCGACAGCTTCTAGATGGCCATCAACTCGGTTTCCTTGTGGCTGAGTTGCTTGTCGATCTCGGCAACGTAGCGGTCGGTGAGTTTCTGGATGTCGTCCTGAGCCCGGTGTTCCTCATCCTCCGAGCACTCCTTGTTCTTGAGCATCTCCTTGAGAGTGGCGATCGCGTCACGCCGCAGGTTGCGCACCGCAACCTTGGTCCCCTCCCCCTCGCCCTTCACCACCTTGATCAGATCGCGACGCCGTTCCTCGGTCAGCGCTGGCATTGGAACGCGGATCAACTCCCCTTGCGAAGACGGATTGAGTCCCAGGTCGCAGTCACGAATGGCCTTTTCGACCTTCGCTGCCATACCCTTCTCCCAGGTCTGTACGCCAAGCGCACGGGCATCGATCACGGTCACGTTGGCAACCGTGTTGATCGGCACCAGGGAGCCGTAGTACTCGACCTGCACGTGGTCCAGCAGGCCGATGTGCGCCCGTCCGGTCCGCACTTTGGCCAAGTCGGTCTTGAGCGCCTCAATCGACTTCTGCATCTTTACCTCGGCAGCTTTCTTCACATCAGCTATCGACATTTCGGTCTCCGTCAGCAATACACCAGGGTGCCTTCGTTCTCGCCCATCGTAACCCGCTCCAAGGCCCCATGCTTGAAAATCGAGAAGACGTTGATCGGCAACTTCTGGTCCCGACACAGGGCAAAAGCCGTGGCGTCCATCACCGCCAGATTCTGCGCGATGGCTTCATCGAAGCTGATCCGGTCATAGCGAACGGCCAACGGATCCTTCTTGGGGTCGGCCGAATATATACCGTCAACCTTGGTCGCCTTGAGCACGATTTCAGCACCGATTTCGGCGCCACGCAAGGCGGCAGCGGTGTCTGTCGTGAAAAACGGGTTACCCGTACCAGCAGCGAAAATAACCGTCCTGCCCTGTTCCAGGTAGCGGATCGCCTTGGCACGAATATACGGTTCCACCACCTGCTCGATATTCAGCGCTGATTGCACGCGGGAAGCCATTCCGGCAGCCCGCATCGCATCGTGCAACGCCAACCCGTTCATCACCGTTGCCAGCATCCCCATGTAGTCGGCCTGGGCGCGGTCCATTCCCGTGGCAGCCGGCGCAACACCGCGAAAGATGTTGCCACCGCCGATCACCACCCCGACCTGCACGCCCATGTCGACAATCACCTTGATTTCGGCAACGATCCCCGAAATGGTTTGCCTGTTGATGCCATAAGCATCGCCCCCCATGAGGGCCTCGCCGGACAGTTTGAGCAGGATACGCTTGTATCTCGGCGAGTTCTCGGACATCGGCATGGTGCTCCTTCAGTCAGGCCTGATCAGCCACTCGTGCTGGACGACTACTTCTGGGCAGCGGCGGCCTGCGCAGCCACTTCAGCAGCGAAGTCGTTGCTCTTCTTGGCAAGCCCTTCACCCACGACGAACAATACGAAGCCAGCAACCGAAGCAGCCTTGGACTTGAGCAACTGGGCAATGGTCTGCTTGCCGTCTTCGGCCTTGACAAAGACCTGACCGAGCAAAGTCACTTCGTTCAGGAATTTCTGCACGGAACCCTCGGCGATCTTCTCGAGCATCGCTTCAGGTTTTCCGGCTTCCCTCGCCTTCTCGATGGCGATCCGACGCTCGCTGTCGATCAGATCCGGCGCGACACCGCTTGCGTCGAGAGCCTTCGGCTTTCCCGCCGCGATCTGCATGGCCAAGTCCTTGGCTAGTTGATCGTCACCGCCCAGACAGTCGAGCAGAACACCAATCTTGGCGCCTCCATGCACATACGAAGCAAGCTTTCCCTTGGCCTGCATGCGAACGAAGCGACGGATCGAGAGGTTCTCTCCGATCTTTCCGACCAGCGCGGTACGCGTCGATTCGACCGTACCGTCGCCCATCGGCAAGGCCGACAGGGCAGCCACATCGGCCGGGTCGGCGGTTGCGACCAGTGCCGCGCAACTGCTGGCAAGCTTCAGGAAGTCATCGTTCTTGGCGACAAAGTCGGTTTCGCAGTTGATTTCGATCAGCGCACCCATTGTGCCATCATCCGACAAGTGGATCGCCACAACGCCTTCCGCGGTAATCCGACTGGCAGCCTTGCTGGCTTTCGAACCAAGCTTCACGCGCAAAATTTCTTCGGCCTTGCCGAGATCGCCAGCGGCCTCGGTCAGGGCCCGCTTACATTCCATCATCGGCGCGTCGGTTCTTTCGCGCAGTTCCTTCACCATGCTTGCGGTAATTTCCGCCATTTTCATTCTCCACTTGCATACGCTGCCGGAAGAGTCGGCAGCGCCTCACTGAACAGATTCAGGACGCATGTCTGGCCGGCGGCGACTCCCCGCGCACGCAGCCAGGGCGGCAGTCAATCAGTTGTCGCTTGCTTCTTCGATGAATTCGTCGCCCGAAACGGCGTCAATGATTTCCTCGACAAACTGGCTGCGCCCTTCAAGGACGGCATCCGCTACGCCACGCGCGTACAACCGGATCGCACGCGAAGAGTCGTCGTTACCGGGAATGACGTAATCGATACCTTCCGGCGAATGGTTGGTGTCGACCACGGCGACAACTGGAATTCCCAGCTTGACAGCTTCGGTGATCGCGATCTTGTGATAACCGACGTCAATCACGAACAACGCGTCAGGTAGCGTGACCATATCCTTGATGCCGCCAATCGACTTGAGCATCTTGTCCAGTTCCCGCGTGGTCATCAGCGCCTCTTTCTTCCCGAGTCGCTCAAGCGATCCATCTTCAACCATGGCCTCCATCTCCTTGAGGCGCTTGATCGACTGCTTTATGGTCTTGAAGTTGGTCAGCATGCCGCCCAGCCAACGCTGATCGACGTACGGGGAAGCGCAACGGGACGCTTCCTCGGCGACTATTTCGCGAGCCTGCCGCTTAGTTCCGACAAACAGGATGTTTCCTTTGTTGGCAGACAGTTTTCGGACGAAGGTCATCGCTTCGTTATACTTGGCAAGCGTGCTCTCGAGGTTGACAATGTGGATCTTGTTGCGCGCGCCGAAGATATAGGGCGCCATCTTGGGATTCCAGAATCGTGTCTGGTGGCCGAAGTGGACACCGGCCTCGAGCATTTGACGCATGGTTGTAGACATATGTTTTCTTACTCTCAATATCAGGGTTGGACCACCATCCGCCCAGCTACAGCCTGTCGTGTTGTCCAGACAGGCACCCTTGAACAGGCGAATGTGCGTAGTGAGGTGTGCCACAGCGGCAGACCCGGCGTACCACGAGGGCACGCTTTCCAGTTTCGCTGACACCGGCCAGCAAAACCCGACAATAGTACCATCAAGCGCCCAGAAAGTTCAAATCGCAGCCTTGTCCCAAATTCCGCGATTGAAATTCTTGCCGACCTGATGCCAGGGCTCTGCCCTACGCTGGAGCACCTCAAGGCGCGAGTTAGCCTGCGCCAGAGCGTGCTGAAGGTCGCTGAGCAGTCAACAGCGG
>NZ_JAPUVQ010000065.1:0-10805 GCF_029255145.1 Accumulibacter sp.
ACCTTGGCCTGGACGCGCTGGTTGAGATCGACCAGGAAGTCTACGCTGGTGCGTTCTTCGGTCGGAATCGTCGCCAGGAAGCGCTGCAGCGCCGGGGTCAGCGGCAAGCGGGCGAGATAGGGTTCGAGTTCTTCCTGCTGCCAGGCCTCGTACCTGAAAGGAAATGTCGTCGCGTAGGGCTCGGGGAAGAAATCGAAGGGATTGATCACCGACATTTCGGCCACCAGGTCGACTTCAACGCAGAACTCGGCGGTTTTGTCGGGGAACACCAGGCGTGCCAGATAGTTCGCCTGCGGGTCCTGCTGCCAGTTGATGAAATGCTGCGCTGGCGTGATCTTCAGCGAGTAGCTGAGGATCGGGGTACGCGAATGCGGCGCCGGCCGCAAGCGGACAACCTGGGGCGAAAGGCTGATCGGGCGGTCGTAGCGATAGTGCGTGATGTGATTGAGGGCAACATGAATGGACACGGCTGACTCCAGGGCAAAGGCGCAGAGGTTTTTTGTGGCAGAAGCTTTACAGAAAGAAGCGCGGCGTCCGCAAGCCGGGCCGGCAGGTGGCCCGGCCGCCGTGCGTCGCCGTCGGTAGCGGGCAGCGCCTGCATCAGGGTAGCAGTTGCTTCAGCAAGTCGGTCTCCAGTTTGACGCGGCCGGCGCTTTCCTCGAGATCGCTGCCGCTGATCACGAAGGTGTCTTCGACGCGTTCGCCAAGGGTGGTGATCTTGGCGGTGTGCAGATTGGCCCGATGTGCGGCCAGTTGCGTGGCGATGGTGAACAGCAAGCCGGGGCGATCCGCAGCGACGACGGTGAGCACGAACAACTTTCCGGTTTCGTCGGGTTCGAGGCTGACCACGGGTTGGATGCTGACCATCGGCTGCAGCGGAAAGTGCCTGACCTGCCGTGAGACGCGTCCGGTTGCCGGCAGGTCGGGCGGTGAGTGTCCGGACAAACGCTCGATCAGCTCGTGTTCGATGTAGCTGATCATCTCGCGCCTGCCGCCGCGATCAGCCACGTCAAGCACGATGAACGTGTCGAGCGCGTAGCCGTCGCGCGTGGTGTGGATCTTGGCGTCGACGATGCTGAAGCCGGCGCGGCTGAAAAACCCCGCCATGCGTACGAAGAGGTCTGTCTCGTCGTGGGTGTAGACCATCACTTCGACGCCTGCACCGTGCGGACTGAGTCTCGCCTTGACCAGCGGCCTGCCGACGTCGCGGCGGTCGTGCAGGGCGAGCGCGTGCCAGGCGATTTCCTCCGCGGAGTGGCGCAGGAAATAGACCGTGTCGACTTCCTGCCACAGGCTCTCGTGAACCGCCTCGGGCAGCGCCAGATAGCGCATCAGTCGCCTGGCTTCGTGTTGCCGCTGGGCAATGACGCCCTCGGCCATCGGTGCCGCTTCGTTCGACAGCAGGACTCGGCGGGTAGCCGTGAACAGTTGCTCCAGCAACTGGCCCTTCCACGCGTTCCAGACTTTCGGGCTGGTCCCGCGGATGTCGGCCACGGTCAGCAGGTACAGCCCGACCAGACGGCGTTCGTCGCCGACGATGGCGGCGAACCGGCTGACCACGCCGGGGTCGGAGATATCCTGCTTTTGAGCGGTGCGGGACATCAGCAGGTGCTGGCGAACGAGCCAGACCACCAATTCGGTGTCCTCGCTGGCCAGACCGTGGTCTTCGCAGAACTGCCGGGCGTCGATCGCGCCGAGTTCGGAGTGATCGCCGCCACGCCCTTTGGCGATATCGTGAAAGAGCGCCGCGACATACAGCACCCAGGGGTTGCCGAAGTCGCTGATCAGGCGACTGCACAGCGGGTATTCGTGCGCGAATTCCTCGACGGTGAACCGGCGGAGCTTGCGCATCACCTGCAAGATATGCTGATCAACGGTGTAGGCATGAAACAGGTCGTGCTGCATCTGTCCGACGATGCGTCCGAAACCAGGCAGATAGCGACCCAGAACGCCCAGCTGGTCCATCCGCCGAAAGACCTCGGTCAGCCGCTGCCCGTGCTGGAAGAGTTCCACGAAACGGGTACGGTTGACCGGATTGTCGCGGAAGTCGCCGTCGATCAGCGTTCTGGCGCGCCACAGGGCACGCTGCGCCCGGGCAGTCAGACCGTGCACGCCGGGGTGCTGCTGAAGCAGCAGAAAGGTCTCGAGGATGGCCTCCGGGGTCTCGCCGAAGACGTTTTCATGCACCACGTCGAGGAACTCGTGCGTCTTCTGGAAGCGCTCGTTGATCGGTTGTGGTGCCTCGTCCGGGGAAGGCAGGAGCGCCGCGCCGATGTTCTGCAGCAAGATGGTGCTGATCTGCATGACCATCTTGGCGGTGCGGTAGTACTGTTGCATCAGCAGCTCGCTGGATCGCCGCGCCTCGGTGGCGGCGAAACCGAGTTGCTCGGCGAGCACCGTCTGGTACTCGAAGAGCAGGCGATCTTCGCGCCGCCCGGCGAGCAGGTGCAGGCGCGTGCGCAGGCGGCGCAGGAAGGCCTCGCACGCTTCGAGAAGCTGTTGCTCGCCGCTGGTGATGAAGCCGCGCTGGGCGAGGTCCTTCCAGCACTTGCCGTAGCCGGCGGCCTGCGTGATCCACAGGATCAGCTGCAGATCGCGCAGCCCGCCTGGCCCCTCCTTGCAGTTCGCTTCCAGGCTGTAAGGCGTTTCGCCAAAACGCTGATGGCGGTCTTCCTGCTCGATTCGTTTGGTCTGGAAGAAGCCTTGGGCATCGAGGCCGGCCCTGATCCGCGAGGAGAATCGTCCAAAGAGCGGCGCGCTGCCGGCCAGCAAGCGGGCTTCGATCATCGATGTCTGGACGGTGATGTTGCCGGCCGCCTGTTCCAGGCACTGGTCGATGGTGCGCACGCTGTGGCCTGTTTCCAGCCCGATATCCCAGAGCAGGCAGACCAGTTGCTCGAGCTGGGCGGTCAACGCACGGCCCGGTTGCCCGGGTAGCAGGATCAACAGATCGACGTCGGAGGCGGGGTACAACTCGCCGCGGCCGTAACCACCGACGGCCAGCAGCGCCAGCGACGCCGGCAGGCCAAGCTCGCTCCAGACCTCGCAGAGCACGTCGTCGATCAGCTGGCAGCGCGCATGCAGCAGCCTGAGATCATCGCCATCGGCCAGAAAATGCTGGCAAAGCGCCCTTTGGCCTTCCTGCAGTCGGCTCTTGAAGGACGAAATCAGGGCACTCCCGGCCTCGGCATCTACCGTCATCGCTACCGGCCGACGTTCGCGCCGACCTGCCAGCCAGCGATGGCAGCCTTGAGCGGCAACAGGTAAAGCTTCGCGACGGCCGAGCCGCGCACCAGGCAGTCCCGCATCAACAGCCAGGGCCAGGCCAGCGGCGGATGAACGCGCCAGCGCTCGTGCTCCAGCGAATTAAGCAGGATGTCCTTGGCCGCAGTCCAGTAGGCCGAGCTGTCATGCCCGCCGCTGAGCAACGCCGCCCGGTGGCATGCTGCCTGCCACAGGGCCTCTGTCTGGCGATCGCTCAAGCCCGCCCGACGTGCCAGCCAGGGGAGCATCATGGGTGTCTTCATCTTGTCCTTCGCCGATCAAAGCGGCCCGCCAGGGGGGATCACGGCCTCACCGCGCGTTCTGCCGCGCGCTGAGCAGGCGTTGCGTTCGCCGCAGGCGGGCCGGTTGACAAGCCTCAAGCAAGATCCGTGCAAGGAGTTCCTGGTCCGTGGTATGAATCTTGCTAAAACGGCGGGTCGATGATCTGTACAGGCGCCGTGGATCGCTCCGAATCGCTGGCTCGAGGGCGTTTTCTGGCGGGAACTGCGGTACACTTGTTGGCCAAGGCCGTCTGGGGGCAGGAGTTCAAGTACGCTTCGATCGGCTTACCGCACAACGTGGGTGCGCCGGCGGCGCGCGAGACCCCGAAACGGGGCGCGCGCCTTGTCGGGTGCGGAAGCGTACTCCGGGGTCACCGCCAGATGGCCGGCGGCGAAGCAGTGATTGGCCGGGAATTTGCAAAGTGAGCGCGGGTCGAAGGCGCAGCGATGCCGCCCGTCGGCAAGAGTGAGGTCAGAAGCCTCGCCGACGGCTGCCTTCTGCCAGCATTTCGTGATGTCGAGCACCTGAAGGGGAATCAAGCGATGAGCACCGAACGCAAGGCGACGTTGACCATTACCGGAGAAAGCCCGGTGCACTTTCCGATCCTGTCGCCGACGCATGGCAACGATTGCGTGGACATTCGCGCGCTGGGCGGCAATACCGATCGCTTCGGCTACGATGCGGGTTTCGAGTCGACGGCCAGCTGCAAGTCAAGCATCACCTTCATTGATGGCGCCAGGGGTGAGCTGCTTTATCGCGGCTACCCGATCGGACAGCTGAGCGAGCGTTGCGACTTTCTTGAGGTGGCGTACCTGCTGAAGAATGGTGAGCTACCAACTACCGCCCAGAGGGCTGGCTTCGAGTCGACCATCCGGAAGAACGCGCCGGTGCATGACCAGATGGTCAAGTTCTATCAGGGTTTTCGTCGCGATGCGCATCCGATGCCGGTAATGGTTGGCGTCGTCGGGGCGCTCTCGGCGTTTCATCGTGAAGCGGCGGATTTCTCGGATGTCGAGCAGCGCAGCCTGACCATCCATCGCATCATCGCCAAGATGCCGACCCTGGCGGCGATGGCTTACAAGTACACCGTGGGTCAGCCCCCCGTCAGCCCGCGCACCGACTTAAGCTACGCGGCCAATTTCCTGTACATGATGTTCGGGGTTCCGGCTGAGGAGTACAGGCCAAATCCGGTCCTGGAGCGCGCCTTTGACCGGCTGCTGACTCTGCACGCCGACCATGCGCAGGATGCTTCCACGTCAACGGTGCGGATGGCGGGATCGTCCGGAGCCAATCCTTTTGCCTGCATCTCCGCGGCGATCGCCTGCCTTTCCGGGCCGGTTCACGGCGGCGCCAGCGAGGCGTGCCTGGCGATGCTCGACGAAGTCGGCGACGTTTCGCGGGTCGCGGAAATCATCAGCCGCTCCAGGGTCGAGGGTGACCGCTTCAAGTTGACGGGCTTCGGCCTGTACGTTTATCGGAACTTCGACCCGCGCGCCAAGCTGATGCGCAAACTGTGTACCGACGTGTTGACCGAACTGGGCCTCGAAAATGATCGCCTGTTCAAGCTGGCCATCGCGCTCGACAAGATCGCGCTCGAAGATCCCTATTTTGTCCAAAACAAGCTTTATCCGAACATCGATTTCTACTCGGGGATTCTCCAGAAGGCGCTCGGCATCCCGGCTTCGATGTTTGCCTGCATCGTCGCAGTGGCCCGTACGGCGGGCTGGATGGCGCAGTGGGAAGAGATGCGTGCGGACCCGGAATACAAGATCGCTCGGCCACGGCAGCTGTACACCGGCGTGGCCAAGCGTAACGTGCCTTCCCCGGCGTAGCCGCGGAGCCGCTCCCAGCACGGCCTGACGCCACTACCGGCGCGCTTGGGCGGTGCCCGTTGATGTTGTGGGTGCAAGCCTTCGGGCAGCTCGCCAGTTCCTGATCCCGGCTTCCACGAGGGTCGCAAGGCCTTGGGGGGCTGTCTGGCGGACGGTCTAGCGTGGACGTCTGGCCGACACAGGCGCCGGCGGGGACAGCCGGACGATCCTGGCCAATGCTCGCTCGGAGCCAGCTGGCAGCGAGACAACCGAACCACACCGCTGGTCATGCACCATCAGAGTGCTCTCTCTGGTTCCTGCGCACCATCTCTTGGCATTCGGGCCGGTCGGTCGCCACGCTCTGGGTGTTGTTCCGCCGCTTTCGGTATTTGGCATGCTTTCTGCTTACCGTTAGGTATCCAACACTGGCGGTGAGCCACATGAACGCAGACTTCTACAATGAGATGTACGACGCGGACGGGACGCTGCGTCCGCACTACCGGGTCTTTGCCGAATGGCTGGCAGCGATGCCCCCTGAGCGACGGGTACGCAAGCAGGCCGAGGCCGACACCGCATTTCACCGCGTTGGCATCACCTTTGCCGTCTACGGGGAAAAGTCCGGTACCGAGCGGCTGATTCCTTTCGACATCATCCCGCGCATCGTTCCGGCGGCGGAGTGGGCGATGCTGGAGGCGGGGTTGCGGCAGCGCGTGAAAGCGCTCAACGCATTTCTCCATGATATCTACCACGATCAAGAGATCCTCAGCGCCGGTCGAATGCCCGCCGAGCAGGTATTGAACAACGCGCAGTTCCGGCGCGAGATGGTTGGGGTCGACGTGGCGTCCGGCATTTACGCTCATATTGCCGGCGTCGATCTGGTTCGCGCCGGAGCCGGCGAAACCTACGTCCTGGAAGACAACCTGCGTGTACCGTCCGGAGTCTCCTACCTGCTGGAAGACCGCAAGATGATGATGCGGCTCTTCCCCGAGCTTTTCTCACGACACCTGATCGCGCCTGTCCAGCACTATCCTGACATGTTGCTCGAAAACCTGCGGACGGTGGCGCCGACCGGCGTGGTCGACCCGACGGTGGTGGTGTTGACCCCCGGCGCCTATAACAGTGCTTACTTCGAACATACTTTCCTGGCCCAGCAGATGGGGATCGAACTGGTCGAGGGTCGAGACCTGTTCGTCAAGAACGAGACCGTATTCATGCGTACCACGCAGGGGCCGCAGCGGGTCGATGTCATTTATCGCCGGCTCGATGACGACTTTCTCGATCCCCTGGCGTTCAACAAGGAATCGATGCTCGGCGTCCCGGGCCTGCTCGCCGCCTACCGGGCAGGCCAGGTGACGCTGGCCAACGCGATCGGCGCCGGTGTGGCCGATGACAAGTCGATCTATCCCTATGTGCCGGAGATGATCCGCTTCTATCTTGGCGAGGAGCCGACGCTGCATAATGTGCCGACGTGGATGCTGCGCAAGCCCGACGATCTCAAGTACGTCCTGGCGCATCTGTCCGAACTGGTGGTCAAGGAAGTGCACGGGGCCGGTGGCTATGGCATGCTCGTCGGGCCGGCATCCACCAGCGCCGAGATCGAGGATTTCAGGGCCCGGATCCTGGCCGCCCCGGAAAAGTACATTGCGCAGCCGACGCTGGCGCTGTCCAACTGTCCGACCTTCGTCGACTCGGGCGTCGCGCCGCGCCACCTCGACCTGCGACCCTTCGTACTCTCGGGCAAGAGCATCAGCATGGTGCCCGGTGGCCTGACGCGGGTGGCATTGCGCGAAGGTTCGCTGGTCGTGAACTCGTCGCAGGGTGGCGGTACCAAGGACACCTGGGTGTTGGAAAACTGAGACTCACGGAGAGCAGACATGTTGAGCCGCACAGCTGATCACCTTTACTGGATGGCGCGCTACACCGAGCGCACGGAAAATCTGGCACGCCTGCTGGACGTGTCCTACCAGATGTCGATGGTGCCGCAATCGGTCGCCGCGCAGAACGAGAACTGGCGCGCGATCCTCGCTCTGAACAGTCTGGAGACCGCGTTCGCGGAGGTTTACCGCGAAGTCAATGTCGAGAACGTTCTGCGCTTCATGGTGGCCGACGCGGCCAACCCCTCGTCGATCTACAGTTGCGTGCGTGCCGCGCGTGAAAACGCGCATGCCGTGCGCGGGGCGATGACCGCCGAAATGTGGGAAAGCGTGAACGCGACCTGGATCGAACTGCGTCAGCAGGACTTCGAGCAGATCGTCGCGCGCGGTGTCAGCGAGTTCTTTGACTGGGTCAAGCTGCGCTCGGCGGTCATCCGTGGAGTGACCTTCGGGACCATGCTCCGGGACGACACCCTGCATTTCATTCGTCTCGGCGGACTGCTCGAGCGCGCGGACAACACGGCGCGTATTCTCGACATGCAGTATCACATTCTGCGCAATGGCGACGAGGGCGCCAGCGACTTCTATCGCTGGGGGGCGCTGCTGCGCTCGCTGTCGGCGTTCCAGGTGTACCGCAAGGTCTATCGCGACGCCATCACCCCGGGCCGCGTTGCCGAACTGCTGATCCTGCGCGGGGACTTGCCGAGATCGCTGCACGCCTGCGCCGACGGCATCGTCCGGATGCTGCAGTTGGTCGCCAACAGCGCGTCGGCCGAGACTCAGCGTCAGGCGGGCGTGCTGCATGCGGGCTTGCATTTTGCCCGTATCGACGATGTCTTTGCCGTTGGGTTGCACGAGTACCTGACCGACTTCATGGATCGAATCTACGAACTCGGCGAAGGCATCAGTCAGGACTTCCTGGTGCCGGCCTGAGCAGCCCGTGGTGCCGCGCGACGTCGCTGCTGGAGCAGGGCAGCGTTGGCTGTGGCGTTGTCGGGACTGCCGGCGCCCGGTCGCATGCCGACCCGTGGTCGGCGGTCGGATTGGCAGTGGACTCAGGGCGGAGGCGCGGATTGACCGACCTTCCGAGTTATGGTCTAATCCCGCCTGCTTCCGGTTTGGTGCCGGCCCCGGGTGTGCTTCGCACCGGTTCATCGGGGACCCCCGATGGATATCGCCACCGGCGGATCTGGCTGGCCATGTCTACGGTCTGGCGGCGCTGCGGGAAGCACAAGGTTGGGCGATTAACTCAGCGGTAGAGTGCCACCTTCACACGGTGGAAGTCAGTGGTTCGATCCCACTATCGCCCACCATTCCGCAATATCACGCCGCACCACCAAACACCTAGAACCCTGACAGCGCAAGGCTTTCAGGGTTTTTTGTTGTATCACGCCGCACCACATGGAATCATCGCAATACCGTTGCTTTGTCGGTATACTTGACGGCAGAAACAGGCCGTCGACGGTAGACGGTTTTCGCTGGGATCGAACCGCTGACACCTGCCGACCGCCGGCGGGCGCACGGCACCAGGGCGAGCCATGACGACAAACAGGCTAACGGTGGTAGCTGCGCAGACGGCAACGTCTGGCGAAAAATCGTTGAAGAAGTTCTACGACGGCGATGGCATGTACTTGCTCGTCGACCGCAAGGGCGGCAAGTACTGGCGCATGGATTACCGCTTTGCCGAGAAGCGTAAGACGCTTGCCCTTGGTACGTTCCCGGAGGTGTCGCTACCGGCCGCCCGCAAAGGACGCAACCAGGCACGCGAACGCATTCGAGCTGGTGAGGACCCCTGCGAGATCCGCAAGATTGCCAAGCTGACCGCGGTGCACCGTGCGCAGAACAGTTTCGAGGCCGTCGCCCGCGAGTGGCACAAGGAATTCTCGCCGACCTGGACGGCGCACTCCAGCTGGAAGAACCTGCGCATCCTGGAGGTGAACGCCTTCCCCTGGATCGGTGGCAGGATAATCGGCGAAGTGACCGCACCCGAGCTGCTGGCGATCCTGCGGCGGGTGAAGGATCGAGGATTGCTCGATACCGCTCACAGGCTCCGGCAGACTGCCGGTATGGTTTTCCGCTACGGTATTGTCACCGGGCGATGCGATCGCGACATCTCGGTAGACCTCAAGGGCGCTTTGCCAAGCAAGCAGCAAACGCACCTTGCAGCCATCACTGACCCGGAGAAGTTTGGCGCCCTGCTGCGCGATCTGTGGGCCTATTCAGGCGCTTTTTCGACGTGCTGCGCTCTCAAGCTATCGGCGCTCTTCGGGCTGCGACCTGGCGAGCTGCGCGCGCTTGAGTGGACAGAGGTGGGCGAAGATCAGAGGCTGATTCGCATCCCTTTTGGCAAGATGAAAGCACGGCGCATGCATGTGGTGCCCTTGTCCGACCAGGCGCTCGCGATCCTGGCCGAGTTGAAGCCCTTGACCGGCTCCGGCAAGTATTGCTTTCCCGGCCTGCAAAACCACGACCGGCCCATGAGCGAGAACACCGTAAACGCCGCGTTGCGGCGACTGGGCTACGACACGCAGACCGATCATTCTGCGCATGGCTTCCGAAGCTCATTTTCGACGATGGCGCATGGTTCCGGTCTGTTTCGCGCGGAAGTCGTCGAAGTTCAGCTCGCCCACAAGCACGGCGACGCCGTGCGGCTGGCCTATGACCGTGGCGACTTCCTGGAAGAGCGGCGAAAGCTGATGACCTGGTGGGCGGACGAGTGCGACAAAATGCGTCAGCAGGTTCCCTGATGAAAGGACAAGCGCATGCCTAGAGTATGGTTCAGAGAAAAGCATCCCGGCGAGGGAGTATTCATCATTGATGAATACGGCATGTCTACCCCTTGCAAAGCCACCTTGGAGGGGATGAAAGAGCATATCTCTAGCTGTTTCTCGGCGGTGTTTCCATTCTTCAAAATCCGGCCGGGCGACTTTCTGGCGATCGATGGCGTCACTAGTCGGGTCAGCAACAAGTTCAAAGAGGGTGCCGAACTGATTCGCCTTGTGCCTGAACACGGCTCTCTTGGTGACGCTCTCAACACCCTTTCCGACATGCTAGAGCTGTCGCTTTGGTATCTGGCCGCGTCGCTTGGCCGCCTCGACTTAGACCACATAGAAGCTGCGGTCTACTTCCACACATGTTCAGTTGACATTCTCGCGCGATTCGAGACTTCCTTGGCGCAGTTGGCGGGTGAATCTGAGGCGCGGGAAAAAGGCTTGCTTGTTGACCCGGTAGAAAACGGCCGAAAGGGTGCGATAGTCCGTAATGCGAAAATGGAAAAAGTGAAGGAACGGGTTCTCGAGTTGTACTCCGAGGGGACATGGCCGTCCATGCGCGAAGCTTCAAAAAAGCTTCTCCCCGTCGCGCTGGAAAGAGGAAGTGCAGTCGGATTCAAATTAGCAGAAGGAAACGCCGAGAGAACCGTGTACGACTGGATTCGGAAGTTCGCAAAGGATAAGGCGATATTCTCTATTGTTCATACCGTTGTATGCGATACTTTCAGTAGATTATGAGGTTGGAGGTATTGCTGATGAGGGTCGCCACGGTAGCTGAAAGCAAGGTTTCTCTCGAAGCCGTC
>NZ_JAPUVQ010000066.1:0-30508 GCF_029255145.1 Accumulibacter sp.
CAAGGCTCATGTCGCGGCAGACTTGCGCCACACTCAGGCCTTGCTCTTTGATCAGTTGAACGACCTGCAGCTTGAAGCTCGGGTCGAACGTCTTGCGTTTTTGGCTCATCAATTGCTCCTCTAACGGTGGATCATCCACCTATCGAGGTGTCCAGGGAAATTAGACCACGTCAGCGGGGATGAACCGCGCTCGAAAAAGCGCATCGTGGTGCGCGTCTTGCGTTCCCCGCAGCCGCGGGGATGAACCGCATTCCTTGTGAGTTCGACCGCGCGTAATCGTGCGTTCCCCGCAGCCGCGGGGATGAACCGCGGGCGCTTATCTGCATGTGTGCTGCCCTCCGGCGTTCCCCGCAGCCGCGGGGATGAACCGGAACGTCCGGTTCATGCTCTCGAGCTGCACGTGCGTTCCCCGCAGCCGCGGGGATGAACCGACAGCAAATGCGTGGGTAGCCGCTCCCTTGCTGCGTTCCCCGCAGCCGCGGGGATGAACCGTCAAGTCTTTTTGCACTATAGCCGTGTCGCACGCGTTCCCCGCAGCCGCGGGGATGAACCGCGGGTATCGGTGCGGGTTTTCGTTATCCACGTGCGTTCCCCGCAGCCGCGGGGATGAACCGCAGGCCGGCGTCTCGTCGTCCGCTGAAATAGCGCGTTCCCCGCAGCCGCGGGGATGAACCGCACTGCCGGAAAGCAAAAACATTCGGGGTCGAGCGTTCCCCGCAGCCGCGGGGATGAACCGGGTACTGTGGATATTAACGAACGAGTGGCGACGCGTTCCCCGCAGCCGCGGGGATGAACCGATTGGCCACCCCTTTGCGCGCCCGGACGCTCAGCGTTCCCCGCAGCCGCGGGGATGAACCGCAAAAACTGTTGCTGCGTCGATCGCTCGACCAGCGTTCCCCGCAGCCGCGGGGATGAACCGTCCAAGAAGCACGTCGACAGTCCGCTGTTGAAGCCTTCCCCGCAGCCGCGGGGATGAACCGGCGCTGGTCTGGGCCACATCGAGCGGCGCGACGCGTTCCCCGCAGCCGCGGGGATGAACCAGGCCAGCACGCCTGGCTGGCGAACTATCGGCGGCGTTCCCCGCAGCCGCGGGGATGAACCGCGGCCGCTTCCGCCGCTTCCTTTGCAATAGCAGCGTTCCCCGCAGCCGCGGGGATGAACCGATGGGGCTGCCAGAGGTGGCAGTCTTCGCCCTGCGTTCCCCGCAGCCGCGGGGATGAACCGTACTGCGGTCTTGAGACTGGCGGCGCTAATACCGCGTTCCCCGCAGCCGCGGGGATGAACCGCAACACTCCGCCCGGAGTGCAACCGCCGAAAAGCGTTCCCCGCAGCCGCGGGGATGAACCGCAGGAGCTTGGCAGAGTTGAACGCCTCGATCGGCGTTCCCCGCAGCCGCGGGGATGAACCGGTACCGCCTGGTGCTACCGGGTTGATAGGAGTGCGTTCCCCGCAGCCGCGGGGATGAACCGGGCGACTTCTTCAGACCACAGCCGCTGCGATGGCGTTCCCCGCAGCCGCGGGGATGAACCGCCTACAGGTCACCAGCGCAAGCATCATCTAAGCGCGTTCCCCGCAGCCGCGGGGATGAACCGCGATACTGATCGTCGGCGCATCCATGATGCTGGCGTTCCCCGCAGCCGCGGGGATGAACCGTGGTACCGGCTGATCGACAACGGCACCGGCAAGCGTTCCCCGCAGCCGCGGGGATGAACCGCAGCTGGTGTCCGATGGCTTCGACACTGGCTAGCGTTCCCCGCAGCCGCGGGGATGAACCGTCCGGGGTGACGATCACCAACAGCGGCACCGCGCGTTCCCCGCAGCCGCGGGGATGAACCGCGCAGGGGGCGAGCCGAGAGGGCGCTGCTGATGCGTTCCCCGCAGCCGCGGGGATGAACCGTCGGTATCGCGGCGGGGAGGGAGGGGGTTCTGGCGTTCCCCGCAGCCGCGGGGATGAACCGTTCCAATTTCGCGACGCACGACCGAAGGCTGCGCGTTCCCCGCAGCCGCGGGGATGAACCGACGAACCCATGCGCGGGGGTGACGAAGAACAAGCGTTCCCCGCAGCCGCGGGGATGAACCGCGCCACGAACCGCAACAGATCGGCCGCCGTGCGCGTTCCCCGCAGCCGCGGTGATGAACCGTACAGCCTGCTGTTTCCCGACCAGATCGAACTGCTGCTCGAGCATCTGGGCGACCTCGGCGGCCTGGCGCTGAGCGCCATCGGCATCGTGCTCGCGCTCTACCTCGCGCTACGCGCCTGGCGCCGCTGGGGAACCGCACGCCGCCTGGCGCGGCTACCACGCGTCCGCCCGGACGAACTCGCCGACTTGATCGCCAGAGGAAGCGAACTGGTCATCGCCGACGTGCGGGCCGCGGCGATGCACGACACGCAAGGTCAACGGATCCCCGGCGCCCGCCACCTCGAATTGGCGACGATAGCGCGGGTCAACACCGACGACTGGCCGGCAGGCGCCGAGGTGGTCACCTACTGCGCCTGCCCGAACGACGCCTCGGCTCTGAAAGCCGCGCAGGTGCTCGGCGAACGGGGATTTCGCGTGCGTGTGCTGGCCGGCGGCATCGACGGCTGGCTGGAAGCGGGCTACGAACTGGAAGTGGCTCGGGCGGTTGCCATCGCCTGACAAGAACCGGTGGCAGCCGCGGCCTTCGCGGCGTACCGCACACGCTCGGTCAGCCGGTGCGGCGACTGCTTGCTGCCAGCCATTGCCGCCGGCGGGCGTCAAGCACGCGCTCGTGTCACGCGCTGCCGCCCAGCCTGGCGACGATGATCCCGATCAGCCAGAGAAAGCCGATAATCTGCGCGAAGAAGAAGCCGAATCGGACCGATGTCACGGCGTTGGTTTGGACGAAACCGGCATGCACCAGCGATTGTGCGATGCGGGCAACGAGAATCGCCACTGCAAGCCCATCGACCAGAGTACCGCCGACGCCGCCAATGTGCAGTGCGATAACGATGGCGGCAAAGACCGGCAAGTTCTCGACGCAGTTTGCGTGTGCCCGCATTGCGCGCTTGTAGCGATCTGCCCCCTCGATCTGATCGGCCCGGAAGGCATTGATCGGTACCCGACCGCTCAGAATCAGGCTCCAGCGGTATACGCCAACCGTGGCCAGCAACAACAGCACGGTCCAGGCAGCGAATCCCAGCAACATCCATACCGGCACGCTCATGGCATCACCTCACGAGGTCTCGCCTGTTCGGAGGAAGCACACGCCTCTCGGCGCCTGCCGCCCACACCACGGCAGCTACGGGGTACGTATCCGCCGGTTCGATCAAATGAACGCCGGCCGTGGTGCAAGGCGGCGGCGTCCCGGCTTCCCGAAGAAGCGCAATGGCGGCGATCGATCGTGCCGTTGTGCTGGACGGCCGTCACGCGCCATGTGCCGACTTGCTGGTGTTGCGTGCTTTGCCGGCCGCTACACGGCGTCCGTGTGGTTGCCGATGGCCAATCGTGCCGTGATCGCTGAAGGCGACCAAGCGGTTTCCGAAAGCAGCGTCGAGCACGAAGCGCAGCGGGCGAATGGGGTTGGAGGCATTTCGCTTTCATTGTTGGACCCTTCCTGCAGAAGTCACGGCTGAATGGTTTCGGACCGTTACCGGCTTGACTCCGTAGCCGATAAGGAATTCGCCCGGGATGGCGTAGGCCTCGCCGCATTTGTGCGATTCCACCGATTGCAGGTATTCCGCGCGCACGGCCGCACGGGTCGCCGCATCGAAGTGCGAATAGGCGAGGGCGACCGGGCCACCGAGGAAGGCCGCATCGCAGGCCTCGTCGGCGCTGGCATAGCGCAGCGTCACCGACAAGCGTTCGGTCGTCACCCCGGTGAGGCCGGCAGCATCGAGAGCATGGTGCAGCGTATCACCTGCGCCGGTGCGAAAGAACAAGGGGCAAACCTCGGACTCGACACGGGCGTCGACGATCGGGAAGATCTCGGCCCAGGCGCATCGACTGCGCTGCCCCCAGACCGACACCGCCACGCGAGCGCCGGGCACGAGCTGTTGCGCCAACACGACGAGTGCGCGCTCCGGGTCCGGCATGTACATCAGGCCGAGGCCGCACAAGCCGACGTTAAACTCGCCGTCCAGATCAGGCAGCGCCTCGGCGTCGCCGCGTTCGAAGCGGCAGTTGTCGAGGCCGAGAGCCCTGGCCGCGGTCTGCGCGGCTTCGACCATCTTCGCCGACAGGTCGATTCCGGTCACCAAACCGGTCTTGCCGACCCTGGCCGCCGCCGCGATGGCCAGAACGCCCGTCCCGCAGGCGACATCGAGCACGCGATCTCCCGGCGCGATGGCGGCGCGTTCGAGTACGCTGCTGGTCGCCGGCAGGAGCCGACTCAACCAGCACTGGTCATAGAAGTCGACGGCGCGATCCCAGCCGTAGCGCTGGATGCGTCTTTGCAGTCGCGCGTCCATCAAGCCACCGCCGCCGCTGTCGGGACGACGCGCGTTGTGCGGCTCACACTCAGCGACTTCTTGAACAGTTGTAGATACGGGCTGCGCTCGTCGGCCTCGTCGAGGACCCGCTGCAGGTCGCTCTCGGGAGCATCGCTGTCGAAGGTCACGAGGTAGGCGAGGCGGCTGTAGTTCGGCACTTCCGCCTGCCCGCAAAACATGCCGCGAAGGTCCGCGTCAACCTGCACTTCGACCTCGACGCCGCGAATCGGCACGCCGAGGTAGGCCGCGCGCATCGAATAGCCGATCGCCAGGCAGGTGCTGAGCGCCGCTCGTACAAAGGTGCTCGGCGTCGGTCCGGTGGCGGTGCCGCCAAGGGGTTCCGGCATGTCGGCGACGAACCGCCAGTCGTCTTCGCTGAACTCGCAGCGCATACCTTCGCGGACGGTCGCCCTGGCAATCACCTGCAATTTCGCGGCACCGGGATGCCTTGAAAAGACGTGTTCGGCGCGTTGCAGCGCCAATTGCATGGCCTCTAGGTTCATCTGTTGTCTCCTGACGGGGTATCGACCGGTGAGCGTTCGGTGCCGGTCTGGTGCTCGCCATGAGTGTCGGGCGGCGGCGTCAAACGGACGTCCCGGACAGCGTCAATCCGCCGTCAATCGTCGTGCGATCTTCCAGGATCTTCAGAATCCGGACGACGAGGCGAGTTCGTCGAGGGCGCCGCCGACAAAGCGCCGCATTTCGGCCCGACTGAGCCGTGGGCGGATACGCCTTGCTTCGGCAACTGCCTCGACCGCCTCGGACGCCTTGCCAAGCTTCGCCAGGACCATCGCCAGGACGATCCGGGCGGGATAGAACTTTGCATCCGACCGGCAAGCGCCGTGGGCGGCGTCGAGCGCTTCGTCGAGCCGGTTGAGCCGGACCAGGCCACTGGCCAGGGCGGTCAGCCAGACCGAGCGACGGTAGTCGGTCGGACTGGTCCGCAGACCGCGGCGCAGCGCCTCGACGGCGGTCGCGAATTGCATCTGCAGCAAGCGGGTGGCGCCGAGCGCCGCCCAGGCCTGCGCATTGTTCGGATTGTCCTCGATCGCACGTTCCAGCAGCGGCACGGCGCGAGCCGGATCGCCCAGGTGGGCAATGGCGCAAGCGGCGAGGCCGAGAACTTCGGATCGGGTCGGTTCGAGCTCCAGCGCCTTTTCCGCGTCGGCGCGGGCCTCGTCCCGGGCCGTGTCGCCGCGGAGCAATCCCCAGTCCTGGGCGAAGGCCATGATCAGGGCCTTGTGCGCCCGTGCGAGTGCAAGTTTGGGATCGAGCGCGATCGCCTCCCGAAACAGGCGCACGGCGTCGTCCACAGCATCTTCGGACCATCCGGCCGAGAACAACGCGCTGCCGGCCTGGTGCGTCTTGTGCCAGGCATCCGGTCGGTCGTCGTCGCGATCGCCGCCATCGCCGCCACCGGCCTCGGCGAGCGTCAGTTGTTGCTCGATCCTGGCGGTCGTTCCGGCAACGAAGTTGTCGACATCGGCAGTACCGCCGCGCAACGCCAGATCCTGCTGCAGGCTCCACAGGTACTGGGCTTTTTCGCCATCGACGATCTGGACGGCGATGCGCAGACAGCCGGCTTCGGGCTGGCGCAGGCTGCCGGTGACCAGGTAGCTGGCTTCCAGCACGCGCGCGAGCTGCGCTAGATCGTCGGGATTCGGCCGCATCGCCGCGACGACCGCGGGCTGCACGACGACCCGGAAGCCGGGCACGCGCGCGAGTTGCCTGCTGATGTCCTCGGCAATGGCCGCGGCAAGCGAGTCGAGCTCCGGGCTGCGTGCGGAGTTGGCGAACGGCACGACTGCAACGACGCGCTGGCCGTCTCCTTCGCGGCCGCGTAGCGTGACGCTTTCCCGGCGGATCGAATCATGGAGCGCCTGCGTCGCTGCGTCGGGCTCTACCTGAAGCTGCTTGAGCAGCAGTTCCCGGCAGAGCTTGTATTGGTACAGCGCTTCGCTGCGCCGGCCGAGGGCCTCAAGCGAGCGCATCAGCGCGCGGTGAGCGTCCTCGTTCGCCGGATCGCCAGCAAGCAGGCGCTGCAGTAGTCGCACCGCGGCCTCGTGCTTCGCTTGTCCCGCGTGGTGTGACGCAAGCCGCGTCAGTGCGGCCACCGCCGCCTGCGACAACCGCCTGCGCGCGGCGCCCAACCACTCCTCGAACGCCTCCTCTTTGGCGGACAGTCCGTCGAGCAAAGGCCCGCTGTCGAGCGCCAGCGCACGCTCGAGCTCAGCGGGGTCGGCGCTCGCCGTGAGCGCGGCAAATTCGGTCGCGTCGGCTGTGCAAACGCAGCTGTCCAGCCGTAGCGTTTCGCCGCTCGCTTCGACCACCGGGGCATCTCGCCGCAAGGCCGTGAGCACCTGGCGCAGGCTGTGCCGGGCGCGCTCCTCGGCCAGATCGCCCCAGAATATCGCCGCGATGCGCTCGCGCGTGACGGCCGCCGGACTGTGGACGGCGAGAACGGCGAGCATGCCCTTTGCCTTGCGCGATGCGACGGTGATTTCCCGGCCGCCCTCGTCGTCGAGGCGAAAGCCGCCGAGCAGCGTCAGACGGAATTTCGGCATGTCGTTGGATTGGCTGGCAGCTGAATTAGAATCGCCATGACCCCGGATTTCTCTGCTAGCAGCCCGTCGGACTTGACGCCGGCCAAGCCGGCGCATTTCACAATGCGGGACAGGAATCCGGACGTCATTGTGTTTCCTGGTTTCTGGAGGGTTTTCCGCTCACTTTCCCTCCTGTAGACGCAACACGTCCATGCGCTTCAAATTCCACGCCAGGCAAACCAGCGTCCACTCGCCGGTGACTTTCTTCAATCCGCGCAGAGCGAAGCGGCGAAAGCCCATCACGGACTTGATGATCCCGAACACCGGCTCGACCGTCTGCTGGCGTAAGGCGTAGCGTGCTCGCCCTTCCCTGGTCTTCAGACGATGGGACATGGCCTGAACTGGCGTGGCATCGGCGATCCGGGAGTCCACGGCGCCGAGCACCCCGGCCTGTGCCTTGAGGGTGGCCAGCATCGGCTCGACCTGCTCCTTGTCCTTGGGGGCTTGTGTCACCCCGGTGGCGACCACCAGCATGGTGGCCGCATCGGCCGCTGCCTGGGCGTTGTACGCTTGCTCGAAGCCGCCACCAGCCACCGGCATGATGCGGGATTCGTCGTCGGTCAGATTGATCTGGTCACTGTCTCGTGGTCCGGGCTCCGGCGCCTTGGCTGGCTTTCCTCCCAATTTCTTGCCCGTTGCCTCTTCCTTGGCGGCACGGCCGGCGATTTTCTCGTCGTACTCGGCTTTCTCTCGCTGATAGCGCTCCTCGGCCCGGGCGGCAATCTTGGCTTTGGCTGCGGCCATCGCCGCCAGCCGATCCTCGTGGCGCTTGAGTTCCTCAGGCAGACTGACACCATCCGGGATCTCGGCTTGATCCGCTTGCTCGGCCAGCGCGAGCAATTCCTGAACCTCGGCCTTGAGCTGCGCTTCCAGTTTTTCGATGTGCCCGTGTGACAATGCACTGTGCCGCGAGGCGTTGGCCTCGATCTTGGTGCCGTCAAAACAGATGTTACCCACCTTGAGTATCTTCATTTCCTTGGCCATTTTCAGGATCTGCAGAAACAGGTCGCTGAGTTCGTCAAGGAAACGGCGGCGGAAGGTGGCCAGGCTGTCGTGATCGGGGTGGTGGTTGGCAGCAATGAAGCGAAACGCCACGGAATCGTAGGTCGCCTGCTCCAGCCTGCGGCTGGAGAAGATACCCGTGGCGTAGCCATAGACCAGAATCGCCAGCAGGGTCGCCGGATGGTAGGCTTTCGAGCCGCGCCCAGCGTACTGCCGCGTCAGTTCGGAAAGATCCAGCTGGTCGATCACCTCAACAATGAATCGTGCCAGGTGATCCTCGTTCAGCCAATCATCCACCGACGGCGGTAGCAGATAGTCGGTCTTGCGGTCAGCGACGATGAAGTTGGCCATGCCACGACCCGGTTGCTCGACGAGCTATGATTTTATCATGTTCGCTTCAGGGGACGGGAAAGTCCGACAGGCTGCTAGACTGAACGCAGCCGTTTAGGGTGCCTTCGGAATGACTGCAGGGCCCTGCCAGACGTGTGTCGTACAGTGGTTCTTCGTCAGATCTGCGGTGAGTCTGGCGGTGGCGGCAGAGAGCGGGATATGTTTCGAGGCGCAGAGCGCCCGCCTGTCACCACCGATTGGAACCTGACACAGTTCTTCTCTTCTCACCGATTCAAAACTGACAGCGTTCCCCACAGACGCGGGGCGTTATCTGCACGACACCATGAAGCAGTACGGCGGCAACGTTCAGGCGATGATTGCCGACTACAACGGCGGGCCGCGGCAGGTACTGCGGTTGCTGAATGGCGAGCCGCCGAACGCCGCAGAGACCCTCGCCTATCTCGATCACGTGCGCGACGCACAAGCCGGCCGACCTTCGAGGACGGCACCGCCTACCCGCATGGGGTCCTGCCGGCATCCGACGACACACGGCGCGAGGCGCGGATCAGCGCGTCGTTGATCAAGCACCTTCACGATTTGCGGCCAATGATCGCTCGCGACGGGCTACAGCGCCTGGACGACGGCACGCTCCACGTCGACGAGGTGTTGCCCAACCTGAACCGGGCAGATCGAGCGCAGCTGGTCCTCAATGACGCGAGAGAAGGACAGAAGGTGCCAAGTCACGGCGTGACCGTGCTTGAGGTCGAAGCGAACGGCAAAGGGTCGATGTCGACGCGTCAATGACTGCTCCGGGCCGGAGCAAGGCTCTGCGCGAAGCACGCCAAATGAAGCACGAAAGACAGGGGGCGCAAAAGAAAGCATCCGGAGCGGAGGGACAGCAGCCAGGACCAGCGCCCCGATTCCCCTCATCTTCATTGACTGATCGGCGAGCCGATCAACCTCACGCGGCAGCTGATTTTCCAACACTCACCCCGGAAGAAGCCAGTATAGCAAGGCCTTACCAGTATCTGCGGCAGGCGCGCGAGTTGAAGGCGCAGAACGGGACGGCCAAGGCAGAAGGTGCGGCGGTATCCTCATCCTCGTTGTCCGCTGATGTACACCAGCAGCATCACCCGGCAGCCGAGTTTCCGAAGCTCAGCCAAAACCCTGCCGCAAGCGTAGCACAGCCGGAGCTGACCGCCGCACCACAGGCCGCCGTCGAACTGGTCCACGAAGCTCGTCTGAAGGCGCAGCGCGCGCAACTGCAGGTGATCAAGACCGCGCAACTGCTCGACTTCGTTCGGGGTGGCGACAGCATCGAGGCCGGGTTCGAACGTCTTGGCTCGCACATCGCCTTCGATGTGGGCAGCAAGTGCGGCATCACCAGCGTTGAAAAGGAGGCCATCGCCGAAGGTCGGCGGATGGTCGGCAAGCTCGTTGCCGATCCCGAATACACGCAGCTGATGACCTCCCCGGGGGGCCGCGAGCTGTTCAACGAGACGACGAAGCGTCCAGGCAGCGCTTCAACCGGGCTGGCGGCGACATCGGATACCTGGGAAACTGGTCTGTTCCCCAGCACCACAGCCAGGTGCGCGTTGCCATCGCCGGCAAGGCGAAGTGGATAGCGGACACGCTGCCCAAGCTCGACCGTCGCCAGTACATGACCGAAGACGGGATCCCGATGACCGACGCGCAAATGACCGGCTTCCTCGGTCATGCCTATGAGTCGATCGCCACCGATGGCGCTAACAAGGTCACGCCTGGCGCCTACAACGGCACCGGTGCCCGCGCCAACCGGGGTAGCGCCTCGCGCGCGCTGCACTTCGCGGACGCTGACAGCTACACGGCGTATCAATCGCTGTACGGCGAGAAGATGATTCAGCAAGTGATGAACAACCATCCGCTGGCCATCGGCAAAGGTCTGGCGCTGGTCGAAGCATTCGGAACCAACGCGTTACCCGCGGGCGCGGGGATGGACCGACCAGGGCAGGCACAAGGCCTGCCCCTACGGGGCGTTCCTCGCCGGTGCGGGGGTGAGCCATCGCGTGGCGACCGGTGACGGGGTTGCTCTTGGCGGCTTCCCTGCGGTTTCCCCGGATGCGAAGCGACGTTTGATCTGGTACGGGTCACCAGCCGGGAGGATCCGATACGCTCAGGCAAGCTACCTGATCCGCGGGCGCCGGATCGTGCACCGCGAGCCAGATCTTGATCACCTCGTACACGATCACCGTGGCGTAGCTCACCGCCATCCACACCAGCGGTTCCTCGATCGGCAGGCCGTACCAGGCATCGATATGGATGCCAATCATCGCTTCCGGCCGGAAGCCCCACCAGCCGTACGGCACGGCCAGCGTGACTTCCCAGAGCAGACTGATGAGCAGCATCAGCAGGAAGGTGAAGCTGAACGCGCGCCAGTTGATGAACGAGCGGGCGGTGTGGAAGAGCGCCACCGAGGGCACCAGGGCGCCGAGCGTGAGATAGGTGAAATACCAGGGGAAGCCTGCCGGCGCGCCCGAGAACCAGCGTTTGTACGTGGCGGCGGCGGCGATCAGCGCGATGCCGAACCAGACCGACGGATAGTGCGGGCGGACGAAGCGCACGATGGCGTGCGCCTGGGCGCGGTAGTCGGGCACGTTGTAGGCGCTCATCCAGTATTCGTCGGCCCAGACGTAGCTCAGCAGCGCGGCCATGAATCCGCTGAGGTAGAAGACGAACTCCTCGACCGGCAGCGCGCCGCCGACGGCTGGAACCTTGATTCCCAGCGTCGCGCGCTGATTGCCGAAGACGAAGAAGGCGTTGCCGAAAGCCAGGTCGAGCACGAAGCCCAGCGGCACCAGCACGGCCAGCGTTCGCCAGAACGCCCGGCGCGGGAAGTGCAGCGCCGGCCGGCGGGCGAACCAGCCACCGAGCACCGCCACCGGCACGATGAACAGCAGCAGGCTCCAGGTGTAACCGTAGGGCGTCGGGTTGTCGGAGGCGACGTTCAGCACGCCCGGATGTTCGACGCTCGACAGGGTCAGCGCCGTCGGCACGATCAGCATCGCGGCGAGCAGGACTGGCACCCGGTAGGGCTGTCCAGACGGCCACCGCCCGTGCCTGCGATCGTTCTCTACGCGGTGTGCGGTTTCGTCGGTTTCCATGTCGGGCCCTGTGTCGATCGGAAGTCGGGACATTCTGCGCCAAGGTCGTTCGTCTTTGAAGCGGCAGCCGCCGCCCGCCAGGCGATGGGGCGACGGGAATCATTGATATTTTCCGACGGTCTGTTGTCTTCCGTGTGCTTTCGGCAAAGCTGCAAACCCCCCGCAACCCGACGCACGCCGCCGCAGCGCGGGGGCGATCTAGCTCCTGGAGGATTCCCGGGCGGACAGGAAGGGCGGCGGTACCCTGCCGCTCGGCGACTCAGCCTGGCGGCGCTTCAGCGTCTTTGGCGGCGGCAGCCTGGGCGCGGGCCAGCGCCTCGGTATTGCTCCAATGCATCCACGCGAACGGATCGAGCGCAACGGTCGACACGTGGCGCTGCAAGGTGACGAGGTAGTCGAACGGCTCGATCTGGCGCTGTTCAGCGGTATGAATCAGGCTCATGAACAGATCGCCGACCCGCGCAGCGTTCAAGGTCCGATAGAACAACGCGTTTGTCCGATCCCCGCGATCCCTGAACTGCTGGCGCCCCTGGCGCTGGAAGGCTGTATCGTCACCATCGATGCCATGGGCACGCAGCCAAAGGCAATCGGCCGAAGCTGGCCGAAGCGAGGTGCGTCGCTGCCATGTCCTCAACCAGCTTGACTGTTTGCACGCCCCCGAGCGTTGGTGAGCCTGGCAGTCGTTTGCCGTAATCACCACCGAGCGAAGGATCAGGGGGAAAGCGACCTCCACAGATAGGCGCACCCATATCAGCAGCCTGGCCCCTGACGCCCAGCGCATGAAGCAAAGCGTTCGCTTGCAGTGGCGTGTCGAAAACAGTCTGCCTGGTGCATGGATGGGGCTTTTGGCGACGACCGGATGCGAGCCGGCACCGATCATGCCGCTGACACCCTCGCTGTCTTGCACCAGTTCGTCTTGACCCTGCTCCGCGTCGCCCCCGTCCGCCGCACGGGCGGACTCAAGGTTCAGCGCCTGATCGCAGCCACTTCCGACACCTTCCGCGCTCAACTCCTGGGTCTTGTATGAGATTCATGCGATTGCCCTGCGACGCCGCTCCGGCGATTGACCGCGGTCGACCGCGACACCTATACTCTTCGACATTGGCCTCTGGCGTGGTGTTGTCGGCTGACGTGTCGCACGCTGGAGTGCGGCATGCCCTACGGCGTCGCCGCCAGCGATGGCCTTGCCAGCTCACCAGGAGGAAATCCCGTGCGATGAGAGTCTTCCAGATCCAGGACGACTGGGGAATGGACCATCTGCAGTTGGCCATCCGCCCCGATCCGCGGCCCGGCCCCGGGCAAGTGCTGTTGCGGATGAAAGCGGCTTCGCTCAATTACCGCGACCTGGTCGTACCGAACCGCGGCTACGGATCGTTTACCGGGACGCTGCCGCTGATTCCGGTTTCCGACGGCGTCGGCGAAGTCGTCGAGGTCGGCGCCAGCGTGAGCCGTGTGCGCGTCGGTGATCGCGTCTGTCCTTGTTTCCACCAAGGCTGGCTGGCCGGTGCCCCCGATCTCGAGCGGCTCACGCAGACGCTCGGCGGGCCGGTCGACGGGATGATGGCCGATCTGGTGTGCCTGCCCGAGGGTGGCGTCGTCAACGTGCCCGCCCACCTCAGCGACGAAGAGGCGGCAACGCTGCCCTGTGCGGCGCTCACGGCGTGGAGCGCGGTCGTGACCTACGACACGCTCGGTCCCGGAGCGCGCGTGCTGGTGCAGGGAACCGGCGGCGTGGCTCTGTTCGCACTGCAGTTCGCGAAGCTGCTGGGAGCGCACGTGACGGTCATTTCTTCGAGCGACGAGAAGCTGGCGCGCGCGCAGGCGCTCGGCGCCGACGCCGGGATCAACTACCTGACGACGCCCGAATGGGCGAAGGCGGCGCGTGCGATTACCGGCGGCCGCGGCTTCGATCACATCGTCGAACTCGGCGGCGAGCAGACCTTGCCGCAGTCCTTGCGCTGCATCAAGCCGGGTGGAACGTTGTCGATGATCGGCGTGTTGTCCGGCTCCAGCCTCGCCGCGCCGCTGGGACTGGTGGTGACGCGCATGGTCCGCCTGCAGGGGATCACCGTCGGTCATCGCGACGGTTTCGAGGCGATGCTGCGGGCGATCGGGCAACATCGGCTGCAGCCGGCGATTGACCGCGTTTTCGCCTTCGAAGAACTCAAGGAAGCGATGGCCCGGCTCAAGAGCGGCGCGCATTTCGGCAAGATTTGCATCCGCCATTGAGAGCTCGCGGCCGACCGCCGGCCGGCGGCGGACGACAATCGACCCCTTGGTCCCCGCGGTTCCGGGGGATCGGCGACGCTCCTTGGACCGCGTGATGCCCGGCCCTGCCAAGCACCCCTCCTTGCGCATCGTTCATTCCGAGGAACTGCACGCCAGGGTCGTTCGCCTCCTGGACACGCTCGAGAACGCCGAGGACCCGACCGTACACCGCAGTTCGCTGGCCGATCTGGTGGTCGAACTGACGAACAGCGGCATGGATTACTGTTTTCTCAAGCCGCTCGAATTGGCCAAGGTGGGTTTCGTGCTGCAGCAGTCGGCCAATCTCGGGGTGGCCGGCGCCACCCGGATCATCGCCCCGATGATCCGCAGCGTCATCGGTCGGCTGGAGAAGACGCAGTTGCTGGTCGTTGGCGGCTATCTGCGGCAGTTGATCGGTGCGCCGCGCCGGCGCTAGGCGCGCGTCCCGATGGCGCCCGCCATCCGGGCGGGAAGGCCGTTCCCGTCATCGGCCGGCAAGGGCGGTTCATCGCCCAACTCCCGAGACCTGCGAGGCCGTGGCGGTCGGGCTCGGCGGGGATTGCTCATTCAGTTCCAACCAATTGGAGGGGTGTCGGTCATAATTCCCGGAAAAGGTCGATTAGTTTGCCGGCAGTCACTCTTGCTTGCCCCATGATTCGACGGCCGCGCGCTGGGCAGCAGCGACGACGTCCGTGCGTCCTTCGATAAGATGCACTGGAAAATATTCCGAGCACGGTAGCAGGCTCTTCGATCCTTCGGCCGGATTGTCGATACAGTGCACTCCTTGGCTGCGGCGTTGTTTATGGAGCCGGCGACGGTGTTCGTGCCAGCGTGCGGGTCGCGTGCGTTTCGGATCGTCGTGGTTGGTGAGGGAGTAGTGATGATCAGAAAACTGGTCTTGCCGGTACGGAAATTGCTGAACCGAACGTTGCGAAACCTGTTCAATTTCCTCCCCAGGAAGAGGCGCTTCGCTGTCTATCGCAACTTCGTCGATTGCAATCCGAATCCGGACGAGCGGCTAGTTCTGAAGATCGCTGAAACAAAGGAGGAACTTGAAGCGTGCTTTGCCCTGTTGCACGACGCCTACGTCGCCAACGGTTTCATGAACCCGGATCCCTCCGGAATGCGCGTCACCATCTACCACGCCTTGCCGACGACCACGACCCTGTGCGCGAAGTACGACGGCGAAGTGGTCGGCACCCTGTCCTTGATCAGGGAGAGCCGGCTGGGCTTTCCGCTACAGCGAATCTTTGATCTGACGGCACTGCGCGAGAAGAAGGGAAAGATCGCCGAGGTCTCGGCGTTGGCGATCCACAAGCGCTTTCGTAGAACCGGTGGCAGCATCCTGTTCCCGCTGATGAAGTTCATGTACGAGTATTGCACGACCTTCTTCGACACCCGGCACCTGGTGATCGCGGTCAACCCCAGTCACATCGAAATGTACGAGTCATTGCTGTTCTTTAAGCGCCTGACCCAGAATGTCGTCGAGAATTACGATTTCGTGAATGGTGCGCCAGCGGTCGGGGCGACGCTCGATCTGCGCTCTGCCCCCGAGATCTTCAAGTACCACTACGGGTCGAAGCCACCCAAACGGAACCTGTACGCATTTTTCACGCAGGTGAAATTGCCCAACATCAAGCTGCCACAACGTCGCTTCTACACCACCAACGATCCGGTGCTGACGCCGGAACTGCTCGATCACTTCTTCAATGTGCGGACCAGCGTCTTCGCTCGGCTCAGCGATCGCAAGAAATCCCTGATGCACACCATCTACGATCTGCCAGCCTATCAGGCCGTTTTGCCGGCATGCCCGGCGGTCCTGCCGGAAGTCCTGGAAGGCAAACAGGACGAGGCACATCGCCGGCGCCACCGCCGCTTTTCGGTCAGGTGTCCGGCGAACTTTCTGACCGTCGCTGCCGATGGGACGGAGAGCTGTATCAGCCTGGAACTTGTCCAGCTGTCGCGCTACGGGTTCCAGGCGCACACCCTGGCACTGGTTCCGATCAACGTCTGGGGCGAGATGACGATCCAGCTGGGTCCCGCCGAGGTGTCGAGAATCCAGGTTTCGGCGTCGCGGGAGTCGGAGGGCGGGATCTATGGCTTCCGTTTGGGCGAACCGGATCTGATCTGGCGCAAGTTCGTCAATGCCCTGTACAGCGGCAGCACGCACGCCGACCTCGAAGACGCGACGCGCTTCATGACCGACCGCTGAAGCGTCGGGGTGAGCGCGGTGGCGGCGCCGGCAAGGCCCCGTCCGGCGTTCCGCTACCGCGCCCTGACCGACCTTCCGGCGCGCTGCCCCGGCTCGTCATCGCCAGACGCTTGCATGCGCCGTCGATAGTGTGCCGGTGCGGAGCCGGTCCAGCGCCGGAAAGCGCGGAAGAATGCAGCACTGTCGGCGAAGCCGAGGTCGGCGGCAATCTGTGACAGGGCTTGCCTGGTCTTGGCCAGGCGGTTGATCGCCACGTCGCGCCGCAAGGCGTCCTTGGTCGCCTGGAAGCTCGATCCCTCGTCTTCCAGCCGGCGATGCAGGGTGCGTGGCGACAGATGCAGCGCGCGCGCTACTTCAGCCAGCGAGCGGGAAGCTGGCAGCGCATCGCGCAGTGCATCGCGGACGCGCAGGACCGTTTCGCGGTCGCGCCGGTAGAGCATCGTCAGCTTGCCCGGTGCGCCATCGAGAAAAGCCTGCAGCGCAGCTTCATCGCGGCGGACCGGCAACTCCAGCAGGTTGGCGGCGAAGCTGGCGGTTAGCAGTTCGGCGTCGAAGGTCGAGCGCGCGGTGAAGATCAGCGCATAATCATCGGCGTGCACCGGACGCGGGTAAGGGAAGACCACCGAATCGAAGACGATGTTGCGCCCGACCAGCCAGGAAAGCAGTCCGTGCAGCAGGCGCAGCAGCCATTCGAAGGCGAAGACCCGGCCGATCGGCAGCGGGCGCGTTTCGCCGATGCACAGGCGGGCCTGCTCGGGATGGTTCTCGAGGCAGACCGCCAGGTCGGGCAGCACCAGGCGCAGGAATCGCGCACTGCGCGCGATGGCTTCGGCCAGTGTCGGCGCGGTGATGCAGCTGCGACAGAGAAACTCGAAGCTGCCGACGCGCATCGGCGCCGAAAAGAGTCCGAAGGCTTCGTCGTCGAGTTCATGGTTGATCAGGTTGTAGAGCGTCGCGTAGCGGTCGACGGGAATCCGCGCTGCCGGGTCGTCGAGCAGTTGCGGGGCGATGTTGGCGCGTTCGAGCAGCGGCGCCGTATCGTGCCCCGCGTGCTGCAGACCGGCCAGCATTCCCTGCACGAAAGCGATGGCCACCGTCGCGCGTGCCGGTGCCGACACCCGGCCGGTTGCCGGGGCGGCTAGGGGTGCATTCCTGGCAGTCTTCTCCGGGAGTCGCATGGCTTTCACGCAAGGTCGTGTATTGACAGGATATTTCAAGTTGGCGAGATTTACACTGTTGGCGGCGTATCGGGTAATAGCTTTATTGGCAACAACTTTCTACGATGTACCTCCCTGCGCAGTTTGCCGCAGGCGGGATCTTTCCGATTTTTGAGGAGCGCGAACCTGATGACCGATCTTTCCATTGCCAAGAAGCTTCTGCCCTACAAGCCGCAGCACAAAGTGCGCTTTGTCACCGCCGCTTCGCTGTTTGACGGGCACGATGCGTCGATCAACATCATGCGCCGGATTCTGCAGGCGACCGGTGCCGAGGTCATTCACCTTGGCCATAACCGCTCGGTGCAGGAGATCGTGAACGCGGCGCTGCAGGAGGACGTGCAAGGAATCGCGATCACCTCGTACCAGGGCGGCCACGTCGAATTCTTCAAGTACATGATCGACCTGCTGAAGGCTGGTGGCGGCGGGCAGATCAAGGTTTTCGGCGGCGGCGGCGGGGTCATCGTTCCGAGCGAGATCGATGAACTGCACGCCTACGGCGTGGCGCGGGTGTACTCGCCGGAAGATGGCCAGTCGATGGGCCTGCAGGGGATGATCAACGACGTCGCGGCGAGAGCCGATTTCGACCTCGCGGCACTGGCGCCAAAGGATCCCGACGCGGTGCTCGGCGCGCTCAAGGCGGGCGACCGCCGGCAACTGGCGCAGATCATTACCGGGCTCGAGAACGGCGTCTACCCCGACGCGCTGCGCAAGGGCATCATCGACGCCGCCGCCGGGCTGAAAGTCCCGACGCTGGGGATCACCGGCACCGGCGGTGCCGGCAAGTCGTCGCTGACCGACGAACTGGTGCGGCGCTTCCGCATCGATCAAGGCGACAGCGTCAAGCTGGCGATCATCTCCATCGACCCGTCGCGCAAGCGCACTGGCGGCGCGCTGCTCGGCGACCGCATCCGGATGAACGCCATCGAGCATCCGAACATCTACATGCGCTCGCTGGCGACGCGCGCAACGGGGTCCGAGCTCTCGGCTGCGCTGCCCGAGGTGCTGGCCGCGTGCAAGCTGGCCGGCTTCGACCTGGTGATCGTCGAAACCTCCGGCATCGGGCAGGGCAACGCGGCGATCGTACCGCTGGTCGATGTTTCGCTGTACGTGATGACACCCGAGTTCGGCGCGGCGTCGCAGCTCGAGAAGATCGACATGCTGGACTTTGCCGATTTCGTGGCGATCAACAAGTTCGATCGCAAGGGCGCCGAGGACGCGCTGCGCGACGTGCGCAAGCAGTACCAGCGCAACCACGAGGCTTTCGGTCAGGCCACCGAGGAAATGCCGGTCTTCGGCACCATGGCCGCGCGCTTCAACGACGACGGGGTGACCGCCCTCTATCAGGCGATGCTGCCGAGTCTGCAGGGCCGCGGTCTGAAATTGAAGAAGGGCAAGCTGCCGCTGGCCGCCGTCCGGCAATCGTCGAACCAGCGGGCGATTGTTCCGGCGCAGCGCGTGCGCTACCTGGCCGAGATCGCCGAGACCGTCCGCAGCTACCACGCGCATACCAGCCAGCAGGCGGGAATCGCCCGTCAGCGGCAGGCGCTGCGAACGGCGAAAGCGCTGTTTGTGGACTGCGGCAAGGCCGCCGGCGACTTCGACGAGATGATCGCCTGGAAGGCCGGGCAGCTCGACGCCCGCTCCACCAAGCTGCTCGAAATGTGGCCAAAGACCGTCGAGCTCTACGCGAAAGACGAGTATGTGGTCAAGATCCGTGACAAGGAAATCCGCACGCGGCTGACCAACACCTCGCTGTCCGGGTCGCGGATTCGCAAGGTCTCGTTGCCCGGCTACCAGGACGACGGCGAAGTGCTGCGCTTCCTGATGCGCGAGAATGTTCCGGGCTCCTTCCCGTTCACCGCCGGTGTTTTTGCCTTCAAGCGCGAGAACGAGGATCCGACGCGGATGTTTGCCGGCGAAGGCGACGCCTTCCGCACCAACCGCCGCTTCAAGAGGGTCTCCGAGGGAATGCCCGCCAAGCGGCTGTCGACCGCCTTCGATTCGGTCACCCTCTACGGTTGCGACCCGGACGACAGGCCGGACATCTACGGCAAGGTCGGCAACTCCGGTGTTTCTATCGCCACCCTCGACGACATGAAAGTGCTTTTCGACGGTTTCGAGCTGTGTGCGCCGACCACCTCGGTGTCGCTGACGATCAACGGTCCGGCGCCGATCATCCTGTCGATGTTCTTCAATACCGCCATCGATCAGCAGGTCGACAAGTTCCGCAGCGACAACGGCCGTGAACCGACCGAAGACGAGATCCAGAAGATCCGCGAGTGGGTGCTGGCCAACGTTCGCGGCACCGTCCAGGCCGACATTCTCAAGGAGGATCAGGGTCAGAACACCTGCATCTTCTCGACCGAATTCGCGCTCAAGATGATGGGCGACATCCAGGAATTCTTCGTCCACAACGACATCGGCAACTTCTACTCGGTGTCGATCTCCGGGTATCACATCGCCGAAGCTGGCGCCAATCCGATTTCGCAGCTGGCGTTCACCCTGGCCAATGGCTTCACCTACGCCGAGGCTTATCTGGCGCGCGGCATGCACATCGACGACTTCGCACCGAACCTGTCGTTCTTCTTCAGCAACGGCATGGACCCCGAGTACTCGGTGATCGGCCGCGTCGCCCGCCGCATCTGGGCGGTGGCGATGAAGAACAAGTACGGCGCCAACGAACGCAGCCAGAAGCTGAAGTACCATATCCAGACTTCGGGGCGCTCCTTGCACGCACAGGAGATGTCGTTCAACGACATCCGCACGACGCTGCAGGCGCTGATCGCCATTTACGACAACTGCAACTCCCTGCACACCAACGCTTACGATGAAGCGATCACTACACCGACCGAAGAGTCCGTTCGCCGCGCGATGGCCATCCAGCTGATCATAAACCGCGAGTGGGGTCTGGCGATGAACGAGAACCCGAACCAGGGATCGTTCATCATCGACGAGCTGACCGACCTGGTCGAAGAAGCGGTGCTCAAGGAGTTCGAAGCGATCGCGTCGCGCGGGGGCGTCCTCGGGGCGATGGAAACCGGTTATCAGCGCGGCAAGATTCAGGAAGAGTCGCTGTACTACGAGCACAAGAAGCACGACGGATCGTTCCCGATCGTCGGCGTCAATACCTTCCGCAACCCGAAAGGCGACGCGCAGGTCGAGATCGAGCTGGCACGGTCGACCGAAGAAGAAAAACAATCGCAGCTCAAGCGCCTGCGCGACTTCCACGAGCGCAACGCCGCGTCGGCGGCGGCGATGCTCGAACGCCTGCAGCGGACGGTGATCGACGACGGCAACGTCTTCGCGGTGCTGATCGACGCCGTTCGCGTTTGCTCGCTCGGGCAGATCACCAATGCGCTTTACGACGTCGGCGGCCAGTATCGTCGTAGCATGTAGCATTCATCAGGCTTGGTCGCTGTCTCGCAGCGGCCGGCATGGCGAACCAAGCGACAGCGCAGCGCGGGTGGTCAAAGCCCCCGGGATGCGCGTTTTGCCAACAAAAACAGCAAGGAGGGGGAGCATGTCGGATATTTATCAGCGGATCTACCAGCGCAAGAAAATGACCGCGGAGGACGCCATGGGGCTGGTCGAGGATGGCGATTTCATCTCGGTGCCGACCGGTGTCGGCGAGCCACCGACGCTGCTGACGGCGTTGTCGGAACAGCGGCAGCGTTTTCACGGGGTCACCGTGGGACAGATTCTGCCGCTGCGCAAGTACGCCTATTTCGATCCCGAGACGGTAGACAACGTTCGCCATCTCGCTTTCTTTTTCGGCGGCGCCAGCCGGCCCGGCGGCAAGGAAGGGTGGATCGACTTTCTGCCGAGCTACTTCTCCGAGATGCCGTCGTTGATCACCAACCGTCAGATTCGCGTCGATGTGGTGTTCACCATGGCCTCGCCGATGGACGAGCACGGCTATTTCTCGATCAGCCTGGGCACCGATTACACCATGGCGGCGATCAGCATGGCGCGGGTGGTGATTCTCGAAGTCAACCCCAACGTGCCGTTCACCAACGGCGACTGTCACGTGCACATCTCCCAGATTGCCGGTTTCGTCGAGAGCGACGATCCGGTCCTGGAGGTCGGCCTGCCGCAGATCGGGCCCGTCCAGGAGGCCATCGGCGAGTACGTGACCGACATCATCGATGATGGTTCGACGCTGCAGATCGGCTATGGCGCCATTCCCGACGCGGTGGTGATGCAACTGGTGCACAAGCACGACCTGGGGATCCACACCGAAATGATCGGTGACGGCATCCTCAAGCTGCTCGAATGCGGCGCGGTGACCAATCGCAAGAAGACTTACCTGCCCGGCAAGATGGTCGCCACTTTCGCGCTCGGCTCGCAGCAGCTCTACCGCTTCATGAACCGCAATCCGATGCTCGAAATGCATCCGGTCGATTACACCAACGACCCCTTCCTCGCCGCGCGCAACGACAAACTGGTGACCATCAACGCGACGCTGCAGGTCGATCTGATCGGCCAGTGTTGCTCGGAGAGTTTCGGCCCGCAGTCGTATTCGGGGACCGGCGGCCAGGTCGACTTCGTCCGCGCCGCCAACCGCTCTCGCGACGGCAAGTCGTTCATCGTCCTGCCGGCGACGGCCAAGGGCGATACCATCTCGCGGATCGTGCCGGCGCTGACCGCCGGTGCGCACGTCACGACCAGCAAGAACGACGTCAACTACGTGGTCACCGAATATGGCCTTGCGCAGTTACGCGGCAAGAGCGCCAAGCAAAGAGCGCAGGCGCTGATCGGCATTGCGCATCCTGATTTTCGCGGCGAACTCACCGAAGCGGCGCGCAAGCTGAAGTTGATGTAGGGCCCGGCGCGACGTCTGGTGGCGATCGCGGCGCAGGCGTTGCTTTCCGGCTTGATCGACTGCGGTCGGTCGACCGCCGGGAAGCGATGTTTAGCGCCGCTCGTAGATCAGTTCGACCTTGCGCATGCTCTGCCGGCAGGTTTCGCTGTCGCATGTTTCCTTGCTGCTATGCTCGCTGCCGACCGCCAGGCGCCTGATCTGGTTTCTGGGCACGCCGAAGGAGCGCAGCTTCTCGTGCACCGCCTCGGTGCGCCTGTCAGCTACCGCAAGATTGTAGGCGGCGCTGCCCAGATTGTCGGTATGGCCAACCAGCGTCACCAGCAGGTGCGGTTCATCTTTCAGTTTCTGAGCGTTCTGACGCAAGATCTCGGCGGCCTCGCTGCTGATCGTCGCCTCGCCAAAGCCGAAATAGACGGTCCTCTTGGCTTCCTCGTCGGCGAAGGGCGTACCGGGCGCCGGCCGGGCGGACGAGGCAAACGCGCGCGCTGGGTTCTTTTGTCGGGCGCTGGCGTCGGCCGACGGATCCGCGGTCGGAGGTTTATCGACCGTGCCGCAAGCGCTCAGCATCAGGGCGCTGGCCAGGCAACAGAGACGAACGAGACGGGAAAGCGGCATTGGCGATGGACCGGCTGGTCGAGACACGGCTTCTAACGCAGAAGCGCGCCAGTTTAGCAATGATTTGGTTCGGCATCACGGTTGTTGATCGATGGCCGTCGCTGGCGCCGAGTGGCGGCGCGGTCTTCGCCACCCTGGCGCTTTGTTGATCGAGACCCTTGACCGGCCGCCGGCAGATCCCGATACTAGCCGCTCGTCACCTCTTGCCCGCTGCCATGCCCGCCCATCGGCGCCTGATCGCTACCCACCTGCTGCTTTGCGGGTCGCTCTGTCCGCAGTTGGCCATGTCAGCGCCGGCCGAGACGGTCGGCTGCCACGTCACCTACGGTGGCGCCAGCCGGCTGGTCGAGGCCCGGCCGGTCGCTTCGCCGTACTCCGTGCCGGTGACCGAGATTGGTTCGTACTTTCTCTTCCGTATCGTTTTTCAGAATGAGCCGGCCGAACTGGCGGCGATCAAAGTCTACGTTCTGGCTGCCAGGGACAACGGACCGACGCCGATCCATCAGGCGACGTATCCCTACCCGCCGCCAGCCGCGAAGAATTCGCTCTACGGATTCACCGGTCTGAACCACGTCTACGAGTCGCTGCGGGACGGCGAATTGCAGTACTGGTGCGGTTTGTCGCCGGCAGCCGGGGCGGAGGAGTCATGAGCCCCTGGTGTTGCTGGCGCGTGCTGGTCGTCGTACTGGCGCTGACGGCCGGCCTGGTGGTGGCCACTCCGGCCGCCGCCGACCCGGTGCGCCTGCTGTTCGTCGGCGACGTCATGCTCGACGACGGGCCAGGCCGGCTGATCAGTCGTGGCGGCGATCCGCTGGCGGCCTTCGCGCCGCTGCTCCAGGACGCCGATTACACCATCGGCAACCTCGAATGCCCGATCGCCACGCAGGGCAAAGCGCTGAACAGCAAGATCTTCAGTTTTCGTGCCGACCCGAGGGTCTTGTCGGTGCTCAAGGGCCGATTCGACGCGCTGGCAGTCGCCAACAATCATTCCGGCGATTACGGACAGGCGGCATTTCTGGAAACCCTCGACCATCTCGCCGGCCAGGGGGTCGCCACATTTGGCGGCGGCCGGAACCTGCACGAGGCGCATCAGCCACTGTGGATCGTTCGCCACGGCCTGCGCATCGCCGTCCTGGCGTACAACGAATTCAAGCCACGTTCCTTTGAAGCCGGCGCTGACTGGCCGGGAATCGCCTGGAGCGAGGACAGCCAGGTGATCGCCGACATCCGCGCCGCGCGAGCCGCCGGAGCAGACCTGGTGATTCCGTTCATGCACTGGGGCTGGGAGCGCGAAGCGCAGCCGAGCGAGCGGCAGCGGCAACTGGCGCGGACGATGATCGACGCCGGTGCCGACCTGATCGTCGGCGGCCATCCGCACGTGACGCAAACCGTCGAGTATTACCGCGGCAAGCTGATCGTCTACAGCCTGGGCAATTTCGTTTTCGACGGTTTTGCCGAGCCCGCTGCGCGTACCGGCTGGGCGCTGCGCCTGACTCTCGACAGGAGCGGCCTGCTGGCGTGGGAGACGATCGCCGCCGAGATCGACGACGATGGCAGCCCGCACCCGCAAGCCGGCGTGTCGACCCCTTGCGGACGAGCACCCGAGTCGATAGTCGAGGAATGTGTTAACCGCTGATCTGCGGCGGCCGGCGGTAGATCCCGAGGTGCCAGGCCCGACCCGCGTCAGGTGTCCGGAAGCGCTGGCAGATCGCTGCCGCCACCGTCTTCACCGGCCAGCCACCCGTCCGGCAGCCATCGCGGCGGAACGGCAGCAGTCCATTCCAGGCGCGCGAGCAAGCGGGCGAAGTCGCCAGCCAGCGGCGCCGTCAAGCACAGTGCCTGGCCGCTGACCGGGTGCGTCAGGCGCAGCTCGGTGCACGCCAGCAGCAGGCGCTGGCAGTCGAATAGCGTCTGGAACAGGCGGTTATGGCGACCCTTGCCGTAAGTGGCGTCGCCGATCACCGGATGGGCGATGTGCTTGAGGTGCCGGCGCAACTGATGGCGTCGTCCGTTCAGCGGTTCGAGTTCGAGCAGCGCGTAGCGGCTCGACGGATAACGGTCGACGCGGTGCGGCAGTTCGATGGTCGCCAGCCGCCGGTAGCGGGTCCGGGCGTCCTGCGCCGGCGCGCCGGTCGCCGCTTCGCCGGCGTTTTCGACCAGGTCCACCAGACGACGCAGCGGGTGGTCGATGTCGCCGGCGAGCGCGGGGTGGCCGCGGACCACCGCGAGATAGCGCTTGTCCACCTGTCGCTGTTCGAACATGCTGCCGAGCATGCGCGCGACGGGGCTGCTCATCGCGAACAGCAGGACGCCGGAGGTTCCCTTGTCGAGGCGATGGACCGCGTGCACGCGCTGGCCGATCTGATCACGCACCATCTGCAGCGCGAAGCGCCGCTCGTGCCGGTCGAGCATGCTGCGGTGTACCAGCAGCCCCGCCGGCTTGTCGACGGCGACCAGATGCTGATCCTGGAAGAGGATGGTCAGCGCGCCGCCGCCGGGTTCACTCATTGGCCGGCCGCGTGGGTCCGGTCGCCAGCCGTGGAGATTTCGCTGCCGCCGCCGGATTCTCGCCGTCGACGTAGTACCAGCGTCCCGCCTCGCGGACGAAGCGGCTGAACTCGTGCAGGCGATGACCGCGCCCATGCACGCGATAGCGCGCGGCGAATTCGACGCTGGCCGTATCCGGGCCGGTCGCGAGATGGCGTCGGACCGTCAGTCCAAGCCATTTTGGCGTGGCCGCGGTATCGGGATCGAGCTGCGGCGGGCGCGTCGAAGCGTGCCAGGTGGCCAGCAGGTAGGCTTCGTTGGCCAGCACATAGGCGCTATAGCGCGAGCGCATCAGCGCCGCCGCATCTGGCGCGGCGACACCGTCGTGCAGCGGACCACAGCAGACGCCGTAGGCAAGCCGGCTGCCGCAGGGGCAGGCGCTGGTTCCGGGCTTCTTCACCGCCGGAGGTCGGGCAGCGTGCGCGTGCTCCCGGGCGGGCTGCCGTGCCAGCCTAGCGCCTGCCGCCGCTGCGGCCCATTGCTTCGTTCACCCGCAACGGCTTGCCGTTCAGATCCTTGCCGTCAAGCGCCGAGATGGCGGCCAGAGAATGCGCTTTGCCCGGCATTTCAACGAAGCCGAAGCCTTTTGATGCACCGCTGAACAACTCCCGCATCACCTGCACCGACTTAACCTGGCCGAAGGCCTGAAAGAGACTGGTTAGTTCTGTTTCGCTCGTCTCGGTGGCGAGATTGCCTACAAAGATATTCATAGCCGACTCCTGTTCAAACCTTGCAAGGGATGGGTTGGGAAGGGTGAGAGCGTGCGCCGCGCCGGACGGTTTGACGGCCGCGCTTAGCCGCCGCGTCGCGCCGGGCTGCGAAACAGCGCCGCGGTCGCCACGCCGCCGTCTGCTCTGGGGCGCTGTGGTCCCCGCGATGCGTTTTGCGGCACTACCGGCTTGGCTCGGAGCGCCGCCGGCGGCGGCGTCAGCGCACTCGGGCGTACCGCCGGTGGCTGGCTCTGGCTGCGGCCTCGCCCGTCCCTGCCGGCGACGCCACCACGCCGATTGCCGTCATGGGTGCCGCGTGGCGCGCCCGGGGTTGCCGTAGTCGCCGGCGCCGGCGTCTTGCCGGGTTCGAAGCCCTCGACCACCTGGCTCGAGATACGGCGGGTCAGCAGCTTCTCGATCGCCGCCAGCAAGGGCCTCTCTTCGGCCGAAACCAGCGACAGCGCCTCGCCGCTACTGCCGGCACGGCCGGTGCGGCCGATGCGGTGGACGTAATCCTCGGGAACGTTGGGCAGTTCGAAGTTCACCACGTGCGGCAACTCCTCGATGTCCAGCCCGCGCGCAGCGATGTCCGTCGCCACCAGCACACGCACCGTGCCAGCCTTGAAGCCGGCCAGGGCGCGGGTTCGTGCCGGCTGGCTCTTGTTGCCGTGGATCGCCGTGGCCTCGATGCCGGCCTTGCACAGATACTCGGACAGCCGGTTGGCGCCACTCTTCATGCGGGTAAAAACCAGCACCTGCCGCCAGTCGCCCGAAGACACCAGATGAACCAGCAGGTCACGCTTGCACCAACTGTCGACCGGGTGGACACGCTGGGCGACAAGTTCCGATTCGGCGTTGCGACGGGCGACTTCGATCATCGCCGGATGATGCAGGAGACCGTCCGCCAGCTTGCGGATTTCGTCGGAAAAGGTAGCCGAGAACAACAGGTTCTGGCGCTTCGCCGGCAGCAGCGCGAGGATCCGGCGGATGTCGCGGATGAAGCCCATGTCGAGCATCCGGTCGGCTTCGTCAAGCACCAGGATCTCGATGTTGGACAGCTCGACCGTCTTCTGCTGCAGGTGATCGAGCAGCCGTCCGGGTGTCGCCACCAGGATGTCGACGCCGCGGCGCAGCGCGTCGATCTGCGGGTTGATGTTGACGCCGCCATAGATCAGCGTCGATTTGAGCGTCATGTACTTGCCGTAGGTGCGGACGCTTTCCTCGACCTGAGCCGCGAGTTCGCGGGTCGGTGTCAGAATCAGGGCGCGCACGCGCTGGCGCGGTTGTGCGGCAGCGCTGCCAGCACGGGCAGGCATGGTGGCCAGGCGCTGCAGCAGCGGCAGGGTGAAACCGGCGGTCTTGCCGGTGCCGGTCTGCGCGCCAGCGAGGACGTCGCGACCTTCGAGAATCAGCGGTATGGCTTGTGCCTGTACCGGCGTTGGCTCGCTGTAGCCTTGTTCGGCGACAACGCGGGTGATCTCGGCCGACAGGCCAAGGACGGAAAACGATCGGGTCAAGGAAAATCTCCGGTGAACGACCTGCTGTGGCATGACGCCAACAGAGCCGGTTCAGGCGCTTGGAACTTTTGGGATGGGATGCTTCGGGGCGATCGGCAGATGCCGAATGGGGAACAACCGCGAGAGAACCGAGCTGCCGACCGGATGAAACGCGGCTCGGTTCCGGGTGGCACTATACACGCTTTGGCGCTCGCCGACGAAAAAGCGCCTTGTCCACCGTGGCATGGGCTTGACCGGGATGGCGCTTGACAATTCTAATATAACGGTCCAATATATTGACCCATGCTCACAACGCTCTCGCTTCCCCGCCGCCCGCGCGGTCGCCCGGCCCGCAACGGCCTCGATTACGCTGACACTCGTACGCTGCTGATTCGGCGCGGCCTAGAAATGTTGACCACTCAGGGCGTCAGCGCGACCGCGCTGGATGACATCCTGAAGTCGATCAATGTGCCGAAGGGGTCGTTCTACCACTACTTCGAGAGCAAGGACGCCTTCGTCGTGGCGACGCTCGACGCCTACGCCGAATACTTCGCACGCAAACTCGACCGGCATCTGCGGAACCAGGAGCAGGCGCCGCTTATCCGCCTGGCGGCGTTTGTCGATGACGCCTGCCGGGGAGTCGAAAGGCATGACTTCAGGCGCGGCTGCCTGGTGGGCAATCTTGGCCAGGAAGTCAGCGTTCTCAACGAACTCTTGCGCCAGCGACTCGAAGCGATCCTGGTCGACTGGGAAAAGCGCCTCGCGGCCTGCCTCCAGGACGCAGCAGGTACTGGCGAACTGGCGGCGGATGCCGACTACCCGGCACTGGCGCACGCCTTCTGGGTCGGCTGGGAGGGAGCGATCCTGCGCGCCAGACTGAGCAGGTCGACGGCGCCGATGCAGGCATTCTTCAAGCTCTTCCTGGCCGCAGTGCCCCGGAGTTGATTAGTGTTGGCATAATTGTAGTCTTGCAGTCCAATTTTTTACAACCTAGGAGAAGCACATGTTCAAGGGAATCCTGATCAGCAAGGAAAACGGCGTCTACCAGGCGCAGCTGCAAAGCATCGAAGATGCCGTGCTGCCCGAAGGCGATGTCACCGTTCGCGTCGAATGGTCCACGCTCAATTACAAGGATGGTTTGGCGATTACCGGCAAGTCGCCGGTCGTTCGGCGCTTTCCGATGGTGCCGGGAATCGATTTTGCCGGCACCGTGATCGACAGCTCGAGCCCGGCGTGGCAGGAAGGCGACCGCGTGGTCCTGAACGGCTGGGGCGTCGGCGAAACGCACTGCGGCGGACTGGCTGAGGTCGCCCGCGTGAAGGGCGAATGGCTGGTGCCGCTGCCCAAGAGTTTTACTGCGTGCCAGGCGATGGCCATCGGTACCGCCGGCTACACCGCCATGCTCTGCGTCCTGGCGCTGGAGAAGCACGGCATAAAGCCGGGGGACGGCGAGATTCTGGTGACCGGCGCCAATGGCGGCGTCGGCAGCGTGGCCATCGCCCTGCTGGCAAAACTCGGCTATACGACGGTCGCCTCGACCGGGCGACCCGCCGAAGCCGAGCACCTCAAGAAACTCGGCGCCAGTTCGGTGATCGACCGCAACGAACTGTCCGCACCGGGCAAGCCGATCGGCAAGGAGCGCTGGGCCGGGGTGATCGACACCGTCGGCAGCCACACCCTGGCCAATGCCTGCGCTACCACCCGCTATCGCGGCGCGGTGGCGGCCTGCGGGCTGGCCGGAGGCATGGACTTCCCGGCGACGGTGGCCCCATTCATCCTGCGCGGCGTCACGCTCTACGGCATCGACAGCGTGATGGCGCCGCTGGCCGTTCGTCAGGAAGCCTGGGAGCGGCTTGCACGCGATCTCGAAACCGCCCGGCTGGACGCGATCACGCGTGAAATCGGCCTCTCCGAAGCGATTGCCGTCGCCGCCGAGTTGCTCGAAGGCAAGGTGCGCGGGCGGGTGGTGGTGGACGTAAGCAGGTAACGCCAAGGAGATGCTTGGCCGGGGACGAGTGACTCTCGGTCAGTCGCTCCCGGCAGCGTTCGCTCGCAAGGCCTCGACTGCAATCCCTGGCAATGCCAGGATTCGCGGGCTCAGCCCAGGCTACAAGCCGCGTGCCAGCCGCCGGACGCGAAATGCCGCAGGCCTCTTCCGCAATGCGCCGCGAGCACCTTACCGCAGAGGCGGATCTAACTCCCCACCGATCTCCGCGGCGAGATGCGCCGACAGCAGCAGATTGTTGTAAGAGATCACCCGCTCGCGTCTGTCCCTGGCGCACTTCGATTCCCACTTCGCGCCGTAGCTTCGCTGCTTTCAGAGCCGCACACGCTCGGTGGCGAACGCGGCGCGCCAGTATCCGTATGGTCTGTTCCAGAGTTCGCGCGGCAACATGGGATGTATGGCCGAAACCGCGGCCGAGAGCGGCTACCCGCAGCTGCATCACATGCTGAGCGAATCCAACCGGGGTCGCCGCGGGGTGCGACGGCAACTGGTCGCCGATGCCAACGTCCATTTCGGCTATGCGAGCGGCTTGCTCATCGCCGAGGGTGGTTTGGCCAAGAAAGCTGAGCTGTCCGCGGGGGTCGCGCGGCAGTGGAACGGGCGCCTCGGCAAGTCCGATAACTGCCAGGTCGAGGTAAGGTACTCGCCGATTGCCTCACCCAGCGGGTCTGGGTATCGGACGACAAGTCCCCTTCGGCGCATCGCTGGCACGTCCTGATGCACCGGGAAATGGATGGGACGATGCTCAAGTTCTGTTTGTCCAATGCCCAGCCTGCCTGCGGTATGGCTGATTATCAGGTGCGGCGCTGGCCGGCGTCGCGCCATGGATTCGGCCTGCCGACGACAGGACGAAATGCTTTCTCCATCAAACTGCAATGCAATCCTACAAAGTGGAACCTGATTAGCGCTGTGCTTCAGCCAACCGGAGCCAGACCTCGGGGCGTTTGCCGGTGGTGGCGGCGGCACGGATGAGGCGTCGCAGGATGACCTTGAGGTCGAAGCGGCGGTTGAAGCGGTATTGCGTCTCCGACAGGTAGCGGTAGGCGTACTTTCTGAAATCGAAAGCGTGGTAGGTCCCGTTGATGGAGGTCTTGAGATTGCCGAGGAGGGTG
>NZ_JAPUVQ010000067.1:0-28108 GCF_029255145.1 Accumulibacter sp.
GCCGCGCTCCTCGAGGAACTCACCCTGCAAGATTTCCCGCATCCGGAAACCGGGGCAAGAATGACCTTCGCCCTCGTCTAAAGTGCCAACCGGGTTTCCTCCGAGATCAGGAAATCTGAATTTGCAAGCCTGCGCCGCGCCTTCGTCGTCTGGATCAACCGCGTTGTGTTGCGCCGGCTGATGCCGGGGCAGGAGCTACCCGAAGTCAACGAACTACAGGAGATCGACACCATGCTGGCAGAAACCGTCGAAGAGTGGACCCGACAGTGGAAAGAGGATGGCCTGCGTGAGGGCCGGCAGCAAGGCCTGCAACAGGGCCTGCAACAGGGCGAGTCGACCCTGCTGCAAAAACAACTGGAGCGTCGTTTCGGGGCGCTGCCGGCCTGGGTGCCGCAGCGCCTGGCGCAGGCAAGTCCTGCCCAGATCGAGATGTGGGGCCTCGAGTTGCTCGACGCTGCCAGTCTCGAAGACGTTTTCGCCGGCGCGGCCTGACGACCGGGCCATCGCGTCCGCCCGGCAGAAGTTCTATTGAGTTCGCCGGGCCAGCGCCCGCCTGCCGGCAGCGGCCAGCGGCGCGATCTGGACGGCGACGATGCACACCAGGATCAGCGCGCAACCGGCAATGCCGTTGGCGTCCAGCCGATCGCCCATCAGCAGGAAGCCGAACAGCGCGGCGAAGACGGTTTCGGCGGAGAGGATGATCGCCGCGTCGGCCGGTTGCGCATAGCGTTGTCCGACCACCTGCGTGGTGAAACCAATGCCCACCGACACCAGGCCAGCGTAGGCGATCGGCAGTGCCGCCTGGCGAATCCCGGCCAGGGTGAGCGCCTCGCTCAGCCCGGCCCACAGCAGGCCGAGCAGGCCGCAGACCAGGAACTGCCCGCAGGCGACCAGGAATGGCGCGCGCAGGCGTTCGGCAATCCGTCCGACAAAGATCACATGCAAGGCCCAGAAGACGCTCCCGGCCATCACCCACAGGTCGCCGGCCACGGGATCGAAACCGTTGGCGCCCGACAGCAACCAGGTCCCCGCCAGGCAGCCGAGCGATGTTGGCCACACCGACCAGTGCGCGGGATGCCTGAGAATCAGCCATGCAAGGAGCGGCACCAGCGGCACGTAAAGCGCGGTGAGGAAGCCGGCGTTGGTTACCGTCGTGCTGGTGATGCCGATCTGCTGAAACGCTGCGCCGAGCATCAACAGAACGCCAAGCGCAGCGATGCCGGGGGCGTCGCGCGGCAGCGGTTGGGCGTCACGCGACGACAGCAGCCGCCACTCGCGCCAGGCGAGCGGGGCGACGACCGCGGTCCCAAGCAGGAAGCGGATGCCGGTGAAGGTCAGCGGTCCGACACCAGCCATCCCTTCGGCCTGGGCGACAAACGCCGAACCCCAGATCAGTGCGACGGCGAGCAACAGGAGATTGGCCTGCGAGCGGCTCAAGACGACGGCTCCGTGACGAAGGCGGCAAGTTTAGCCGAAAGCGCGGGCTCGCCGGCGGCTTCTGCTCCACCGCATCCGGCAGCCGCCGAACCAGGCCGAACGCCGCCGCAGGTATACGAGCGGCTCGCTGATCCCGCGTAAGGGCTTACAGTCCGAGCGTTGTCGCGCTCAGCGGGTCGCCGCCTTCGCCGAGAATCTCGTCGAAGCGCAGCTGATAGGGCGCGCACTCCTGCTCGTCACCGACGATCGCTCTGGATCGCGCATGATCCCGGTGAAAGCGGACCAGCGCGTGTCGGCCGTCGGCGATCAGCAAGGAGTCCTTGAGCGTGTCGAGATGAGCTGGCGATTGGATGATTGTCAGCGATGGCGCGTAGACAGCCAGCAAGTTCATCAACTGCGGGCTGTATTGCCGGACGAAATCCGGTTTCTGGACGATGATCGTGATCCGCGTGTTGTCCTGCCGCGCGCTCAGCTGGCGACGCAGCGCCTCGATCCGCTCGGGTCGTTCGAGCTTGAGTGTCGACAGGTCCTCGTCGAAGATCTGCAGCGTGCTCGCCGACAGCGCAAGGATTTCCTCGACGGCGCCGTCGTATTCGGTCCAGGTGGTGATCAGGCGACTGCTCATCAGGAGATCTCCGCAAGGTTTCTGGCGACGATAGCAGGCTTGGCCCGGGGCAGGCAAGACCGCCATTGTCGGTTCCCGTCAGCCGCTCTTCCCCGCCACGACCGGCTGGGCGGCCGCTCTCGCCTGCGCATCGGCAGGCGAGCGGATCGGCATTCGGGATAGAATCAATCGCCGATCCTTTCTGCGGAAGCATCGAATGCCCACTGGAATCATTGCATCGCTGGACCACGAAGGGCGTGGGGTGACCACGCTCGACGGCAAGACGATTTTCGTCGACGGGGCTTTGCCCGGCGAGCGCGTCGAATACGCTGTTTACCGCCGAAAGCCCTCCTATGAGCAGGCGCGAACGCTGCGCGTCCTTGAGGAGTCTTCGGATCGCGTGTCGCCACCTTGTCCGCACTTTGGTGTTTGCGGCGGCTGCAGCATGCAGCATTTCGACCCCGTGGCGCAGGTTGCCGCCAAGCAGCGGCTGTTCGAAGACCATCTGTGGCACCTCGGCGAGCTCAGGGCCGGGCAGCTCTACGCGCCGATTCATGGTCAGGCATGGGCCTACCGCTATCGCGCACGTCTGTCGGTCCGCTTCGTTCCGAAGAAGGGCGGCGTGCTGGTCGGCTTCCATGAGCGGAAGAGCAGCTTCGTCGCCGACATGCGGCAGTGCGAAATCCTGCCGCCGCATCTTTCGTCGCTGTTGCTGCCGCTGCGCGAACTGATCGGTCGGCTGTCGATCCGTGACCGCCTGCCGCAGATCGAAGTGGCGGTCGGCGAGCGGCTGACGGCGCTGGTTCTGCGCGTCCTGGAGTTACCCGAGGCGGAAGACGAAGTCCTTCTGCGCGACTTTGCCGACCGCCATGGCGTTGTCTTCTACCTGCAGCCGAAGGGCCCGGCAACGGCTTACCGCTTCCATCCGCTGACCGGACCGCGGCTGTCTTACCTCCTCCCCGACTTCGACGTCGAACACTTCTTCTCGCCGACCGAGTTCACGCAGGTCAATCATTCGATCAATCGCGTGCTGGTTCGCCGCGCGATGTCGCTGCTGGAGCCGCGGCCGGGTGAGCGCGTCGGCGACATGTTCTGTGGTCTGGGCAACTTCAGCTTGCCGATTGCCCGTTGTGGCGCCCGCGTCCTGGGCGTCGAGGGCAGTGCCGAGCTGGTCAGCCGCGCCGCCGAAAACGCTGCGGCGAACGGCCTCGGCGATCTCGCCGAGTATCGTGTCGCCAATCTGTTCGAAGCGACGGCGGAGACCGTTAGCGCTTTCGGCAAGCTCGACAAGATGCTCATCGATCCGCCGCGCGATGGCGCGCTGCAACTGGTCAAGGCGCTGGCCGCCGATGCCCCGCGGCGCATCGTGTACATCTCGTGCAGCCCGCCAAGCCTGGCGCGTGACGCGTCCATCCTGGTCAGCCAGAAGGGCTACCGTCTGGCCGGTGCCGGGGTGGTCAACATGTTCCCCAATACTTCGCACGTCGAGTCGATCGCCTTGTTCGAGCGCGTCGCGGCGCGCTGAGCCGAGCGGCAGGCTTCAGGAGCGAAGGATCCAGGGAGGCGGCCGGGGCGCCGCGATTGGCGCCTCCTGCCAAACACGGACGCTGCGGGTCAGTGCACCATCGTCCAGTTTGAATCCGGGTTGAAACTGCGCATCTTCAGCGCCGCCGCGGCGGTATTCTTGCCCAGGTCGGTCTGGTACACGACGCCATCGTGGTTGACCATGAAGGTCATCACTCCCGATACACCGTACTTCGCCGGATACGCGACCACCGCGAAGCCACCGATCATTTTGTCATTGACCAGGTAGCTGTAGGCACCACCGGGGCCGCTCTTGCCCTCGGCGGTCAGCATGCGGTAGTAATAGCCGTGGTAAGGCTCCGGCCGATCACCTTTCACTTTCGCGTATCCCGCCCGCGTCGCCTGGCCGACCAGCGGACCCAGCGGGCTTGGTGGCTCGTCTCCCTGAACCGGCCAGAACAAGCCATCCTTCTTGCCCTTGCTCGAGATAAAGCGGCTGGCGTAGTCGTTGTAGCCGTTGCCGTCCAGATCGCCCGCGGCGTACTCGCGCTGAGCATCGACAATCGCCAGCAGCGTCTGGATGGTGTCCAGTTCGTTCTGGCCGACACGCCGGTTGGTGATTTCTTCTTTGCCGGCCTCGGCGTCGAAAACCCATCCGTCTGCCTTGCGCACTAGCGGTGCCGGAAAAGGCCAATCACTCGCGCCGACGGCCAGCAATGCCTTGTCAGCAGTGGCTTCGGTGATGCTGTGCTTGTCATCGTAGGCGGCCAGGAATCGCTTCCAGTCAGCACGGTCGGCGACCGCGTCGCCGCTGAACAGCCAGCTGCCCGAGGTCGGGCCGACAACCGCCAGCAGCGCATTCCTGTCCTCGGCGCGCACTGCTTCGGCCAGCGCCGTCGCGGCATCTTCGGGGGTGGCGAAGGACTTCTGAACGGCCTTGTGCGCCGTCGGCGCAGGCTGCGCGGCGACGCTCGGGGCCGGAGTATTGATCGCCAACAACAGGGCGACGGCCAAGGTCTTGATCGAGTGCATGAGTTTCATCGTCGTGTTCTCCGCAGAAATGGATGAGCAGTGCTGATTACCGGCGACCGCCACCACCGCCGCCGCCACCGCGACCACCTCCACCACCTCCGCGATGCCCGCCGCCGCGGCTGCCCATCTCGGCGCGGCTGGCACTGCCGCGCTGGCTTGCCGCATGCGTCTGGCCGGCGTTCCCGATGCCCGAGAAGCCGCCGCCGCTGCCGCCGGCTCGACTGCTCGCATTGCTGAGCGCGTTGTTGTCCATGCGCTTGCCGGCGGCGGCATTCGCGCCACCGCTGTCAAAGCGGTTGCCGGCTCCCGACTGTCCGCCGCCGCCTTCCATACGGTTGCTTGCCGTTGCCCGCCCAGCGCCTTCCATACGATCGCTTGCTTCCGCCCTGCTACCACCGGCGCCGTCGGCCCTGTCGCGTGTGGCAGCACCCGCGCTGCGGTCCGCGTTCTGTACGCGATTGTTCAACTCGCTGCGATCCATTCCTTTGAGTTCCGAGCGTCCGGTTTCCGCGCGGCCGCGGAAATTTTCCCGTGCCTGGGTGGCGGAGGCATTGCCTCCGCGGTTGTACTGGCGGGCCACATTCTGATCCTTGTAGGCAACGCCTCCGCGATGCTGGACGTTGTGATGCCAGTTGCTGTTGCTGATATTGGTCCGGTTGAACGAGTTGTAGCGGTTCACGTTGACGTTGACGCTGCTGCGCCCCCAGCCCCAGTTGCAGGAACCCCAGATCGCGGCACCGACGAGGAGGCCAGTGGCAAACACCAGTCCCGGCGGATAGACGTAGGCAGGCGGGTACATGTAGTAGGGCGGCGTCGGATACCACCAGGTGCCGTAGACGACGCTTGGGTTGTAGGTCGGCACATAAACCACGTCCGGCTTCGGTGACTCGACGACGTAAATCGTCTGGCTGCCCTGCGTCTCGGTCTTGACGACCTGCTGTGGCGTGGTCTTGAGATTGCCGGTGGCATCCGCCTTGGCGCGCAGCGCCTGGACGGTATTCATTACGTCTTGCTGCTGCGCCAGGAAAGCGTCGCCCAGGCCTTGCGTCCAGCTCAGGTTGTCGCTCATCTGGGTCAGCACTTGTGGTACCGAAGTCAGCGCCTTGACCGCCGGATCCCACGACTGCCTGGTCATCGCGTTCTCGAGCGCGCTGCCGGTGACCTTGGGATTGGCCTTGGCCCAGCGCGCCGCTTCGACCACTTCCAGGGGGTAGGTGGAGGCCATCAGAATCTGCGCCAGCAAGGCGTCCGGGTACAGCGCGATCGGAGCCAGCAGCCGATCCAAATCCTGCTGCGCGAAGGTCTTCGTTCCGGGCTGAGCTGCTGCGGCTTCCGGCGCCGAAGTGGTTTGCGCTTGCTGCGCCATGGTCGGTGACCAGGCGAGCATCAGTGCCGTCAGCAGCGCACAGGATCGGGAGTATTTTGAGTTCATCAAGCATCCTCGCAGACGAATGAAGGAAGAATTCACGAGAAAACCCGCAAGGCCGGACCGATTTGGTCTTGCCGGGAGACGCGCGAAAGGCGGGGGCGTACCAGGGCAGCATATCCGTTGGCGCGCCGGTTTGCCAAGTCGACCGCGGCCACTGGCGAAAAGGCAGGGCTCGCCTACAGCATTCGGGCGACGACCCTTCCTGCCCGTGAAATAAGCAATGACACCGCGCGCGGTGTGCTGTGCGATGTCACTTTCCGTCCTCGACTTCACCGCGGGCACGGGATCGGCCACGCGGCTGGTCTTGCGGATCCCGCATCATCTCGATCTCGACAGCGGCTTGCAGGCGACCTGCTCGGCGCCGAACCAGGCCGAGCGCGGCCAGGCCGAGGCCGAGCAGGCCCAGACTGGCCGGTTCGGGCAGCGGCGGACCGAAGATTCCTTCGATGTCTTCGATGTGGTTGCCCGTAACCAGCACCTTGTCGAGAACGTTGCCGCTGAAGTCGGTGATCAGGAAGGAGTTGAAGTCGCACTGAATGACCAGGGTGGTCGGGCCGGCGTCGACTCCGGTCGCCTGTCCGCAGGGAACGGTGAAGCCCTGGCCCACAGCCGCGCCGGTGATGGAATCGAATTCCTGGTAAGTAGGCGACGCGTCGCCGGTATTGACCAGGAAATTGCCATTCGGCAGCACCGTAAAGCCATCCGAATCCGGTGCGGCAGGGGCTTGCAGGACCACCGGCAGGCCGATCACGTGTCCGTCGAAGCGCGAGAGCCGGAACACTGTTGGCGCGCCGGACGGGTATCCGGTCAGCGCGTAGAGTGATGCGTTCACGCTATACGGGTCGCCGAACAGATCGAAGACGTCGAGATCCTGGATCCCCCAGCCGGGATTCGGGTTCGCAAAGACCCTGACGTCGTGTTTCATCGGATCCGAAACGCTGATCACGTGGATCCCGTCGCTGGGCCCGAAACCACTACTCAGTTCCGAGTAGTAGAGGAAGAACTGGTCAGCAGCCAAGGCCCGGCCATTGGCCCCAGGTACGAACGCCGCGTCGGGGACGAATTGCACATCGGGAGCGGCGGGAAAAGGAGCGGCCGGAAGGCCCACCGCCCACTGCTGGATCGGTCCGGTGGGACCCGCGTTGTTGCCGGAGACGTACAGAAAAGCCGCTCTTGCCGGGGTGGCGCCGAGCGTGCTGGCGAGGGCCGCGAACATCACCAGCCTGGAGAAACAGTGCGCACCGGTGAAGACCCCGTTCAGGCGAGGGATCGCAGCGCTGATGGAAAATTTCATGAACACCTCCGATTGGCTCGGCAGCACGATTCGGTCCACGCAGCGAGCGGAACGGTGGTCGGGTACGCGACAGGCAATGGCACCAGTGGCACTATATTTGCTCCCAGCAGGCGCCGTCAATCGTTGATTTTCGGAGACAATCCGGCAACCGACCGGATGCCGGGGCGTTTGCCGGCGTTGCCAACGGAATCATGCGCGGCGGACCCGGTCGAAAGGCCGAAGCCCTGGAGAACCGCATGTCGCATTCTGCCCGCCGCCGCATCCTGCTGACCACCGCCTCGGTCACCGGACTCACGCTTGCCGTGCCCGCCTGGGCGGGGCTGTTGCGCACCCCGCCGCAGGCGCTGGGGCCGTTCTATCCGCAGCAACTGCCGCTCGACGATGACAACGATCTGGTCAGCGTCGCCGGGCAGAGTGGCATCGCGCGCGGCGAGATCTGCAACCTGCATGGCCGCATCGTCGACGAGACCGGTCAGCCGCTGGCCGCTGCCCGGGTCGAAATCTGGCAGTGCAACGCCTTTGGCCGCTACCACCATCCCGGCGATCGCGGTGAGCGCCCTCTGGACCCCAACTTCCAGTGCTACGGGCGCTTCGTGACCGGCAGCGACGGCGGCTACCGCTTTCGCACCATCAAGCCCGTGGCGTACCCCGGCCGCGCGCCGCATGTCCATTTCGCGATCACGGTCGCCGGCCAGCCGCCGCTGATCACCCAGATGTACGTCGCCGGGGCGGCCGAGAACGCTGGCGACGGACTGCTCCAGAGCGTCCGTGACCCGCTGGCGCGGGCAGCGCTGATCGTCCCGTTCGAGCAACCGGCGGGCGGCGGCAATCTGCTCGCCCGCTTCGACATCGTGCTGGCAACGCCTGGGCGGGCCGAGCCGGGCAGCCGGTGACCGCACCGGCGGCGTCGGCCGCGCGCTGGGCGCGGCTGGTCGATTGCCGCCCGGGCGAGGGGCGAGCGCTGTGGTGGTCCTTTTCCGGCTTCTTCCTGCTGCTTGCCGGGTATTACGTGCTGCGACCGGTGCGCGAGGAGATGGGCGTCCAGATCGGTCCGGAGAAGCTGCAGTGGGCGTTCTCCCTGACCCTGGCCGGGATGCTGGCGATCGTCCCGCTCTATGGCTGGGCGGCGGCGCGGCTGCCAAGGCGCGCGCTGCTGGCGACGGTCTTCGGCATCACGGCGCTGGTGCTGGCAGGATTTCAGGCCTGGATCGCCGGTGGCGCTTCGCCCGCGGCGGCGCTGGCGCTCTTTGTCTGGGTCAGCGTCTTCAACCTCGTCGTCGTTTCGCTGTTCTGGACTGCGATGGCCGACAGCTTCGCGCACGCGCAGGCGCGTCGCCTGTTCGGGATGATCGCCGCCGGCGGCAGCAGCGGTGCGCTGGTTGGCCCGCTGATCACCGCCTTCGCGGTGCACGCGGTCGGCGTGCATGGCCTGCTGCTGGTGTCGGCCGCCTTGATGATGCTGTCGCTGCTGTGCATCCTGCGGGTGGTGAGTGGCCATTCCCGGCCCGAGGTGGGCCGGCCGCTCGGTGGCAACATCCTGGCCGGGCTGGCGGAGGTTGCCGCTTCGCCTTACCTGCTGATGATCGCGCTGGTGATCGTCTTGCAAAGCGTCGTTGGCACCTTGGTGTATTTCGAGCAGGCGCGGCTGGTCAAGGCGGCCGCCCTGACCACCGAGACGCGCACCCAGCTCTTTGCCGTGATCGATCTGGCGGTGAACCTGCTGGCGCTCGGGCTGCAGGCGATGGTCGCCGGCCGTCTGATGCACAGGCTGGGCCTCGGCATCACGCTGGCGGCGGTGCCGCTACTGCTGGCGGTTCCGCTGGCGGTGCTGGCGGCGATTCCGGTGCTGACCGTGGTGCTGATCACCCAGGTCATTTCGCGGGCCGGCGGCCATGGCCTGATGCGCCCGGCACGCGAGGCGTTGTTCACGGCCGTCGATCGCGAAGCGCGCTACAAAGCCAAGAACGTTCTCGATACCCTGGTGTCAAGAGCTGGCGACGCCCTTGGCGGCTGGTTGTACGCGGCGGCCGGACTGAGCACCTCGGGCGTCGCGCTGGCGGCGATTCCCGGGGCCCTGGCGCTCGGCTGGCTGGGGCTGCGGCTTGGCAGGCGTTACCGGCAGCAGGTAGACGCGACAGCGGGCGCAGGCTCTATTGAGCAAGCGGGGCAGGGCGCACTGGCGGCGACGTCGGCGCTGAAATGAAAGGAGAGCGTGATGCAGGCAGGCGATAGCGGGTCGGCTGTTGATGGGCGGCGCGCCGCGCTGAAAGCGCTTGCCGCCGCCGGGCTGGCGCTGGCCGGGGGCGGCTTGGGTGCGGCAGCCGAGACGAAATCCGGCACGGCATCCGGCACGGCTGACAGCGGCATGCTCAGGCGCCGTATCCCCTCGTCGGGGGAGCTGATTGCCGCCGTCGGGCTTGGCACCTACCAGAGTTTCGACGTCGCCGATTCAGCCGACCCGGCGCTGGAGCAGGTGCTGGCGCGCTTCGTCGCGCGCGGCGGGCAGGTGGTCGACAGCTCGCCGATGTACGGACGCTCCGAATCGGTGGTCGGCGATCTGTCGGCGAAACTCGGATTGCGCAACCGGCTGTTCCTCGCCACCAAGGTCTGGACCAGCGGACGCGCTGATGGCATCCGGCAGATGGAGACGTCGCTGACCCGCTTGCGGACCCGCCAGATCGATCTGATGCAGGTCCATAACCTGCTCGACTGGCAGCTGCAACTGCCGACGCTGCGCGAATGGAAGCAGCAAGGACGAATTCGCTATCTCGGCGTGACGCACTACCACGAAGGCGCCTATCGCGAAGTCGAAGCGGTGCTGCGCGCCGAAAAGCCGGATTTCGTCCAGATCAACTACAGCATGGCCGAACGCGACGCCGAAGCGCGCCTGCTGCCGCTGGCGCAGGAACTGGGGATCGCGGTGATCATCAACCGGCCTTTCGCCAAGGCGTCGTTGTTCGCGCGCGTGCGCGGCCAGCCGCTGCCTGAATGGGCGGTGGAATTCGACTGCGTCAGCTGGGCCCAGTTCTTTCTCAAGTTCATCCTCGCCCAGCCGGCGGTAAGCTGTGCCATCCCGGCGACGAGCAAGCTGCAGCACCTGGAAGACAACCTCGCGGCCGGCCACGGCCGGCTGCCCGATGCGCGACAACGCGCCAGGATGTCCGAGTACCTGGCGCGGATCTGAACACCGTCGCGTCTGGCGGTGCCCGTCTTCAGCGTGCCGAACAGCGGTCAAGCCAGCCGGTGGCAGAGGGGGCCGGCCAACGTCGGCCGTGCGGCGTCGGCCAGAAGAGCAGCACTGGCCTGGGTCAGCCCTCACTCCGGACGATCCAGCTTGGTCGACAGGACGATCGTGGAAAAGGTATCGACCACCCCCTTGATGGCGCGAATCTTGTCGATGACGGCATCGAGCTCCTGGGTCGACTCGGTGGTCAGGATCGCGCACAAATCGTAGCGGCCGCTGATCGAATAGAGTTTGACGATCTCGTGCCGCCGGATCAGCCCCTTGATGACGTCGAATTCGGTCTTGGAATCGCTCGATATCAAGACCATCGCCCGGATGCTCGAATCGTGCCGCCGGGCCTTGAGGCTCACCGTGTAACCCGAAATGACCCCGCTGTCCTCCAGCGCTTTCAGGCGCAGCTGCACGGTGCTTCGGGCACAACCCAGCGACCTGGCCAGCGTGACGACCGGCAGGCGGGCATTGACCTTGAGCAGTTCAATCAGCTGCCGATCGAGATGGTCCAGGGTCCTCGCCATGCGCTTTCCTTCACATTGTCGCCAGATCGGTCAGTATGACTGATTTTCGCACGGCATTTCAGGCGGAATGCCTGTTTCCGCCGGCTCGACCGGTCCCTAAACTGCGCCTCTGTCGTCGCCTTGATCGAAATTCAATCAATCGCACCGGGGAGGAAATCGCATGCTCCAGACCGTCGAATTCAACATCCAGAACAAGTTGCTGACCCGCGAAGCCCTGGACGCCTACGATCCGTCCGCAGAATCGTGGCAGAAGCAGTTTGCCCGTCGTTACACCCATCACTGTGACCTCAACGGGGTCCTCAACCACGTCGAGGACGTCGATCAGACGGTGTATGGCAAGTTCGCCGTATCGATCACGCCGTACGTGGCGCAGCTGATGGATCGCGATGACCCGAAGTGCCCGATCCGTCTGCAATACCTGCCGACCTTTGCCGAAGAGACCAGGCCCGGCTTCGCCACCATGCTGGATCAGCTGGGAGAAGAGGGCGACACCGTCCCCGGCACCAGTATCGTGCATCGCTATCCGCGCCGCGTCCTGTTCCTCGTTTCCAACACCTGTGCCACGCTGTGCCGCTTCTGCACCCGCAAGCGCATGGTCTCGCAACCGGCCGGTTCCGTGCACAAGGACGAGATCGAGCGTTCGATCGACTACATCGCCGCCAACACCCAGATTCAGGACGTGCTGCTCTCGGGTGGCGATCCGCTGACCTTTACCGACGAACGACTCGACTACATCCTCGGCGAAATCCGCCGGCGCGCGCCACACGTCCGCTTCCTGCGCATGGGCTCGCGGATGGTCGTTCAACTGCCTACCCGGATCACACCCGAACTCTGTGCGGTGCTCGAAAGGAACCGCTTGCAGATGGTCAATACGCACATCAACCACCCCAAGGAAATCACGCCGCTGCTCCGCGAGCGGGTCAAGATGCTGCAGAAGGCCGGCATCATGATGGGTCTGCAAACGGTTTGTCTGAAAGGCGTCAACGACGATGTCGAAGTGATGCGCGAACTCTTCCTGCAAGCCATTGAAATGGGTATTCGTCCCTACTACGTTTACTCGACCGACATGGTCGAAGGCGCCCACCACTTTATCGTTCCGTATCACCGGATGCTGCAACTGTACGAAGGCCTGCGTGGCTGGATCAGCGGTCCGGCGGTCCCGACCTTCATCGTTGATGGTCTTGGTGGCCTCGGCAAGCTGCCGATCATCCCGAGCTACGTCAGGGAAGAAGACCTGCTGGACGGATCGGGAACGACGGTGAGGTGCCGCAACTACGCCGGCAAGACCGTCGAGATGCCGGGGCTGGGCCGCGACTACGCGCTACCGACGCACAGCAACTGATCGCCGCCAGACACCGGGCGCAGCGCTGCGCCCGGTGTCTGGCGACTCCCCTTCGTGAGGTCTGACCAGGTTTACTACCATGCAACACGGCTCTCCCTATGGCACGCACCGCGTGCTCGAACCGCTCGGTGTTCTCCCGCAAGGCGCGTGGAAGATCGACAACTCGATGGCGCTTTACGACAACGAAATCCTCATTGACGTGGCGGTGCTGAACATCGACGCGGCCAGCTTCACCCAGATCAAACGCGAAGCGGCCGACGACCGCGCCAGCATCGCCAGCATCGTTCGTGGCATCGTTGAACGGCGTGGCAAACACCACAATCCGGTTACCGGATCGGGCGGCATGCTGATCGGGCGGGTCGCCGAGATTGGCCCGGCACTGACCGACAAGGTCGACCTCAGGGTGGGCGACAGGATCGCCACGCTGGTGTCGCTATCGCTCACGCCGCTGCAAATCACGACGATCAAGGAGGTTCACCTCGACAGGGACCAGATCGAGGTCGAAGCGCAGGCGATCCTGTTTGAAACTGGCCTGTACGCCAAGCTGCCTGGCGACATTCCCGAGAAGGTCGCCCTGGCGATCCTCGACGTCGCCGGCGCGCCGGCGCAGACCGCGCGCCTGGTCCGTCCCGGCGACACCGTGGTGGTCGTTGGCGGTGGCGGCAAGTCGGGCACGCTTTGCGTTTACGAAGCACGCAAGCGCGCCGGCCCGGCGGGTCGCGTGATCGGCGTGTCGCCGTTTGCCAGGGACTGCGAGCGGATGCGCAAACTCGGCTGGGTCGATCACGCGCTGCAGGTCGATGCCACCGATGCGGTGGCGATGATGGACGCCATCGCCAGGGTGACCGCTGGCCGCATGGCCGACGTGGTGATCAACTGTGTCAACATCCAGAACACCGAAATGGGCAGCATTCTGGCCGCCCGCGACCGCGGCAAGGTCTACTTCTTCTCGATGGCGACGAGTTTTACCGCCGCCGCACTCGGTGCCGAGGGCGTCGGCAAGGACGTCGACATGATCGTCGGCAACGGCTACGCCAGGGACCATGCGCTCTTCGCCCTGGCCCTGCTGCGCGAAAGTCCGAAGCTGCGGCAGCTGTTCGAAGCGTGGTACGTCTGACCGTCGCATGGGCGAACAGGCTTTTCACGTGAACCGGCAGGCAGCCACGAGCGGCAGCGCCCTCTGGCACCGGATTCGCCAACGTCGTCTGACGACGCTGGCGGTCGTCGGGATGACCAAGAACACCGGCAAGACGGTGGCCTTGAATCATCTCCTGGTCTGCGCTGCAAGGGATGGCGTGGCCACTGGCGTGACCTCGATCGGGCGCGACGGAGAAGAACGCGATCAGGTCTTCTCCATCCCGAAACCGCCGGTGCTGGTCTGGCCGGGTAGCATCGTCGCCACCGCCCGCCACACGCTGCCGCGCGCCAAGGCGCGATGGAAACTGCTCGCCGGCACGGGATTGGCCAGCCCGATGGGCGAGATCGTCATCGTCCGGGCGCTGGAGCACGGCGCGATGGAAGTCGCCGGCGCGTCGCGCGGTTCCGATCAGCAAGAAGTGCTCGCGCAATTGAGGCAGTGCGGTTGCGCACTGATCGTCCTTGACGGAGCCCTTGGTCGTAGCCAGCACGCTTCGCCAGCGATCGCCGAGGGAATGATTCTGGCCACCGGTGCGGCCCTCGGCGGCGGCGTTCCGGATGTCATCCGCAAGACCCGCGACCGGCTGGCCATTCTGGACATCCCCCAGGCTGGTCCGGAGATTCTGGCGCGCTGCGCTGCCGTTTTCGGGCACCGGGGCGTCGGCATCTGGGATCGCGCCGGCAGGCCGCTGTTTCGCGCCGACATCGCGACGCTAAACGCCGGACCGGCGTTGCTCGCCTTTGCCGGCCGGGAAGTCGCCACGATTGCCGTCAGCGGCGCCGTCGGCAGGGCGCTCTGGCTGATCATCGACGCGCTCCTCGCAAGGCACCCCGGGCTGACGCTGGTCGTTGCCGACGGCACCAAGCTGTTCATCGAACACGCCGATATCACGCGTTTCCGCAACCAGGGCGGCAGCCTGCTGGCATCTCGGCGCATCACCATTGCCGGCATCACCGTGAATCCCTGCTCGCCGCATGGCGGCCATCTCGTCGCCGAAGAGCTTCTCGGCGCAGCCCGTCTGGCGTTTCCCGAACATCAGGTCGCCGACGTGATTCTCGAACGAGCACCTACCAAAACAGGAGTCTGTTGATGACGCGTCTGCATCTCGACCAGGAACAAATCGACCGCGCCCGGGACTCGGCACGGCGCATCGCTCGCCGTGTCTTCGAGCAAACGAAGCCGTTCACGACCACCACCGTCGAGCGCGCCACCGTTCGTCTGCTCGGCGTCGATGGCGTCGATGAAAACATGGTGCCGCTCCCCAACCGGCTGGTCAGCCATTTGCAGGAGCACGATCTGCTGCAACACGGTGCCGCGACGAGCGTTGTCGGCGCGATGATCGAACGCGGCTGGACGGCGCAGCAGGTCGCCGAAGCGGTCGCCGCCGGCACGCTGACGATCGGACGCTGCCAGGATGAACAGGATGAAGCGGCGCTGCGCGCGGCCACCACCGCCGAAGCGCGCAAGATGTGCGATCACATCGCCCGGCAGCGCGCACACCGGGATCGCGAAATCGAATCGGTCGGCGAAAGCCGTAGGCCGTGGCTTTACCTGATCGTCGCCACCGGCAACATCCACGAAGACGTGCTGCAAGCGCGCGCCGCTGTCGAACAGGGCGCCGACATCATCGCCGTGATCCGCTCGACCGGCCAGAGCCTGCTCGACTATGTGCCCTACGGCGCGACCAGCGAAGGGTTCGGCGGCACCTACGCCACCCAGGAAAACTTCCGCCTGATGCGCTCGGCGCTCGACGAGGCGGGTGCCAGCGTTGGTCGCTACATTCGCCTGACCAACTACTGTTCGGGTCTGTGCATGCCGGAGATCGCTGTCATGGGCGCGATCGAACGGCTCGACATGATGCTCAACGATTCGATGTACGGGATCATCTTCCGCGACATCAACATGCAGCGGACGTTCATCGACCAGTTCTTCTCGCGGATGGTCAACGCCTACGCCGGGATCATCATCAACACCGGTGAAGACAACTACCTGACCACCGCCGACGCCCGCGAAGCGGCGCATACCGTGCTCGCCTCGCAACTGATCAACGAGCAGTTTGCCTGTCTGTCGGGCCTCAAGCCGGAGCAGATGGGGCTGGGTCACGCCTTCGAGATCGATCCCGGGATGGAGAACGGTTTCCTCTGGGAAATTGCCCATGCGCAGCTGGTCCGTCAGGTGTTCCCCGACGCGTCGCTCAAGTACATGCCGCCGACCAAACACATGACCGGCAACATTTTCAGGGGCCACGTCCAGGACGCGCTGTTCAACGTCGTCAGCACGGTGACGCAGCAGGACATCCACCTGCTCGGGATGATGACCGAAGCGATCCACACACCGTTCATCCAGGACCGTTTCCTGGCGATCCAGAACGCCAGGTACGTCTTCAACAGCATGCGCGATCTGCACGCCGAAATCGAGTTCAAGCGCGGCGGTCAGATCGAGCGTCGTGCGCAGGCCGTGCTCACCGAGACCGAGCAGCTTCTGGCGCAGATCGAAGGCATCGGCCTGCCGGCAGCCATCGGCAAGGGCATCTTTGCCGATATCTCGCGCCAGCCGGACGGCGGCAAGGGTCTCGATGGCGTGATCGCCAAGTCCGGCGACTACTTCAACCCATTCCCGCATCTGATGTTTGAAGGAGGGCACTGAGATGGCCCAACGACTGGTCAAGCCCTATGGCGATACCCTCAACGACGGCCGCGTCCAACTCTCCTTCACGCTGCCGGTCGCCCTCGACGACGCCGCCAGGGAAGGCGCCAGGCAACTGGCCCTGATGATGGGCCTCGAAAATCCCGCGGTGGCGCACGCGGAGGCGATGGGTCCGGACTTCAGCCTCTTCATCGTCTATGGCCAGTGCACGCATCAGCTCGACCTGTCGACAATCACCGTCTCCCGGCCCGAGTTCGAGACCCTCGACAAGGATCGCATCGACCGTCTGATCGCCGACAAGATGGGCCGCAAGATGGTGGTCATCGGTGCCTGCATCGAAACCGATGCCCATACCGTCGGCATTGATGCGATCATGAACATGAAGGGCTACAACGGCCACAAGGGCCTCGAGAGCTATCACCACATGCGCGCCATCAACCTCGGCGCGCAGGTCGATTCGGAAGATCTGGTCACCAGGGCCATCGAAGAACAGGCCGACGTCATTCTGGTGTCGCAAGTCGTGACCCAGAAGAACATCCACCTCGACAACCTGACCAGGCTCGCCGATCTGCTCGAAGCCGAAGGTTTGCGTGACCAGGTGATCCTGATCGTCGGCGGCCCGCGGATCAGTCACGAGCTGGCCAAGGAACTCGGTTACGACGCCGGCTTTGGCACCAGGACCTATGCCGAAGACGTCGCGTCGTTCGCCATCCACGAATGGAGCAAGAGAAATGCAGCCTGAGGAAATCGCCATGCCGGAACCCACCAGCCTGATACGCCTGCGGATCAGCGCGCACGATGCCCATTATGCCGGCGGACTCGTCGACGGCGCGAAGATGCTGCAGCTGTTTGGCGATGTCGCGACCGAACTGCTGATCCGCAGCGACGGCGACGAAGGCCTGTTCGTCGCCTACGACAGCGTCGAGTTTCTCGCCGCGGTCCATGCCGGCGACTTCATCGAAGCCAGCGGGCGTATGGTGTCGATGGGCCGGACCTCGCGCAAGATGGTCTTCGAGGCGCGCAAGGTTATCGCCTCGGCCGGTATCGCCGCTCAGCCGTCGGCCGCCGACGTGCTCACCGAGCCGATCGTCGTCTGCCGAGCTTCCGGTACCTGCGTGGTTCCGGCCGACTGCCAGCGCAGCCAGCGCTGAAAACGGCGCGGCAATGGACCAGCTGATCATCACCGCTGCGGTGACCGGCGCCGAAGTCACCCGCGAACAGCAGCCGGCGCTACCGCTGACGCCGGACGAGATCGCCGCCGCAACCGAGGCCTGCGTCGAGGCGGGCGCGTCGATCGTTCACCTGCACGCGCGTCGTCCCGACGGCACGCCGACCCAGGACCCGGTCGTCTATCGCGAGATCATCACGGCGATCCGCGCCCGTTGCGACGTGATCGTTCAGGTGTCGACCGGCGGTGCGGTCGGCATGACGCCCGCGGAGCGGCTGGCGCCGGTGGCCGTGGCACCGGAAATGGCCACGCTGTCGATGGGTTCGGTCAATTTTGGCGGTGACGTCTTTGTCAACCATCCAGCGGAGATGAAGTGGTTCGCGCGGAAGATGAAGGAACTGGGCGTCAAGCCCGAACTGGAGATCTTCGATTCAGGCATGCTCGCCACCGCCGAGCGCTGGATCAGGCAGGGACTGCTCGATTCGCCGGTTCATGTCGACTTCGTTCTCGGCGTTCCCGGCGCCATGGCCGGAACACCCGAGTCGCTGATGTTCCTGCGCTCGCAACTGCCGCCTCGTGCGACCTGGACGGTGGCCGGCATCGGGCCGGCGCAGCTGCCCCTGGCCGTGATGGCGATCGTTCTGGGTGGTCATGTCCGCGTCGGCTTCGAAGACAACGTCTTCTTCCGCAAGGGGGAACTGGCCACCAGCAATGCCCAGCTGGTCGCCCGCATCGCCAGGGTCAGCCGCGAAATGGAGCGTCCGGTGGCGACACCCGACGAAGCACGCGCCATCCTCGGGCTCGCGCGCCGGTTGCCGGTCAGGGTGCCTTAGGCCTTTCGGCGACCACTGCCGGCGCACGATGGATGCGTCCGGCAGAATCCGTCACGACGTCTCGGCGCCAATTCCTCGGCCGACAAGCGTTTCGCATTTCTTCGCCTTGTCGCAATCTTCGTTGCCGCAGGTCTGAAGCGTTGTACTATGCGCGAAGAAAACCGTTGATCATGACTGGCTTTCTTGCCACCATTTCGCTGTCTCAACCTTGGAGGAACCAGAGAATGAAAAAAGTCCTGCTGCTGTCGGCGCTCCTGGCGCTCTCGTCTGCCGGTGTTTCGGCCAAAGAGTGGAAGGACATACGCATGGCGTCTGAAGGGGCCTACCCGCCGTTCAATGAAGTATCTGCCGACGGCGCCCTGAAGGGCTTCGACATCGATATCGGTAACGCCCTGTGCGCCGAGATGAAGGCAAAATGCACCTGGGTCAAGCAGGAATGGGACGGCATGATCCCCGCCCTGATGGCGCGCAAGTTCGACGCCATCGTCGCCTCGATGTCGATCACCGAGGAAAGAAAAGCCAAGGTCGACTTCACCCACAAGTACTACGCCTCGCCGGTTGTCCTGATTGCCAAGGACGGGTCACCGCTGCGACCGGATCTGGCCAGCCTGAAGGGCAAGAAGGTTGCCGTTCAGCGCGGCACGGTTTCCGACAACTTCGCCACCAAGTACTGGGATGGCAAGGGCGTGGAAGTGGTTCGCTACGGCAAGCAGGATGAAGCCTACCTGGACCTCAAGTCGGGTCGCGTCGATGCCAGCTTTGCCGACTACTGGGAAGCCTACGGCGGTTTTCTGACCAAGCCAGAAGGCGCTGGCTTCAGCGTCGCAGGCGACCAGTACTTCGGCAAGAACGCCGAAGAGCGCGCGGTCATCGGCGAAGGGATCGGCATCGCCGTCCGCAAGAAGGACAAGGACCTCAAGGAGCAGCTCAACAAGGCGCTGGTCGCGGTCCGTGCCAATGGCACCTACGACCAGATCCGCAAGAAGTACTTCCCGATGGATATCTACGGGCAGTAATGGCAGTAGTGCCTGGCTGTGAAGCGCCGGCCGCCAGCGCGGCAGGCGCTGGCGGCCCGGCCCCCGACCCGAGGGAGCACTTGCCGATGGATGCCCTGATCGAATACTCACCGAGCTTGCTGGCCGGTGCCTGGGTCACTCTCAAGGTGGCCATCCTGTCGCTGCTGCTGGCGGTCAGCACGGGCCTCTTCGGCGCCGCCTGCAAGCTGTCGAAGATCGCCCCGCTACGCTGGTGGACCGCCTTGTATACCACCGTCGTCCGTGGCGTCCCGGATCTGGTGATGATGCTCCTGGTGTTCTACGGCGGCCAGGTCCTGCTCAATCAGGTCAGCGACCGTCTTGAATGGGAAATGATCGAGCTGAACGCCTTTGCCGCCGGCGTTTTGACCATCGGCTTCATTTTTGGCGCCTATTTCACTGAAACCTTTCGCGGCGCCTTTCAAGCTGTCCCGGTCGGCCAGATGGAAGCCGGCCGTGCCTACGGGATGAGCGGCTGGCAGGTTTTCTGGCGCATCCTTTTCCCGCAGATGCTGCGTTACGCGCTGCCGGGCATGGGCAATAACTGGCTGGTCCTGCTCAAAAGCACCGCCATCGTCTCGATGATCGGCCTGTCCGACATGACCTGGCTGGCCGATCAGGCCGGCCGTACGACGCACCAGCCGTTCGCGTTCTATCTCGCGGTCTGCGTCCTGTACCTGGCGATGACCAGCGTCTCGAACGCCGTGTTTCAACGGCTTGAACGCCGCTACAACGTCGGCGTCCGGGAAGCGAACGTCTAGGGGAGCGAGCGATGGAATGGTTTGATCTGACCGTTGTTACCGGCAGCTTGCCCGAATTCTGGCGCGGGCTGTGGATGACTCTGCAGCTGACGGCCATCGCCCTCGTCGTCGGTTTCGCCTTTGCTGTTCCGCTGTCGATCGCCCGTGTCTCGAAGAACCCCTGGGTGAGCGCGCCGGTGCGCGCCTACACCTACTTCTTTCGTGGCACGCCGATGCTCGTCCAGTTGCTGCTGGTCTACTATGGCGTCGGTCAGAGCGAATGGATACAGGGCATGTGGGAAACCGGCAACCCGTTCTGGCTGCTGTTCCGCGACGCCTATTTCTGCGCCCTGGTGGCGTTCAGCCTGAACACCTGCGCCTACCAGCTCGAAATGTTTGCCGGCGCGATCCGCAACACGCCGCACGGCGAAGTCGAGGCCGCCACGGCAATGGGCATGACGCGTGCCACGGCGCTGCGCCGAATCATTCTACCGTCGGCCTTGCGCCGGGCGCTGCCGCCGCTCAGCAACGAAGTGATTCTGATGCTGCAAGGCTCGGCGATCGCCAGCGCGGTGACGCTGGTCGACCTGACCGGTGCGGCACGCAATGTGTATTCACGCCATTACGCGCCTTTCGAAGCCTTTATTTTTGCCGGACTGCTCTACCTTGCCGTGACCTTTATCCTGGTCGGGCTGTTCCGAGTCGCTGAAAACCGCTGGCTTGCCCATCTGCAACCGCGCCGCAGTGCCAGTGCTAAAAAAGACTGATCGGAAAGACTGCCATGACCCACAAGGCGAGCAAGGAACTCCTCCGTGTCGAGGACCTGCACAAGCAGTACGGCGACAATGAAGTCCTCAAGGGCGTGTCGCTCACCGCCAATTCGGGTGACGTGATCAGCATCATCGGCTCGTCCGGTTCCGGCAAGAGCACCTGGCTGCGCTGCATCAATTTCCTTGAGCAGCCGACTTCCGGACGGATCATTGTCGCCGGCGAGGAGGTAAAGCTGCTTCCTGGCAGCAAGGATGCACTCAAGGTGGCCGACCCGAAGCAACTGCAAAAAATCCGCACCCGTCTGTCGATGGTCTTCCAGCACTTCAACCTGTGGGGCCACATGACGGTGCTGCAAAACATCATCGAAGCGCCGATCCACGTGCTTGGCCTGTCGAAAAAAGAGGCGATGGAACGTGCCGAACGTTACCTCGAACGCGTCGGCGTGTGGAAGTTCCGCGACACCTACCCGGCGCACATGTCGGGAGGCCAGCAACAGCGGGTGGCGATTGCGCGGGCCCTGGCGATGGAACCCGAGGCGCTGTTGTTCGACGAACCGACCTCGGCCCTCGATCCGGAACTGGTCGGCGAAGTCCTCAAGGTGATGCGGTCGATTGCCGAAGAGGGTCGCACGATGCTGGTCGTCACGCACGAAATGGGCTTTGCGCGCGAAGTCGCGAATCACGTTGTTTTTGTCCATCAGGGGCGGGTCGAGGAAGAAGGCGACCCCAGGGAAGTGCTGACCAGGCCAAACAGCGAACGTCTGCAGCAATTCCTGTCGGGCAACCTCAAGTAGCGGCTGGCGCGAAACGGTCGCCAGGCGGCGATCGGCTGCTGCGCATCATGCGTTGACGGAGCTTGCTGGCCAACCTCCGGCAGCCTTTTCCGCAGGCGCGACTCGAAGGGAAGGTCGCCGCGACACCCGGGCCGGACCAGTGCCAAAGCGGTTACCCGCGATAGGTCTGCAGATGGATACTGGTCTCGGTACTCTGAATCCCCTTGATCAGACGGACCCGCTCCAGCACCGACGAGAGTTCCGACAGATTGGCCGCCCGCAGGCCGGCGAGCAGGTCCCAGCGACCGTTGGTATCGTGGATTTCGGCAACGCCGGGTTCGCCGAGGAGGCTGGCGATGACCGCGCGGGTCTCGTTGCCTTCCACCGCGATGCTCATCCAGGCATGGATCTCGTTCGGTCGCGCGTCCGGCCGCAGGCGCACCGTGTAGCCGACGATCACACCGTCATCTTCGAGGCGGGTGATGCGGTTGGTGATCGTCCCGCGCGACACCTTGAGACGGTGCGCCAGTGCGGCGACCGTCAGGCGCGCATCGGTGCGCAGCAGCCCGATGAGTTGCTGGTCAAGTGCATCCATCTTGATCAATCCGTCATTTGATGCGTTCACTTTGCCAGTATTCTGGCCAAAGTGACACAAAATTAGTGATTCTGTTTGGCGTCGACTTCGTTCAATATTGCCTCATCGCAATACTCAAAAACAAGGAGACAGCCGTGTCGATTCACCGCAAACTCAAGAAAGAAGCCGTCCGACGTGCCAGCACGCAGTTTCTGAGTGCCGAGCGCGCGGCCGAAGTCATCAACCGGAAGGGCGTCGCCGAATGCATCGCCGGTGTCGCTGCGTACATCGAAGAGGATTTCCGGCGCTGGAACGATTTTGACAAGTGTGCCCGCCTGGCCAATCACTCCGACGTCGGCGTCATCGAACTGATGCCGGTGGCCGATGCCACGACCTATGCCTTCAAGTACGTCAACGGTCACCCGGGCAACCATCGCTACAATCTGCCCACGGTAATGGCCTTCGGCGTGCTCGCCGACGTGGCCACCGGCGTGCCGGTGCTGGTCAGCGAACTGACGATCACCACGGCGATCCGTACGGCCGCCATGTCGGCGGTTGCGGCACGTGCCCTGGCGCGTCCGGACAGCAAGACCATGGCCTTGATCGGCAATGGCGCGCAGAGCGAGTTCCAGGCGCTGGCCTTCCACCACCTGCTCGGTGTCCAGACCTTCCATCTCTTCGACATCGACGCCGCTGCCACCGACAAACTGGTCGCCAACCTCGACCGCCTCGGCCTGCAGAGCAAACGCTTCGGCGACACCAGGAGCGCGGTCAAAGGCTGTGACATCGTGACCACCGTCACCGCCGACAAGACCAACGCCACCATCCTGACGCCGGAGATGATCGAACCCGGCATGCACATCAACGGCGTCGGCGGCGACTGCCCGGGCAAGACCGAGTTGCACGCCGGCGTGCTGCGCAAGGGCCCGGTATTCTGCGAGTTCGAACCGCAGTCGCGCATCGAAGGCGACATGCAGCAGATGCCGGCTGACTTCCCGGTCACCGAACTCTGGCAGGTCCTGACGGGCCGGGTGGTCGGTCGCAGCAGCGCCGATCAGGTCACCATCTACGATTCGGTGGGCTTCGCCCTCGAAGACTACTCCGCACTGCGCTACATGCGCGATGTGGCGGCGGAACTCAAAATGACGGAAACTATCTCGCTCATCCCGACCCTGGCCGACCCGAAGAACCTGTTCGGCTTCCTTGCCGAGAATCGCGGCGCCCGGGGGCCGGTTCTGGCTGCCGTAGCGGCCGCCGCATGATTCATTGACGAACAGGGCGGAGACTTCAATGACCACGCTTCCGGTGAGCCTCATCGGCGTTCCCACCGACGTCGGCGCCGGAACGCGGGGTTCCAGCATGGGGCCCGAGGCGCTGCGCGTCGCCGGTATCGCCAGGGCGATCGCCCAGTTTGGCGTCGACGTCAGGGACTGCGGCAACCTGATCGGCCCGGCCAATCCTGACCTGCCCGCGGTCAACGGCTTTCGCCACATGCCCGAAGTCGTCGCCTGGAACCGTGGCGTGCACGCGGCGGTGCATGCCGAACTGAAAGACGGGCGCCTGCCGATCATGCTCGGCGGCGACCACTGTCTGGCCATCGGCTCGGTCAGCGCCGTCGCGCGGCACTGCCGCGAGACCGGAAAGAATCTTCGCGTGCTGTGGTTCGACGCGCACGCCGATTTCAATACCGCCACGATGACCCCCAGCGGCAACATCCATGGCATGCCGGGGGCTTGCCTGTGCGGTCACGGCCCATCGCAACTGATCGAAATCGGCGGCCATGTGCCCGCCATCTCGCCGCACGAGATCCGCGAGATCGGCATTCGCAGTGTCGACGAAGGTGAAAAGCGCTTCCTGGCCGAACTCGGCATCGAAGTCTTCGACATGCGCTACGTCGACGAGGTCGGCATGCGCGTCACCATGGAGCAGGCGCTGGCCGGCGTCGGTGCAGAAACGCACCTGCACGTCAGCCTCGACGTCGACTTCCTCGACCCGGAGATCGCACCCGGAGTGGGTACCACGGTACGCGGCGGTCCGACCTATCGCGAGGCGCAACTGTGCATGGAAATGATCGCCGATACCGGGCGGCTGTGCTCGCTCGATATCGTCGAACTCAATCCCGCACTCGATCTGCGGAACATGACTGCTGAGCTGGCGGTGGACCTGGTCGAGAGCCTGTTCGGCAAGAGCACGCTGATGCGCCTGCACCAGTAGGCGGTGTCTGGTCGATAGCGACGATCGTTGGCCAGCTGGGGGTGAGCAAAGGCGCAAGAAAAGGCCCGTCCCGCGCAGCGTCGACCGGATGGCCGCTGCCGGCCAGCGGCGGCCCGTCGACGACGAAACTAGAGGCGCTCGTGGGCGGCTGCGCGTACGGCAAGATAGATCTCGCGCAGGAACAGACCGAGTGCGGCGATGATCGCCAGCATCGCGGCGATGAACAATGATGCCACCATCTGCGACAGATTGACCGCGACCAGTGCGCCCAGAAAGGCTCCGGCGACTACCAGGCAGACCAGCAGGGCGGCGAAGACGGCACAGAAGATCGAGTAATAGACCAGTCGGGTGCGGCGGGCGAGGTGCGCCAGCTCGGCGAGAGCCTCGGGCTGCTCGTCTTCCTTCAGACGCGTCTGGACGACTCGCCGGCGGTCGACAATGCGCCCCAAACGGGTGTTCATCGCGTTGATCAGGGTGGCAATTGCCGTCAGCAGGAAGACCGGTGCAACCGCCAGCTGGATGACGCGGGAGATGTCGCTGAGATGTGGTTCCATCAGCCGGCTATGGCCTCCCTTTGAACGCGAATGTTCTGCTAGTTTGCCATGGTCAACAGGCTGTTCCGTCGACAAATTGGCCATGGCGATCTCGAAGTGGACCGAGGGTCGCGCAGCCGTTGCGGGGTATCCGCAGCGGAACCGACCGGAAGATCGTGGAAGGCTGGTGAGGTCGCCGTGGCCCACGCGCGCGGCGCACGGTGTTTATACTCAAGGCAGATCCACGCGTGCTCCTTGACGCGCGGAACCGACCAGGACGAGGGGTTCGGCCTTCGGGATGGTGGCGGTCAGCCATCAATAGGCGATCTGCCGGTCGCTGACTGGCCTTGACGTTCGGCTTGTTGGCCACTGCCCTCATTGGCGGAACGCGCCATCGGCGTCAGCTTTACGCCGCATTGCCGCCGTTCGACCGGGTTCGTGGAAAACGACCGGGTCGGTGACGCCGGGTGAACGGTTGCTGGAGAACGCTACTCACCCTTCCGACCCGTTGCTGTCCGTCGGCCAGCCACCTGCTGACCGCCAGGCAACAAGGGCCAGAAGCCGTTCCCCGACGACTACTCACTGACACGTTCTCGGCCGACGCGATCGCCCACAACCAAATCCAAGGGACAATTCCTCACACTGGAAACGGTTCCCTGTGTGGGGAACGTGCTGCCGCTGACGAAATCAGCCCAGATCAAAGCGGTCAGCGTTCATGACCTTCGCCCAAGCCGCTACAAAGTCCTGCACGAACTTCTCCTGGTTATCATCTTGCGCATAAACCTCGACATAGGCACGAAGGACAGCGTTCGAGCCGAAGACGAGATCGACCCGGGTCGCCGTCCACCGGACCGCACCAGTCTTGCGGTCGCAAATTTCATACAGGTTCTTGCCTGCCGGCTTCCAGGTGTAGGCCATATCTGTCAGGTTGACGAAGAAGTCGTTCGTCAGAACACCTTCGCGATCGGTGAACACGCCGTGCTTGCTGCCCCCGTAATTGGTGCCCAGAACACGCATGCCGCCGACCAGCGCTGTCATCTCATGGGCCGTCAGACCCATCAATTGCGTGCGGTCGAGCAGCAATTCCTCGGCGCTGACAACATAGCCTCTCTTCAGCCAGTTGCGGTAGCCGTCAGCCACGGGTTCCAGCACCTCGAATGACTGGACATCGGTCATGTCCTGAGTCGCATCGCCGCGCCCCGGAGTGAAAGGCACGGTAACGTTCAAGCCGGCAGCCCTGGCCGCCTGCTCGACGCCGACATTACCCGCCAACACGATGACATCGGCCACGGCGGCGCCGGTCTGCGACGCAATGCCTTCCAGCACGGCCAGCACCCTGGCCAGACGCTCTGGTTCGTTGCCATCCCAGTCCTTTTGCGGCGCCAAGCGGATGCGTGCACCGTTGGCGCCACCACGTTTGTCCGAACCACGGAAGGTGCGAGCGCTGTCCCAGGCAGTAGACACCATTTCACCGATGGCCAGGCCGCTGGCTTCGATCCTCGCCTTGACGGCCGCCACATCATAGTCCTTGCGGCCTGCGGGCACCGGATCTTGCCAGATCAGGTCTCCCTGCGGAACGTCCGGACCGATGTAGCGTGACTTCGGGCCCATATCGCGGTGGGTCAGCTTGAACCAGGCTCGCGCAAAAACTTCCGAGAAGTAATCCGGATCCTTGTAAAAGTGCTCCGAAATCTTCCGATACTCCGGATCCATCTTCATCGCCATATCGGCGTCGGTCATGATCGGGGTGCAGCGGATCGAAGGGTCTTCAACATCAACCGGTTTGTCTTCTTGCCTGATGTCGATGGGTTCCCACTGCCAGGCACCGGCCGGACTCTTCTTCAGTTCCCAGTCATGGTTGAGCAGCAGGGTAAAGTAGCCGTTGTCCCACCTGGTCGGGTGGGTCGTCCAGGCACCTTCGATACCGCTGGTGACGGTATTGCGACCAATCCCTCTGCCAGTCTTGTTGATCCAGCCCAGACCCTGATCCTCGACATCGGCTGCCTCAGGAGCGGGGCCCAGCTGATTGGCATCGCCATTGCCGTGAGACTTGCCCACCGTGTGACCACCCGCAGTCAAGGCAACGGTTTCCTCGTCATTCATCGCCATACGTGCGAAGGTTACGCGCACATCGCGGGCGGTCTGGAGCGGGTCGGGTTTGCCGTCAACGCCTTCCGGGTTGACATAGATCAGCCCCATCATCACGGCAGCCAGAGGGTTTTCCAGATCGCGCTCGCCGGAGTAGCGGCTGTTGGCGCTGCCACTCGGCGCCAGCCACTCCTTCTCGGAGCCCCAGTAGGTGTCCTTTTCAGGATGCCAGATATCTTCGCGGCCAAAACCGAAACCGAAGGTTTTCAGGCCCATCGACTCGTAGGCCATGTTGCCGGCGAGGATGATCAGGTCCGCCCAACTGAGCTTGTTGCCGTATTTCTTCTTGATCGGCCAGAGCAGACGACGTGCCTTGTCCAGGTTCACGTTGTCTGGCCAAGAGTTCAACGGAGCGAAGCGCTGGTTACCCCTGCCGCCACCGCCACGGCCATCAGCCGTGCGGTAAGTGCCGGCAGAGTGCCAGGCCATGCGGATCATCAGGCCGCCGTAGTGTCCCCAGTCCGCAGGCCACCAATCCTGGCTGTCGGTCATCAGAGCTTTGAGGTCTTTCTTCAGCGCTTCGACGTCAAGCGTCATCAGCTCTTGTCGATAGTTGAAAGACCGGCCCATCGGATTGGTCTTTGTATCGTGCTGGTGCAGGATATCGAGGTTCAGGGCTTTCGGCCACCACTCCATATTGGACGTACCAATCGACGTGGCACCGCCGTGCATCACCGGACATTGCCCGCCATTTATTGTGTGACTTCCATCCATAGCCATTTTTCTCTCTCCTGCTGTGCGAGGTTGACAAGAAACAACGCCCTCATGCTAGAAGATCCTGCTTGATGTTGCCAATTGATTAAGACAATCTTTTTGATAGCATGCAGCTATCCTCCTGGATTGTCCGCTGGGCTGGATCTTGGAACGCCTTGCGTAGCATCCAGGCGCTGCCTTCCTGGACATCGATCGGCTGGGTCAATACGTCTGGACGCAGTCCGATTCCTTTGACGGCGCAAACCTGATCTTTGACGGTGCTTCCCAGCTTCAAGTGGCCTAGAGTGTGTTGACATTCAAGCGACGCCGGAATGCTCAGCGCCCCCCTCGGTCCATCGAACGAGCGCGGCATCGAGGCCAAGGGTGACCGCTATCAGTCGATTGCCTACGAACTTTCGCGCA
>NZ_JAPUVQ010000068.1:0-16416 GCF_029255145.1 Accumulibacter sp.
AGAAGCCCGAATTGCGACGTTTTCACCACAAATCACCCTGCGGCTATCAATTCTTCATCGCTCGGAAATCCGTCCAATCCCTTGCTGCTGTTGGGATGAAGGGGTTTTCGGTCACGCACTAGTTTGCCGCCATTACGGCTGCAAAGACCTTGTCGCGTGTTCGGCGAAAGGCGATGTTGGTCTTGTCCGCGTCTATTGCCCTTTACGGATAGCCAACGTGATCCTTTCCCAGCCGCCATCTGTGATGAATCTGGCCTCCGCCTCCGGTCCGGCGGCAACCAGAAACCTCGGGCGAACCGGAAGTCCATTGACCGCACACTGTGACTGGGGGCCAAAGATGACGTACGCGACCTGCCCTTCGGGGGCGCCCGTTCGGGTATCGATTGTCTATACTCAATCACCGTGACGACAAGAGGACGACAACATGGAAATGGAACAAGTCAGCGCCAACTGTTTCGCTGTGCTAAACGAGAAAAACCTCGTGTGCGATGCCAACTCGGGACTCATCAACCTGGGCAGCGGCGTGGTGATCGACACACAGTCGGACCTGCCGCACGGACGCCAGATGATCAAGCTGTTTGGTAAGGTCTGGCGCGACATGCCCAAGCGCGTGATCAATACGCACGAGGACGGCGACCACGTGTGGGGGAACCAGCTCTTCGAGGGTGCCGAAATCATCGCACACCGCACGGTCAGGGAGCTGATGCCGCACGTTGCCGATCCGAAGGAGACCCGGCAACTGATCAAGGGTGCTGATCGCTTCCTCACGCGCATGCTGCTCAAGGCCCTGCACCCGGGCGCGTTGGCCATCGCCCAACAATTGCAGCAGGACTACGATTTCGACGGCATCAAGCTGGTGCTGCCGACCACCGTGTTCGAGGAGCGGCACGTGCTGGATCTCGACGGCACGGAGGTTCACCTCATGTACGTGGGGCCGTGCCACCAGATCGGTGACACGATCATCCATGTGCCCAAGGAAAAGGTCGTGTTCGCCGGTGACGTGATCTTCCGCGAGTGCACCCCCATGGGCTGGAACGGCACTTACGAAAAATGGCTCAAGGTTCTCGATCTCATCATCTCGCTCGAGCCGGAGGTCATCGTCCCCGGACACGGACCGGTGTGCGGCATTGAGGGTGCGATAGAGATGAAGGCCTACCTCGAATACGTGCGCGAAGAATCGAGGCGCTGCTTCGGGCAGGGGCTGAGCGCCTTGAAAGCATCGAAGAAGATCGATTTCGGACCGTACGGGGGATGGAAGGCTCCGGCGCGCTTGTTCATGAACGTCGAGCGGGCCTACCGCGAGTTCCGCAACGAGGCCACGGACGCACCCTGGGACCACGCGAAAGTCTTCGACGCGGTCCTCGCCGTGGCGAAGGCCAAGGGTATCGAGGTCGAGTTCTGATTGGGGTGCGCGTTTCCAATCAATCCGGGCCGTTCCCGGTGACGGCGCGCACAAAAACCAAACATCAATAGCAGGAGAGACAGAAATGAAATTTCCGCGTATCTACGCCGACGAACAGGGCGAGACGCACATTGGTGTCTGTGACCGCCCAGAGCATGATGCACCGTTCGGGCCGCCTCCAACCCCCATGGGGCTAATGACAGATATCGAGGGGGTCAGTAGCCTTGTCATGTTCTCGGTCCCGGGCGGGACCGAGGTGCCGGCCCACAATGCGCCGCAGCCTTATATCTGCATCGTTCTCTCCGGCGAGGGCGAGGTGACCGCCAGCGATGGCTCGACCGTACGCCTGGGTCCTGGTGGGCTGCTCTACTGCGACGACGTCAGCGGCAAGGGCCACGTGACCCGGTCGATCACCGACCTCAGCCTTGCCTTCATCAATCGTGCCAGTTCGTGAGTCGGCAGCGAGCACACCGAGAATCAAACCTGCAGCGCAGAGACAAGGTGAAGCATGATGAAGATGCACACCAGCACGATACTAATCGATAAGACGCGCGGTCTGGAATTTACCGAGAGCCTGCGCTGGCACGGCGGCAAGCTGTGGTTTCTGGACATCCACGACAAGCGGATCAAGACCGCGGATCACTTGCCCGTGGCCTGCGCCACCAGACGGCCGCTCGATTTTGAAACCCGCCGTTGAACCATTCGTGAGACGAATGACTGCAGAGGGTCGGAACCGGGCGTAGCGAAACGATCGAAGCCGCCGTTCGGCGTGCTTGGCCACCGGATGGCTGGTAAAGGATCCAATATCGGCCGTCCGCACAGTGTGGCGCCAATGACCGCCGAGGCCGACGAGCAGTCACTGGCGCTGACCGCGCACCCGCCTCTTCACGCCGTGCGGCGGACATTCCATTCATCTCATGGCTCGACATCGCCCGATGAATCGGGTTCCTACGCGGAGGCATTGTGCGCTCCTTTCGGGACTCTCGATTCGCCGTAGCAAAGTCAAAAGGGACGACCGGACCCCGAGATCTTGCGAGATCGCGTGACCCCGAGATCTGCGAGATCATGAGTCGATGCCTGGCGGGTAGTGCGATGCTATGCAATGTCACCAATCGCAACCCGCTGCTTCATCCTGCCCGTGATCGTGTCGTCGTCATGGTGCTGGATGTCATCGAGCAAGAACACACAGTCGGGGTTGTAGGCCTCAATACTGCGCGGAGAGGCATTCTTGTCGACGGCTGTCAGCACCACCACGTAACCCTTCGCGCCTGCCTCGATCAGCTTGATGTGCTTGCGGCGCTCGACGCCGCCATGGTGACCATGGTCATAGGAACTACCGAGTAGCGCGCGGCCCTTCCTGATCTCGTCATCCCAGCAGCGCAGGAAGACCGCGCCGTCATCGCGCACGGCTCCCCAGCTCCACATGGGGTTGCAGAGAGGGGCCTTCAGTACCTTTGCGAAGTGCTCTGTAATGGGGCGAGGCATCGTGCTCATCCTGTGCAGGGTAGATGTGACCGGTAGCAGACTGGTATCTGCCGCAACAGGAACCGCGTGAGTGCCTGGAATTCAGTGGTCGGCTTTTTTTCCACGACGTCAGTCGAGGGCACCGGCAATGTCGCGGGCACGGCCGGCCTCCGCGGACGTCTGTCCGCCGAATGTGTCGCGCCGATCACACCCACCAGTAGCGCACGATGTGAAAGAAGATCGGCGCCGAAAAGCTGATCGAATCGACACGGTCGAGCATGCCGCCATGCCCTTCGATGAGCGTACCCCAGTCCTTCACACCACGGTCGCGCTTGATGGCCGAGAGCACGAAGCCGCCGAAGAAGCCGACGATGTTGATGGTCAGCGCCACCAGCGCCGCCTGCCACACGTTGAAGGGCGTCAGCCAGTACAGGGCGGCGCCCAGGACGGTCGAGGTGAGCACGCCGCCGACCAGCCCTTCGAGCGTCTTCGACGGCGAGATCGCCGGTGCCAGCTTGCGCTTGCCAAAGAGCTTGCCCCACACGTACTGGAACACGTCGCTCGACTGCACCGTGAGCACCAGGAAGATGATCAACTGCGCGTTGCGGCCTTCGAACCCGGGAATCTCCAGCGTCAGCAGCGCCGGCACGTGCGAGATGCAATACACGCAGATCATCAACCCCCATTGCACCTTGGCGGCACGCTCGAGAAAGCGCTCGGCGTCGCTGCACAAGGTGGCCGAGACCGGCAGCAGCAGGAAGGCGTACACCGGGATGAGGATGCTGAACAGTCCGTACCAGTGGGTAGCGATGAGCACGTACTGGGCGGGCAGGAAGAAGAAGAAGCACCAGATCAGCGCGTGGTGGTCGCCGCGCCGGGTATGGGTGAGCGAGATGTACTCGCGCAGCGCCTGGAAGGAGATCAGCCCGAACAGGACGATGATGCCGCCCTCGCCGATCCAGAACGCCACCGCCAGTACGCCCACCATCCACCACCAGGCGTTGATGCGGGCGTTGAGGTTGTCGATGACAGCGCCCGAGGCGCCGGGCGCCAGCCGCCACTTGAGTACGGCGGCAACGCCGCTGGCGACAGCCAGTGCGGCAAAGACAGCCGCAAACACATCGAACAGGGTGTAATCGGGGCTCATCGCGGGTCCTGGGTCAGTTCGCTGGTGGGGCGAGGTCGAGTAGCGCGTTGCGTGCACGGTCAAGGAATCCGGCCTTGGTTTCGCCTGCGGTCAACGTCAGAGGTACGCCGAAGGTCAGCGTGCAGAGCAGCGGCACCGGCACTGTCGCACCCTTGGGCATCACCCGGCCGAGGTTCTCGATCCACACCGGCACCAGCTCCACCCGCGGCATCGCTTGCGCGAGATGGAAGATGCCGCTCTTGAAGGGCAGCAGCGACTCGCCTGTATTGCGCGTGCCCTCGGGGAACAGAATCAGGGAATTGCCGGCACGTAGCGCACCGGCCATCTGTTCGACCGGATCAGGGCCGTCCCGATCGGGCCGGCGATCCACCAGCACGGCGTGGAAGACCTCGTTGATCAGCCAGATCTTGAAGCGGCCATCGAGCCAGTAGTCCGCCCCGGCGACCGGGCGCGTCTGACGGCGCAACTCAGCCGGCAACGCCGCCCAGATCACCACGAAATCGCCATGGCTGCGGTGGTTGGCAAAATATACGCGCAGTTTCGCTTCGGGCTTGCAGCCCTGCCACAGGGGGTGTACGCCGGTGAGCAGCTTGGCGAAGTTGCACAACACCAGGCCAAAAAGTTTTTCGATCATGGCTCGTCGTTTCGTAAAAGGGCAGTCAGGGCCAAAGGGCAATGACGGTGAGCCCAAGCTGCAGGGTAGCGCAGGCCGCCTGCCACATCAGCAGCCGCATGGCACCGCATCGCCGTTCGGCCAGATCCGCTTCTACGGAAGCGGCCGGTGGCTTCTGTCGACCCACACGCAGATCGAACGCTGCCAGATCGGCGGCCGCTTCAAGCGGATGACGCCAGCGTAATGCCCAGAGGCGAAAGATTCCGGCGTCGAAGCGCACGCGCTGTGCAAATGCCCCCTGCCCCGCTGCCATCACGACAGCGCCGACGAGCGCCGGCGAACGAACCGGATGCCCCATCAGCCAGACAAGGCCGGTCATCAGCAGCATCATGCCGCTCACCCAGGCGAGCGTCCGGCCGCTGTCGAGCAGACCGGCGGTGATCGCAGCATCGGCCGCGAGGCGAGGCGCGAGGTCGTCGTCAGCGCGCATCGCTCAAGTCCTTGAGCAGCGTCAGGTGAGCCCCGGAAAACACGACCTGTGGTCGCGCGGCCTTGATCCGGGCGATCGCCGCATCGACTGAAGCGCAGCGGCCGCTTTGCAGCAGCCATGCGGCGACGGTGAGCGCGCTGCGCGAATAGCCCAGCGCGCAGCACACCAGGACCCGGCCACCGCTGGCGACGGCGCTGTCGAGTGTCGATGCGGCATGCCGCAAGGTCGCCAGTGACGGCACGGCCAGATCGAGCATCGGCACGCTGTGCGATCTGGCCGCCCCGCGCGGCGTGTCGAATTCGGCGGTGACATCGACGACGGCATCGAAGCGCTGCCGGGCCAGTTCGGCGGGTGTCGGCAGGCGGCCCAGCCAGACCGTGTCGGTGACCTGATCGGGCACGGGTTTTCGGCGCGTCCACAACCGGCTGTTGATCCATGCCCCCAGGCGGTAGGGCGCCATCAGCCAGCGCACCGCGACGCTCTGGCGGCCGTCGTGCTTCTGAAAACCGCCGACGCCGGCCCAGGCGTAGTTGACCGCCACCAGCGCGAGTGCCGCCGCCGGCCACGCAGCGAACATCGTCCAGCCGCCCTGCATCGCTATCAGCAGGCAGAACATGGCGCCGGCAAAATACCCCAGGGTGAGGCGCGGGCGTGTGACCTCACCGTGGCTGCGCCGCAACAGCGGCGGCGTACCCCGGTCGGGCCACAGCCACAGGCACAGCAGCCCCGCCAGGACGCCGGTGGGCAGGTCGAAGAAATGGTGTTGCCAGGTGGTCAGCACCGAGGCCGCCACCAGCGCCGCCCACAGGTGCCAGACGATGCGCCGGCCGGGCGACGCGCGGCGCACCAGCACCCACCAGATGATCACCAGCAGACTGATGTGCAGCGACGGCGCCTGGTTGTAGGGCAGATCGAAGCCGGCGAGGGCATCGAAAAGCGTGCCGAACAGACCGTCGGCGACCGGCTTCTCGCCCGAAAAGCGCAGCGGGAAGAGCACGAAGCAGGTCACCGAGACGAGTTGCGCGGTGAGCAGGCGCAGGCCGTGGTGATTGACTTCGCGCGGCGTGCGACAGGCCAGAAAGGACAAACCGTAGAAGAGGTCGATGGACCAGTAGGGCACGATGGTCCACGGCAGGAAGGGGATCACCCGCTCCCAGCCGAACACGATGCTCTCGCTCACCCCGCGGCTGGCCGCCAGCTGGTTGGTCCAGCCGTAACTCAGGAAGAACAGCGGCGCCAGCAGCACCAGCCAGGCCACGCTGTGCTTCCAGCGGATCGGCCCGATCGGAGCTGAGACGACGGTGTTCATGCGGTCTTGCGACGCGCGATCGACACCGTGAAGATGCCCCATTCATCGATTCGTTGCCCGACCTTCTCGAAGCCGGCCTCGCGCACCAGCTGGTCCATTTCCGCCTGGCTGCGACGGCGCATCACCCACGCCTCACCCTGGCGATGGCTGGTGAGCGCGCGGGCGATCATCTCCAGTTGCGGATGCCAGGGCTGGCCGGTGTAGATGAGATAGCCACCCGCTTCCACCGCCCTCGCCATGCCGGCCAGAGAAGCGCGGATCAGGTCGTTGGACGGAAACAGCTCGTACAGGCCCGAGACGATGCCGACCGTCGTGCCTGGTTGCGCGCTGGCCACCGACTCGGTGTCGAAGGCGTCGCCCTTTTCAAAGCGAACGACGCCGGCCAGGTCCTTCTCCGCGATCAGGCGGCGGCCGTCGCGCACGTTGATGTCCGAGTAGTCCCGCAGCAGCACGCTTTCGGGACGTGCGCTTTCGGCTATCAGGGCGTCGAGCACATAGCGGCCGTGGCCGGCGGCAATGTCGAGCACCCGCACCGGGGCGCCGTCGGCGCGCAACCGGGCCATGGCGTTGCGGATCGATTCCTCCAGATGCAGCTTGCGCTGGCGAATGCCGCGCCAGCCGATGGCGTCCAGGTAGTTGCGGTCCACCATGCGGCCGATGAACCCCGCGCCCCTGGCCTCGTTGCGATACACGTAGTCGAGCGTGCTGCCGGAATCGAAACCGGTGCGATGCCCCAGCGACACGCCGTCCGACACCATGCCGGCCCAGCGCAGGCCCTTGCGATAGGTCTTCCACCACCAGCCCTTGAGGCTGCCCTCGGGCAGCGCGGCAGCCAGCGTCTGCGCTTCGTCGAAGGTGGTCCCGGCCTTGTCGGCATCGTTCAGATCCACCGCCGGCGCGGGGTTGTCGAACTGGCGCAGGATGAAGCCGCGCACCAGCCCGACCGCCCGTTCCCGATCGGCTTCGCCCAGGGTGTCGTGGAAGAAACCCTCAAGCACGTGCTTTTCCTTCACCGTGCTGCCGAGGCGATCGAAGAAATCGTGCTGCGGCTGATGGTGCACCACCCAGTCCGCGCCCGAGACAAGCAGCTGCGTCGGGATGGTGATCGCAGCCGCATCGGCCACCACGCGCTCGGCAGCCTCGTACAGGGCAAGCAGGATATTCACCGAAATGGCGCGGGTGATCAGCGGATCAGCATCGAAGCTGGCCTGCCGCGCCGGATCGTGGGTCAGGAATTTCGACTTCACGTAACTATTGACGTAGAAATTGCCGCGCATCTTCTGCATCAGGCGCAGCCCCGGCCGCGCCAAGGGCACGTAGAGTTTCACCTTGAAAGCCGGCGAGGCGAGCACCAGCGCGCGTACCCGCGGCGCGTAGTCGTGCGCCCAGGTCGACACCGTCACCGCCCCCACGCTCTGCGCCAGCACCGCCATGTCCTCGTGGGCGATGCCATGGGTGTCGCGAATGTGATCGACAAAGGTCTGCACATCACGTACCGAGGTTCCGAAGCTTGGCGAGAAGCCGCGCGCGCCTGGCGAACGGCCATGGCCGCGGGCGTCCCAGGCAAAAAAGTCGAGATCCGGCAGATCCAGTTCATCCACCAGATGTGCCATGCGGCCCGAGTGCTCGTGCCCGCGATGGAACATCACCACGGCGCCACGCCGCGTGTCGGTGGCCGGCCAGTGGCGGTAGAACAGCTCGACACCGTCGTGGGTCTTGAAATGGCTTTCGGTCACCGGACGTTCGTTCGGTCGATCCATGGAATTCATCCTTGTTGTTGCCTGCGGCTCTCGGACAGGCCGGCGTGCACGCGATTGATGATGTTCACCGCGATGAGCAGAGCGATGGCTGGCATCAGCCACTCAAGCCAGCCCGGCAACTGCCCCGCCAGCCCCAGCCACAGGCCCAGCGCGCCAAAAACGAAAGCCCGGTCGCTCTTCCCCATCGGCCCTTCGTAACGGCGTGACGCACCGACCATCGGGCCCAGCGCGCCAGCCATCTCCGATACTGCCGCAAGCCAGATCACCAAGCCCACGCTCAAAGCTCCAAAGGGCGCCACGAAAGCAAAGGGCAGGTAGAGCGCAGCATCCGAGATGACGTCGGTCAGCTCATTGAGATACGCCCCCAGGGTCGACTTCTGGCCATGCTCGCGCGCCAGCAGGCCGTCGACGGCATTGAGTGCCATGCGCAGAAACAACCAGATCGGCAAGGCCAGGTACGCGGCTCCCCCGGGCTGAACAATCGCCAGCACCAGACCAAGGGCAAGCGAAAGTGTCATGGCCAGCAGCGTCACAGCATTGGCCGTAACGCCGGCGGCGGCCAATCGCCTGCTCAGCGGGCGGAGCAGGCCCTGGAAACGGGGTTTGATGTCGTAGATGGAAAGCATGGAGTCCGTTCTGGCGCAAAGACCGGCGAATCTTGGCTTATGGCTTGGTATCACGCGATACCATCGGCATCAAGACTGCTTACCCGTCACTGATCGGCGCCGCCAGCAAGTCTAGCAGTTCGAGCGGCGTCAGGTTTAGCCGGACGTGCCACCGGGCCTGGCTTCGGAATTTCATCGACCGGATGGCAGGATGCGCCAGCACGTGGCAGTAGAGCACCGTGCGGTCGACTTGCCGGCGACGCGAGCGAGAAGGCGCGCAAGGCGCTACCGGATCGGTAGCGGCTGTGTGTATCCTGAGCAAAGAGCTGTGCGAACAACTGCATGCCAAAACGGCAACCCGGACAGGACCGAACAAATACAAACGGCCCCCCGCAGGGCGCCGTTTGCCGGGTTGCCAAGCCGCTGGCCGCTTACACCGTTACCGTATCGGCCACGTCCGAGAACTCCTTGATCTTGTCGAAGTTCATGTAGCGATAGACATCGGCCGCCTTGGCGTTCACCACCTTGACCTGTTCCAGGTACTCGGCGACGGTCGGGATCCTGCCCATCAGCGCACAGATCGACGCCAGTTCGGCCGAGCCGAGATAGACGAAGGTGTCGATGCCGAGGCGGTTCGGGAAGTTGCGCGTCGAGGTCGACATCGCCGTGCTGCCCTTCCTGATCTGCGCCTGGTTGCCCATGCACAGCGAGCAGCCGGGCATTTCCATGCGCGCGCCGGACTTGCCGAGGATCGCGTAGTAACCCTCTTCGTTGAGGATCGCGGCGTCCATCTTGGTCGGCGGCGCGACCCACAGCCGCGTCGGGATGTCGGTCTTGCCTTCGAGGACCTTGCCGGCGGCACGGAAGTGCCCGATGTTGGTCATGCACGAACCGATGAACACTTCGTCGATCTTGGTACCGGCGACTTCGGAGAGCAGCTTCGCATCGTCCGGATCGTTCGGGCAGGCGACGATCGGTTCCTTGACGTCGGCGAGGTCGATTTCGATCACCGCGGCGTACTCGGCGCCGGCGTCGGCCTTGAGCAGGTCGGGCTTGGCGATCCACGCTTCCATGGCCTTGATGCGGCGACCCAGCGTGCGCTTGTCTTCGTAGCCGTTGGCGATCATCCACTTCATCAGCGTGATGTTCGAAGTCATGTACTCGATGATCGGCGCCTTGTCGAGCTGGATCGCGCAGGCCGCGGCGGAGCGCTCGGCAGCGGCGTCTGAGAGCTCGAAAGCCTGTTCGATCTTGAGGTCCGGCAGCCCTTCGATTTCGAGGATGCGGCCCGAGAAGATGTTCTTCTTGCCCTTCTTCTCAACGGTCAGCAGGCCCTGCTTGATGGCGTAGTACGGAATGGCGTTGACCAGGTCGCGCAAGGTGACGCCTTCCTGCAACTTGCCCTTGAAGCGCACCAGCACCGATTCGGGCATGTCCAGCGGCATCACGCCGGTGGCGGCGGCGAAGGCGACCAGCCCGGAACCAGCGGGGAACGAGATACCGATCGGGAAACGCGTGTGCGAGTCGCCGCCGGTGCCCACGGTGTCGGGCAGCAGCAGGCGATTGAGCCAGGAGTGGATGATGCCGTCGCCCGGACGCAGCGAGACGCCGCCTCGGGTGCTGATGAAGGTCGGCAGTTCGCGGTGCATCTTGACGTCGATGAGCTTCGGATAGGCGGCGGTATGGCAGAACGACTGCATCACCATGTCGGCCGAGAAGCCGAGGCAAGCGAGGTCCTTGAGTTCGTCGCGGGTCATCGGGCCGGTGGTGTCCTGCGAGCCGACGGTGGTCATCCGCGGTTCGCAATAGGTTCCCGGAAGGACGCCCTTGCCTTCCGGCAGACCGCAGGCGCGGCCGACCATCTTCTGCGCCAGCGTGTAGCCCTGGCCGGTGTCGGCGGGATTCTGCGGCAGGCGGAACAGCGTCGATACCGGCAGTCCGAGCGCCTCGCGCGCGCGGGTCGTCAGGCCACGGCCGATGATCAGCGGAATGCGGCCACCGGCGCGCACTTCGTCGAGGATCACCGGCGTCTTGAGTTGCGATTCGGCGATCACGCTGCCGTTCTTGAGCGCGGTGACCTTGGTCGTGTCGGCATCGATCCGCAGTTCGATCTCGTCGCCCATGTTCATCTGTTCGACATCGAGTTCGATCGGCAGAGCGCCGGCGTCTTCCATGGTGTTGAAGAAGATCGGGGCGATCTTCGACCCCAGGCAGAAGCCGCCGAAACGCTTGTTCGGAACGAAGGGGATGTCCTCGCCGGTGAACCAGAGCACCGAGTTGGTCGCCGACTTGCGCGACGAACCGGTACCGACGACGTCACCGACGTAGGCGATCAGGTTGCCCTTCTTGCCGAGCGCCTCGAGTTGCTTGATCGGGCCGCGCTCGCCAGGGGTGTCGGCTTCGATGCCCGGACGAGGGTTCTTGAGCATCGCCAGCGCGTGCAGCGGAATGTCGGGACGCGACCAGGCATCGGGAGCCGGCGACAGGTCGTCGGTGTTGGTTTCGCCGGTGACCTTGAACACCGTCAGCTTCTGCGAAGCAGGCACTTCCGGTCGCGAGGTGAACCACTCGGCGTCGGCCCAGCTTTGCAGCACCGATTTGGCGTTGGCGTTGCCCTTGTCGGCCAGGTCCTTGACGTCGTGGAAGAAGTCGAAGACCAGCAGCGTCTTCTTGAGGGCCTCGGCGGCGATGGCGCCGGTCGGGCCGGCGAGCAGGTCGATCAAAGGCTTGACGTTGTAACCGCCGAGCATGGTGCCGAGCAGTTCGGTCGCTTTTTCCGGCGCGATCAGTGCGCAGAGCTGGTCACCCCTGGCGACCTTGGCGAGGAACTCGGCCTTGACCTTGGCCGCGTCATCGACGCCGGCCGGTACCCGATAGGTGATCAGCTCAACGAGATTCTCCCCTTCGCCCGCCGGCGGATTGTTCAGCAGTCCGACCAGCTCCTCGGTCTGCTTGGCGGTCAACGGCAGGGGCGGAATGCCAAGCGCAGCGCGCTCGGCAACGTGGGCACGATAGGATTCCAGCACGGCGACGTCCTTTCTCAAAGTGTGTAGGGCGGCAAAAGGTCAATTGTACTGCAAGGCCGAAACGACAACCGACGCGAGACCTCGCTTCGGGCCGTGGCGCTGTCCCGGGCGGCAGAAATGCCCTTGCCGCCCACCCATTGACTTCTTTGTATTATATAAGACATACGACTCGCTGTGAACTGCCCGCACCGCATTCCGCAGACGAGGCCCGCCCGGGTTCTCGTGCCTGCCAGACCTTGTGGTCGCCTGCGGCGGCTCGACCTCAGCTCAGATCGGTAACCGTCCGCAGCAGGCGATGGCCGGAGTCCCGGTACTTGCGCTCGAACGGCGTGATCGGCGGATCGGGAAGATACGACTCGGCTACCGCCGGCCGGCCGGTGAGCTGCCGTACGGCCAGGCAGTGCTCGGCGATGTAGATCGGCCAGTTGCTGCGACACTCGAGGACCCCACCGAGGGCGAGCATCGTCGGAAAAACGGGGTGCCCGTGCCAGCGTCGGCGCAGGTGCCCGATCTTCGGCCAGGGGTTGGGGTACAGCAGGTAGTGACGAGCGAGCCGCAGACCCGCGTCGTGCAGCAGGCGCCAATAGTCGACCAGGTCGGCACGGACCAGGTCGAGATTCGGCGGCCACTCCGAACGTCGGCGCTGACCGCGCTGTAGCCGGGATGCGGACTGGTCCACGCCGATCACGTAATGGGCGGGGAACGCCCTGGCAAGAACGAGACTGCTCTCCCCTACCCCGCAACCGGAGTCGAGGATCAGCGGTGCGCCCGACGCCAGAAGCTGAAAGCGCTCGACGCTGGCGGCAAACGCGACCCGATTGTAGTCAGCGTAAGGTTTGCGAAATGGCGAAGCCGCATGACGATCGACGACCATCGGCAGCTGCTCGTGAATACCGCTTTGCGCACTCTCCGGGACGCGTGAGTCAGCGTGCATCGGGTACGGCGTGCGCCACTGGCGGCAGAACCGGGACGCCATGCAGCGCGAGCACTCGGCTGACCTCGGCCACGCAACGCAGGGCGCGCACCGCCTGGAACAAGGCCTCGGCTTCGACGAAGTTGCGCCGCAGGGCACCCAGCCAGAGTTTGAGCCGCCCCGCTGCGTGCCGCTCGGCGACCTTGGCGCCCACCTGCTGCCAGAACGACGCCAGCAAGGGCCGCAGCTCGCGCCAGTCCGCCGAACGATCGGCCTCGACCTCGCCGCCGGCCGCCAGCGCGCGAATCCGCCGGGCGAGGAAAGGATCGGCGACCGCACCGCGACCGATCATCACGTCGTCGCTACCGCTCACCGCGCAGCAGCGCGCATGGTCAGCCGTGCTCCACACCTCGCCGTTGGCGACCACCGGCTGCCCCACGACTTCGCTGATTCGCGCCACCCATTCCCAGTGCGCCGGTGGCCGATAAGCCTCGACCCGGGTCCGCGCGTGCACCGCCAGCGAGACGATCCCGCCTGCCGCCAGCGCTCGCGCACAATCCAGCGTTCGTGCCGTATCGCGGACGCCGAGCCGCATCTTGGCGGTGAACGGAATCTCCGGCGGTACCGTCCGCCGGACGGCGGCCGTGATGCGGTACAACTGCTCGGGATCGGCCAGCAGCATGGCGCCGCCACCGTGGCGATTGACCCGTGGCGCCGGGCAACCAAAGTTGAGATCGATCCCGGCCGGGGCGAGTTGCGCCAACTGTGCGGCGTTCTCGGCGAGGCACGCGGGGTCGCTGCCGAGCAGTTGCACAGCCACCGGCGTGCCGGCCGTGGTCCGGCTACCGCGGTCGAGTTCCGGGCAGCGGCGCCGGAAGGCCCGCGGCGGCAGCAGGCTGCCCGACACCCGGATGAACTCATTTACCGCCAGGTCATACCCACCGACACGCGTCAGCACGTCGCGCAGAACGTCGTCGACCAGGCCCTCCATCGGTGCCAACAGCAGTCTTGCCATCTTCCGCCCGCTCTCGCCAATTCACGCCGGTCGACCAGCAGCCCGTTCGACCGGCGGGCGCGGGCCTGACGCCGATCTGGCGCGCCGCGGACGATACCGCCGACCACGGCTGGCCGGGCCGGCGCACCTTCCTGTCGTTGCCGAAAACAAAGCGGGCCGGACATGCCGGCCGCGCGTCGCGCCATTCCCGCTCAGTTCGTGCTCTTGCTCTTGCCCTTCTTCCTGGGTGCGGGCGCCTGCGCGTCATCGCCTCCCTGGACGCCCAGGTTCCCACCGGTCCCCAGGCCGCCCTTCACTTCCTGCGCCTTGTAATTCTTCACCGCCCGGACGATGTTGTTATACGAGTCGGTAAAAGCGGCAACGATAACCTTGCCCTCGGCGGTATTGGAATACCCGCCGAGTCCGCCACCCGCGCTGCTGCCAAACAGTGCGCCCATCGCGCCGAAGTCCATGTTCTTGGCGCTTCCTTCCGCGGCGGCCAGCTGCACACCGGAACGGTTGTCGATGAGGGTCAACAGGGTGCTGGCTTCCTTGACGTTCATGCTGCCGGCAACGGCTCCGAGAACCCCAAGACTGCGATTGATCCCACCCAGACCACCCGCCATGCCTCCTGCATTCTGGTTGCTGAAGGTGATCGACGGGCTCATCGAGTAGTCGGCCGAGACCATCTGGCCCTTCTGAAACTTGGAACCCTTGCGGAGCTCGCCGGAGTCTGCCAGGGCACGTTCCTGCATCATGTTGTTCATCGCCCGGCCCCGCTCGACGACCACGAAGCAGTTCGACTGCTGGATCAACAGCTTGAGCACCGGCGTGGTCGACCCCAATCGCATCTGGCCGGTCAGGATGCCATACCAGGGCGAATTGGTGTCTTCGACCACCGCGATCGTGCCGAGCGAGCTGGCGCATTTCTCGAGTTGGCTGTTGGCATTCTCGGCATTGGCACCGCCGGCCGAACCGGTGGCCGCGGTCTTCGCGTCGGGCGAACCCATCTGCATGTTGGAGCAAGAGGCCAGCAGCACGCTGGCAGCGGCAGCGACGACCAGGCGTGCGGCATTTTCGGAACTCGGCAATGACATATGTCCCCTCCCTTTGGCAAGTTGTCTGAATGTAACGGGCAACGCCAACCATCGCCAGCGCCCCACGAGGAGGGGACTATACCAGCATGAACCCCGACTGCGGGAGCGGGATTGGCGGCTGCGCTGCGGTCAGCGGACCCCGGAGCCCAGCGCCGTGGGGCGTTCACCTGCCGTCCTCCAGACAATCGTTTCGGGATCGTCGCGGTGGCGACCACCGCTTGACCGGCAACTCTCTTCGCCGAGAATCGAGGCCAGCGCGACGCACCGGTCGATTGCTGCACTTGTCCATTCGCCCCTGAGTTACGGCATGCGGTCCCTGTCGATGCGGCGGTTCGACCCCCACCCGAGGCTGCATCACCATGTCATGCCTGCTGCGCGCGCTGTGCGCGGACATCACCACGCTGGCGGTTGACGCCGTGGTCAACGCAGCCAACCCGTCGCTACTGGGCGGCTGTAGCGTCGACGGAGCGATCCACCGTGCAGCCGGCCGCGAGTTGCTGCGCGAGTGCCAGGCGCTGGGCGGCTGCAAGAGCGCCGATGCCAAGTTGACCAGGGGCTACTGCCTGCCAGATATATCATTCACACCGTCGGCCCAGTCTGGCGCGGCGGCACCCATGGCGAAGCGGAGCCCCTGGCCTCCTGCTATCGCTGGGCTATTGACGACTTGGCCGCGGCCAACGATCTCCGCACGCTGGCCATCCCAAGCCTCACTACCGGCGTCTATGGCGATCCGGTAGGGCAAGCCCCGCGCGTCGCAGTGACAACCGTTCGTTCGTCGCGGAAAACACGCTGCACGATCGACGGGGTGGTCTCTTCTGCTGGTTCTCGGCAAGCGACTTGCTGGTCTATGACGATCTGCTCGGCGCGACGAGCAACTGATCGGGATCAGCAAAAGGCCAGCGGCGCCCTGCCGAGCGCAGCGGGAATGTTCAGCAGCGGGTATTGGCCGGGCAGTTCAGCAGGGCGCTGGCCACTGGTGTCACCGGCCGACCTTCGTTCACCCAGGCGCGCAGGCCGCCCTTGACGTTGTAGACGCTCTGATAGCCGGCTTGCTCGGAGAGAAACTGGCTTGCCGCTTTGGTGCGGTTGCCACTTCGGCAGATGACAATTACCGGCTGATTGCGCGTCGCCACCTCCTGCACCTTCGCCAACCAGGCTGGATGATCGATGCGGCCGCGATCATCGACGTACGTGATCAGCTTGCTGCCCTCGACAACCCCGCTGTCCCGCCATTCGCTGGCCGTGCGGATGTCGATGACCGGGACCCCAGCGGCTCTGAGACGTGCCAACTCGGCCGTGTCGATGTCAACCACCTCGGCACGCACCGTAAACGCCAGAAGCAAAGCAAGAAAGAAAGAAAAGACACTGCGGACCATGACGAACCTCCGGTAGAGCCAACTTTCCTATCATACTCGCCGGTGATCGGCGCTGTTACGTCCGCCGCTCTCCCGGGTCTGACGGCGCGCTTCATTCCTAGAGTGTGTTGACATTCAAGCGAGCCAAATGACGGATGCGGCGAGGGCGATGAAGGAAGCGAAACGCTCGGCGAGTTTGTCGTAGCGTGTGGCGATACGTCGAAATTGCTTGATGCGGCAG
>NZ_JAPUVQ010000069.1:0-30695 GCF_029255145.1 Accumulibacter sp.
ATCTGGTCGTAGGCCTTCGCCGTGCCGCCGAACTTCCTGGCCAGAATGGTCGTGATCGCCGCCGTCAGCGTGGTCTTGCCGTGGTCAACGTGCCCAATCGTGCCGACATTGACGTGCGGCTTCTTACGTTCGAATTTTCCCTTGGCCATTACCGGTACCTCAAGACGTTAGAAGTTAATGAATCTACAGCACCAAGAATGGTGCCCATGGACAGAATTGAACTGTCGACCTCTCCCTTACCAAGGGAGTGCTCTACCGCTGAGCTACATGGGCGTCGCGAGATGCCTTGAACAAATCTGCGGCCGCGGCGTGGAGCGGGTGAAGGGAATCGAACCCTCGTCATAAGCTTGGAAGGCTTCAGCTCTACCATTGAGCTACACCCGCACAACCATTACCCGAAGCACGATCAATCAAATTACCAACGGCGTATTTGGTGGAGGGAGAAGGATTCGAACCTTCGAAGGCAGAGCCGTCAGATTTACAGTCTGATCCCGTTGGCCACTTGGGTATCCCTCCAGCTCAGAACCCACAATTCTGATGCCCAATCAAAACACTGTCAAATGATTTTTCGAGCAGGGCGGGATTATAAAGCACAACTCCTGCCGCTGCACGCTTCTTTCACTCGTTGCACGCGGTCGACCGCGTAGAATCGGGCCACTACTCCTCGCCAGTCAGCGACACTGAAAGGACCATCCCGAGGCCATGAACAGCCCCTACCCCAGCCACCAGCCGCTGGCGCAAGAGATTGCCAGCGATCTGAAGAATCGCTTCGGCGACCGCTTTTCGCAGGGTGATTCGATCCGCATGCAACACGGACGAGACGAGTCAGTGCACCAGCCGGCGCTACCGGACGGCGTCTTCTTTGCCAAGAGCAGCGATGAAGTCGCCGAAGTCGCCCGCCTGTGCTTTCGCCATCGCGTCCCGATGATTCCGTATGGTGCTGGCAGTTCGGTCGAGGGGCATGTGCTGGCCATCCACGGCGGCATCACCATCGACCTCGCCGGGATGAACAGGATTCTCGCCATCCACGCCGAAGATCTCGACGCCACCGTCGAGGCAGGAGTCACGCGGCTGCAACTGAACGCGGCGCTCAAGGGAAGCGGGCTGTTCTTCCCCATCGACCCGGGCGCCGACGCCTCGCTCGGTGGCATGGCGGCCACCCGCGCATCGGGGACCAACGCCGTACGCTACGGCACCATGCGCGACAATGTGCTCGGGATGACCGTCGTCCTGGCTGACGGTCGGATCATCAGCACCGGCGGCCGGGCGCGCAAGTCATCGGCGGGCTACGACCTGACGCGGCTGTTGATCGGATCGGAAGGTACTCTCGGCATCATCACCGAATTGACCGTCAGGCTGCAGCCGATCCCGGAGGCCATGTCGGCGGCGGTGTCCGCTTTCCCGGGCGTCGCGGCGGCGGTCAAGACGGTCATCGAGACCATCCAGCTGGGCGTCCCGGTGGCGCGCATCGAACTGCTCGACGCGCTGACCCTGTCGGCGGTCAATCACCACAGTCACACCGCGCTGAAGGAGCTTCCGACGTTGTTCTTCGAGTTCCACGGCAGTCCGGCGTCAGTCAGCGAGCAGGCACAGCTGGTACAGGAAATCGCCGCTCGTTTCGGCGGCGAGGATTTCGCGTGGGCGACCCGCAATGAAGACCGCTCGCGCCTCTGGCAAGCCCGCCACGATGCCTACTTTGCCTGCCTGCAGCTCAAACCGGGTTGCCGGTCGTTTCCAACGGATGTCTGCGTGCCGATTTCGCGTCTGGCCGAGTGCATCCAACGCACCAGCGACGACATCGCCCAGGTATCGATCCCGATCGCCTTGTTTGGCCACGTCGGCGACGGCAACTTCCACCTCGTGGTACTGGTTGATCCCGGCAACCCGAAAGACATGCGTGAAGCCGAATGGATCAACGACCGCCTCGTCGCGCGTGCTCTGGCGATGGATGGAACGTGCACCGGCGAACACGGGATCGGGATCGGCAAGACGCGCTTCATGGTGCGCGAACACGGCCGTAACGCCGTAGAGGTGATGCGTGCGATCAAGAAGGCGCTGGACCCCCGGCAGCTGCTCAATCCCGGCAAGATCCTGCCGCCCGACGACGAAAGCTGAGACCGAGCTGACTCTCTCGCGGCAGAAATCGGAGACGCCGGTGACCGCCATTGCCCTCGGTGGCCCGCCCGCACCGCTGCGTCGCTTCGGTCACGGCCCTTCGGCCTCGCTACGGCAAGCCGGACACCTTGCGCCAGCGGCTGTGCGCGTCGGCAAGGGGCAGGACAAGCGCCGGCTAACCGAGCACCGGCGATACAATTCATCATCGAGAAGTCGCGAGTCGCAGGTCGGGTTGGCCGAGCGAAAGCAAGCCAGGATCTCGAGACCCACCGGCTGACACTGCGCTGACCCCCCCTGGAACTGGAGCCCCGCATTGCCTTCGCCCCCGCCCGCACCCACGGATGCCACCCCGCCGCTGCTCGGCCCGCAGCTTCGTCAACTGGCGCTGCAGCTGGCAGCCGTACTCGCCGTACTTACTCTGGCCTGGCCTTACTACGGTGTGCGCAATGAACAGCTACCCTGGCCGCAAACCGCTCTCGCCATCGGTGGCGTCGCCCTGGTGTTGGCTGGACTGACCCGCCAAGCCTGGTGGTGGCGGGTGATCCACGCGCTCTTTGCGCCGCTGGCTTGGGCCGCGTCCACGCTGGCCATCGACCCCGGCTGGTACCTGTTGCTGTTCACCGGACTGTTGCTGGTCTATCGCGGTGCGCTCGGCGGCCAGATCCCGCTCTATCTCTCCAATCTCCCGACCGCAACGGCCATCGCGGAGTGCGCCGCCGAGTTCCCCGAGATGCGTTTTCTCGACCTTGGCGCGGGGATCGGCAGCGTTGTGAGGCCGCTCGCCAGGCTGCGCCCCGATGCCCACTTCACCGGCGTCGAGAACGCGCCGGCGACTTGGCTGGTCGGCCGCCTGCGCACCGCCGGCCTGGCCAATTGCGACTGGCGCTGGGGCGATATGTGGCGAACCGACACGGCCACTCACAACGTCGTCTATGCCTTTCTGTCACCGGCCCCGATGGCTGCATTGTGGAAAAAACTGGAGCGCGAGATGCAGCCGGGAAGCGTCTTTGTCAGCAACAGCTTTGCCGTACCCGAGGTCGCCGCCGAGCGGGTGATCGAAGTCGACGACGGGCGGCAGACGCGGTTGTACTGCTACCGCTTGTGAACCCGCCGGAAGCTGTTCGCCGAGACGTGCTGGTGGCCGGGCGAGGCTCCGCAGGTTGGCGCTCGCTCGGAGAACGCGAATCTTTGCTAAGATGACCGATTCCACCACCACCGGAGTACCGAGAATGTCCAATCACGACTCGATGACAGACCCCATGAGCTTCGCCAAGAAGATGTGGGGCAGCATGGGCTTTTCCGCCCTGCCGGGCATGGTAACGCCGACCTTCGACGCCGACGAGATCGACAAGAAGGTGAAAGATCTCAAGGCGGTCGAGAGTTGGCTGAAGATGAACCTGTCAATGCTGCAGATGACGATTCAGGGCCTGGAGATGCAATCCGTGACGCTCAATGCCGTCCGCGCGATGAGTCAGATGTCCAGCAACTTACACCCTGGCGCCGCTGCCGGCGACGAGGCTCAGACCCCGCAGGCCCTCTTCCCCGGAGCGGCAGGCGGTAGCGAGGGGCTCAAACAGGCCGCGATGTGGCCGTGGACGATGATGCAACAGATGCAGGAACAGATGCAGAAGGCGGCCGCCGCGATCAAGGACGGGCAATCCCAGGACGAACCGAAGCCCTGAAACGACTGCCGCCAGCAGCTTCAGAAGCCAGGCTCGGCGCGCGACGGGTGCGAACACAACGGTGCTTCAGATGATCGAGGCATCGCGCAGGCCGCAGATCTCCATCACCGTAAATCCCGACTCGCGCAGAACCTCTTCGCTGTGCTCGCCGCAGCCGGGTGCAGAGCGCTCGACCGCAAACACCCAGCCGGACATTCTCACCGGTGGCGCGTACTGAGTTATCCCATCGGCCTGAACGGCCATGCCGCGGGCCAGGAACTGCGGATGTTCGAGGGCTTCGGCGACATCAAGTACCGGTGTCACGCAGCAATCGATCCCGGCGAAAAAGTCGGCCCAATACGCCTGATCGTGGCTGGCAAAGAGACACTCCATTTCGCGAGACAGTGCCTCTGCGGCTGCCCCATGCTGCCCGTGCTGTGCTTTCCAGGCAGGGCGTTCGAGCGCTTCACAGAAGACCTCCCAGAACTTCTTCTCGAGCGGCGCGACGGCCATGTAGCGCCCATCGGCGGTGGCATAGACCCGGTAGCCGGGGTCTGCGCCGCTGAGCCGATCGGTACCGCGCGCCGGCACAGCACCGCCGCCCTGCAGGGCGAACAGAGGAAAAAGGTTGTGGGACAGAACGGCCTCGCTCATTGCCACGTCGACCAGCCGCCCCTGGCCGCTGCGCCGAGCGTCAAACAGAGCGGCGAGAATACCCATAATGGCAGTCATCGCGCCGCCCAGCAGATCACCGACCTGCAGATTGGGAATCGCCGGCGGACCACCGTCTACCCCGATCTGGTCGAGGACACCAGCCAGGCCGATGTAGTTGAGATCGTGACCAGCCGCCATCGCCAGCGGCCCGGTCTGTCCGTAGCCGGTGATCGCGCAATACACGATCCGCGGATTGAGCGCGCGCAGCACGTGATAACCGATGCCTAGGCGATCGCTCACGCCCGGCCGGAAGCTCTCGACCAGGATGTCGGCGGTACGCGCCAGACGCAGCAACACCTCGCGCCCCTGCGAACGCTTGAGGTCCAGGCGCAGGCCGCGCTTGTTGCGATTGACGCTGCGATAGAAGGCGCTGACGCCATCCGGTCCATCAGCCAGCACGCGCGCGTAGTCGCCGGCGCCATGATCCTCGATCTTGATTACATCGGCACCCATGTCAGCCAGGTGGAGTGTGGCGACCGGCCCGGGAAGCAGTCGTGTCAGGTCGAGAACGCGCACCCCGCGCAAGGGACCGCCGCTCATCGACCCGCCTCGCAACCTTCAAGCCATGCGGCATCCATATCGATCACCGCGCCCTTTTTCAGCGGCTGGTCGAGAAACTGCCCCCTGAACAGCCATCCGGTCGTGCCGTGCTGATGCGACCAGGGCGTTTCCCAATCATCGACGCGCACCCGCAGACGGATCACCTCGACGTCAATCGGAGCACTGTCCGACTCCTGCTCCAGGCAAGGCATGGCCGCCGCCAGCAGTGCCCGGTCGGCAGCAGTATAGGCGGACGCCAGCTTGCCGAGCCGCGGGCAAAGGCCCAGCTGGCGGCGTTCGCGGGCGATCCCGGCAACCGAGCCTTTCAGCCAGTAGGTCGGGCCCCGCAGCACCAGGCCCGCGCCACCTTCGCGAAAGATCACGCAGTCGCCGATCTGTGGGCCAGACGACGCGGCGGACGAGGTCGAAGGCGACACCAAGCCCGCAGCCAGAACCGTGGCGCCAAACAGCCAACCGGCGATCGCCAGGAGACCAATCCTCACGGGTACTTGCGAAGGTCTTCGATCACCTTGCCGTCATTGACCAGGTCGCCGGGCGCATGGAAGGCCACCTCGCCGCGCAGCTTGGTGACCTCCCGAATGCTGATCACAACTCCCGCCCGGAGGTCGTCGGACGGCGTCGCGACCTCACAGCGCAGGATCATGCGGTCCTGATCGTCTGCGTTGTCGACCACCAGACGCGCGCGGCCGATTTCCGTGTGCCGGGCGACGATGGCGGCCACCTGCGAGGGGTGGACGAACATCCCCTTGACCTTCGTCGTCTGATCGGCGCGCCCCAGCCATCCCTTGAGGCGAACATTGCTGCGACCGCAGGGGCTGGCGCCTGGAAGCACCGCCGAGAGGTCGCCCGTGGCAAAGCGGATCAGCGGGTAGTCGGGATTGAAGCCGGTGACCACCACCTCACCGACCTCACCCTCGGCGACCGGATCGCCGGTGCCCGGACGAACGATCTCCAGCAGCACGTCCTCCTCGACGACCAAGCCATCTTCGCTCGCCGTTTCATAAGCGATCACCCCGACGTCGGCCGTCGCGTACGCCTGACGAACGACCACACCGCGGTCATTGAACAGCTTCCGCAGCGTCGCCGGCAAGGCTTCTCCGGAGACCACGGCCTTGCGGAGAGAGCTCACGTCGGCACCCAGTTCATCAGCCCGCTCGAGAATGATGCGCAGGAACGACGGCGTACCGACGTAAGCCACCGGCTTCAGGTCGGCGATCGCCTGGACCTGCATGTCGGTCTGTCCGACGCCGGCCGGGAAGACCGGACAGCCGAGCTTCTGCGCCGCACTTTCGATCATGAAGCCGGCCGGCGTGAAATGGTAGGAGAAGGTGTTGTGCACCAGGTCGCCCGCCCTGAATCCCGCGGCAAACAGAACCCGGGCGAAGCGCCACCAGTCCGGTCCACGACCCTGGGGATCGTAGATCGGGCCAGGGGAAGCGAAGACCCGCGCCAGATCCGCCAGCGACGTCGCCGTCAAGCCTCCGAAGGGTGGCGCTGCGCGCTGCAACTCCATCAGATCACTCTTGCGGGTCAGCGGCAGAGTCGACAGCGCCGCGCGCGAAGTGACCGAATCCGCGGCATGCTCGGCAAGCAAGCGGCGGAAATAGGGCGATCTCCGTTTCGCATGCGCGACCTGCTGTGGCAGACGCGCCATCAGCCAGGCTTCGCGCTCTTCGGGCGAACGCGTTTCCAGCGAATCATAGAAGCTCATCGGCTTGTTCCTCACACCCCAGGAAATTTCGCGCAGGACAGCGAAGGCGCTCGGTCAGTGCGAGCGGAAAATTTGGTGCAAATTGCTGGCCACTGTCAGAACGCCTGTCGGCGCACGCGGCACGCGCGGCATCCGGTGCCGGTTCACGAAAGCCAGCGCTTGCGACGACGATAGTGCTTGGCGTCACGGAAACTCTTGCGTCCCGCCGACGACAAGCCGAGGTAGAACTCCTTGACGTCTTCATTGGCAGCCAGTTCCCTGGCAGCACCCTCCATCACCACCCGGCCGTTTTCGAGGATGTAGCCAAAGTCTGCGTAGCGCAGCGCCATGTTGGTGTTCTGCTCGGCGAGCAGGAAAGTCACGCCTTCCTTCTGGTTCAGATCCTTGACGATGGCGAACACCTCGTCGACGATCTGCGGCGCCAGGCCCATCGAAGGCTCGTCGAGCAGGACCATCCGCGGATTGGCCATCAGCGCGCGGCCGACCGCGCACATCTGTTGCTCACCACCCGACGTGTAGGCCGCCTGACTGCTACGGCGCGTCTTCAGGCGTGGGAAGTACGAGTAGACCTTCTCCAGCGTGGCGTTGATTGCGCCCTTCCCGTCGCTCCGCGTGTAGGCCCCGGTCAGCAGGTTTTCTTCGATGCTCAGATGGCCGAAGCAGTGCCGTCCTTCCATCACCTGAATGACGCCGCGTTTGACCAGATCCGCCGGCGTCAACGCTTCGATACGCTCGTCGCGCAATTCGATGGTGCCTTTGGTCACTTCGCCACGCTCTCCGTGCAGCAGATTGCTGACCGCGCGCAGGGTTGTCGTCTTGCCGGCGCCGTTCCCCCCCAGCAGGGCAACCACCCCCCCCTCGGGGACGCTGAAGGAAACGCCCTTGAGGACCAGGATCACATGGTTGTAGATGACCTCGATACTATTGACTCGGAGAAGAATGTTGGCGGTGCTCATGGCGTCTCTTCGCTAGGCGGGCCGCCCTCCCGCAAGCGGGAGGGCCAACAAGGGACTCGCCGCGACGAGTCCGCCGGGACCTACTTGTTGCACTCCTCGGGAGTGCGGGGCTTCAGCTTCTTCTCTTCCGCGTACTTGCCGGAAGCCAGCATCACCATCGGCCGCAGCGTGTTGGCATCGGCCTGGTACCAGTCGGGAGAAACGAATTCCCACTTCTTGCCGTTCCAGGTATGAATGCGCACCCACGACGACCCCATATGGTCGAGACACGAGGTCTGGACCGGACGCATCACCCCGGCAAAGCCCATTGCATCCAGCGTCTTCTGGTCAAGATCCAGATGTTCCAGGCCCCAACGCACCTGCTCTCCCGTCATTACCTTGCCCTTGCCATAGCGCTCCTGCGCCTTGCGAACTCCTTCGACAGCGAGCATCGATGAAATCAGACCACGCATGTAGAGCACATCGCCGACTTCCTCTTTCGGTCCGGTGCCCAGTCCCTTGGCGTGCAGCGTCGCGAGGATCTCCTTGACGACCTTCGAATTGGGCTCGGCGCCATGCTGCAAGGTCATCGCGCTGTAGCCCTTGGCGCCTTCGCCAACATCCCTGACGTCCGGTTCGGCACCTGACCACCAGTTGCCCAGCATCTTGTCGCGCGGATAGCCGGTAGCCTGTGCTTCGCGCAAGGCGGTCAGGTTCATTACCCCCCAACCGGAAAGCAGAACGAAGTCCGGCCTGGCCTGACGGATCTGAAGCCAGGTAGCCTTCTGCTCGACACCCGGTGCGGCCACAGGCAGAAGCTGGACTTCGTAACCATACTTCTTGCTGAGTTCCTCGAGTACCGGGATGGCCTCCTTGCCGTACGGACTGTCATGGTAGACCAGAGCAATCTTCTTGCCTTTCAGGTTCCCGACACCGCCCAACTTCTTGGCGATATACTGGATCGCGACTTCAGAGCCTACCCAGTAGGTCCCGAGCAAGGGAAAGTTCCAGGTGAAGACGGCACCGTTCTGCGATTCACTACGGCCGTAACCCGCGGTGATCAGCGGAATCTTGTCCACCGGCGCTTTCTCCGTCAGCGCGAAAGTCCCACCAGTCGACAGCGGCTGGAAAACCGTTGCGCCACCATGCATGCCCTTCAGGCGCTCGTAGCATTCGACGATGCGGTCGGTCGCGTAGCCCGTCTCGCACTCTTCGAAAACGGTCTTGACGCCGTTGATTCCGCCCTTGGCATTCACCAGTTTGAGATAGTCAATGTAGCCATTGGCCCAGGGAGTGGCATTGGGCGCAATGGGGCCGGTACGGGTCACCAGGACCGGAAAGAACTGTTCCTTGGCTGGCGCGGCGACTGCCAACGTCGCCAGCGACGACAGTACGATGGCACTTAGCGACGCCATCGATGCGAGCTTGCGTAGGTTCATGAGTGTCTCCTCTTATTGAAATGGAACTGCTGCAACTGCGAAAAACCCCCTGACAGGCGTGAAACGCCCCGCACCGCGCGGGTCAATGCGGAAACGGCCACAGCCGAAGCTTTTCCTTGCCGGTCGACCACAGCCGAGCGATGCCGTGTGGCTCCTTGATCAGGAAGAAGATGATCAGCCCGCCAAAGATGATCAGCTCGGCGTGCGAGACGCCGGCGGTCGATATCTCGACCCCGATCAGGTCGCCAAGCTCCGGCAGGAGACGATTCAGGGCGATCGGCAGGATGACGATGAAGGCAGCACCGAAGAAATTGCCCATGATCGAGCCAAGGCCACCAATAATGACCATGAACAACAACTGGAACGAGCGATCGACCGAGAAAGCCGCCGGCTCCCACGAAGCGAGATGGACGAAGCCCCACAAAGCGCCAGCGGTGCCAATGAAGAAAGAACTGACGGCAAACGCCGAGAGCTTGGCGAATAGCGGCCGGATGCCGATCACCTCGGCGGCCACGTCCATGTCGCGGATCGCCATCCACTGCCGGCCAATGGCACTTCGCGTCATGTTCTTCGCCAGCAACGCAAAAACCACCAGAAAAGCCAGGCAGAACAGGTACTTGTTGAGCGGGTTGTTGATCTGCCAGCCCATCACCTGCAGGTTCGAGACCGAAACATTGCCCGACAGCGAGTTATCGGTAAACCAGGGAATGCGCAGAAAAACCCAGTCGGTGAAAAACTGCGCCGCCAGCGTGGCGACGGCCAGATACAGACCACGCACCCGCAAGCTGGGAATTCCGAAAAAGATCCCGACAATGGCTGCGGTAAAACCGCCGAGCAAGAGCGAGAGCAGCAGCGGCATGCCCTCGATGCGAATGTGAAAATTGTACGCGGCGTAGGCGCCAACCGCCATGAAGGCGCCGGCACCCAAGGTGATCTGACCACAGTAGCCGACCAGGATATTCACCCCGAGCGCGGCCAAAGACAGGATCAGGAAGGGGATGAGAATGGCCCTGAACAGGTACTCGTCGACCAGCAGAGGAACCGCGATGAAAGCAAACAGCACGATACCGATGACCGCCCAACGGTCCTGGGCGATCGGAAAAATCTGCTGATCGGCGGCGTATGACGTCTTGAACTGACCGTTTTCTCTATAGAGCACTTGCCTTCTCCCCGATTACACGCGGTCAATGATCTTCTCACCGAACAGCCCTTGCGGCCTGAACAGGAGAACGACCAAAGCCAGCTGGTAGGCAAACCAGATCTCGATCCCGCCGCCGACCATCGGGCCGATGTAGACCTCCGAGAGCTTCTCGCCGACGCCGATGATCAACCCGCCGAGGATCGCCCCGGGAACCGATGTCAGTCCGCCGAGAATGACCACCGGCAGCGCGCGCAGCGCCACCGTGGTCAGCGAAAACTGCACGCCGAGCTTGGAACCCCAGATCACCCCCGCCACCAGCGCAACCAGGCCGGCGACGCACCAGACGATTACCCAGATGCGATTGAGCGGGATACCGATCGACTGCGCCGCCTGGTGATCGTCGGCTACCGCCCGCAGAGCGCGGCCGGTGGTCGTCTTCTGAAAGAAAAGCGTCAGCAGTCCGACCAGCACAGTGGCGATCAGGGCGGCGATGAAGTCTTCCTTGTTGATCAGCAGGCCGCCCTCGAAGGTCCCCTCGAAGAGAAACACCGGATCCTTGGGCATGCCCACGTCGATCTTGTAGATGTCGTTGCCGAACAGGCTGGAGCCGACACCTTCCAGGACATAGGCGATTCCCAGTGTAGCCATCAGCAGCGTCGCTCCCTCCTGATTGACCAGGTGACGCAAGACCAGCCGCTCGATCAGCCAGGCGACGACGAACATCATTGCCCCGGCGACGACGAAGGCCGCGGCGGTTCCCAGATAGGAACCCTGAAGGCCGAACCAGCCCGGAATCCACTCGGCAAAACGAGCCATCGCCAGCGCCGCGAACAGCACCATCGCCCCTTGCGCAAAGTTGAACACCCCCGACGCCTTGAAGATCAGCACGAAACCGAGCGCCACCAGCGAATACAGCATGCCGGCCATCAGCCCGCCGATCAATGTTTCCAGGAAGAAACCCATCGCCTCGCTCCTCAGTGGCTGGCGCCGAGATAGGCGCTGATGACGTCCGGGTTGGCGCGGACCTCGTCCGGGTCGCCGTCACCGATCTTCTTGCCGTAATCGAGCACCACAACGCGGTCGGAGATGTCCATCACCACCGCCATGTCGTGCTCGATCAGCACGATGGTCGTCCCGAACTGGTCGTTGACGTCGAGGATGAAGCGACACATGTCCTGCTTTTCCTCGACATTCATTCCGGCCATCGGCTCGTCAAGCAACAGGATGCTCGGCTCCATGGCCAGCGCACGACCGAGGTCGACGCGCTTCTGAAGCCCGTACGGCAGGCGTCCGACCGGCGTCTTGCGAATGTGCTGGATTTCGAGAAAGTCGATCACTTCCTCAACCTTGGCACGATGCGCGAGTTCCTCGCGCCTTGCGGGCCCCCACCAGAACGCCTGCTGAATCAGGTTGCTGTTGATCTTCAGGTTGCGCCCGGTCATCAGGTTGTCGATCACATTCATCCCCTTGAACAGGGCGATGTTCTGAAACGTACGCGAAATCCCGGCCTTGGCGGCCTTGTAGGGATTCATCCTGGTGAAGTGCTGACCGCGCAGGATGATTTCCCCCTCCTGCGGCCGGTATACGCCGTTGATCACGTTGAGCATCGAACTCTTGCCAGCCCCATTCGGGCCGATGATCGCGCGGATCTCGTGTTCGCGAACGTCGAAGGAAATGTCGGTCAGCGCCTTGACGCCGCCAAACGACAGCGAGACCTTTTTCAGGTCGAGAACCACCTCGCCGATCTGCCGGCTCATGCCGCGACCCTCCCGGCGATGTCGAAGGTTTTCAGGTTCCGGATGACCAGATCGGCGGCCACCTTGCCCTGCCGCCCATCCTCGAACTTCACCGCCGTTTCGATGAACTGGCTGTCCTTGCCGCCGTACAGCGCGTCGATCAGCACGCGATACTTCTCGGCGACGAAACCGCGCCGCACCTTGCGCGTCCGGGTCAACTCGTCGTCGTCGGGATCAAGCTCCTTGTGCAGGATCAGGAAACGATGGATCTGCGAATCGGCCAGCAGGCCTTCGCCGACCAGTTCGGAATTGACTTGCTCGATCGATTCCTGGATCAAGCCATAGACCTCCGGCTTCGCCGCCAGATCGGTATAGCCCGAATAGGCGAGGCCGCGCCGCTCGGCCCAGTTGCCGACCGCGCCGATATCAATGTTGATGAAAGCGCAGACCATTTCGCGGCGATCGCCGAAGACCACCGCTTCCTTGATGTACGGGAAGAATTTGAGCTTGTTCTCGATGTAGTTGGGAGCGAACATGGCGCCCCCGGCCAGCTTGCCGACGTCCTTGGCACGATCGATGATCTTGAGATGGCCGTCATCGTCGAACAGGCCAGCGTCGCCGGTCATGAAGTAGCCGTCAGCGTTGATGGCTTCGGCGGTCGCGTCAGGTCGTTTGTAGTACTCCTTGAGCAGCATCGGGCCACGGACCAGGATTTCGCCGTTGCCGGCGATCTTCACTTCGACGCCCGGTGCCGGCTTGCCGACGCTGTCGAACTTGATCTCGCCGTCGGGCTGCAGGCAGACGTAGGCGCAGGTTTCGGTCTGGCCATAAAGCTGTTTCAGGTTGATTCCGATCGAGCGGTAAAAGCGGAACAGGTCCGGACCGATTGCCGCTCCGGCGGTATAGGCGACGCGCACGCGGCTCATTCCGAGCACGTTCCTCAGCGGACCGAAAACCAAGAAATTGCCCAGCGCATAGAGCAGGCGGTCGGCGGCGGACACCGGCTTGCGATCAAGGATTTCGGCACCGCTGCGCCGGGCGACGGCCATAAAGTAGTGGAACAGCTTTTGCTTGATCGCGCTGGCGTCCTCCATGCGGATCATCACCTGCGTCAGCAGGTTCTCGAAGACTCGTGGCGGCGCGAAATAGTACGTCGGGCCGATTTCGCGCAAGTCGTTCATCACCGTCTCGGCCGACTCGGGGCAGTTGATGGTGAAGCCGGTGACCATCGCCTGCGCAAACGAAAACAGATGATCGCCGACCCAGGCCATTGGCAGATACGAGAGGATGTCCTCGTCGGCGGTAAGGTGGTCGAAATCCACTCCACCGCGGGCCGCGCTGATGAAGGCGTGGTGCGTCAGACAAACACCCTTCGGCCGGCCGGTCGTCCCGGAGGTATAGAGCATCACGCTCACATCGCCCGGATCACCCTTCGCCACTTCGGAAGCCAGCAGGTCGGGGTGGTTTCGATTGTGAATCCGCCCCATCTCGATCAACTCGCGAACATCGTGAATGAAGGGCTGCGTATAGTGGCGCATGCCGCGCGCATCGTCGTAGAAGAGGTGCCTGAGTTGCGGCAACTGTTCCTCCAGTTCGAGCACCTTGTCGACCTGCTCCTGGTCCTCCACGAACAGGAAGCGGACTTCGGCATCGACCAGGACGAACAGCATTTCGTTGGCCACCGCATCCTGGTAGAGCGGCAAGGGGACGCCGCCGAGGCACTGCACGGCGGTCATCATCATGTACATGCGCGGGCGATTATCGCCGACGATGGCGACGTTCTCGCCGCGCCGGAAGCCCATTTCGGCCAGACCACAAGCCAGCGCGCGCACTTCGTCGGCAACGTCCCGCCAGGTCCAGCACTGCCAGATACCGAGGTCCTTCTCGCGCATCGCCGGCTTGCCGCCGCGAACATGGGCATGGTTGACCAGCAAGCGCGGAAAGGTATCCAGTGCTTGCGGCGACGAAGTTTCCGGCATCTTGTCTCCTCCGGTGCATTGACCGTCAACAACCTGACGGCACGCTCTCATTTTTCTTGTCTTTCTTGTGCTTCGCGATTCTAGTCCGTTTTTCCCGGAAATCATTGTGCGATGCGGCAGCGCGTTCCGGATCACCGGCCGCAGCACGATCACCGCGGCACGGAGCCTGGCGGCAGTTTATGCGCGCTCACGACCGGGAATTGTCGTCCGTGAGACAATCCCCTTCATTTTTCGCGATTCCTCGGCGATGCAAACACTCGACGAAATGCTGCAAGCGTCATGCTGGGCGCGACGACTGTCGGTCGATGAGCTTGCTTGCGTCAAGAACGACATCACGCTGCAGACAGTTCCCGCCGGCGGCTACGTGTGCATGAAGGGCGAAGCGGTGGAACACTGGCTGGGGGTGGTCGACGGACTGGTCAAGATGGCCAGCAACTGGAGTACCGGAAAAACCACCAGCTTCCTGGGCCTGTCGAACGGCAGCTGGTTCGGCGAAGGCTCGCTGATGAAAGACGAACCGCGCCGCTACGACGTGATCGCCCTGCGCGAGTCGCGGATCGCCTACATGAAGCGCAGCCGGTTCCAGCACCTGCTCGACCACAGCATCGCCTTCAACCGCTTTCTGCTGATCCAGCTCAACGAGCGCCTGGGTCAGTTCATCGGCATCCTCGAACACGAACGCCTGCTTGATACCGACGCCCGGCTGGCCCGCTGCCTGGCGTCGATGTTCAATCCGCTGCTCTACCCCGGCAGCAGCCTCGAACTCCGGATTTCGCAGGAAGAGATCGGCCTGCTGGTCGGCATCTCGCGCCAGCGGGTCAACCAGGCGCTGCAGAAGCTCGAACAGGCCGGGCTGCTGAGCGCCGATTACGGCACCCTCACCATCCTCGACCTGAACCGGCTCCGCAGCTTCGGCGCATAGAGCACCTTGGCTGGCCCGCGTTCGGCGCAGCCGCCGCACCGCCACCCCGAGTGGCCGTCGCCGACGAAGCCGCCAATTTCCTCTCGGCAAGCGGCCGCACTGGGCTCCGACACGCGGGATTGAACGCCCTTTCGATCTGGGTTAGTATTCGGCGCCCCGAGGGGTGGTCTTGACAACACTTTGAAAATTGGTCCCAGAACTTTTTTGCAAGACAAAACAGGAGGAATAGCAGACATGAGCAGCATAATTTACGACCGACTCAGGCGGAATCCCAAGTTCCACGAACTGGTCACCAAGCGAGGAAGCTTCGCCTGGACCCTGTCAGCCATCGTGCTGATCATTTTCTATGGCTTCTTCATGTTGATCGCCTTCAACCCCAAGATGCTCGGACAACCGATCGCCGAGGGATCGCTGTGGGCCATCGGCTACACCGTCGAAATGGTCATGTTCGTCTTCTTCTGGCTGCTGACGCTGCTGTACGTCCGTCGTGCCAACGGCGAATTCGACGACCTGACGGCCGAGATCATCAAAGAAGCCCAGAAGGAGACCAAATGATCAAGCGACTTACAACGGCACTCGCCCTGCTGGCGTTCTCCGGCATCGCCGCCGCCGCCGGCCCCGCGCTGCAAGGCGAAATCCAGACGCAGCCCACCAACTGGCATGCGATCATCATGTTCATCATCTTCGTGACGCTGACCATGGGGATCACCTACTGGGCGGCCGGCCGAACCAAGTCCACGGCCGACTTCTATACCGCCGGCGGTGGCATCACCGGCTTCCAGAACGGCCTGGCGATCGCCGGCGACTACATGTCGGCGGCGACCCTGCTGGGCCTGACGGCGATGACCTTCAGCCGCGGCTACGACGCCTACATCTACATGATGGCGTTTTTCGCGGGCTGGCCGATCATCCTCTTCCTGATGGCCGAACGGCTGCGTAATCTGGGTCGCTTCACCTTTTCCGACATCACCTCGTATCGCCTCGACCCCAGCGTACGCACCATGGCGGCGATTTCGTCGCTGGTGGTGGTGGTCTTCTACCTGATCGCCCAGATGGTCGGCGCCGGGCAGTTGATCAAGCTGCTCTTCGGCCTCGAGTACAACGTCGCGATCTTCGTCGTCGGCCTGCTGATGATGGTCTATGTCACCGTCGGTGGCATGGTGGCGACGACCTGGGTGCAGATCATCAAGGCCTGCCTGCTGCTTTTCGGTGGCACGCTGGTGCTGATCCTCGGCTTCTCGCAGTTCGGCTTTTCGCTGACCACGCTGCTCGAGAAGGCGACGGCAGTACATAAGCTGGGTGGTGCGCTGATGACGCCGGGCAGCCTGCTCTCCGACCCGGTCACCGCGATCTCGCTCGGTCTTGGCCTGATGTTCGGTACCGCCGGCCTGCCGCACATCCTGATGCGCTTCTTCACCGTCGGCAACGCCAAGGAAGCGCGCAAGTCGGTGCTCTACGCTTCGGGCTTCGTCGGCTTCTTCTTCAACGTCATCTTCCTGATGGGTCTGGTTGCGGTCCTGCTGGTCGGCCAGAACCCCGAGTACTTCGAGGGCGGTGTAGTCGGCGGGAAGCTGATCGGCGGCGGCAACATGGTCGCCATGCATCTGGCCCACGCGGTCGGCGGCAACATGCTGCTCGGTTTCCTGGCGGCGGTTGCTTTCGCGACCATCCTGGCAGTCGTCTCGGGTCTGGCGCTGGCCGGTGCTTCGGCAATCGCCCACGACATCTACGCGCGCGTGATCAGAAAAGGCGAAGCCACCGACAAGGAGGAGATCAAGGTTTCGCGGATCGCCACCATCGCCCTCGGCTTCCTGGCGATCATCCTGGGCATCATGTTCGAGAAGATGAACATCGCGTTCATGGTCGGCCTGGCCTTCGGGGTCGCCGCCGCGGCCAACTTCCCGGTCCTGATCCTGTCGATGTACTGGAAGGGCCTGACCACTCGCGGTGCGCTGTGGGGCGGTTACGGCGGCGTCATTTCCGCCGTGCTGTTCGTGCTCTTCTCTTCATCGGTATGGGTGGACGTCCTGCACAACAAGGCTGCCTTGTTCCCCTACACGCAGCCGGCGCTGTTCGCCATGCCGATCGCCTTCATCCTGGCCTACATTTTCTCGGTTACGGACAGCAGTGCCCGTGCCGCGAAGGAGCGGGACGCGTTCGAAGACCAGTACGTGCGCGCGCAGACCGGTTTCGGCGCTTCCGGTGCCAGCCACTAGGTAGTCGTCAGGCAGCACAGAGCTGCAACCCTGGCGGTGCGACAAGCCCGCCAGGGTTTTTTTTCGCCCGGGCATCGTGCTTTCGACTGCCTCCCCGGGGCAGCGCCGGTCCTCGCGAACAGGTTCCCGCCGCGACCCTGGCGGACCGGTCGGGTGGGGTGTTGGCGAAATCGGCTAAAGTTCCACGACCATTGTCCGTGAAAGAAGTGATACCAAGCGCCGCCCAAGGGAATCCCGCATGCATCCTCACTTCCGGCTTCTTGCCATGTGCCTGGTGGCCATTCTGCCTTCTCCGGCGGCGGCCACCTGGCAGCTCGTATCTGCCGAACCTGGCAGGCGCGTCGAGATCGATCGTGCCAGCATCCGGAAGGTCGACAACGGCAAGACCGAGGCACACGGACGGATCATCCTCGAAAAACCGATCGTCGACCCGAGAACCTCGTCGTCGTACCGGATCGTCGAGGCGATCAACCGCTACGACTGCGCGTCGCGCAGTTACAGCACGCTCAAGCGAAGCTACTTCAAGGACGAAGGCGAACTGCTTCGCGAAGAGGAAGTCAAGGTCCAGATCGAAATGCCGGTACGGACCGGAATGCTCGACGACAAGCTGCTGCGCGAAGCCTGCCGCCCGAAGCCGGGAAACGAAGCTGCAATGGCCGCGAGAAAGACCGCCGACAAGGTCAGCGAGGCTGCCGGCGAGCTGCGCCGAGCCAATGAGGCGCTGATCCGGAAGGAAGTGAAGCGCGCCAACCTGCAAACGCTGGCCGCCGAAAAGAGCTCCCCCGAGGCCGCCCCGGCTGCGGTCGCCAAGCCGGTCGGCCGCGATCACGCCGCGCCGCCGGCGCCAGCGATTGCCGCCACCGCGCGGCCCAGACACGCCGCTTCCCGATTCGCGGCATCGGCCATCGACCATGCCGATCTGATCGCCGCCTATGCGCACGCCGACATCCGCTGGGCCTACGAGGGTGAAGGCCGTCCGGAGAACTGGGGCAAGCTGAAGCCAGGGTATGCGCTCTGCGAAACTGGCGAACGGCAATCGCCGATCGATATTCGCGACGGCTTTCGGGTCGACCTGGAACCGATCCGCTTCAGCTATCGGCCGTCCGAGTTTCGGGTCATCGACAACGGCCATACGGTGCAGGTCGAGGTCGGCGGCAGCAATCTCGCCTTGCTCGGCAAGACCTACGATCTGGTCCAGTTCCATTTCCACCGTCCGTCCGAAGAGCGGATCAACGGCCAAAGCTTCGACATGGTCATCCACCTGGTCCATAAGTCCGAGGACGGCCAGCTCGCGGTGGTCGCCGTGCTGCTCGAACACGGCATCGAGAACCCGCTGATCCAGACCGTGTGGAACAACCTGCCGCTCGAGAAGAATCGCTATGTGGCGCCGCCGAACCAGGCCATCGACGTCGCGCAACTACTGCCCGAAACCCGCAGCTACTACACCTACATGGGTTCGCTGACCACCCCGCCGTGCACCGAAGACGTCCTCTGGCTGGTCCTCAAGGAGACGCAGAAGCTGTCGCCCGAGCAGCTGAAGATCTTCTCGCGGCTCTACCCGCACAACGCCCGGCCAGTGCAACCCAAGTTCTCCCGGATGATCAAGGAGTCGCGTTGAAATTGCGCTGAGCGCTGCGGCCTGGCAGCCCGGCGAGCAGCCGTGCCCGGCTCTGGCCGATGGTAACGAAACTTCGGCAATCAGCCGTTCAGCGCTCGGCAGTGCCCGACGATCGCTTCCAGCAGCAGCGCCTGCACAGCTGGCGGCAAGTCGTGCCCCATTCCCGGAATGATCTGCAGCCGCGCGCCGGCAATGTGCCTGGCCGTATCGCGGCCCGCTGCCACCGGCAGCAGCGGGTCGTCGGCGCCGTGAATGACCAGGGTCGGCACGCGTATTCGCGCCAGCTCCTGGCGCCGATCGCCGGCGGCGATGATCGCCAGCAACTGCTGAAGCTGTCCCGCCGGGTAATACGCCCGCCGGATACCGCGTTCGAGCTGCCGGCGCAACTCGCCCTCGTCCGCGGGATACCCGGGACTGCCGATGACCCGGAAAACGCGCACCAGCTGCTCAAGCCGACTGTCAGGATCATCCGGCCTGGCCGGCCGGCGAAGCAGCTCGCGCAATGCTGCCGGCTTGCCGAAGGCGACGCGCCAGTTGCCGCTCGACGACATGATCGAGGTCAGGCTCAACACGCGCTGCGCGTGACGCGCGGCCATGCTCTGGGCGATCATTCCGCCCATCGACGCCCCGACGACGTGTGCAGCTTCGATCTCCAGTGCGTCGAGCAGGCCGACTGCGTCGTCAGCCATATCGCTCAAGCGGTACGGCGAAGGAACCGCCAGCCCGAGCACGCCACGCACCACGGCCAGCAGGACTGCCGGCCGCTGGCGCCAGTCGATTCGCGTTGAATGGCCGGCATCGCGGTTGTCGAAGCGAACCACGCGAAAACCCCTTTCCACCAGACCGATGCAGAAAGCGTCGGGCCAGGCGACCAGTTGCATGCCGAGTCCCATGATCAGCAGGATTGCCGGCGCGCCGGGATCGCCCAGGCTCTGGTAACAGATCTCGATACCGTTGGCACGGACGAAAGCTTCTTCGGCCAACGCAGGCGGGGCGTTGGCCGCGCTCCCGCCCGGCCGCTCGACGCTGCCCCTCACCGCTGCCCGCCGCCAACTGGCGGTCTCGCTGCCCGACCCGCCGGGTGCCGGCGCGCTCGCGGCCGAGGCGCACCGGCAGCCGCCGCCTCGTCCGACAATCGCGCCAGCTCCGCATAGGCGTGCTGCAAATCCTGCGCCAGTGACGCGACGTCCGGAACGGCGTTGCTGGCGACGGTCAAACCGATGTCCAGCGAATCGCAATAGCTGAAGACGGTGATATTGAGGCCCAGGCCATGCACGACGATGCTCACGGGCCAGCAGGCGCGGACCCGGCCGCCCGCCAGGTAGAGCGGCTGCCGCGGCCCCGGCACATTGGAAATCGCCAGGTTGGCCAGCGGCGGCAAGGTTTTCGCCAGCCCCGAGCGACCATACAGCGAAGCCAGCACGCGCAGTATCCAGGGCGCCCCGATCGACGGGAAATCGGTCGGGATGACCGACCTGGCCTGCGTCGTCAAGGCCTTGGCAGCACCGGCCGCAGCGCGCACCGCATGCAGTCGCCGCAGCGGATCGGCCTCGTCGGTGGCCAGCCTGACCAGCGTCAGCGTCGCCTGGATAGTGGTCTCGGTATTGCCCGCGGCGCGCAGCGACACCGGCATGGTGGCGATCAGCGACTTGCGCGGCAGGCCGCCGTGCTCGCGCAGGTAGCCGCGCAGCGCAGAACCACAGATGGTCAGTACGACATCGTTGACCGTCGCCTGCTGCTGCTCGGCGATTTTCCTGACCCCGGCCAGTGGCAGCGACACCGCGGCAAAGCCCCGCCCGCCCTGGATCGGTACGTTCAGCGGTGTTTTCGGGCCCAGCGCAAGACTCTGCCGGATACCGCTTCGATCACCCTTCGCCGCCCGCCCGAGCATTCCGGCCAGCAGCTTCACTGCGCCTGGCAGCTGCCCGGCCAGCTTGCCGCACTGGCTGGCCGTCTGCCGAACGGCGGCGCCCAGCCGCTCTGCGGTACTCGATGTTTCGCCCACACCGGCGCGCTCGCGCCAGTCCACCGGGACTTCTCCTGGCACCGCTGTCGGATCGAAAAGAGCACCGAGCAATGCTACCCCGGAGACGCCGTCGAGCGCGGCGTGATGAATTTTCAGGTACAGGCCGAGTTGACCGGCTGGCCCACACCGCAGCCCTTCGATGATGGTCAGTTCCCACAGCGGGTAGCGATGATCGAGCAGCGTCTCGTGGAGCGCTCCGACACAAGCTTCGAGCTCGGCGAAGCCCGCCGCGTCGGGCAGCACGACGTGGCGCAGGTGATAGGAAAAATCGGGGCTGCCGCCGTCGATCCAGACCGGATTGGCAAACTGCAGCGGCATCGGCGCCAGACGGGCCCGGAAGAACGGTGCCAACGCCAGCCGCGGCGCCAGTTGGCGACGGACTTCGCCGGCAAAGTCCGCTGTCGCTGCAACCGGCGCGTCGAGCAGATACAGCGCGGCCACGTGCATCGGTGTTGCCGGCGTTTCCAGGTGCAGAAAAGCGCCGTCCAGCCAACTCATGACTCGCATCGCTCGCCCCTCATCGTTGCCCCGGCCCGACCCGCTCCCGGTACGACTGTATCCCGCTCGACGCCCTGTGGGAAGCTTCTGGCAGCAGCCATGACCGCCCGGGGGCCGAGGCCTGGCCGCGTCACGCCCGCGGCCATCGGACACCGGCCAGCCGACTTCGTCGCTGGCGCAGCGCGCTGTAAATTTTCTCCTGCAGCCAGCCGATATCGCCTGACGGCATAGAATGACAGGCGTGGCCAGAGTGATGAAAACCATGAAAAAGATTCTTGTGATCGACGACGACGCCGAGTTGCGCCAGCTGCTCGCCACCTACCTTGGCCGGCATGGCTTCGACACCCTGCTGCTGCCCGACAGCGGCCAACTCGACGCCTTCCTCGCGCGCTACCAGCCGCAACTGCTGGTTCTCGACCTGATGCTCCCCGGTGAAGATGGCCTCGCCGCCTGCCGACGCCTGCGGGCCCGCGGCGAGACGCTGCCGGTGATCATGCTCACCGCCCGCGACGAAGCCGCTGATCGGGTGCTTGGCCTGAACAGCGGCGCCGACGATTACCTCGGCAAACCCTTCGATCCGCGCGAACTGATCGCCCGCATCGAGGCCGTGCTGCGCCGCGCCGGCCGCTCGCCGACGACGCCGGATACCGGCGACGGCGTGCTGACTTTTGGCGAGTGGCGGCTCGACCGGAACGCCCGCCAGTTGTCCACCAAGGGGCGCCTGGTGCCACTGACGAGCGGCGAATTCGCCTTGCTGAACGCGCTGGTCGGCAACGCCGCGCGGCCAATGAAGCGCGAGCGCCTGCTCGAGTTGACCCGCGGGGAAACGACCGAATCCTTCGACCGCGCGATCGATGTCCAGATCCACCGCCTGCGCCGCGTGATCGAGGTCGATCCCGCGCATCCCCGCTACCTGCAGACGGTGTGGGGTGTCGGTTATGTCTTTGTTCCCGATGCCAAGAGCGGCGCCAGTCCGGATCGCGCGCTCAGTAGCGACCGATGAGGCGCCTACTGCCGCGGCTGATCCCTTCGTCGTTCGCGGGTCGAACCGTATTGCTGGTCATCGCGGTGATCGTCGCCGCCGAGGCCGCGACCTTCTCCCTGATCGGCCATTTTCGGCGCAACTCGCACGTCAGCCAGACGGTGCAGCTGATCGCCGGCCAGATGCACCTGCTGCAGATCGTTCTGCCACGCCTCGACGACGAGAGCCGTCGGCGCCTCGCCGCCGATCATGGCGCACACGACCTGCTGTTGCGTCCGGACGACAGCAGCGTGCCGGACGATCAACCGCAATTCCACTTTGCCGATCGCCTTGCCGCCGACCTTGCCGACCGGCTTGGCGAGCCGGTGCACATTCGGCTCGGTCCCCGCGGCGGCCTGTGGATCGGCTTCATGGCCGTCAACGAGCGCTGGTGGCTGATCCTGCCGTCGCCGCGCTTCGAACCGCAGGCGCTGCCCACCGACCTTTGGCTCGGTCTGGCGATCACCCTGGCGGCGGTGCTGCTGATTGCCGGGGCGTTCGTCAAGGGCATCGTCGGCCCACTGGCCCGGCTCGGCGAAGCGGTCGCAGCAACCGGTGACGGCGCTGCGCGCAAGGTGACGCCTGGCGGTCCGCGTGAAGTCAGGCGCCTGGCCGAACGCCACAACACCATGCTGGAGCAGCTGGCCAGCATCGCCGCCGAGCGGCGAGAAATGCTCGCCGGTCTGACGCACGACCTGCGGGCACCGCTGGCCCGCTTGCGGCTGCGCCTGGCGCTGCTCGAAAACGATTCCGAACGCGCCGGCCTGGCCCGCGACATTGACGACATGGAGCGGATCGTCGGTCAGTGCCTGGGCTTCCTGCGCAGCGAGGGAATCGCCGCGGCACCTGCGCCGGTGGCTATCGCCGCCCTGCTGCGCGACGAAGTCGCTCGCCAACGCGAACTCGGTCGGCCGGTCGAGTTGACCGTCAGCGAGGCCGCGGCAGCGTGCCAGGTCGCGATCGCCGCCGGCAATCTGCAGCGACTGCTCGACAACCTGATCGACAATGCGCTGCAGCATGGCGCGCCGCCGGTCGAAGTCGTGCTGCGGACGGCCGGCGACGCGCTGGCCACGCTATGCGTCCGGGACCACGGACCGGGAATCGCCGACAGCCATCGCGAGCGGGCGCTGGAGCCCTTTGCCCAGCTCGAACCCGCGCGCGCAACTAACGGCAGCTGCGGGCTGGGGCTGGCGATCGTGCGGCGAATCGCGGCCGCCTGCGGCGGCGAGGTCGTGCTCGGCGATGCCGCTGGCGGCGGCCTGAGCGTGACCGTGCGTCTGCCGACGCGCTGACCGGCGCCGCGCGGTGCCTTGCTTGCGGCGTGAAACTTCTCGATACTCGCCGTGCCCAAAGCCACTTCACCGGAGAAACCACCCATGAACGAGCACGAGCAGCAAGCAATCCTCGCCATCAGCCTGATGGCGGCCTTTGCCGACGGACACAAGGACGAGTCCGAGCGTGCCGAGATCAAGCGCATCGCCGACGCGCTGACTGGCGAAGGATCGATCAATCTCGCTGCGCTGTACCAGGACGTGCTGCTCAAGCGCGTCTCGCTGGCTGACACGGCGGCGGCGCTGACGACACCCGAGGCGCGGCAGCTGGCCTTTGAAATGGCGGTCTGCGTGTGCGACGCCGACGCCGTGCAGTCCGCTGCCGAGCAGGCTTTTCTCGGCGAACTGCGCAATGCCCTGGCGCTCGACGCGCAGCAGTCGGCAGCCTACAGCCGGCGAGCCGAAGCGATCGCCACTCTGCCGGTAGCAGCGGTCGGCACCGAAGACGAGGCGGAAGCGTGGGGAAGCGGCTCCGGCAGCGCCAAGACAAAGCCGGCGCCTGCGCCGGCAGCCGGCCCCGCCGGATCTGCGTCGACGATCAGCGACGCCGAGATGGACAAGATCATCCTCAATGCCGCGATCCTCAACGGTGCCCTCGAGCTCCTCCCGGAATCGCTGTCTACGATGGCCATCATCCCGCTGCAGATGAAGCTGGTCTATCGCATCGGCAAGTCCAGCGGTTTCGAACTCGACCGCGGGCATATCAAGGACTTCCTGGCCACCGTCGGCGTCGGGCTGACGTCGCAGTATCTCGAACAGGCCGGGCGCAAGCTGCTCGGCGGCCTGCTCGGCAAGGTCGGCGGCGGCATCCTGCGCGGCCTTGGCAAGCAGGCGGTCAGCTCGGGGATGAGTTTCGCCACCACCTACGCCCTGGGCCACGTTGCCAGACGCTACTACGCCGGCGGGCGCAGCTTCTCGACGCAGATGCTGCGCGAGGCCTTCGACGACATGGTCGGGGAAGCCAGGAGCCTGCACGACCGCTATCTGCCCGAAATGCAGGCCAGGGCCAGGTCGCTGGACAGCGCAAAGATCGTCGACCTGGTCAGGCAGGGTTGACTGGATGGCTGCGCGCTGCCCGACACCTGGCCACCTCCAGCCGGCCAGCAGCCACGGCCACGGATGCTGACCTTCGATAACCGTTTCGTGCGCGAGTTGCCGGGTGACACCCAGCACGGCAACGTACCGCGACAGGTCTTCGGCGCGTGCTGGTCGCCGGTGACCCCGACGCCGGTCGCTGCGCCGACGCTGCTCGCCCATTCGCGCGAGGTGGCCGCGGCGCTTGATCTCGACGACGAGGCGATGGCCACGCCGCAACTGCTCGCCGCGCTGGCCGGCAACGCACTGTTGCCCGGAATGGTCGCCTACGCGACCTGCTACGGCGGCCATCAGTTCGGACAGTGGGCCGGCCAGCTCGGCGACGGCCGGGCGATCATGCTCGGTGAAGCGATCAACCGCGACGGGCAGCGCTTTGAACTGCAGCTCAAGGGCGCCGGCCCGACCCCTTACGCGCGCCGGGCCGACGGGCGCGCGGTCCTGCGCTCGTCGCTGCGAGAGTTTCTCTGCAGCGAGGCGATGCATCACCTCGGCGTGCCGACGACGCGCGCGCTGAGTCTCGTCGGCACCGGCGAAACAGTCGTTCGCGACATGTTCTACGACGGCCATCCAGTTGCCGAGCCGGGTGCGGTGGTCTGCCGCGTGGCGCCATCGTTCACCCGCTTCGGACATTTCGAGCTGCTCGCCGCCCGCGGCGAACGCGAACTGCTGCACCGGTTGGTCGACTTCACCATCGCCCGCGACTTCCCCGGGTTGGCTGCTCGGGCGCTCGCACCGGAGCAGCGGCTGCGCGCCTGGTTCACCGAGGTCTGCGAGCGCACGGCCCGCCTGATGGCGCACTGGCTGCGCGTCGGCTTCGTGCACGGGGTGATGAATACCGACAACATGTCGGTCGTCGGCCTGACCATCGACTACGGTCCCTACGGTTGGGTCGACAACTTCGATCCGGGCTGGACGCCGAATACCACCGACGCCTCCAGCCGACGCTACTGCTTTGCCCGGCAGCCGGCGATCGCCCGCTGGAATCTCGAAAGACTGGCCAACGCCCTGGCGCCCCTGCTGCCGACGCCCGACGATCTGGGCAGCGGCATCGAGCGCTACGATGCCCTCTACTCGGACGAGTTCTGCACGGCATTCGCCGGCAAGCTCGGTTTTCTCGGCTGGACTCATGACGACGGCGAGTTGCTCGACGACCTTTTCGAACTGATGCGTCTGGCGGAGACCGACATGACCTCGTTCTTCCGCCAGCTGGCGCAGCTGGATATCAACCGGCCGGACCCGGACGTTGTACACCACGCCTTCTACCGTGCCGAACTCCGCGATCGATACTCGCCCGAACTCTCGCGCTGGCTGGCGCGCTACGCCGCTCGCTTGCGGCAGGACGGGCAGCCTGCCGCGCAGCGCGTCGCCGCGATGAACCAGGTCAACCCGCGCTTCGTGCTGCGCAACTATCTGGCGCAGGAAGCCATCGACCGCGCCGAACAGGGCGATACCGGGATGCTTCACGAACTGCTCGAGGTCCTCCGCCACCCCTACGACGAGCAACCCGGGCGCGACGCCTTCAGCGCCAAACGGCCCGACTGGGCGCGACACAAGGCGGGCTGCTCGATGCTCTCGTGCAGCTCCTGACAGCGCCGGCCGCGGCTCGCGCTAGAATGGAGCCCCGGAGATCAACGCTGCCTTCACCGAACGAGGACTTGCCATGCCCTTCACGCCCGATCTGGTCAATGAGCTCAATACCCTGGTCCGCTTCGATCTGGCAAACACCCAGCAGGGCATCAAGATCCACAAGATCGCCGATCCCCAGATCATCGCCGCCACCCTGCGGCTGCATCGCAAGGGACTGGTCACGCAGATGGATGGCGGCTATCTCACCGGCCTCGGCCGAGACGCGGCCGAACACGCGCAGGCCGCCCTGACGATTCTCACCTCGGTCCAGGTCGCGATCAAGGAGTAAGCGCCGCGCCGGGCGCGAAGACGACCAGAGCTGCGCCAGAGAGCGCTTCGCCGGGCCGGTGCAGGCGGCGTTCACGAAATCGCACCACCAGGCATGTACAATCGACGCCTCAATCAGCATCGCGGCTCGCCCGTGTGCCGCCAGAGGGCGCCGGCAGAACAGGTCGGGATCAGTCACCGGGGGGCGCGCAGGAATGAAATCCACCCGCTGGTGGTGGCGATACCCCATGGCGGGGATGGTCACGTCGCTGACGGCAGGGCGCGCAACCGGCGGCGGACAGCCCAAGGGTGATCATCGCAGAGACAAGTTCCGCCAGGCCAGGGCACCGTCCTGCAAGCCGACTTGGGAAACGTCGCTTACCTTCCCGACGCGGAGTTGAACCAATCGGTGAAACAATAGCCGTCGGTTGCGCTGCGCGATGGCAGGGTTCTCGCGCCTGGACCTGACGGCCGGCGCGGTTTTTTTCTGGCCTGGTGCCGGCAAGGAGTGGAAAGTGAGTGCAGGTCAAGGGGTTTGGCTGGCCAGCAGCACGCCGTGGCGCGTGCTGATCGTCGCCGGCATGCTTTTTTCTGGCGCCTGCGCCGCAGCAGCGCAGGCGGCGGGCGACCTCGCCAGGCCGCGTGTCGGTCTGGTGCTCGGCGGCGGTGGCGCGCGCGGCGCAGCGCATATCGGTGTTCTCGAAGTGCTCGAAAAACTGCGCGTACCGGTCGACTGCGTCGCCGGCACCAGCATGGGTGCCCTGGTTGCTGGCGTATACGCCAGCGGCCTGCCACCATCAACGATGCGCAGCAAGCTGGCAGAGGCCGACTGGGACGACCTGTTCCGCGACGACCCACCGCTGGACCAGCAGAATTTTCGCAAGAAGGTGCTGGACAAGCGCTTCCTGCCGGGTTCGGAGACCGGTATCGGTCCGCAGGGCGTGAAGGGTCAGCCCGGGATCGTCATGGGGCAGAAGATCAAACTGTTCTTCAACACACTGGTTCGCGATTATCTCGGTGAGCGCGAAATTGAGGCCCTGCCGCTACCGCTATCGATCATCGCCACCGACATCGTCGGCGGCGACAAAGTGGTCTTTCGCGAGGGCAGCCTGTCGAACGCGATGCGCGCCAGCATGTCGGTCCCCGGCCTGATGGCGCCGGTCGAAAGCGACGGCAAGAAACTGGTCGACGGCGGCCTGGTCGACAACGTGCCGATCGACGAAGCCCGCCAACGCTGTCAGGCCGACGTGATCATCGCGGTCAACGTCGGCTCGCCGTTGCTCAAAGCCGAGGACATCAGCGGCCTGCTGAGCGTTTCGGCGCAGATGGTCAACATCCTGACCGAACAGAATGTCACACGGTCGCTGGCGACGCTCAAACCGACCGACATCTACATCAAGCCCGATCTCGATGGGATTACCGCCGGCGATTTCAAACGCAGCTCGGAAACCGCGGATCGCGGCGTTGCCGCGACCGAAGCGGTCGCCGATCGCCTGCGCGCGCTGGCGGTCAGTGAAACCGCTTACGCCGCCTGGGTAGAGCAGGTTCAGCCCCCGATGCGCGCGGCACCGCGGGTTGGCGAAGTGCAGATCGCCGGACTCAGGCTGGTCAACCCGGCAGTGATCGAACGCTATCTGCAGATCAAACCAGGCGACACGGTCGACCCCGCCAGAGTGGACGCTGATCTGATGCGGGCGTATGGCGACGGCTACTACCAACAAGTCGATTACGCGCTGGACTCCACCACCCTGCGCGACCGTGACATTCTGCGCGTGTTGCCGGTCGAGAAGAGCTGGGGACCCGATTACCTGCGCTTCGGTCTCAACCTCGACAGCAATTTCCGGACCGACTCCACGTACAGCATTCGTGCAGCCTATCAGAAGACCTGGCTCAACAGCCTCGGCGGAGAATTCCTGGTATACGGTTCGATCGGCTCCTTGAGCGGAGCCGGAGCCGATTTTTACCAGCCGATTGACGCCCGCCAGCGCTACTTTGTCGAGGCGAACGTCCACTATCAGAACCGATTGACCGGCATTTACGAGAACGACAATCAACTCGCCCAGTACAAGATCAGCGAAACCAGCGTCAGGCTGGGCGCCGGAATGAACATCGGGCTGCTCGGACAGGCGCGTCTCGGCTGGCAGGAAAACTTTCGGAAAAGCCAGCTGGAGACTGGATCACCGATCCTTCCCGAGCAGTCGAAGACCTTTGGCGGCTGGTTTACCGCACTCGACTTCGACCAGACCGATCGCCTCTACTTCCCAACCAGCGGCTGGTCGAGCAACGTCAAGTACTTCGACTCGCAAGCCAACGGCTACAGCAGGCTCGACGCTGGCGCCAGCGGCTACTTCAGCATCGGCGACTGGGTGCTGGCCAGCCGGCTGTCGTACCAGGGCTCACCCGTCGGGCAGCTACCCACCTACGACCTTGGACAACTCGGCGGCATGCTGAACATGACCGCCTTTGCCGTCGGCCAGTTGAAAGGCGACGACATCAGCTACGGCAGCGTCCGTGCCGAGCGCATCATTGGCCGCCTGCCGCTTGGTCTGCGCGGCGACCTGCGTCTGGGGGTGGCCCTGGAAGCGGCCAAGGTCGGCAGGCCTTTCACCGAGACCACCCTGAAAGGCTGGATCCCGGATGCCGCGATCTACCTCGGTGGTGAGACGCCACTGGGCCCGGTCTACCTGGGCTACGGTTACTCGAACGCCGGCTCGACCGGTGGCTATTCGAATTTCTACCTGTTCCTCGGAACACCCTGAGCGGTCAGGCGCAAGTCGAATGCACGAACCGCCGGCCAGCGCTGTCACTTTGCTCCCGATCCGGCGCCTGTTCGCCAGCCGCAGCTTGCGCCGCGCGGGGGGGGCGGCCAGGGCTGCAAAGACGCTACCACCCGGACACGAAGAAACCAGGCTGGTCGCGGCGAGGGAGTTCGCAGACGCAGACGCTGGTTGCGCCTTGCGGCGACGAGAGGCCGCGCGCCCGGCAAGCCCAGGGCCAAGCAGCGCCAGGGCACCCGCCACCGGAACATTACCCGTGGAATTGTCACCGAAGACCACGTCGTCCAGGATCGCCCCAACATTGTCGCCGCCAACATCTTCAAAGCCAGCCGGGCGCTGAACGCACTACCCGGATCGAAACCCAGGCTCACTTGCGAAAAAATGGTGCCACAGGAGTTCTGAAACTGTTGGTGGAGGCGATCAGTGCGTTGGTGCTGGCGTCACCAAAGCCAAAGACGATCTCATCCGCGCTGCCGCCACGCGGATTTCCGGACCCCTCTGCGCCAGGCAGGTAGCGAAATCCCAGGCAACAGGGTGAAGGTGGCTATGCTGGTGATCGCGCCGCATTGCCCGTCGAACCAGCCGAATCCGCATCGAAATCGTCCGCGAACAAAACCGCGGACCGAGCCCGAAGCCGGCCATGACGAAGAGGACGTGCATCACGTTTGTTGATCGACATCTGAATCTTCTTGGAAGACAAATGAGCAGCTGGTGACCCGAAATGATCGAAGAAGAATCCAGACCATCAAGGCATCCTGGCAATAAATCAGAGCGTCGAACGGCCGCCGAAGGGGACAACGCGGGGCGCATGTAGAGAAACTCGACACCGCGTATCGGCCACGTTGCTCATCCCGTCGGCGAGGATCCGCCCGATGACGCCAAGAACGACCAGGACGAGTACCATGGCAGCCGGCCGTGACGGACGGCTAACAGCACCGGAGCGCCGACATCCGGATGCGAGAACGGCGATCAACGGTGGCGGCGCCGGTCCTCCTGCAGACAACCGCGTCACTTTAACAGGCAAGGAGCACGACGATGGAGCAGCAGGGGATATCGAAGGTGGCCAAGATCGCCGGCTCGCTGGCTCTGGCGACCGCACTCGCCGCGCCGGCAATCGCCGAAATGAGCGCCGAGGAACTGGCCAAGCTGGCCCAGAACCCGGTCGGCAACCTGGTCAGCGTGCAATGCTCTCAACGTAACGCGCCATTGGCATAAATTGATCGGCGGACCCAGAAGCCGGTTGCGCGTCAGGCGAGCACAAGGCAAAGTATGTATCCCCTTGATACGGATGTAAAATTTTATATGC
>NZ_JAPUVQ010000070.1:0-3491 GCF_029255145.1 Accumulibacter sp.
TAATTCCTGATGGCCATCAGTCCCCACCCAGTGCAGCGCCTGCTCGAAGATGCAAGCCAGGCCGGCGTCTACCATCTGGCCCGCAGCCACCAGGCGGCGCTGAAGGCGGCTGCCGTCGCCGCAGGCTTGGCCGTTTTCGACGTCAGTCTCGCCGACGCGGCGCGTATTGAGCTGGTGCTCGCGCAGCTGGGCCGCGAGCTGGCCTTCCCGAGGTGGTACGGCTGCAACTACGACGCCCTCAAGGACTGCTTGAGCGACCTCTCGTGGTGCGCGGCGACCGGCTACGTATTACTGCTGTCGGGAGCCGAAACCCTGGCGGCCAAGGATCCCTCCGCCTTCTGGACGCTCAACCAGGTGTTTGCCGCGGCGATTGACGATTGGCAGTCGCAAGGCGTTCCGATGTGGGTCTTCTACGACCTTCGTGCTGACGGGCTGGCCACGCTTCCATTGCCCGGATGAGCCAGTACAAGCTGCCGGTGTCGGTTCTGGTCGTCATCCACACCCCGGAGCTCTTGGTGCTGCTGCTCGAACGCGCCGCCCATGCGGGCTACTGGCAGTCGGTCACCGGCAGCCAGGAAGCCGGCGAAAGCCTCGTCGAAACGGCGACTCGCGAGCTCTCCGAGGAAACCGGAATCACGGCGACAGCCGCCGAACTGCGTGACTGGAAACTCACCAACCGCTACGAGATCTTTGCCGAGTGGCGCCACCGTTACGCGCCAGGCGTGCTGCACAACACCGAACACGTATTCTCGCTGCAAGTGCCGAACCCCCGGCCGGTAACCGTCGCGGCCGGGGAACATCTCGGCTACTGCTGGCTACCCTGGCGCGAAGCCGCTGCCAGGTGCTTTTCGTGGAGCAACCGCGATGCCCTGCTGATGCTGCCGGAACGGGTCAGCCAGGCCCGGCGCTAAGCCGCTGCGCCAGGCACTTCGGGCAGTAGCAGTTGCCGCCGACTGTCGGCTCGATCGCGGTCGGTGCTTGCTCCATGCACCAGCAGCTTGTCAGACCGGCGACAGCGCCACAGACAAACGAAGCGCCGCAGCCCTCGCAAACACTCGCGACCAGTTGCGCGTCGGGTTCCGGCATCAACTTTCTCCACTCTTCGCCAGCAGACCTTCGGCGATCCATCGCGCCAGGAGCCCGGCCGCGGTTTGCGCTGGTTCGGCATCGCCGGACGCAGCTATCATGGCGCAGCACTCGGCGAAACTGGCTCCTTGCGTCAAGGCCTGCAGGGCAGCGGCCTCGCCGATATCGGCCGACCGCCAGCAGCAATCGAGCACCGGACGCCAGATCACAAGCGAGTGCAAGAGCGGCTCGGGTTCCACTGTCGACGCCTCGTGGTCATCATTCAGGGCCTTCCAGAGTGGCTCGATGCGCCAAGCCAGATCAAGTAGCTGCAAGGACGGTACCGGCGTGAAGCGCAGCGATGGCCAATCGTCGGGTGCCAGCAAGGCGAGGTCGCCAGCGCCCATCAGCGGCACGTCGGCGGCATCGAAGGCGGCACGCATTGCCCAGTCCATGCGCGCCAGGTCAACCAGCGCCGGGTGCGCCAGATGGCCTGGCGTTGCCGCAAGAAAGTCCGCGAGCGAGTCGCCAAACCAGCGAATCGAGCGAAAGTGCGATGGCTGGGCGTCGATATAGGCACGCGCAAGATCGGCGAAGGAGTCGTCGCCGATGGCCAGGCGCAATACCGGGAAATTGTCACCTAGCGCCGCTGTCAGGCGAGCCCGGTACGCCCGCAGATACACCGCGAAGCCGCCGGCAAGTTGTGGCCCCTCGCTGACAAACAGGCCGGGTGTCGGGTTTTCGCCGACGATCGCCTCCTGGATGCGCAGTTGCTGGGTCATCAGCGGACTCATGCGGCGCGTCTCGTGTCGGCGAGGGCTCGTTCTGCCACCGCCCGTGCGACATCGAGTTCGGCGACCAGCACCGCCAGCGCCGGAATGTCGTCGTCACGCTCGATCATCGTCGGCACGGCACCCAGGCGGCCTACGGCATGGGCATAAAGCTCCCAGACCGCGTCGCAGACCGGGTGGTCATGGGTATCGATGATGTAGCTGCCATGGTCTTCATGCCCCGCGAGATGAATCGATCGCACAGCCGCGGCCGGCACGGCGTCGATGAAGGCACGCGGATCGAAACCGTGATTGACGCTGCTCACATAGACGTTGTTCACGTCGAGCAGCAACTCACAGCCCGTTCGCGTGATCAGCTCGCAGATGAACTCCCACTCGCTCATCTCGTCGCTTCGATACGTCACGTAGCTGGAAACGTTTTCCAGAACCAGGGACCTGCCAAGGGCATCCTGCACCTGTGCCACGCGCGGCGCAAGGTGCCGCAGGCTCGCTTCACAGTAAGACAGCGGCAACAGGTCGTGCAGGTTCAGCGAAGCCGTCCCGGTCCAACACAGATGGTCGGAAACCCAGGCCGGCTCGATCCTGTCGGCCAGCACCCTGAGCTGCCGCAGATACGCGCAATCAAGGGCGTCGGTGCTGCCGATCGAGAGTGAAACGCCATGCATCACCATCGGGTAGTCACGGCGTATGCGATCAAGAAAGTGCAGCGGCTTGCCGCCGTCGACCAGGTAGTTCTCCGAGATGATCTCCAGCCAGTCAACGCGTTGCGGTGCGGCGACAAAGTCGCGATAGTGCTCGGTGCGCAGCCCAAGGCCGAACCCTCGAACGAAGTTGCTCACCATTTGCCCCCTTCCGATCGCCTTCGGCATGACCACTCCACCTGTCGGAGGAATGGTCACGCCATTCGGCAGCGAGTTTACTTGACCACCTTGCCACCGGCGTCGGTGCACTCTTTGGCGCTGCCCTTGACCACCCATCCCTGACCCTTGCAGGAGTTCATCCCCTTGCATTCGTTCTTGGCAGTCTTGCACTCCGAGTTGCCCTTGCAGGCATTGACCCCTGCGCAATGAACCGGAGCTCCTTCAGCGGCGCTGGCGATCGGCGCCAGCAGGCTTCCCGTGGCGAAAAGGGCTGCCGCAGCTGCGGCAATGGCTACTCCAGACAGTTGATGTGACATCGTTCTTCTCCTCTAGATGGGGGGGGTTCTGTCAGGACCGAGGCGGTGTAGCCACCTGTCCGACATTGCTTAGACGCGTGCAAAGGCGAACTACTTACAGAGGAGGATGAAAATCTTCCGCAGCGAGCCCGCACCGATCATGCCGCTCACAACCTCGCTGCCTTGCACCAGTTCGTCTTGAACCTACTTCGCCTCGCCCCGGTCCGCTGTAGTGGTCAAGTAATTTCGGACACCGGGATAGGTTGTTTTTCTGCCATTTGATGTTCATAGACATTCGGCGGCCGGTAACCGAGTTTCGAGTGCAGGCGGGTGCTGTTGTAGAAGCCGACGATGTAGCCAACCTGTTCTTCCAGGTCATTGCCGCGCGCTACGAGAAAGGCAGTCTGATCGTCACCAGCAACCTGTCGTTCGGCCAATGGGATGCCACCTTTGCCCAGGATGCCACGCTGACCGCGGCA
>NZ_JAPUVQ010000071.1:0-18394 GCF_029255145.1 Accumulibacter sp.
CCTTGCACTCCTAGCGACGCTTGGTCTATGCCATACGAAAATTATGGCCTTCGAAATAAAGTGCTACTCGCAATTCCGGAATTCTACCTACATTCCCGGCCGGGATCAGGAAATCTGAACTTCGACCGCGTGGTGCTCGGCCATGCGCTGCCCGTGCTCTGCCCACCGATCGAACGTATCCACGACACGATGGTCATGGCACTGGCGCACGGCCTGCCGGGTGCGCTCGATACCCTGGGCAACCTCCCAGGCATCCCGCAGGAGCAACGGAAGGACAAGCGTGGGCGCGACCTTATCAACCTGTTCTGCAAGTCTCGACCGGCCGGCAGCGCGCTGCGCCGCGCGACGCGCACCACCCATCCCGCGCAGTGGGCTGAGTTTATTGCCTATGCCGAAGCCGATGTCCTTGCCATGCGTGCGATCTACCGGAAACTCCCAAGCTGGAACTACCGGGACCGCGAGCTGACGCTCTGGCATCTCGACCAGAAGATCAACTCCCGTGGCGTGGCGGTCGATCTCGACCTCGTGCAGGCCGCGATCCGCGCCGCGGCGCGCGCCCAGACCCGGCTTGCCGTACAGGCGCAGGATCTCACGCACGGTGAGGTGCAGGCGGCCACACAGCGCGACAAGATGCTGGCCCACATCCTGGCCGAGTACGGTATCGGCCTGCCCGACCTGCAGGTCAGCACGCTGGAGCGCCGGATCGAGGATCCGGACTTGCCCTCGGCGCTACGCGAGCTGCTGGCGATCCGGCTGCAGGCGAGCAAAACCAGCGCCGCGAAATACTTACGCGTGCTCCAGGGCACCAGCAGCGACGGCCGCTTGCGCGGGCTGTTACAGTTCTGTGGCGCGAGCCGCACCGGACGCTGGGCAGGGCGCCTGTTCCAGCCGCACAACCTGCCGCGCCCGGTGCACCCACAGAAAGTCATCGACCTGGGCATCGAGGCCATGAAGGCCGACGCCGAGGATCTGATCTTCGACGACGTGATGATGCTCGCTAGTTCCGCGATCCGCAGTGTGATCGTCGCCCCGCCGGGCAAGAAGCTGGTCGTGGCTGACCTCGCCAATATCGAAGGCCGTATGCTCGCCTGGTTGGCTGACGAGGAGTGGAAGCTGCAAGCCTTCCGCGACTTTGACACGGTCACCGGCTGGACGACCAATGCGAAGGGTGAGCCGGAGGCGATCCGCCGAGGCCCCGACCTCTACGCCCTGGCCTATGCCAAGTCCTTCGGTATCACGGCCGACGACGTGATGGACAACAAGGAGAACGGCGATGGTTCGATGCGCCAGGTCGGCAAGGTGCAGGAACTGGCACTCGGCTTCGCGGGCGGCGTCGGTGCCTTCATCACGTTCTCGCTGGTCTACCACATCGACCTCGACGCAATGGCCGAGGCCGCCATCGCCGGGCTCTCCGACGACACCCGGCGCGCCGCGCTGGAGGCCTGGGCATGGGCCGAGAAGAAAGGCCGCACCTTCGGCCTGACGAACCGTACCTATGTCGTCTGCGACGCGTTCAAGCGCCTGTGGCGTGAGGCCCATCCTCATGTCGTGAACTTCTGGACGGCGCTCGAGGACTGCGCCCGGCGCGCCATCCTCTTGCCCGGCGTCACCTTTCCCTGTGGTAAGTTGAAGCTGCGCCGGGATGGTGCTTGGTTGCGCATCGCGCTGCCGAGCGGGCGTTGCCTCTGCTACCCAAGCCCGCAGGTCGACGCGCACGGCAAGATCAGCTACATGGGCGTCCACCAGTACACCCGCAAGTGGCAGCGACTCAAGACCTACGGCGGCAAGTTGGCCGAGAACGTGACGCAGGCCGCCAGTCGCGATGTGCTCGCCGACAGCATGCCGGGAATCGAGGGCGCCGGCTACGAAATCGTGCTGACCGTCCATGACGAGATTCTCAGTGAGGCGCCCGACACGCCAGAGTTCAACGCCGACCACCTAGCCGGTCTGATGGCCACCGCGCCGAGGTGGGCCACGGGCCTACCCCTCGCGGCGGCCGGCTTCGAATCGTATCGATACCGAAAGAACTGAGATGGACGTCCTTCCTGACACCTCCATCGATGTCGCCCACCCGGCAGGCCGCCCATGATCCGCGCGATTCGTGAGTCCGACATCGAGGACTACCTGGTGCGCCGAGCCAACGCGCTCAGCGGCGAAGTGCGCAAGGTGAAATGGATCGGCCGCCGCGGTGCGCCAGATCGCGTGGTGATGCTCCCGGGCAGCCGCTTGTATTGGGTCGAACTCAAGCGCCCCGGCGAGCAGGCCGAGCCGCATCAGGCCCGCGAGCACCTGCGCATGCGTCGCCTGGGGCAGCAGGTATTCGTCGTGGACTCTCTCGATGCAGTCGATTTGCTACTGCGATGATCTTCTCTCCGCGCGACTACCAAGGCGCCATCGTTCGCCACATCATCGAGAATCCGCGCTGCGCCCTCTGGGCGGGCATGGGCACCGGCAAGACGGCTTCGACGCTGACAGCGCTGGAGGACCTTGATCTCATCGAGGTTGTCTATCCGGCACTGGTCATCGCCCCGCTGCGCGTGGCCGAGTCGGTCTGGCCGGACGAGGTCGGCAAGTGGGATCACTTGAAACACCTGCGCGTCTCGCCGATCGTCGGCAATGTTCAGGAACGCCTGCAGGCGCTGCGAGAGCCCGCCGAGATCTACAGCATCAACTACGAGAACCTGCCGTGGTTGGTCGAGCACCTGGGCGAAGCTTGGCGATTTCGCACGGTCATCGCCGACGAGAGTACCAAGCTCAAGGGGTTTCGCCTGCGTGAGGGAGCGCAGCGTGCCCGTGTCTTGGGCAGCGTAGCGCACGTCAAGGTCGAGCGTTTCATCGAACTGACCGGCACCCCGGCACCAAACGGACTCGCTGATCTGTGGGGTCAGATGCATTTCCTGGACAAAGGCGCCCGCCTGGGTCGCACGCATTCGGCGTTCACCGATCGCTGGTTCCGCTTGAAATACGACGGCTACGGGCTAGAGCCTTTGCCGCATGCGCAGGGCGAAATCCAGGCGCGCCTGGCGGACCTGTGCCTCACGATCACGGCCGCTGACTACCTTGACTTGCCGCCCTTGATCGAGAACGAGATCAAGGTGGACCTGCCGCCATCGGCGCGCCGGATCTATCGCGCCATGGAAAAGGCAATGTTCGCCCAGATCGACGGGCACGACGTCGAGGCGTTCAACGCCGCGGCCAAGACCAACAAATGCTTGCAACTGGCCAATGGCGCCGCCTATATCGATGATGCTGGAAGCTGGAGGGAAGTGCACGACGCCAAGCTGGCCGCCCTGGAGGACATCGTCGAGGAAGCCGCAGGCGCACCGGTGCTCGTGGCCTACCAGTTCCGTTCCGACCTAGCCCGGATTCTCAAGAGGTTCGGCAGAGCAGCACGCCACCTGGACAAGAACCCGCAGACGCTGCGCGACTGGAACGCCGGCAAGATTCCCCTTCTGGTCGCCCATCCGGCCAGCGCCGGGCACGGGTTGAACCTCCAGGATGGCGGCAACATCCTGGCTTACTTCTCCAGCGGCTGGAATCTCGAAGAGGACCAGCAGATTCTGGAACGTCTCGGCCCCACACGCCAGGCCCAGGCTGGCCACAACCGCGAGGTCTATGTGCATCGCATCGTCGCCAGAGACACCGTCGATGAACTCGTGGCCGTGCGCCGGCAGACCAAGGCCGACGTGCAGCAGCTTCTCCTGGACTACATGAAACGGACGCCCTCATGAGCCGCAACGATGTCCCACGAGCCGTCACCCCCGTCCGCGCCATCGCCATGATCCTGGCGCACGGCGTCCTGCGCCTGCATGAGCGTCAAAAAGCCCTTGATAGCCGCACCGAACAGCGCGTTCATGACTCTGTTCTGAACCCCAAGGGAGATACTGCATGACGGACGTACTGGCCCGGGTGGTGGCCCTCAAGACCACCCCGATTCCCGAATTGAAGCAACTGTGGCGCGACCTGTTCGACACCGCCCCGCCACCCTACAACCGCCGTTTTCTGGAGAACCGCCTGGCCTACCGCCTGCAGGAACTGGCCAATGGCGGATTGAAGACCAGCACCATCAAGCGTCTGGAAGTCCTGGGTGAGCAAGTCGATGGCGGCAAGGCGAAGATTCGCAGCCGCCGCGCTGACGACCGCCCAGTTGCCGGGACCAAGTTGATCCGGGAATGGCAGGGCACCCCCTACGAGGTCGTAGTGCAGCCTGACCACTTCGAGTTCCAGGGCCAGCGGTACCAGTCACTGTCGTCGATTGCCAAAGTGATCACCGGCACGGTCTGGAATGGCTGGATGTTCTTCGGCTTGCGCGCCCGGAGGTCGGCATGACCCCCGCCCGGAAACTACGCTGCGCCATCTACACCCGGAAATCGACCGAGGAAGGTCTGGACCAAGCCTACAACTCACTGGATGCCCAACGCGATGCGTGCGAAGCGTACATCGCCTCGCAGAAGTCCGAAGGCTGGGTGGCATTGTCCGATGCCTATAACGATGGCGGGTACTCCGGCGGCACCCTCAACCGGCCTGGCATCCAGCGGTTGCTGCAAGATGTCCGCGAAGGTCTGGTCGATGTGATCGTCGTCTACAAGATCGACCGCCTGTCCCGATCGCTGGCCGATTTCGCGAAACTGGTCGAACTGTTCGATGAGCAGAAGGTGACCTTCGTCTCCGTGACCCAATCCTTCAACACCACCACCAGCATGGGGCGGCTGACCCTGAACATCCTGCTGTCCTTTGCGCAGTTCGAACGGGAACTTGGCGGAGAACGCGTGAGAGACAAGATCGCTGCAAGTCGGGCCAAGGGTATCTGGATGGGCGGCATGCCTCCGCTGGGCTACGATGTCGTCGAAAGAAAACTGATACCCAATCCCACCGAGGCGGCGCTGGTCAGGCGGATTTTTGAACGATTCATCGCCCTGGGATCCATGGCCACCCTGTCGCGGGAACTGCGTGCCGAGGGGGTGACGACCAAATCCTGGACCACCATCAAAGACAAGGCCCGCGTCGGCAAACTGATCGACAAGGGCTACCTCTACAAATTCTTTAAGAATCCGGTGTTCATCGGGGTCGCCGCCTACAAGGGCAAGCACTTCGCCGGGGAGCACGAAGCCATTCTGGATCGGGCCGTCTGGGAGCAGGTACAGGCGATGCTGGGCCGCGGCGATCAAGAGCAACGTGCCCGCCAGAACCGTCCTTCCCGAGCACCATCACTCTTGAAGGGCCTGATCTTCGCCGATGATGGTTGGGCCATGACACCCGGCGCCACCAACAAGGGCGACAAGGTCTATCGCTACTACGTGAATACCGCCTCGATGAAGATCGGCAAGGACGCCTGCTCGATCTCCCGTGTTCCCGCGGGGGAAGTGGAAGCCGCCGTAATTGCCCAGGTACGCAAAGTACTGCAAGCGCCCGAGGTCATGTCACAGGCCATCCGGGAAGTGCTGGCCCTTGATCCCACCGCCGATGCGCAAGAAACCATTCTGACCCTGCAATCCATCGAACCGGTGTGGGACGAACTGTTTCCCGCCGAGCAGGCCAGGATCATTCAATTACTGGTGGAACGTGTCACCGTCAGCCCCACCGGCCTACGCATCGACATGAAAACCGCGGGCATGAAGGCACTGATCCAGTCCGTCATCCCTGAAAAGAAGGCAGCATGATGGCCACCGGGGACGAAGTCGTTTCCGTCGACATCCCGATGACCTTCAAGAAGCGAGGCGGGCGCAAGGTGATCGTTCTACCCGATGGCACGCACGGCAATCCGCTGCCAATGGCCACCATCGACAACACCATGATTAAAGCGGTGGCGCGGGCATTTCGCTGGCAGAAATTGCTGGAGAACGGTACCTACGGCTGTCAGGACGAAATCGCCAAGGCGGAAAGAATCGGGCCTTCGTTCGTGAGTCGCGTCATCCGGTTGGCGTTGCTGGCGCCGGACATCGTGGAAGCTATTCTTGCGGGCAGACAGCCAGCACATCTCACGCTGAGAGACTTGATGCAGCCGTTTCCGGTGGAGTGGGCGGGGCAGAGGGTGCAGTTGGGGATTGCAGGGCGAGCGTGAGAGCAGGTTTGCCGGCGGATCGTCGTCGCTTACAATCGCAATCGCGGAGACACTATTCGTTAGGAAGCCCTGGTCGAAAACAGCGGTTGCCTGCTTGTCGTGGGAACAACAACTCAGGAAAGGGGGGGCATCCAAATGATCACTGACGAGGAACGTCGGAAGAGGCTGCGGGCATACGAGATCGCCAAGAAAAACTCCATAGACCGAGGCGTTGAGCTGACCCCGGAGACCGAGGAGATATCGAAGCGATTCATCAATGGCGAGATTGGGGAACAGGAGTTCTTCTTGGAAATTTGGAAGCTACTCGGCGCTCCAGCCAGTCTTCATTAGGCCGGTCGCTTCCTTCGGCAGCCGAACACGGGCTTTTGCTGTCCCCCGGCTCCCACACCACCCGCTGTGCGTGCCTGCGTTGGCCGCTCAACGAGCAAGCGCACAGTCGAGCCCTCCGGCGAACCACGTAGAATGTCCCGCCATGACCCGTACCGAACTCATCGACCGCCTCGCTGCCCGCCACCCGCAGCTCGTCGCCAAAGATTGCGAACTGGCGGTCAAAGCGATCGTTGAGGCTCTGAGCAATACGCTGGAGAACGGAAATCGCATTGATATACGCGGGTTCGGAAGCTTTGCGCTGAACCACCGGCCACCGCGGACTGGACGCAATCCAAAGACCGGTGAAGCGGTGCTGGTTCCGGCGAAAGAGGTGCCTCACTTCACGGCGGGCAAGGAACTGAGGGAGAGGGTGAATTCCGGCACATGACCTACAAGATCGGGGCATCGCTCGAACGATAATGGCCTGACCCGCCAGCGTCATTCCTCCACCTTCAGACCGGCGCGGCGCCACAGCTCGTTAAGGTCCTCTTCCACGCCCCAGCCGATGCCCTCACCAGAACGCCGGACATCGTCCAAACGGTCGATGAAGAACTCGCGTTGTTCTTCGGGCAGAGTCATCACCGTCTTCAGGGCATGTTCAAACATCCGTCCCAGTGCGTCGTAGTAGCCACCGTCATCCAGACCGACTTCGTTGCTGAAACCCATGGCCTGCTCACAATAGAACACAGTCAATTCGGCGAGACCCTCCGGTTGTCCCGCGGCTTTCCTGTAATCGGCTATGGGCTTCTTGGCTTTGGCGACGGAATACGTCTGGTTCTTGTACACGTCGGGAGAGGCCCAGCGCTCGATGATGGCCTTGTAGGGGGCGAGTACATCCGCTCCGAGTCCGAAGCGGGCGTGCATGAAGTTCTTGGTGTCGTTGCTGGCGGCGTAAAGGTGCTGCAGGAGACCAACCAGACCGGCGCGATCGAAATCGGCCAGCTTGGCTTTGACATCGCTCCACGTGGGATTGGCGCTTTTCTTGTTCGTCATGATTACGTTCCGGTGAAGGGTGTCCCCGCTTGAACTGTAGGCAACTGGCGTAGCGTCAGCAACTCAGACTCGTCAATGCAACGAGGCCAGAGTGTCGTTCGCTCCGCAGCATTTCTTGAATTTCTTGCCGCTGCCGCACGGACATGGATCGTTCCGTCCGACCTTTGGCCCACTACGAACTACCGGCGAGACATCCTTCTGGCCGCCAAGACGGAAGTCATCCTGCACCACGCCGCCCGCCTGACTACCACGCCTCTCGTTCCAGTAGGCGTGCATCTTCACGAGGGACGGGACGATTTCGTTCATCCATTTCTCCCCATCCCCAAGCTCCTTGGTCAGGGCGATGCCGTCGTCGGTGCCCAAACGGATGAAGGGAGTAAACCAGGGCGGGTGGGCAACACCCAACAAGCTCCATGCTTCGTCATTGAACTGAAAGCCGAGCAAGAAGCCCTCGCACCACTCCGCCGCACCCCATTGGTTACCGCGCCAAAATATGGGCTGAAAAGACGCTGGATCATCGAGAAACGTGTGGATCACGGTGTTGTAGTGCCGCATGACGAGCGACAGGATTCGATCCGCATGTTCCTGACTTACGAAGCCGCCCTCGGCCTCACCTTCGTCCATATCCCACACCCACGGCAGCCATTCAGATGGGAACACGGTGCGTGGGCCGATGGCGATCGCGGTCAGGAAACCCTCCAGCGTGGAGACATCCATCGCCGTGTCCTGAATGGACTCGTCGGCGAGAAAGCCATCGAGTTCATCGAGCTCTACGTCAGAAAGGGGTTGATGCAGATCCGTCATGGTGCCAGCCTCGGTAACAGTGGGTCTCGGGTCGTTGTTTGAGGGATACGCGCCGCTGGACTGGCTTGGGAACTGGCCACGTCAAGGGCAAATTGGGGTGTCAGCGCAGCGGGTGTAGTGCGGAAATCGAGGGCCAAGGGCGGCTCAAGCTGTCACTGAAAATGGCATGCTCCCGGACCATCAGGGTGGCCGCAACTCCCGCAAGGGCCCGGCAGGCCGGCGGCACTCGAAGCCGAACCGGTGACGGCGGCAAAAGCCGACAGCTTCTTGTGCAGGTCGCTGCTGTGGCAGTCTGGGCACTCAGGTGGGGGGAGGACTGGCGTACCAGCTTCTCGATCTCCCTGCCGCAGGCGGAGCACGCATATTCGTAGATGGGCATGATCTGGGTTCTCCTGACCATCCCCAGTGAAATTTCGTTCGATGCGGGTAGCGTGAATTTGTCCTCTGAATTCTGACCCATCTTTGGCTAGAATGATGGCATGCCGAACCAGATTCCGCCACCATCCCCGGAAATCAATCGTCTCAGAGCTGCCGCAGCTCTGATTCCCATCATCGAGTCGGGCCTGTCCGACTCGAAACTGTCCGCCGAAAGAGCGGCGCTAATGGCGTCGTTCTGCGAATGGACGGTAGAGCACCCGTCCGACGATCCGAACTTGGTTCAACTGGCGGAAACCGTGGGTGCCGGCCTGAAACGCATCAAGATGGCGTTGTCCTCCGCAGGATGACACCTCTGGGCCAACGGTTGCCGTGGCGTGCGGACGTACGCGCCCTGAACAACCGAAGACGAACCCTAACGGGGATAGACGTCGGTCGCATCCGGGTTTCACAATCATCCGGGGCTTCTCTGTCGATTGGCGACGCAGCTCGCCCTGTAGCGCATAAAGAGAAGAGGCCATGATAACGAAGAGCGACCCCGGGGTGAAGAACATCGATCCCAAGCTGTTTGTTGAGGCTTTGCAGTACTACATCAAACACCTCCAAGTAGAACTAAGACACAACAGGGCAGATTTGCTCAGGCATCTCGTCGATCCGCTGTGCGCCTTGGTGAATGGTTTCATCGTCAGGTGCAAGGGCACTCAACGGTACGAAGGCAAGCACAGGGAATTCAAGACCAACATGTTCAGCACAATCGAACTCCCGACTAAGGAAGCGACCTACATGGAACATGTGGTTCCTTTGCGTGCCATCGAGGAATACCTACTGGAAAAAAGGAAGACCTACGCCCAGGCTAACCAGCGAAAGAGCCTGCTAGAGCTTATTCAGCATCTCGTTGTACCTTGTGTGGTGAGCAAGGAACATCGTGACAGGCTCGATTCAAAGCACCGGAAAACCATGCCTGATGGCTGGAATAGCGCCAACGACTGGCGCAGTTGGAATGTCTGGGCAAGGTTTGAGCATGCCGCAATAAGGCGACACGAGCTGCAGCCTGACGCGACTCATCTCGCAACTGCCACTGAGGCTCGGCGCATCATCAGATCACTCAGCGAGGAATTGAAGCTACCCGTAGCACCAGTCACGCCAAAACATCGGAGTTGAGGCTGGCTGTCATGATTGTTTTGACGTGGTCAGCGCGATTGTTACCCGTGAGCATTGACCGAACAGGGATCGCGCAGTGTTCATGTGCGTTCAGCCGTTAGTTTGGACGAGGGTATTTCCCTCCCGACCCACGCCGACTACTTGTCGAGCAAGTACGGCCACGCGACTACCGCCCTGTCGCCACCAGACGTTCTTTCAGTTTCGACCAGCGCCGTTCCACCTGCTTACCCTTGACCGCCATTGCCAGTGCTCTTTTCTGGCCGACCAGCACCACCAGCCTCTTACCGCGCGTGATACCCGTGTAGATCAGATTGCGCTTGAGCATCATGTAGTGCTGTATCGAGATCGGAATAACCACCGGGTACTCGGAACCCTGTGACTTGTCCCAGCTGATTCGGCCATCGGCGCGGGAGGAGGGCGGTTAGTCGGGGCTTTGGCAAATCGGACGTCTACAGTTGATTCGCTTCTGCTGCCAGGAGCTTGCCGGCACGCCACTGCATTTCCACCTGCAGCCGCGTTTTGAGGTTGGTGTTAGTTCGCAGAGCTCACGAATCAGTTGTCATCAAACGCGCCAATCTGCGAGAATGCAGAAGGTGTGCATTGCTGCCTCACCAGTAGTCCCTGCGACTGGCTGTGTCGGCGTTTCCTAGCAAAGAGAATAACGCGTCAGCGAAGTAATGTCTTTCGACACGGCCCTTTCGGCCCTCGACATCTCGACGCAATACCGCACAGGTGAATCGGAGCCCGTGGAGGGTTTCTATCGCCCATGCCTTCTCAACTCCAAAGAGTACAAGCGGGCCGTTGGCTATTTCCGTTCGAGCGTTTTCCTGGTCGTTGGGCCGGCCACCATCGAGTTTGCCAGAAGGGGTGGCTACATGCGCCTGGTGTGTTCCCCATGCATTTCCGATGAGGACGCTGAGAGCATCGGTGTAGGTTACGAGGAGAGGATCGGCCGCTTAGTCGGGGAGGAAATCGACGGGCTTCTTGCCGAGAAGTCGACCTCGTATCGGACGCGCGTGCTTGCCACGCTGGTCGCCTGCGGCTCTCTCGACGTACGCGTGGCGCTGAGGCCCAAAGCCTACGGCCTTTACCACGAGAAGATTGGGATATTCTGCGACGAGCGGGGAGGTCGGGTCAGTTTCCTCGGGTCGGGAAACGAGACCTGGAACGGCTGGCATTTCCAGGGTAACCACGAAGCACTTGAAGTATTTCGTTCCTGGGCAGGAGTAGCCGAGGCAGAAAGGGTGGAGAGGCACGACGCCTATTTCGAACGCCTGTGGGCTGGAGCCGTCCACGGGGTTGATACCATGGACTTTCCCGAGGCGGCCCGCCGCAGGCTAGTCGAAGCATCCCTCGGTGATCCATGCGACATCGATCCGTCCGCACTCGATCCGCGTCCGGCGGAGGGCCGGAACCCCCTTCCCCACCAGAGTGGTGCAATCGCCGCATGGAAGGCGGCTGGGCGCCGTGGTGTCTTCGAACACGCTACTGGCAGCGGGAAGACCTTCACCGCCATCATGGCCATGCGGGAGCACCTTTCCGCGGGACTGCCGGTTCTCGTGCTCGTGCCCAGCCGCCTCTTGCTTAACCAGTGGGCTGGGGAAATCCGCGCCGAGATTCCCGAGGCCGCGCTGCTCCTCGCGGGCGCGGGTAACGAGCGCTGGCGGCAGCCTGGCCGGCTGCGTTCAATGACGGACCAGGATCCCGGGCACGGCCCCCGCATAGTCCTCGCCACCATGCAGACCGCTGCCGGCGACGATTTTCTGCGCTCCTTCAGGGGTGGCCCTCACTTGATGATCGTGGTCGACGAGGTCCACCAGTCTGGCAGCGCCTTCAACTCCCGGGCGTACACCATAGAAACTGGCCCGCGCCTCGGACTAAGCGCCACGCCAAACCGACACGGTGATGGGGAGGGAACGGCGCGGATGTTTGGCTACTTCGGTCCCGTCGTCCCTCCCCCCGTTACTCTGCGGGACGCCATCAAGGCCGGCCGGCTAGTCGAGTACGAATACCATCCGCATCCGGTGCGTCTGACAGCGAACGAGGCCGAAGAATGGAAGGTGCTCACCCTCCGTATCGTCCGCGAGATGTGGGGTGTTAGGGAGGAAGGTGGCCCATCGGCACTGACCGACAGAGCCAAAATGCTCCTTATCCAGCGGGCTCGAATCGCCAAGAAAGCCTTGATGAAGATTCCTCTGGCTGCGGAAGTCGTTGCTTCTTCCTACAAGTCCGGCCAGCGCTGGCTCGTTTACTGCGAGGACGGAGAACACCTGCGCGAGACCATGGAAGCCCTACGCACTCGAGGCCTTAACCCCATCGAATATCATAGCGCGATGGGAGGTGACCGCAGTGCCACTCTTGACTGGTTCCGCATGTTCGGCGGCGTCCTAGTGTCGATCAAATGCCTTGATGAGGGGGTGGACATACCGGCTGTGGACCACGCCATGATTTTGGCGTCATCGCAGAATCCCAGACAGTTCATCCAGAGGCGTGGTCGCGTTTTGCGGAAGGCGGACGGCAAGAGCCTGGCCGTGATACACGATGCCATCGTTGTGCCGGTAAGCTTGCAGGACGAACCAGAGCAGATCGCACTACTCAGGAGTGAGTTCGCACGGGCGGTGGAGTTCGCCGAGTCAGCGATAAACCGCGGGGCCGCCGCAGAACTGCGCGCGCTGGCCGGGCAGATGGGGTTTGACCCCGTTCGCGCCGGAAATGAAGGAATTGAAGAGGAAGAGAGAGGAGAAGAATGAACGAGAGGAACAGCCAACGGGAAAGCCTCCCGCCCGCGGACATCGCCCTGGCGACCCTGAAGGCGGTTGCCGCTGAAATCGCCCTTGACATTCCCGAGAACGTGATCGAACGTCTCTACGTGCTTCAAAAGCGGCACCAGTTCGATTCTGACCGCTCCGCTTCCATCCAAGAAATGAAGCGCATACTGGAAGCCCATGTCGAACGTCCTGGGAACGAGGAAACGGAATGAAACTCCTATCCCTCGGCATGGAGAACTTCATGCCCTACAAGGGCCGTTCTGTGGTGGAGTTCCCGCAGGATCCCGTGCGCAACGTCATGATCATTTTTGGCGACAATATGCGCGGCAAGACGAGCTTTCTCAATGCGCTGCGCTGGGCGTTCTACGGGAAAGCGTTCGGGCGCCACCTCCGCGAAATCCCGTTGCATGAGATTCTAAACAACGAGGCTGCCCTCGAAGGGGACTTCACGATCGAAGCCTCCGTCCAGTTTGAGGCGGATGACCGTCGCTACGACCTTCGCAGGCGCGCCGTAAAGCGGAGCATGGTCGCGGTACCGAGTCGGCCTGAGGATTTCACGGTTGTCGTCGCCCTGCAAAGGGATGGAGTGGCGCTGCCTGGCCACCTCATAGAGGCTGAGATCAACCGCTTTGCTCCGGAGCAGGTCTCGCGTTTCTTTCTCTTTGACGGGGAACTCCTCCAGGAGTACGAGACGCTTCTTATCGAAGGCAGTGATCAGGGGAAGCGAATCAAGGAGGCCATAGAGCAGGTTCTAGGCGTTCCAACTCTGATCCATGGCAGGGATGAGGCGGCCACGCTGCTCAAGCAGTTCCAACGGCAACAGTCGAGAGATCTCGCCCATGTCGAGGGGTTGGAAAGGCAGGCCGAAAAGCAGTCCACCCTTCAGGTCCGACAGGAATCCCTGGAGAATGATCTCCGCTCGCTTAAGGATCGGCTCGCCAGGACCAGATCGGAGCGTACTGTGCTAGACGACGATCTGGAGCAAGTCGATTCCATCCACCGCGCGAAGACGCGATTGGATATGCTGGAAACGAGGCAGCGAGAGATTTCTGATCGTCTGAAGGATACAGGCACCGAGCGGCTGGCTTTGCTCCGGGACGCATGGCGTGACTTGCTGCAACCAAAACTCGTCGCCCGAAAAGCGGCGCTGTTCGATGAGCAATCCGGTCTCACGCGGGAAATGGAGAAGCGCGGACGACTCGAGTCCAAAGCAAACGCCCTGCGCCGAATCCTCGAAAACTCCATTTGCCCAACCTGCGGGCGGCCAACCGAGGAATCTCAGCGGGCCGAGACCGGTGCAGAACTTGGCCGCATCGAGGCCGACATCAGGGCTTGCTCGATTGACCATTCGTCTCTAGCTGATGTCTCAGCGCGCATCCGTGAGATAGACCGTCTGACACGTCCCGGAGTTGGCACCAAAATAAGGGCTTTGGACTCTGAGGCACTCAGGCTCGGGGTGGACCTCACGACAGTCGAAAATGAGGTCGAACGGCTTGTCGAGGAGATCCACGGCTACGATACGGCCGACATTGCCCGGAAACGTGCCCAGAGGGACGGCCTACTTCGCGAGGAAGGGCTCCTTGGGGGGGATATCGGCGACCGCCAGCGGAAGCTGGACGATAACCGCCGCGAGTTGACAGTCATCGCCAGGACGTTGCAGAACCTCCCGCAAGCGCGAGCTAGTCGCAGCACCGCTATGGTCAAGGCATGCATGTCCGTGGAGAGGGTTTTCAGTGACAGCATTGAGCGCCTTCGCGACGACCTAAGACGGCACGTGGAGCGGAGGGCCACGGAGTCCTTCCTCAAGCTAACCACACAACATGCCTACAAAAAGCTGGAAATCAACGACAACTACGGTCTGACGATCCTCGACGAGACGGGTTCTCGGGTGACCGTGCGCAGTGCGGGAGCCGAGCAGATCGTCGCTCTGTCCCTCATAGATGGGCTTGCCCGGACTGGCCGCGCGGCGGGACCGGTCGTGATGGACACACCTTTCGGGCGTCTGGATTTGCGGCATCGGCACAACATCCTTAGATACCTGCCGACGACTACCGGACAGTTGGTGTTACTGGTCCACGACGGGGAAATCCGCAGAGAGACCGATCTGGCCCCCGTCGCTGAACGCGTTGGTGCCGAATATGAGATCCGCGAGATTTCCGCCAGGCACTCGAGAATCGAGAAGGTGACTTCATGAGCCAGCCGTTCCAGCCCTCCGAACCGACAATGATCGGCCTCAGCGAAAAGGCGCATCCTCTCCTCAGGCGGCTCAAGGAAGACGGGCATTTCGCGGAGATGGCCGATGCCTATCGCTTTGGCATTGCGTTGGCGCTCGCCCACGGGGTGATTCCCGACGAGCCTACGGCCCCGCGCGCCACCATCTTTAGCGTGGCGACTGTCGACCCTGACCGAGAGATAGCTACCGCCATCCGGACGATAATCGACACCGAAGGCCTGCCCGTGTACCGTTGGGCTGAGCGCTTGGCTGAGTGGGGCGTTGCTGAGTTGGCCCGCAGGGCGGAGGATGGGGACGTCGACGTTGCTGCCCTTCTAGAGGAGGCTGCGGCTCTGTCGGAACAGGGAACCGAATGAGGCCGCTGCGCGCCTTCTTCATTTTGCAATTGGCGAACGGGACGTGTGAGGTCACTGCCCACAGGGAACTCGAATCCGTCGAGGAAGCGTGGAAGGCACGGCCTGAGGGAGGCCCCTCGGCTGCGATCCACGTCGGGTTCTGGCGCCCCGGGGCCGAAGCGTTCGCGCAGACTCTTTCCGCTTGGCCCGGACGTGTGCTTCTTAGCTCGTCTACCCGACACGCTCTTCCCTCTGGCTTCGCGGCTTCGGCTTTGCCCGTGGGCGAGGCCGCCGGACTACCCCTCCACTTAGCCCTTTCCGGGTGGGGATACGAAATCCAAGATCCGTCGCAGGGGAGTACCGCCCTGCACACCACGAAGTGCCAGTCCTCAATCCCCAGACCCTTCGGTGACTGGTGCTCCGCTCTTCCGTCTGAAGATCCACAACTCGCAGCTGCTGCGTCAGCAGCTGGTGTGACTGACGAGAGGTCCTATCTCGACACCGAACCCTTGCTCCCGTCCTGGCTCAGGGATCGTCTTGGCCGATTCCGCTTCGCGCATCTTTCCGGGGACGCCGAGCCTAAGGCTGCGCGCATCCTCGACCTTCTTCAGTTCACCCCTCCGTGGCTCCTGTCGCTGCCAGTTTCCTCGCTGAATCTTTCGGTCCGCGGCTGCAACGTGCTCGAGTCGACATCTATCGTGACCATCGGCGATCTCGCCGCATACGGTTCGAGGGGGGTATGGCGTTTCGCGAATCTTGGCCGGAAAACCTATTTTGAGATTTGCGAACGGATCGTTCGTGCATTCTCCGCTGGCAACGCGTCGGCCCACTACGCCCTTTTTCTGCCCGGGACCGTGCGCCAGGGTGCCGTCTCTAAGGGAACGCTCGCCGCGGATCGGCAAGACGAGCGGCTTGGCGAGGTCGGCCCAGCACCCGTCGTCTCGTTGAAGACCGCGCTGGAAGCGTTCTTCAGCCTACTGACCCCGAAAGAGCAGCAGATCATGAAGATGCGCATTGGCGTAGGGGGTGCTGCGGCAACGTTGCAGGAGATAGGGGACGTCGTAGGCGTAACACGTGAGCGCATCAGGCAGATTGAGAGTCGCGCAGTGGCGAAACTAAGGCAGCTTCCGTATTGGAATTCAGACTTACCCAGGCGTCTTGACGCTCTGCTTGAGGGCAGAGAAGACTGTCTGCCGTTGGAGGGTCTGGAGGTACTGGATCCTTGGTTCAAAGGCGCTGCGGATAGCAGTTCCGTTTTCGGATACGTCGCCGAGCTTATACCCGAGACCCCGTTTCACCTCGTACGGGAAGGCCCCTTAACGTTCGTGTCGCGCGCCTCCCAGGATGACTGGGACGCTGCTATTATCACATCGCGCCGCCTTCTTGCTGGGCTGGTTGGGACACGGACGACCCTCGCGGACGCCAGGGCGCTGGTGGACGGATTGCTCACTGGAAACGGGGAGGAACTGCGCCACGAACTTTGGCACTCGGCCGCTCGTCACGCGCATTTCGCGGATGAAGGATCCGGTCCCATCTTGGTCAGCTACGGCTTCGGCGCGAATCATCTGGTTCAGGCGGAGCTCAGTGCGTCCGACCGACCACTTCATTTCACGGAGATCCACGCGCGCCTGGTCCAGTCCCAACAGCCATGTGATGTTAGGCGTGTCCACAATGCGGCTGCGGCAATTGGGCTTCTTTACGGCCGGGGCATATACGGTGCTGAGCGGCATTTCCCCCTCGACGATGCAGAAACTAAACTCGTAGTCAGCGAAACCGAGGATATCGTGGGGGGGTACGCCCCGGGGCGGCAGTGGCACGCTCGTGAAATCTGCGACGCGCTGGAGGAACGGGGCTTCGAATTCGGCGGGCGACTTGACCCCTACGTGGTTTCCTTAGCTTTGCGCGGCTCCATTCGTATGACCTACCTCGGCCGGATGGTCTGGGTTTCTTCCGCGTCCGGCACAACCGGATCTGCGAACCGCCTTGACGTACACCAGGCGATCGTCTCTATTCTTGAGGATGCGGGGGCGGCCCTTTCCACTTACGACGTCAGGGCGAGGCTTTCCCGGGAACGCGGCTTGAACTGCTACTTCCAGATCCAGCCGGAGGGACAGGTCGTACGGCTGGGGGTCGGGATGTGGGGCCTCATGGCGCGCGACCTGCCATTCTCCGAAAATGAGGCTTCGGACTTTGTGCGGGAGATTCGGCGCATTCTCACCGAAAGGTGCAAGGGCCTGCACATTTCCGAAATTTACGACGCTGTGTCGCCGAGGCTTCCTGCCGCCACGAAGGTTCTGGATCCGGCTCTATTTATTGGTCTTGCCCAGAAGAACGTAGGCTTCTCAGTGGCCAAGGGGCAGTACCTGTACCTTTCCGAATGGGGTGGGTCTCGCCGATTAACGATAGGCGAAGCTGTTGCTTCAGTGCTCGAGGAGGCTGGCCCCGCGGGCCTACACTCGGAGGAGGGAGCCCCGCGTATCGCTTCCCTCATCGAGCGCCCCTTCCCGAAGAGTCTTTACGCCGCGTCATGCAGATCGGCTGGGGCGATATACTCAGCGATTACGGGTCGATGGCATCTTCCCTCAGAGGACGACGGCGAAGACGAGGATGCGTGAATCTTCCGTCACAATTGATCCGCGGCCGGGCGCAGGACTCTCTGCAACCAGTATTCGGGGGACAACCACGGCTCCCCAACGTGTAGCTGACTTGTTGAGAGGCGCTGTCGCCGCCCCGGCCTTCTAATTCAATGTGGTGTGAAGCTCACTGTTTGTCGCCCAAGGTCGGCACAGGACGCCTTTGTCATTTCTCCGATTGTTGTGGCTAGCGCGATTCGCTGGCTCAACCCAAAGGTTTTCAGGAGTTCTGCCCCTCTTTTTTCTTGCAACGACAGACTCGGAAGCGCGACAATTCGTTACGTGTAATACGAAAACTCGTCTTGTTTTTGCGTGACGAAAAATATCAAGAATAAGGGCAAACTATGGTGCGACCAAAGGTGGTAGAACCGCGGGAGACCACGGCATCCGTACGTATGAGCATCGCCGAGAAGTCCGCTTTAGAGGAGCGGGCTAAAACGAAGGGGCACTCGTCCCTCAGCGACTACCTGAGGGCGCTGGCCCGCGCTGACATCGACGCGGTGAAGGGCAGGAAGCAAGACGAACGGATAGCTAGGCCGCGGTGAATGTCAAGGTAGTTGTCGCCTGAGTTCATGTTGCCAAACGCATACTTTTTGCGCGAGCGGTGGCCGCAGAGACGACTTCGTCACGCTCCGGGTTGAGTGTCACGGCGCCGATCGGCG
>NZ_JAPUVQ010000072.1:0-18373 GCF_029255145.1 Accumulibacter sp.
ACCGCTTCAACCGCCGCTTCGACCTCAAGATCATCCTGCGACGCCTCATCCGTGCCGCCGCCACCACCGGCAAGCGCCCCGAGGTCTGGCTCCGGTTGGCTGAAGCACAGCGCTAATCAGGTCAATCCTTGCGGGCGAGTTCATCCCGCTGATCGAGAACAACCCGCTGTCGGGACTGATCACCTAATCGCTGATCGACACCGTGGCCCTCGACGGGGCGGTGGCTGGCTGCGGACACGGCCCATGCGCCGGGAACTGAGCGCCACGAGAGTACGAACTTGCGCTCCCCGGCCAGCGGCGGCAACGAAAACGACTTCCACTTCGCGCGTCAGGTGGCGGCCACCCCGGCACGGCGGCGCTGAATGACAACGATCAAACCCAACAGGACCAGAGCAGGAATGAAGAACCATTCCTTGGCCGGTCGCTCGGCAAGCACTTCGATCGAAGTGATCTTGAAGCCCTGTTCGAGACCGAGCTTGGCGGCCCGGCTACCGAACTTCACGGCCATGATATCGAGGTTCCCGTCAACCTCCATCAGGCTCAGACCGGCGGCGTTGAGTCGCTGCAGCGCCGGTGCCTGCTGCCCGAGTGGCAGCAACACGCCCTTGTAGATCTGCTTCGCGTTGATGTCCTCGCCCTCGACCCATACCCGCAGGCGATCGTCGGTAGGCGCTTTTTCGATCACCTCCATGATCCTGGTCGGCGCCACCTTGTCGTACGGCGGGTGAATCATGTCCATCCAGAATCCCGGACGAAAGAGCGTAAAGGTTACCAGCAGCAGCACCACCGCCTCCCATGCCCGGTTACGGGCCATGAACCATCCCTGCGTCGCCGCCGCGAAGACGAGATTGGCGACGATCGCCGTAAATACCGTCAGGAACAGGTGCCAAGCACTGTCGATGCCGATCAGCAGCAGTTGCGTGTTGAAGATGAACATGAACGGCAGGATCGCCGTACGAATGCTATAGCCGAAAGCGGTGACGCCGACCCTGATCGGATCGCAGCGGGCGATCCCGGCCGCGGCATACGACGCCAGGCCGACCGGTGGCGTCACGTCGGCCATCAGTCCGAAATAGAAGACGAACAGGTGCACGGCAATCAGCGGAACCAGCAAGCCGCTCTGCGCACCGAGCTCGACGACCACCGGCGCCATCAGTGTCGACACCACGATGTAGTTGGCGGTCGTCGGCAGTCCCATGCCCAGGATCAGGCAGATCACCGCCACCAGCCCGAGCATGACCATCAGGTTGCCGCCAGAGATCAGTTCGACCAGTTCGGTCATCACCAGGCCGATGCCGGTCAGCGTCACGGTGCCGACGATGATGCCGGCGGCGGCGGTGGCGATACCGATGCCGATCATGTTGCGCGCACCGGTGACCAGACCGTCGAGCAGATCCTGAGCACCCTGGCGAAACGCGCCGCCAAGATCGCCACGGCTGCGGAAGTGGGCAATGATCGGTCGCTGGGTGACCAGGATGAACATCAGGAACACAGTCGCCCAGAACGCCGACAACGCGGGCGACAGTTCCTCGACCATCAGATTCCAGATCAGCACCACCACCGGCAACAGGAAGTGCAGGCCCGATTTCAGCGTCGGGCCCGCGTCGGGCAGCGTTTCGATTGGCACGTTCGGATCATCCATGTGCAGTTCCGGATAGCCGGTACCGAACTTCAACAGGCCGACGTAGGTGGCGAGCATCAGGACACCGACGATATACAGCGAGGCATCGCCGGTGAAGTCCTTGATCCAGCCCAGCCCGTAGTACACGACCCCAGCCAGGATGACCATGCCCGACACGGTCATCAGGAAGGAAATCATCCGCGAGCTGAACGAGTTCTCGTGCTTGTGCGGGATACCGCGAATGTCGGCCTTCATCGCTTCGAGGTGCACGATGTAGAACAGCGCGATGTACGAAATCAGCGCCGGCAGGATCGCGTGCTTCAGCACCTGCGTATAGGGAATGCCGACGTACTCGACCATCAGAAAAGCCGCGGCGCCCATCACCGGCGGCATGATCTGGCCGTCGACCGAAGCGGCAACCTCGACTGCGGCGGCCTTGTCAGGACGATAGCCCACGCGCTTCATCAACGGGATGGTGAACGTCCCGGTGGTGACGACGTTGGCAATCGACGATCCGGAAATCACGCCGGTGCAAGCCGAAGCGACCACCGCGGCCTTCGCCGGGCCACCGCGCAGGTGGCCGAGCAGCGAGATGGCCGACTTGATGAAGTAGTTGCCGGCGCCGGCCGTTTCCAGCAGCGCGCCGAACAGGACGAACAGGAAGATGAAACCCGACGAGACGCCGAGCGCGACGCCGAAAACGCCCTCGGTGCTCAGCCACAGGTGCGACATGCCCTTGCCCAGCGAGGCGCCCTTGTGCGCGATCATGTCCGGCATGTACGGGCCGAGGAAGATGTAGCCGATGAAGATCGCCGCCAGGATGACCATCGGCAGGCCAAGCGAGCGCCGCGCCGCTTCGAGCAGCAGAACGATGCCGCAGACCGAAGTGGCCAGGTCGAGGGTTGTCGGTTGACCAGGGCGCGTGGACAGTTGCGCGTAGAACACGAACAGGTATGAAGCGCAGAAGACGCCTGCCAGCGCCAGGATCCAGTCCAGCGCCGGGACGTAGTCACGCGGCGAACGTTTGAAAGCGGGATACGCGAGAAAGGCGAGAAAGATGGCGAAGGCCAGGTGGACCGAACGCGACTCGGTGTCATTGAGGACGAAAATGCCCAGAGAATACGGCAGCGGCGAGGCGATCCAGAGTTGGAACAGCGACCACGCCAGCGCCGTCAACATCACCAGTTTCGCCACCGCGCCGGTCGGCTTGCGGCCACCGGTGTCAGCCTCGGCGACCAGTTGCTTGAGTTGCTCGTCCGAGAGGACGGCTTCAGGTTCTTTGTCAGTCATGTGCGCATCTCCGCAGACTTCAAGGAAAAACGGCCCCGATCGGGGCCGTCAGCAGGGCCGCCGGGGAAGGCCAGGGTCTCGCCGATCCCGGTTCTTTCCAGGCGAATTACATCCAGCCCTTTTCCTTGTAGTACTTCACGGCACCGTCATGCAGCGGTGCCGACAGGCCGTTCTTGATCATTTCCTTGGGATCAAGATGGCTGAACGCCGGGTGCAGCTTCTTGAAGTCGTCCAGGTTGTCGAAGACCGCCTTCACCATCTGATAAACGACATCGTTGGAAACCTTTGAAGAAGAGACAAAGGCCGCTACGACGCCATAGGTGTTGGTCGGGTTCGGGTTGTTCGCATACATGCCGCCGGGAATCGTCACCGCCGCGTAGTACGGATAGGTCTTGACCAGCTTATCGACCGCCGGCCCGATGATGTTGATCAACTGCGCGCCACAGGTGGTGGTCGGGTCCTGGATGTTCGCCGACGGGTTGCCGACGACGTAGGCGAAGCCGTCGATCTTGTTGTCGCACAGCGCCGCACCGTGTTCGTCGGCCTTCATCTCGGAGACCAGCGAGAAATCGCTGGTCTTCATCCCCATCGCCGGCAGCAGGACATCCATCGTTGCGCGCTGACCCGAGCCCGGGTTGCCGATATTGAAGCGCTTGCCCTTGAAGTCGAGCAAGGACTTGACATTGGCGTCCTTGCGGGCGAGCACCACCAGCGGCTCGGGGTGAATCGAGAAGACCGAGCGCAACTCGGGGAAGGGAGCGCCCTTGAACTGCTCGGTTCCCTTCATCGCGTTGTACGCCACGTCGGACTGCGCAACGCCGAAGTCGAGTTCGCCGGCCTTGATGGTATTGACGTTGTACACCGAACCACCGGTGCTCTCGACCGAGCAGCGAATTCCGTGCTTGGCCTTTTCCTTGTTCATCAGGCGGCAGATCGCTCCGCCCGCTGCGTAATACACACCGGTCACGCCGCCGGTGCCAATGGTGACGAACTTCTGCTGCGCAATCGCCGCCGGACTGCCGAGGCTGGCGCATACCGCCAGGGCGGCGGCAAGGGTTGTAAGTTTCTTCATGGTGAGTCTCCTTCCTTATAATTTATCAACGACAACGAACTGTGCGGCCACTGCCTACCGGTACTGGTCTGGTCATCGGAAGGTGTGCGAACCGCCTGCACATTGATTTCCCATCGATGCCAAAGCACTGACCGGGTAGCTTTGCATCAGCACGTTCCGGCGCTATCTGCGCTGTTGGCGAACAGCAATCCACAGAAACACTGCGCCATCGGCAGCCCACAAGATGCCAACACGATCGACTGTACACACAAAACAGGGTCGCGCCAAGACCAATTCCAGCGAAATAGCTGGGACCAATCTGACACCAATCCCACACCAGGCCGTGGACATCGTTGTCTTGCTCACGCGATACGGTGGCCATCGCGTCATTTCTTCAGCATTCGCTGCACCGCCTCGAGATGCTCCGCTTCGTTGTGGCACATCCCCTGAAACGACGCGCAAAGATCGAGGAAGTCCCTCAGCTGCATGCGTTGTGCCATCTTCATCAGGCGCTTGGTCAGGCGCACCGCCTTCGCCGGCTGGGCAGCAAAGCGCGCGGCAAGTTCCAGTACCCTGGGCATCAGCTGCTCGGGTTCGAGCACCTCGAGCACGACCCCGAGCGTCCTGGCTTCGGCGGCGGTCACCATGCGTCCGCTGAGGGTCAGCTCGAATGCCTGCTGGTAGCCGATCAGCCGCTGCATGAACCACGCGCCGCCGTCACCAGGAATGATGCCGAGGTTGAGGAAGGTCTCGCCGAAGGTGGCCCGGCTTGAGGCAAGGCGGATATCTGCCATATTGGCGAGATCGAAACCGGCGCCAACAGCCGCACCGTTGATCGCCGCGATCACCGGCACTTCAACGTCGTTCAGCGCCAGCGGGATCCGCTGAATGCCGCGGCGATAGCGCTGGGCGACCTCGGCCACGCCGCCCGCGAAATCACCGCTGCGCCTGGCCATGTCCTTGACGTTGCCGCCCGCCGAGAAGGCCGACCCGGCACCGGTGATCACCAGTACGGATACGTCGTCACAGCGGTTGACCCAGTCGGCGACGCTGACGATCTCGTCGATCAGGCGCGTACCGGTCAGCGCGTTGCGGACATCGTCGCGATTGAGCGTCAGGGTGGCGACACGGTGGTCGAGTTCGAGCAGGGAGTCACAGAGCAGCGGTGCGTTCATTGCGAATCATCCTTCCCGGGGATTGTCGTTCTTGCCGGCAGCGGCCCGGTCGACGATTATCCGGGCGTCGACCACGGCATAGCCATCGTCCAGAGCAATGACCGGATTGAGGTCCAGCTCGGCCAGTTGCGGGTAGGCGTCGACGATGCTCGACACTTTCAACAACAAATCGACCAAAGCGCCCTTGTCGACCGCCGCTTCGCCGCGAACGCCTTCGAGGATCTTTCGCGACTTGATTTGACCGACCATCGAACACGCATCGTCGTGCGACAGGGGAATCGCGCGAAAAGCGACGTCCTCGAGGATTTCGACGAAGATGCCTCCCAGCCCGAACATCAGCACGGACCCGAAAACCGGGTCGCGAATAACGCCGATGATCACCTCGACACCCTTGCGCGCCATCGGCGTGACCAGTACCCCTTTGATCACTGCCTGCGGATCGTAGGCCCGGCAGGAATCGATGATCTCGTCGAAAGCGACGCGCATGCCAGCCTCGCCCACGACCTTGAGTCTGACCCCGCCAGCATCCGACTTGTGCAGGATATCCCGGGACACCACCTTCATCGCCACCGGCTGCTCGGCAAAGTGCTCGGCGATTCCGGCCAGGTCGCCGGCGGCGCCAGCGAGCATTTCTTCCGGAACGGCGACGCCATGCGCGCGCAGCAGGTCCTTGGCTTCGAACTCGAACAGGTCCCGCCCCTCGGCCTGCGCCGCGGCAAGAACAGCCTGCGCCCGACGATTCGGGAGCACCGTCGGCAGCTTCCGGTCACCGGCGCGGGCCGCCAGGTACAGCCCGCGCTCGCCCAGCGCCGACAATACCCGCACCGCGTGCTCGATCGAGCTATACACCGGCAGCCCGGCCTGATGCAGCCGACGCAACGCCGGTGGATTGACAGGCGCATAGAGGCTATAGACCACCAGCGGCTTGTCGGTCCTGCGGGCCAGCTCGATCATCGATTCTGCACCGCGCATCTCGCCGCCCAGCAGGTCTTCGGCAAAGCGGGTGTGATAGCCACCGAACATCCCGACCAGGAAGATGCTGTCGACCTGGTCATCTTCGGCAACGATTTCCAGACAATCGGCAAGCAGCGCCGGGTTGGCATCGCTGCTGCCGGCAACGTCGACGGGATTGACCAGCGAGGCCTGCGGGAAGAGGATTCTGCCAAGCCGCTGGCGCGTTTCTTCGCTCAGCTCGGCCAGTTCCAGGCCGGCTTCGGTCAGTCGGTCGGAGGCGATGGTCGCCTGGCCGCCACCGTCGGCAACCACCGCAACGCGCTTGCCGCGTGCCTTCTGCAGCAGGGCCAGGCCCTCGGCGACTGGCAGAATCTCGTCCGAATGCTGCACCACGCTGACGCCCACCTGCCGCAACAGGTCGACGGTCATCGCGTAGCTGCCGGCCAGCGCCCCGGTATGCGAACTGGCCGCCTTCTGACCGGCTGCGGTCGACCCGGACTTGTAGACCACCACCGGCTTGAGCACGGTAATCTCGCGCGCCGCGTCGAGGAATCGCCGCCCGTCGCGAAAGCCTTCGACGTAGAGCGTGGCGACGCGCGTGTTCGCGTCCTCGCCAAGATAGCGGAGGTAGTCGTTGAAGCCGATATCGGCCTGGTTGCCTGGACCGGCATAGGTGCTGAAGCCGACCTGGCCGTTGCGCTCGGCTTCGAGCACCAGCGCCAGCAGCATGTTGCCCGATTGCGAGATCAGGCCGATATCGCCGGCCTTGACGTTGTTCAGCGCCAGCAGATTGACCTTCTTGTGCAGGTTGAACATCCCCGACGTGTTCGGGCCGATGACCCGCACGCCGCTGCGCCGGGCGGCGGCCAGCAGCTCCTGCTCAAGCCTGATGCCGTCGGGACGGCCCGTTTCGCGAAATCCACTGGCCAGGATCACCGCACCCTTGACGCCTTTCCTGCCGCACTCCTCCAGCAGGCCCGGCACCGTGGACGCAGGGGTGCAAATGAGCGCCAGATCGGCGGTCCCCGGAATATCGGCCAGCGAGCGATAGGCCTTGACGCCGAGCACCATGTCCACTTTCGGATTGATCGGGTAGATCCTGCCCGGATAGCCGTCCTTGATCAGACCGACCATCGCCTTGTAGCCGCGCTTGGTGGGATCGGCGGAGGCGCCGACAATGGCGATCGAATCGGGGGCGAGGAAGTCGTGCAAGGGGCTGCGTTGTGCTGCCGGATGGTTGGTATCCATGGTCAGCGCCCCCTGAAAACCGGCGGGCGCTTTTCGGCGAAAGCGTCGATGCCTTCCTGCCAGTCCTGCGTCGTGCCGACGAACATCATGCCTTCGAGCTCGGCGGTCAGCGCGGCGTCGAGGGTGCGTTCAGCCGCCATGTTCAGCTGCTCCTTGGCCAGCTGCATCGAGAACGGCGCCTTGCCGGCGATCTTGCCGGCGAACTCTCGCGCCGCGTCGATAAATCCGTCATCTGGCAACACCCGGTTGGCCAGCCCGATGCGCATCGCCTCGGCACCCCCGATCCGTTCGCCCAGAAAGACCAGCTCGCGCGCCTTGGCCAGCCCGACCAGGCGCGGCAGCAGGTAGGTGACGCCCCCCCCCAGGAAGGTACCGATGCTGATTTCCGGCAGGCCGATCTGCGCGCTCTCGGCCATCAGCAGAAAGTCCGCTGCGATGGCCATTTCCGCGCCGGCGCCGAGCGCGTAGCCATTGACGGCGGCGACGACCGGCTTCGACAGCAGCAGTAGCCGCTTGCAGACGATCTGCTCGCCCTGCAGGTATTGTCTTCGGTCGAACGCCGTTCGCCCGGCCTGGTGCGCCTTGAGATCAGCGCCGACGCAGAAGGCCCGGCCCTCGCCGGTCAACAGCACCACGCGCACATCGCGGTCGGCCTCGGCGATACCCAGCGCGACGGTGAGTTCGTCGTACAGTTGCTGGGTCACCGCGTTGAGCCGCTGCGGTCGATTCAGACGGATCTCGGCGATCCCGCCGGCGGATCGATAGATGATCGTTTCGGTCAGCACAGGCAGCACTCCTCTGTCTGCGGTAAATGAACCCACGGGCGCCACTCGAAAACCGGGGAACCGCGCCGGGCGATCTCAAGCAGGCAGTTCCTGAATCGACGACGGCGATGCCTCGAGTGCCGCCAGCGCGTCCTCGGTAAAGATGCGCAAGCCGAGTTCGGGCCGGTAGCCATGAATCTCCTTGACGTCCAGGGCGCGCATGAAGGTGATGATTTCCTGACTGATCACCTGGCCCGGGACCAGAATCGGAAAACCGGGCGGATAGGGAATGACAAAAGTGGTGGACACCAGCTGGCGGCCGGCGGCAATTGCCTTCTCGATGGCGTTGCCCGCGATCGGCACGTAATCGCACTTGCTTTCGTCGTAGGCCAGGAAATACGCCGACCGAATGTCGCCCTCGGGGGTACCTTCGCCGGAGCTCAGGCGAAACGAATCGTGGAAGCGACTGAAGTCCGGCAAGGGCGGCAGATCCTCGCGCAAGGCCTTGACCCGCCGGTCAAAGATCTTGCGCTCGACGTTGCTGGCGTAGTCCAGGCGTTCATCCAGATCGCGGGCAATGTTGACCAGCACCTCGATCAGATAGGCTACCGACGAGCGCGTGGTCCCGATGTTGGTCATGAACAGCACGGTGTTGCGCGAGGTCTTGTTGATCTGGATGCCGTGCCTGTCCATCAGGATCGCGTTCTTGAAGGTATCCCCATCCCAGCCCGACGCGGACACCGACAAGGTGATCCGCGTGGCGTCGAGGACGAATTCGTCCTCGGTCCAGGCGCTGACGATGTCACTCCAGCCATGCTCGGGATCCCAGTAACTCTTGATGCCGGACTTGCGATACTCGGCAGGAATCATTTCGGCGACGGTGAGGACGTGGAAATACTTGCTGATCAGCGGATGGGTATTGATCACCTTGCGCAACGACATGGCCTGCTCGACCTGCCGCTGAATGAGTTCGAAGCCCTCGAGTTCAACCTGCCGTCGGCCGATGTCCAGCGAGGCGATGATCTGGTAGTTGGGCGAGGTCGAGGTGTGCGTCATATAGGCCTCGTGAAAGGCCTGCTCGACCTCGTCCTTGAAGTCCTGATCGTGGACATGGATCATCGAACCCTGGCGCAGAGCGGTGAGCGTCTTGTGGGTGGACTGGGTAGCATAAGCGCGCACGCGCACCTTGTCCGGGTCCGGCATCAGCCGGGTCTTGAGCAAGGTTTCGTCGTCGGCATCGACCATCTTTGCCTGGTACTTGGCGTAGGCCGCCCGATACTCGTCGGAACGATAACGCTCGCGCAACTGCCCCGCGCAGTGCATCGCCGTCCGCCGCCGGTACGCCGGACCAAAGCGGGCGAAGGCAAACCACGCCTCGTCCCACAGGAAGACCAGGTCCGGCTTGATCGCCAGGCACTCCTCCATCACCCGCTCGACGTTGTACACGATGCCGTCGAAAGTGCAGTTGGTGAGCAGCAGCATCCTGACCCGGTCCAGCTTGCCAGCCGCCTTCAGCTCCAGCAGCCGGTGCTTGATTTCCCGGGTCGGCACCGCGCCATACATCGAATAGGCGTCAAGCGGATAGCTGTCGAGATAGACCACCTGCGCCCCGGCCAGGACCATGCCGTAGTGGTGCGACTTGTGGCAGTCGCGATCGACCAGAACAATGTCTCCCGGGCGGACAATCGCTTGCACGACGATCTTGTTGCAGGTGGAGGTGCCGTTGGTGGCGAAAAACGTCTGTTTCGAGCCGAAGGCGCGAGCGGCCTTTTCCTGCGCCCTCTTGATCGGCCCGTGCGGTTCCAGCAGGCTGTCGAGCCCGCCCGAGGTAGCCGAGGTTTCAGCGAGGAAGATGTTCATCCCGTAAAAGTCGCCCATGTCCTTGATCCAGTGGGAACAGGTGATCGACTTGCCGCGGCTGATCGGCATCGCGTGAAACACGCCGGTGGGCTTGCGGGCGTATTCCGTCAAGGCGTTGAAGAACGGCGCCTCAAAGCGCTTGGCGACGCCGCGCAGGATGTTCAGGTGCAGGTCCAGATGATCTTCCTGGTTGTAGAAGACGCGCTGACAGTTGCCCAGCCGGGTGCCGGCTATCTCTTCGACCGACTGGTCGGTAAACAGGTAGACATCGAGCTCGGGACGAAGCTTGGCGATCGAGCGGCATAGCTCGGGACCGTACTCCTTGGGTTCAATGGCCTCCAGGGCCTCCTCGTCGAGCCGCGACAGGTAGCGGTGGAGAAGTTCCAGAGTCTGCTCCGACTCGCGCTTCAAGCCATTGCGAACTACTACCGCCTGCAGGTTGTGGTTGAACATCACGGCGATCAAGGCATCGGTCAGGCTGGGCACGAACACCAGCTCATACACGAAGGGGTCCTCCAGACGCCGCATTCCGCCAAGCGTGCGACGCAGATTCGCTTCCTGCATTGCTGACAGGTTGTCTACGATCAGCACTTCAAAGTAGAGCAAATCCTTGCCGCGCTGCTCATTGGACTCGTCGTCGGGACTGCCCTCGGACAACTCCTCGACATCGTGGTGGTGCGGATTCTGCCGATAGCTGTTGCTCAGCAGCGAGCGGCAGATATTCCGCACGGTACCTGCAAGTACGTCAAAGCGACCCGTGCTGACCAGTTCGCCGAGTCGGCCGAAGGTATCGTGACCCGGGAACGCCCAGTAGAGTTCGATCGGACGCAAGGCCTCGATCAATTCGACGACCTTGTTCTGGGCGTAGATTCGCTTCCGTTCGGTTTGACTTTCGAGGAGTTGTTCGCTGGCGATCTTCAGGGCACTCCAGCGGTCGGTCCGCAGCTGCAGCGCGCTGTAGTATTCACCAAGGGATTTCTTGCTCTTGCTGTCTGCCTTCATGGTCTTGTCTCCTCACGCAGGTCGATGCCTCGTGTAATGTGATGTGGCCGTGGCGAATTGCCAAACTCGATAAGCCGCTCGCCCGGAATGAAATCTGCAAATGACTGTGACCAGCCAAGTCCTGGCCAGAAAAAATCGGCACGTCCTTCGCTCGGCCAGTAGGCGGCCGAGTAGAGCGTACCCAGACCGCGGGCAAACGCGTGCGAGTAGATCGGCGCTTGCAGGAACGCCGCGATCAGCTTCTCGCTGCTCAACTCGCTGTCCTGCAGCATCAGCCGCAGCCGCCGAAGACGCTCGACGGTCGACGTGGCACGCGCGTGCTGGTGCCATTCGACCTTCTGCTGGTGATTGGTCACCGCCGCCAGACGCCGGATGTCGCCGGTCTTGCCCGGGGCCAGGTAGACCGTCGCGAACTCCCCGCGACGATCGATCACGGTCACGTTGTAGCTCATATGCACCGGCACCCGCGCCAGTGCGGCGCTGGCCTCATCGGCACGAGTGCAGGTTTCCAGCACGTAGCGCAAGACCAGCGGCACTCCGAAACCTTCGCCGACGTCGAGACGACCACCAAACGACAGGGACACCGCCAGGCCATCCTCGTTGATGCCGTCGAGCAAACCCCACGCGCAGTCGCTGACGCCGATCACCTGCCTGCCATTCCATGCCGTCTTCAGGATCACGCCTTCGCACAGCTGCGGCGGATAGTCGTAGTTGCGTACCAGTAGCGGCCGCTTGCCGGTCAGTGCGACTTGCGAACACGCCGTGACATACGGCGGCGGACAGAACAGCGACAGAAAGCGCGCTTCCACGTCGCCGCCACCGGCCAGATCTGCCAGCTTGTCATAGGTTGGCAGCAGCTCCGGCATGTGCTTGCGCAGCGCCCGCAGGCACGGCAGATAGTAGGGGCGCGCCGCCTCGCCGCCCTGCAGATACCAGCGGCGATACGACGGCCAGAACTCACCGAACAGCGATTTCCAGATCACCCCCGGTCGTTCTTCCTCGACCGCGCGGAAGAGCAGCGACTGGGTCTGAATAAGCGGCATCGACCTCAGCCGATGGTCAGAGGATCTTGAACGCCCCGGCCGACGGCGCCGCTTCCTGAACGGCGGTATCCAGCGGACGGCCCTTGTAGAAGCTCTGGATGCCGCTGATCCAGTTCAAGGCCCGCGAGTTCAGCTTGAACTCCTCGGTCATCGAGCGGCCGCGGGTAATCAGGATCCCCAGATCCGCGCCTTCATAGCGATAGTCGCCGGGGCCCGTGATGCGCAGCCAGAAAGCCTCGTGTTCGCCGTCGACCGCCAGGCGGTGATAGTCGAAGCGGTGGTAGCTGACCTTGCCGGCCTCGTCCATTCGGTAGATCCCGGATTGTGGCGCCTGGTCGACCATATCCACGGTCTTGTCGGTGTACTTCATCACCAGCTGGCTCCAGCTGTCGATGTACTTGGGGTTCTTCCAGCGTTCGTTCAATGCCGCCACGTCGAGCTTGAAGTCCACGCCGCTGAACTCCAGCAGATGGAAGAAGAACAACGGCGCGTCGGCATAGGCGAAGGCCGCGTGGTTGGTCATCGGACTGGCACCGCAGACACGCGGGTTGAGTTCGCCCAGATAGACCTCATCGGTATCCTGGTCGACCAGAAAATCCAGGTCGAAGTAGCCGCGATAGCCTTCCTCGAGCAACTGGTTGCCGAAGGCATAAGCGTAGTCGCGGGCCGTGATCCGGGCCTTTTCCGGAAATGCTCCGGGGAAGACCTCGTTGCCGCACCAACCGCCCTTGTACGGGGTCAACTCCTTGGCCCCGACGATCTCGGTCAGCAGCGGACCGACCACCGTACCGCAACGCGTCACGCAGGCTTCCAGCGTGCCACCGCGGCAGTTGATCCGCTTCATCACCTTGACCTCGGGATCCTTGACAATCTCGTCGGCGTACTTCTTCCATTCCTCCTCGTTGGAAATGAAGAAAGTGGTGTGACCCGAATCACCGAAAGCCGACTGAATCACCAGATCGGTGCCCAGCCCATTCTCCTCGGTCAGCTTGATCAGCTGTTCGTAGCTTTCGACCTTGGCCAGCACGTTCGGAACCGACGGCACCGACGCCTTGTTGCCGATCCGAACCGTTTCCATCTTGTTATCGCAGCGCTTGCGCAACGACGCCGGCGGAAACCACAGCTCGATCCCCAACTCCTTGCACAACTCCTCGGTCTTCTCGTCGAACATCAGGAAGACAGCCACCGGATCGCCGCCCTGACGCTTGATATAGTCGATGACCTCCTTGTTCTGCAGGAGATAGTTGTTGATGTCCTCGATCCCTTCGAACTCGGGATGCGGCTGCTCGCTGGGAACGAACACGTTCGGATGGCGGCCATCGTAGCAGTCGATGTAGTTGATGTGCTTGAAGTGCGGCACCCGTTCGTCCATGCCGGCCAGATTGAAGTTGGTGGCGCTGATGAAATAGATCGGCCGGGTGTTCCGATGGAAGAACAGGCGCAAATCCGACATGCTGGTGATCGCTGCCGTTGCGGGCTGAGTCATTTCTAGTCTCCTCTGGGCTTGTGTCTTGGTCTGAGGCGTCTCTTTCCTGCGGCCTTGCTGTAGCGCGAAGATCCCGATCCCGAAGAGGGCAAGCAGCGCCACCCCGGTGAGTAGCGCGGTGGTCACCGGGTCAGCCTCCTGGCGTCCGAAAAAGCGAACTGGTCAAGGATGGGAGTGGTACGGTGGAACATTTTCCGCCAGTGCAGCAGCGATACTGGCCTGGGCATCGAGTTCGGCCACCCGGACGATCGGACCGTCTGCGCCGGCGACTGCACCCGCTGGCGGCGCCGCAATGTCCGAACGTGATCCGCGCGTCGGCTTGATCAACGGCCCCAGACTATTCAAGTAGTCATCTTCCCTGCCCAGGTGTTTCTGGTAGACCGGAAACTCGATCGGCCGGTCGCGGAAGCTCTTGAGCGTCTGGCCCAGGCCGCGGATCCCCACCTCGCGCTCCCGGCGAACGCGCGCCAGATCGATTTCCACCGGCATGATCTCTTCGCCACCACCCGCCTCGTGAATGACGTAACCGGAAGGGCCAACGATGATCGACCGACCGGTGCCGCAGTCGCCGACGCCGTTGACATCGAAAAAGTAGCACTGGTTGATGGTGGCGTTGGCACGGGCGATCGGCAGCTCGACATCGCGGTCAATGGTGTCGGTCATCGTCGGATGGAGGATGCATTCGGCCCCCATCGCCACCAGCGTCCGGGTCGTTTCGGGAAACCACATGTCGTAGCAGATGGAAACCCCGAAGCGCCCGACGTTGGGCACGTCGAACACCGAGAATTCGATACCCGGCTTGACGCCCATTTCGTAGGGCAGAAAGGGGAACATCTTGCGGTAACGGGTGACCACCTTGCCGTTCGGATCGATCACCGACGTGGTGTTGTAAACGTCATCACCGACGCGCTCGAACATCGAACCCGGCAGCAACCAGAGGCCGTGCTTGGCCGCCATCTGGCAAAAAAGCTGTTCGGCCGCCCCGCCGGTCTGCTGGGCGTGGAACGGTACCGGCCCGAAGGGGGCCAGTTCGCTGAATACCACCATCTGCACCCAGGGAAAGCGGGCCATGACGACGTCCAGCTTGTGGCCCATCGCCGTGATGTTCTCATGCTCCATCGAGATGTTCATCTGGATGCCAGCAATTGAAAAAGGGATCATGAAGTGCTTTCTCCTGCCGCTTCTGGTGAGCGGATGGTCATTTTTCGACTCGCCGTCAGGTTGATCCGCAGCCAACTCGAGCGGACTTCCTGACGGTCATCACTGGTCGCCGCCCTTCACGACCGCGGCCTTACTTCTGCCATCGCCTCCCTGGATGGCTTCACGGAGTACATGATGACCGCTTTACCCGTTGTCATCACTGCGCGAGCCGCGGCCAACCCGGCGCCACGCCTGATTGCGGGCTCTTGCTGCCGCGCCGCCGACCCGCCTGCAACAGCAGGCGCTGACTGGCAGACGCCAGCCTCCCGACGACAGCGGGTTGGCGGCCAAATCAAACCCGCTCCGGCCTGCAAGTTCAGGCGCCAATCGCCTGCAGCGAGGCTTCGATCACATCCAGGCCTTCATCCAGCAGCGCCTCCGGGATGGTCAGCGGCACCATTACCCGCAGTACATTACCGTGCGCCCCGCACAACAGCAACAACAAACCACGTTTTGCCGCTTCGTTCTTCAGTGCCGTGGCGATGTCTGGCGCCGGTTGCCGCGGATCGCCGTTGCGGCAGAACTCCACCGCTGTCATCGCCCCGAGCCCGCGCACCTCGGCGATCGCCGGATACTTCTCCTGCATGGCGGCGAAGCGCTTGCGCATGCGCTCGCCCAGCAACATCGACCGCTCGCACAGCTTCTCCTCGGCAATCACGTCCAGCACCGCCAGCGCGCCGGCAACGGCGACCGGGCTTCCGGCATAGGTGGAACCCAGACCACCGACCTCGGCGGCATCCATGACCTGCGCCTTGCCGACGACCGCGGCGACGGGCAAGCCTCCGCCAAGACCCTTGGCCAGCGTGATGATGTCCGCTTCGACGCCATAATGTTCGATCGCGAACAGCTTTCCGCAACGGGCAAAACCGCTCTGGACCTCATCGGCAACCAGCAGAATCCCGTGCGTATCGCACAAGGTCCGCAGGCGGCGCAAGAAACCCAGCGGTGCCGGCAGGTAGCCACCCTCTCCCTGCACCGGCTCGATGACGATCGCCCCGACTTGCGTGGGTTCGATGCTGTAGGCAAACAGTCGTTCAATCGCCTCGATCGAATCGTCTTCCGAAACACCGTGCAAGGCATTCGGAAACGGCACGTGAAATATGCCGCCCGGAAACGGCCCGAACTTGACCTTGTACGGCGCCACCTTGCCGGTCAGCGCCAGTCCGAACATGGTCCGACCATGAAAACCGCCGCCGAAGGCGATCACACCGGTTCGGCCAGTCGCCGCACGGGCAATCTTGACCGCGTTCTCGACCGCTTCAGCTCCGGTATTGACCAGAAACGACTTCTTCGGCGTCGCGCCGGGTGCCGCCGCATTGAGTCGCTCGCACAGCTCGACGTACGACTCGTAGGCTACCACCTGAAAGCAGGTATGCGTAAATGCCGCCAGTTGCTGGTTGGCCGCAGCCACCACCCGCGGATGGCAGTGGCCGGTATTGACTACCGCGATACCGGCGCAGAAGTCGATCCAGCGACGGCCCTCGACATCCCATATTTCCGCATTTTCGGCCCTTTCGGCGAACAGCGGGTGTGCCTGGCCAACACCTCTGGGCAGGGCTGCCTGGCGTCGGGCCATCAAGCTGGCGTTGGTTTCCATGGTCGTATCGTGACGTGCGTTCATGTCTTTCTCCAGTGCTTTCGCCCGCAGGCTCAATTGATCCCACCGATGCAAATATGCTTGATTTCGAGATAATCCTCGATTCCGTACTTGGACCCCTCTCGTCCCAGACCAGACGACTTCATCCCGCCGAATGGTGCGACCTCGGTCGAGATCAAACCGGTGTTGACACCGACAATGCCATACTCCAGGGCACTCGACACGCGCATGCTGCGTGCCAGGTTCTCGGTATAGAAGTAGGAAGCGAGGCCATATTCGGTATCGTTGGCCATCGCCACCGCGTCGCTCTCGGTCTTGAACCTGAAGACCGGCGCCACCGGTCCAAACACTTCTTCGCGAGCGATGCGCATCGCCGGCGTCACGTCGGCCAGAATGGTGGGTTCGTAGTAGGTTCCACCGAGACCATGGCGCTGCCCACCACAAACCACCCGAGCGCCCTTGTCGCACGCATCGACGACCAGTTCCTCGACCTTGGCGATCGCCGCCACGTCGATCAGCGGACCTTGGGTGACGCCCTCGTCGACCCCGTTCCCAACTCGCAGACCGGCAACAGCCGCTCCGAGCTTTTCGACGAAAGCGTCGTAGATGCCTTCCTGCGCGAGGATGCGGTTGGCGCAGACGCAGGTCTGGCCAGCGTTGCGATACTTGGAAAGCATCGCACCCTGCACCGCGGCATCGAGATCCGCGTCGTCGAAGACGATGAACGGCGCGTTCCCGCCCAGTTCCAGAGACAGCTTCTTGATCGTCGGCGCACACTGCTGCATGAGGATTCGACCAACTTCCGTGGACCCGGTAAAGCTCAGCTTGCGCACCGTCGGATTGGCGCACAGCTCGCCACCGATCGCGACCGCGTCGCCGGTCAACACGTTGAAGACGCCTTTCGGAACGCCCGCCCGCTCCGCCAGTTCCGCCAGCGCCAGCGCCGACAGCGGCGTCGCCTCCGCCGGCTTGAGCACTACGCAGCAGCCGGCTGCCAGCGCCGGAGCGACCTTGCGGGTGATCATCGCCGCGGGGAAGTTCCAGGGCGTGATCGCCGCGCAAACGCCGATCGGCTCCTTGGCGACGAGAACGCGCTTGTCGGCGTGGTGCGGCGGAATGATGTCCCCGTAGACGCGCTTCCCTTCCTCGGCAAACCACTCGATGAACGAGGCGGCGTAGGCAATCTCGCCGCGCGACTCGAGCAGCGGCTTGCCCTGCTCCGCGGTCATCAGTTGCGCGAGATCCTCCTGGTTGGCAAGCAGCAGTTCATACCACCGGCGCAGAACCTTCGCCCGCTCGCCGGCGGTCCTCGCACGCCAAGCCGGCTGCGCGACACGAGCGGCCTCGATCGCTCGACGGGTTTCGCCCGCGCCTGCGTCGGGCACCGTCGCCAGTTGCTCGCCGGTGGCCGGGTTGATCACCGGAAAGGTTCGCGAATTGTTCGCGCAACACCATTCCCCATTGACGTAACACAACTGCCTGAGCAGCGTCGTATCGGCAAGTTTCACAGGCTTCGATCCTCCTGGTACGTTGATCGTGGCGCATTCAAGCCGCCGAAATCCCGGCTGCTGAGCAGACCTTGCTGCCAGCATGCACCATCAAAGGTCGACTCTACGCGCAAAATCGGTGCCAAATCGGACCAATTTCTGCAGAAACCACGGTACCAATCTGGACCCGTTCACGATCGACCGGCCGCCCGGCGTGACCCTGACTTGCTGCCGCTTCGACAACGAGCCGAGTGAATCCCGGACACCGCTTGCCCGCCTGGCAAGAATGAGGTCGTGTTCGCCCGGCCGAGGCCGACCCCGAAACGCTTGCCATCGGCCTGCGATCGGTATGCACGGGCGCTCCGCGATCAAGGCGATCGGACGTCGCCTCCGCGCCCGATCCCATCTGTCAACACCGGTTGAAAACTGACACAGTTCTTCCTTTGTCACCGATTCAAAACTGATACACCCCCCAATGCTCTCAACGTATCAGAACAAAGTCATACCCCGTTCTTGTAAGCATGTGATAAATGTGGCTTTTGCGTGAATTTTCTGGGGGATGACCGGTTTGGTTTAATCTGGACGAGGTTCTTGA
>NZ_JAPUVQ010000073.1:0-3437 GCF_029255145.1 Accumulibacter sp.
ATCGAACTGACTTCGCCGCCGTATTCCGACCGGTACGGGGCGAAATAGAGCGTGTTGGCGGACAGCGCATAGGATGAACCGAGCGCCCCGATGTGGCCGGACACCCGGCGACGCCCGAAGGTGCTCGGGTTGGATGTCGTTTCCGCGTTGAGCGTCGGCAGGCATGCCCGCGCTGACCACGGCCCGGCAGCCCCGAGCACGAATACCGGGCTCGAACCGAGCGCCACGGACGACAGGCTCGCATCCGCGTAGGTGCTCGACACAAAGCTTTGCAGCCATCGGTCAACGGTCAGCGTCGCGGCCGCGGTGAGCCGCCCAAGCCCGTGCGCGAGCGGCAGGCCTGCGCCATCGACGACCGAAAACGCAAACGGCCCGCGCGTCGCCGATCCGCTCCAGTACGCCGGAACGTTCTGCAGGCGCGGATAGCCCGTCACCGAAGCGAGCGTCATCGTGCCACCGGTTGAGACGTTCCCTGGGCTGGATACCGACTCGCGGACTCCGAAAGCAAGCATTACGGCGTAATCGTGACCGTCAGGGCGCCGATGGCGAAGCTCGCCGTGGCGCCGACGGTCAGCGTCGGAGGGCTCGTGACTGCTGCGTAGATCCAGACGTTGCCGGCGCCGTAGGTGCCAGAATCCACCAGTGCCCAGCAGTTGATCGTCCCCCAGGACGCGGTGGTGACCGTCGGGAACGTGATCGCCGCGAGATTGCTCGTGCTTCCCGTCGTGCCGTTCGACACCGACGTCCCCCCCTGGGTCGCCGCCCACACGGTGAGCGCATTGGCGCCGACCGATTGCCGGGCGTAGCCATTGGCATTGGCGACTTCGGTGCCGCTGCCGGCGGTATTCGTCGGGCAGGTGGTGTAGAGCGCGGCGAACCACGTCGAGGGCAATCCCGATGCCTGCCCGCGGAAGAGGAAGTCGATCAGGTGGTTCTGGGTGTAATACGTTAGAGGACCAGCGGCCTGCGCGGTTGGCGCGAGCGCCAGGAAGACAACCATACAGACCCAGAAGATGCGACTCAGGGATTTCATATGCGACTCTCCGTGTTAAATGGCCAGCAGTTCATAGTCGGCCCCGAGCACCACCTGGGTACCCGGCGTGATGGCGCGCGACAGCCCCATGATCAGCGCGACGATGCCGTCGATCTTGTTCTCCGGGCGTTCCTTGCGCGGATAGATGTTGTCCTTGGCGTCGAGGTGCGCGACCACGTTGCTCGCCATCCAGCCCAGCACCGGGTCGCCGTCGTGGATCAGTTTCTCCTGCAGGACCAGCGCTTCGAGCGTCTTCATCGGTTCCGAGAAGTTGAGCACGGTGGGTCGCACCTCGATCATCGGCAGTCCCTCGGCCAGCATCCGGGTCGACAACTGCGTCGCCTGGAACGGGTCGAAGGCCACCGCCTGGATCGCAAAACGCGAAGCAAAATCGATCAGATCGGCCTCGATCCAGCCGAAGTCGATGACGTTGCCCGGCGTCGCCGTCAGCCGCCCGCTGCCCATCCAGCCGGGGTACTGGCTGTTGCCGGTGGCGTGCACGGTGTCCTCCGGCAGGTAGTAGCGACCGAAGACGGCAAAAGCGCCGTCGATTTCCTGGTGCGCGAAGACCAGCAGCAGCGCCGCGATATCGGTCTTGCTGGCGAGATCGAGGCCCATCCAGCACGGCTGGCCGGCGTAGGCGTCGAGGTCGAGTCCCGGGTCGGCGCAGCGATCCCACGAGCGCATGTCCATCCACGCCGTGTCGGCGTTGACCCACTCGTTGAGGTGCTTGGTCTTGAAGTTGTTCACCGCGCTCGGCATCTGCATCGCCTTGGCCTGTAGCGGGATCAGCACTTCCGGGCGCACCGAGATGCCCCAGTTGGGATTGGCCTTGATCAAGGACTCTTCGAGCGTCCAGTCGTCCCCGTCATCGAGCCCATAGACCACGCCGAACTGGCTGTCGTCGTCGAAGACGCGATCGAGCAGTTTCGTCACGAAGGTGCGGACCTCGTAGCAGATGCCGGAACGGTTGCTGCCCGCGGTGGTGATCACCCACAACAGCGAGTTGTCGCGCTTGCCGGTGCCGGTCTCGACCACGTCATAGACGGTGCGGGTCTTGTGGGCGTGCAACTCGTCGATGCAACCGAAGTGGATGTTCAGGCCATCGAGCGTCGAACCCTCGGCCGACAGCGCCTCGAACTTCGAACCGCTCGCCAGCACGTGGATGTTGTGCGCCCCGACGCCGACCCCGAAGCGGGACCGGAAACCGGCCGACTGCCGCGCCATCGCCTGCGCATCCCCAAACACGATGCGCGCCTGGTCGCGGGTGGTCGCCAGCGAATACACCTCGGCGCCGCCTTCACCGTCAGCGGCCAGCATGTACAGGGCGACCGCCGAAGAAAGTGCCGATTTTCCCGAGCCGCGGGGCACTTCTATATAGGCACGGCGAAAGCGCCGCTTGCCATCAGATTTCACCCAGCCGAAGACGGTGGTCAGGATGAACACCTGCCAGGGCTCCAGAAGAATCGGCTGACCGGCCAGCGGCCCCTTGACGTGCGGCAATCGCTCCACGAACGCGCACAGGTTGTCGGCGGGTTGGAAACTGCGCCCCTGCCTGTCGGTGAGCCTCGGGTTGAAGCGGTAGGGACTGTTTCTGCCCTTGAAGCGCGCCAGATCGTCGAGCTGGCGCTGGCAGGCGAGGCGCACCCATTTGCACGCGGCAATATCTCTCCCGACCACGGCTTCGGCATATCGCCTGGCAATGGCAGCATAGTTGCGCACTGCCATCAGCCAGCGATCTCCGACCAGGGATCCGATTCGTTCGTCGAGTCGGCCGGCAGCGAAATCCGTGAGCGCGATGCAGGCGTGAATCCCATCTCGGCCTCGTAACCCTTCATCTCCAGCGCCAGGTCGCGGATCACGTCCATCAGGGGCGAACGCCGCAGAATGCCGCTGGGCGTCTTGATAATCATCCCGGAGACGCCGGCCTTGTTGATCTTGGAGAGAGCCTCGCGATACAGCCCCGAGCAGTTCGCCCAACGTTCGAGGACCGCGCCGTCGAGCGCGGAGAGCAGGCCGGGCGGCGAATTGGCCACGGCGTAGTTCCACGCTTCCTTGGCGCTCTCGGACATGTAGTCGGGCGGGGTGCACAGCGCCGTCGTGGGTTTTGGTTCCCGCGGATTGGTGCGGCACTTCTGCAGCGTCCCCTTGATCTCCTTGACGACCACGGGCAGGGGCTTACGTCCGGGCATAATTTCGGGGGTTCCTGAAAATGGTCTAACGCCCTGTAAACACTGGCTATTTAGGCCATTTTGCACAAAAAAAGTTTTTCATTTTGCACGCGCAAAAGAACGGGCAGGGGCACGCGTATGGCATATGCCATTGTAGAGAACCCAGGCCCCTAGGGGCCTGCAGCCCGGCGTTTTGCTGTCTCTCTTGCGGACTTAGCGTTATGGCATTTAAT
>NZ_JAPUVQ010000074.1:0-5053 GCF_029255145.1 Accumulibacter sp.
AGCCCGCTCGTTAAAAGCGGGGAACTGGTGGCGTCCCCACGGGGATTCGAACCCCGGTACCTACCGTGAAAGGGTAGTGTCCTGGGCCTCTAGACGATGGGGACCCGGAATGAACTTCTCTCGAATTGCTGGTGGAGGTACGCGGGATCGAACCGCGGACCTCTTGCATGCCATGCAAGCGCTCTCCCAGCTGAGCTATACCCCCGCCCGAAAGAAGCCGGGATTATAGGGAGCCGCCTGCGTGCTGTAAAGCGCGCTGTCGGCAGCGATCCGCCGGGACCAGAGCCTGCGGCTTGCGCGATGCCGTTTTCGACGGTGTCGCGGCGACGAGCCGTGAGCGACGCGAACCAGCCACCGGCGTGGCTGTTGTTGGGTGCGGTAGCCTCGGCGGGCGGGCCGCCAAAGGAACTAGTCGTTCCCGGACATCCCCAGGCGCCCCACTCCGGGCAGCTTGAGGGCCGGCGGCGAGAGATCGATACCCAGCGACAAGCCCAGCAGGTTCAGCTCGAAGCCTTCTTCGGCGGCCACCGTCACGCCGAGCAAGCCCGCCAGCGAAAGCTGGACGCCGCCTCCGCTCGGCGCGCTGGCGAGCAGGGCGGCTTCGGGCAGATAGTCCTTGCCAATGGCCGTCGGCGGCAGGTCAAGGTGCAACTCCGGCGCTGCCCGGCCCAGGTAGGCGATAAAGGTATTGCTGTTGGGACCCGGCCACAGCCGGTATTCGTGCTGGTGCGGATAGGCCCGCGCGGCGCTGTGCAGCCTGGCGATCAGCGCATCCACGTCGGTGCCGCCGCGCACTTCCCGGAGGAGGGTCGGCGCGTTGCCGTACCAGTAGCCGTCGGCTTCTCCGCGCTGCATGCGGACCGCGTCGATGCCGCGCTGAACGCCCCAGCCAACCACTTCCAGGCGGATATAGTGGTCGGCGTGTGCCGTTTTGGTGGCGACCCAGGTATGCACCCCGAAGGCACCACGCCAGCCGAAAGCGCGCGCGGCGTAGACCTGGACAACTGCTTCCGGGGTGTGCAGTGGATCGGGGGCCTGGCCGCTGCTGTCTCGTCGCGCAGTGCGCCAGTCGCCTGGCCGGGCGTCGTCGGCGAGATGCTGGCTGACCGCCACGCCGACCGGGACGACGAACAACAGCGCCAGGGTCAGCGCCAGTCGCAGCTGCCAAGAGCCTGCAAGTCTCATCCTGAATGTCCCTTCGGCGGAGCAAAAGCTGTTGGTACCTGTCAGGCGTCGTAGGTTCGCGGCGTCGCGGTGCGTGATTGAAAGGCGCCATCCAGATCACCCTGGTGTTGGCTTGGTGTCCGACGCTGCCGCCTGACATGGCGCGTATCGGCGCTTAGAAGACGACCCCTGCCGCATCCCCTATCCCGCAGCGCGACGGTCAAAGATGGAATTGCCCCCGGCCAGCGCCAGCGTAACGCCATGATCGACAGATCGGAAGGGCAAGGCCCCGCTGCGGAAATGCGCACTCGGGACTTCGCCGACGCCCGGCCCACCCAGAACGCAGGCTTCCGGCGAGATCGGGTGTGATTGCGCGCCGGCCGGGCGGACCTGCAGGTGGTCGACCGCCGCGGCGCGGATCGCGCAGGTGTTTGTCCCGGCCGTTCGCCTGTTCGTCTACTTGCTGAACTCGTATTCGAAGACGTTTGCCGCATCATTGCTGACAGAGCCTGCGCCGTAGTATTTGTCGCCGACCTTGAACAGGTATCGGCACCACTGGTCGGTTGCGACTGACCACTCGATGATCACGCAGTAGGTCCCGTTGTCCGCCAGGTGCCAGCTTCCTTTCCCGCGCCCCGGCACTTGTTTGGTACTGCCGCGACCGTCTGAAGACGCGACGAAGGTCCCGTCGGCGCTGTTCTCCCAGAAGTGCGTACTGCCCGTCTTGGTCATTCGCTTGACCTTGGCGCCGGGGAGAAGCTCGCGCATCTCTTCAACAGTGAGCTGTTTCGCTCCTTGCGCCTTGATATCGCCAAGCTTCAGGTCGGCAGACGTTTGTCCGAAAGCCAGGGGAGTAGCAACGACGAGTGCCAAGAGAGCGGCGGCAAGCTTGTTCATGTGTTCCTCCTGAGGGCAGGGAATCAAACGGCCCCGCGGGTAGTATAGGTGGCCGTTTTCGACGTGGTCAAATGCTGATTGCGGCCGTGGCAGTCGCCGTAGGCGAACGCCCGCGAGGCCCGATTGCGCCGACCAGACCATTTTCAGTCTTGCCACGATTTCCAGGGTGCGGCACGGCGCTGGCGTCGGTCCGGGTGGCCGACGAGATGCGTGCCAGCAGCGGCCGAGTTGCGGGCTTCAGCGCCGCAGCCCGCTCGCCGGTCGTGGATCTGGCGGTGGCCCCGCCGATCAGCAGTTTGACCGTGGAGGCAGCCTCGGTGAACTAGATCTGCTGGCCGGAACCCTCAAGTGCCACCGTCAGGCACTGCTCGAAGGCCCTGACCACGCTGCGGTCGTTATCCACCGCTGGCGCCGCGGCCAGCACGGCCGCGCGCAGCGCGCTGCGCCGCTGCGGATCGCGGCATTCGCCGGCAAGGCGCGCGGCGATGGCCACGTAGTCAGCCGTCGATGAGGCGATGTTGCCTGAACATCCCGCCTTGCGCAGCAGCCCGGCGGCAAGCCGCTGGCGCATATAGGGCCCGTCGAGGGCAACGATCGGCAGGCCGCGATGCATGGCGTGCCAGGCCGTGGTGTAGCCGGAAAAAGCCGGGCAGTCAAGGAAGACGTCGCAGAGGTCGAGCAAAGCGAGGAATTTCGCCGCGGGCAGCCAGGGGATCAGCAGCAGGTGTCGAGCCGGATCGAGGCCGTGTTGGCGGAATACCGACTGCAGGCGAACCATGATCTTGTCGGTGGCCCACGGACATACCGGATCCTTCAGCAGGATGAAGACGCTGGTGCCGGTGGCGACGGCGATCTGCGCGTAGAGGACATCATCGGCGGGGTCGAACTTGATCGCCCGCTGGGCGATCACGAAACGCGGGCCGTCCATGCCCAGCAAGCTGGCCTCGACCTCCGGGATGGGCTCGGCGGCAAGCGCTACCGGCGTCGTGCAACAGCCCGTGCCGGGCAGGCGGACCAGGCGTTCGCGATAATGTGCGTCGGCATCCGGCGGCTCCAGCAGGGCGCCAGACAGAAACAGGTCGATGCTCGCCAGACCGGTGGTGATCGGGTGTCCCCAACTGGCCACTTGCAGTGGCGCGAGCCGATGCGCGGCCAGGAAATAAGAGAGCGACGACATTCCGATCTCCGGGTAGAAGATCACATCGGCACGGTCTTCGCGAGCGGCGGCCAGCCAGCCGCCGGCGTCCGATAGCGTGTGCCGGTCGCGCCAGCGATCGACCTGCGTGCGCGCGAAAGCCGTTTCCTGGTCCTCGACGTTGCCGAGGTGATAGAGAAATACCTCGAAACGCGTGCGATCCAGGTGCAGCAGCAAGCCGCGCAGGACAATGTCCCAGACCGAATGCCGGCGGACGTGATGCGAGACGACCAGCAGACGAATCCTGTCGCGATGCGGACGAACCAGCTGTTCCTGGGGTGGCAGGCATTCAGCGAGCAGGTCGGCATAGCGCGACAGCAGGGCAACGTGATTCCCGTCGCGGTAGGCCAGCAGGAAGGGCTGCTGCGCTGCCGCGAGGTCGGCCGCGCGTGGCTGCCGATGGCCATCGTCGTGCAGCCAGGCCGCCAACTCGTCGAGGGCGCGGGCGAACAAGCTCGCTGCGGCCGCTGATTCCTTGGTGCTCTGGGCGATCACCGGGAGCGCGGCGGCCGCCAACGCCAGCCTCGCGCTAGCACGGTCGGGCTGCAAGCGCAGCGCCTGACGGCAGGCTTCTGTCGCTTCGTTCGAACGCCCCAGCTCGGCCAGTACGCCACCCAGCCGTTCAAGAATTTCGGCGTTCTGCCCGCAGATCTGCAGCGCCGCCCGATAGCAGGTCTCGGCCTCGGCAAAACGGCTCTGCTCGACCAGCAGCTTCCCCAGATTGGTGCTGGCGTTGGCATACGCGGGGTTCAGTTGCAGCGCCCGGCGATAGCATCTTTCGGCGTCGACGAAAATCCCGAGTTCCTGCAGCACATTGCCCAGGTTGCCGAGCGCAGCGACGTAGTCTGGAGCAGCCTCCACTGCCATCGCAAAGCAGTCTCTCGCTTCATCAAGACGCGCCGAATCGCGCAGAATGTTGCCCAGGGAGAAATGCGCTGCAGCGTAGTCCGGGGCGAGCACGACGGCGCGACGACAGCAGCTTTCGGCTTCGCCGAGTTCCCCGAGCTCGCCCAGCGTAGCGGCCAGCGAGACCAGGGCTTCGGCGAAATCGGGGGCTGTCAGCAAGACACGGCGCAGGTGTGTCGCCGCCTCCCGATGCTGCCCCAGCAGCCGCAGCGTATCGCCAAGATTGAATTGCGCGCCGGGATTCTCGGGCTGAATGGCCAGTGCCAGGCGAAAGCAGGCGGCGGCCTCGGCGAACCGTTCCCTTTCGAGGAAAGCCCTCCCCAGGCCGGTCTGGGCTTCGAAATCGGCTGGCGAGACGATCGTTGCGCGCTGCCAGGCGAACAGGCCGTCCTTGCCCTGTGCTTGCAGTGCAGCGCCGAGCAGAGCCCAGAGGAGGCCCGATTGCGGTGGTTGCTCAACCAGACTGCGCAAGGACGATTCCAGTTCGGCATGACGGCCGGCCTTGAACATCGCCAGTAACGGCCCCGGGTCGATCGGCGTCGGCGCAAAGCCGCCCAAACAGCAGTTCTTGTATTTCCGGCCGCTGCCACATGGGCAGCTGTCGTTTCGTCCAGGTTTCATTGGCAGGCGTCGGAATGGGCGGAGCTGCTTGTGCCAGGCCGCGTTGACGGGCGGGTCGCCGCGGAAAAAGACCCGGGACGCGATGTTCAGCACCGCGCCCAGAGTACCGGAGTATATGTGGCTGCATGAAGTGGCGGCAAGCACGCAGGGCAATCGCATGAATCTTATAGAAGACCGAGTAGTTGAGCTCGGAAGGTATCGGAGGTAGCGGCGATCAGGCGCTGAACCTTGAGTCCGCCCTTGCGACGGACTGGGGCGAGGCGAAGAAGG
>NZ_JAPUVQ010000075.1:0-29205 GCF_029255145.1 Accumulibacter sp.
AGCGACTCTGTTCCAACGCCGCCTCGCACTGTTCTTCCGTACCGTATTGCCGCAGCATCTCGTCAATGCTCAACCCAGGCTGAAACTGGATTCGGTTCATCTTGGCCATCTCTGTTCTCCTCTCGCTTCGACAGGGATCAGATTAACCTCCGGCTGACTCATATGATGAGCCAGTCAGGCGAGCGGCTGAAGAATAGCGCTAATCAGGAGGATTGATGTCCCCGCCAGGTGGCCGCCAGCGGATGAGCGCCGCGGCGCCCACGTACCGCTGATCGCCGAGGGAACGGTCGGGAGGTGCTCGATAAGGAACTCCCCGGAGTTCAGGGGATTGTAAATGGCGTTCAGCGCGGGCGAGGGCAGGGTCACTTGCTGACTCTTCGGGCGCTGGCGGGGTTTGAAGGCTGCGCCGGCTGGCTCGCCGGCATGCCAAGCTCAGCCTTCGCTCGTTTCATCGGAGCGGTTGCTGGCGTGGTCGCGGCCGTAGACGCGGGTGAGGTCGGCGAGGCGTTCGGCATGCCATGGTTGGACCTGCTGGCGGCGATAGCGCCACTCCCACGATCCCTCGCCAACGCTCGGCTGGTTCATGCGGTGCGTGCTGTCGAGGGCGAGCGCGTCCTGCATCGGGATGATGCAAAGCCGGGCGACCGACGAGAACGCGAGGCGGATCAGATACCAGCACAGCTCTTCGGCATTCCTGCTGCATACCCCCAGGTAGGCGTGTACCCGGTCCTGTTCGTGCGGTTGCAGCGATTCCCACCAGCCGCAGGTGGTGTCGTTGTCGTGGGTGCCGGTATAGACCACCGAGTTGGCGTCGTAGTTGTGCGGCAGGTAGGGATTCCTGGCGTCGTCGCCGAAGGCGAAATGCAGGATGCGCATGCCGGGCAGTCCGACGTCGTGGCGCAGCTTCTTGACGGCCGGGGTAATGATCCCGAGGTCTTCGGCGATGATCTTCAGTTTGCCGTGCTCGTCGATCAGATCGTCGCTGAGCTCGCGGCGCATGGCGGCGAATACCGCTTCGCCTGGTCCCGGTTGCCATTTCCCGTCGATCGCGGTTTCCGCCGTCGCCGGGATTTCCCAGTAGGCTTCGAATCCACGGAAATGATCGATCCGGATAATGTCGCAGAGCTTCATTGTTTGCCGCATGCGCTCCACCCACCAGCGATAGCCTTCGGCGGCATGTGCCGACCAGCGATAGAGCGGGTTGCCCCAGCGCTGCCCGGTTTCGCTGAAGTAGTCTGGCGGTACGCCGGCAACGACGCGCGGGTGGCCGTGTTCATCGAGGTCGAACAGGCCCGGATTGGCCCAGACATCGGCGCTGTGTTCGGCCACGAAGATTGGCAGGTCGCCGATGATCTTGACCCGCCGGGAGTTGGCGTAGGCCTTGAGCGCTGCCCATTGGTCGAAAAAGCACCACTGACAGAACTTCCAGAAGTTGACTTCGCCGGCGTGCTTGCGCTGCGCCTGGTGTACGGCGTCGGGCTGGCGGTGAGCCAGGGTGGCGGGCCAGTCCTGCCACATCCGGCCGTCGCCGCCGTAGGCGATATCGAGCGCCATGAACAGTGCGTAGTCGTCCAGCCACGCACCAGCATCGGCACAGAAGGCGGCAAATGCCGCATGCTCGGGGGATTTCTTGGCAGCGAAGAAGCGTTGGGCGGCACGCCGCAACTGCTGCATCCGGAAGGGTCTTACCGTCGCGTAATCAATGCGTTGTTCGGGGAAGGCAGGCGTCTCCGCCAGGTCGGCTTCACTCAGCCAGCCGGCCTTGTGCAACTGGTCCAGATTGATCAGCAGTTCGCTGCCGGCAAAAGCGGACGGGCTGGAGTACGGCGAGTTTCCCGGTCCGACCCCGGTAAGGGGCAAGACCTGCCACAGCGATTGGCCACCCGCAGCCAGCCAGTCGATGAAGTGGTGGGCGGCAGCGCCGAGGTCACCCGAGCCATGCGGGCCGGGTAGCGAGGTCGGGTGCAGCAGAATGCCGCTCTGGCGGGGAACTGAAGTCGTCATGCTGGTCCTTTGTTCTGGCTTATGGCAGTCGAGACCGCTGCTTGGCGAAGGCACCGCGTCAAGTGGCGTCCTGGCGCACGGTCGCGCCCGCTTGTACCCTGGAGCAGGGCGGCAGGCGACGACCGCTGGCACGCGATAGCGAGTCAGATAGTGATGAGTTGCATACGGCGGGCAGTATCGGGTGCCTGCGCTTGCAGTGCAAGCCAAGTTCGACGGCCTGCCGCGGAAAGTGCTGCGGGCGGCTGAGCAGTGTGCGCAGCGAGCCCCAGGGCAGCACAGCGCGTCACCGTCGAGAACGGCAGATGGGTGATGGCATTCCGGGGATCGCTGGCGTGGCTTTGTTGGAGGTGGCTGCGATCCGCCGCCACCGTTCACCGTTGGCACAGCCGCGTGGGCGGGTGCTCGGTCAGAAACACTACTCGTTCAGGCGCGTAATCTTGTTGCCCTGCAGACCAATGCCCGCCATCAGACCGGTCTGGCCGAAGATGAATGCGTAGATGTCGTCTTGCGCGGTTGTGGAGGTCAGCGACTTGCCCATGCCCTGGTCCACTACCACCACCGACGGGCCAACGCCGATTTCGAAGCCATCGGCCTCGTTCAGGGCCTTGAGCGAGTGTTCGTTCATGAAGAACATTGCATAACTGTATTGCTGTGCGCCGGCTTGCAGTCCATACGAAGCGCCGGCGGTGTTGTAGTAGCCTGCTGCCTTACCGCCCTTCAAGAGTACGCCGTCGCCGTACTGACCGCCGACGACGAGACCGGCCTTGGTGATCTTCGGAAAAACCAGCACCGCAACAGCATCTCTGGACAACGCCTTCGCCGCCGGGACTTTGGCGGTCAGCTTCTGGTAGAGGTTGCGCGCGTCTCGTTCGAGCGCTGCGCGGTCTGCCGCGATGGCGCTAACCGGGGCCAGCAAAGCCGTGATTACGACTATCACGAACCACCGTGATGCTTGAGAGACTTGCGAAACAAATGCCTTGTCCATATCGTCACTCCGCGAAAATGGTTGTTGAGACAAGCAGGCGGTGTGCCCGGCTCGCAGAGCCGTCATCATAAGCCAAACCATGCTGCGGCAGCTCGCTTCAAGAGCACGATGTCCGCCACACAGCATGGTTTCTCGCACGGCCGACCTCGGGGACCGTAGAGGGGCAGGCGAAGGTCGGAAAGTCTGCGTTGCGTTCCCGGATACGCGCACGAGTAGTCCACCGAAAACCTTGTCCGTACTACTTCCGGCGTCATCCTGCCTGGGTGACTTGAAGCCATTCATGCAGTCCGCCGACGCGGACGCTGGACCAGTGGCCATCCCGCGCACCGCAAGCGTGCTTGGCATGATGTCCGCGCGAGGGCAAAGCTCATCTCCTGGCAGCCGTTGCCTGTTTGGTGCGCTTTGATGGCAGTGCAAGCGGATGCCCAGACCAGTCGCCGGTTGCGCGGCGACTGGTCGCTGGCTGCTAGTATAATCAAGCCTGTTTGCCCGCCCCCGCGTGTCGATCGGACTGTGGCGCCATGTCGGGCAAGGAGAATGCCTGCCCGGCCAGCCGCCGACAGACTCCGCCCGGGGTGTCCGGATGTAAATCTGGCTCAACTGGAGGGGTGGTGTCCCCCACCAGCAAGCACCCTATCCCATGATGAGTACATGATGCGCGCAGAGACCCTTGAGAATCGTTGCTTCGACGAAATCCATATCGGTGATGCGGCGAGCGTCAGCCGCACGCTGACCGTCCGGGACGTGCAGCTCTTTGCGACCGTTTCAGGCGACGGCAATCCGACCCGCCTCGCTCTCGAACTGGTGAAACAATTCGGCGGCACAGAGTTCAGCGCACACAGCGTGTGGCTGGGCGCACAGATCTCGGGATTGCTCGGCAAGGCGCTGCCCGGCCCGGGCACGGTGTACGCCGGGCAGGATCGCGAGTTCCACGCGCCGCCGGCCATCGGCGAGGAGGTCACGATCAGAATCACGGCACGCGAGAAACTTGCCCAAACGCGCCGGGTGACCTTCGACTGCCAGGGCGTCAACGCCCGCGGCGAGACGATCATGAGTGGTGTCGCCAGAGTTATCGCCCTCGCTACCCGGACTATCATGGACCGCCCGGATGCTGCGCAGGTCTCGATCCAGAGCCATGACCGATTCGACAGTTTTGTCGAGCGCTGCGCGAAGCTGCCGCCGGTATCGGTGGCGGTGGTGCATCCCTGTGCCAGATGGCCGACCGCGGCCAGATCACCCGCGCCATTCTCGATGGCCCGTTGGCGCTCGACAACGCGATCAGCAAGGAAGTCGCGCGGATCAAGAAGAGCGAGTCGGTGGTCGCCGGCGATCCGGACATCCTTGTCGTTCCCGACCTCGCCGCCGGCCACATTCACGCCAAGCAACTCACCTTCCGTGCCGACAACCGGCGCGCCAAACTCGACTCGTGCGCCGTTACCTGCCTGATGGCGAGTGCCGCACTGGTGCCGAGCCCGACGAAAACAGGAGGCTGAAATGGGAAACGCACTTCTGGTACTCAACGCCGGTTCGTCGAGCCTGAAGTTTTCAGTCTTCGACGTCGGCGTTTCTGGTGCTCTACGGGCCATGGCCGTCGGCCAGGTCGAAGGGCTCGGCACGGCCCCGCGACTCAGAGCCAAGGGTGCCGACGGCGTGGTTATTGCCGATGAGCGGTCGACGACAAGCGACGTCGCGAACCACGCGCAGGCTTTGCAGAAAATTGCGACGCTGCTGGGTTCCCGCTTCGCGGGGCAGGAACTCGCGGGAGTCGGCCATCGCGTGGTGCATGGCGGTCCGGATTACTCTGCGCCGCTGCTGATCACGCCGCAAGCCATGGAAAAGCTCGATACCTTCATGCCGCTGGCGCCGCTCCACCAGCCGCACAACCTCGCCGCTATCCGTGCTGTGCAGCAGGGGAGGCCGGGGTTGCCGCAAGTCGCCTGCTTCGATACCGCTTTTCACCGCACTCAGGACGAGGTCGCGCAGCTCTATGGTCTGCCCTACGAATACTACGAGCGCGGGATCCGGCGTTATGGCTTCCATGGCCTGTCCTACGAGTACATTGCGGCGACCCTGCCGGACATCGCGCCGGAAGTCGCGACCGGGCGGGTCGTGGTGGCCCACCTCGGCAGCGGGGCCAGCATGTGCGCGATGCACGACGGTCGCAGCGTCGGCAGTTCGATGGGCTTCACCGCGCTCGACGGACTGATGATGGGTACGCGGCCGGGCAACCTGGATCCGGGCATCATCCTCTATCTGCTGCAACAGGAAGGGATGAGCGCAAGAGACGTCGAGGATCTGCTCTACAAGCGCTCGGGCCTGCTCGGCCTGTCAGGGATCGGCAACGACATGCGCGTTCTGCAGGAGAGTGAGTCGCCGCGCGCCCGGCTGGCGATCGCTTACTTCGTCTATCGCATCAGCCGCGAACTTGGTGGACTCGCGGCGGTGCTCGGTGGCCTGGACGCGGTCGTCTTCACCGCCGGCATTGGCGAAAACAGCGCCTTTATCCGTCGACTGGTCTGCGAACAGGCGATCTGGCTGGGCATCGACCTCGACCCGGCGGCCAACGAGCGCGGCGGCCCGCGCATCAGCCGCATCGGCAGCCGGGTCTCGGCCTGGGTGGTGCCGACCAACGAAGAGCTGATGATCGCCCGTCACACCCGGCAGCTGCTGGGCCTGTGATCACCCTGCCGGTGGCGGACCCAGGCGCCGACCAGGCGCTACGAATCATCCGCGCGTGCTGGCGGTAGGCGTCGTGTGGCCAGGCGGGACTCTCTGGCAACGCAGATCGAGCCTCCGAACGCGCGTAGTCGCGCCCGTTCACCGCCTGGGCGACCAATGGACTCACGCGCCCAAGAGCGGCATGCCGGCTTCGTTCAGCCGACGACGTGGTAGCCGCCATCGATGTGGATCGTTTCGCCGGTGATGAGCTTCGCGTAGTCGGAGGCGAGGAAGGCGGTGGCCATGCCGACGTCCTCAATGGTGACCAGCATGCGGCTCGGCGCGCGCGTCGCGGCGAGTTCCATCAGCTCGTCGAAGCGGTCGATGCCGGTCGCCGCCCGGGTCTTGATCGGGCCCGGCGAGATCGGGTGCACACGAATCCCCTTCGGGCCCAGTTCGGCGGCGAGGTAACGTGCCGACGCCTCCAGAGCCGCTTTGACCGGGCCCATGAGGTTGTAGCGATCGACCACCTTCTCGGCGCCGTAGTAACTCATCGTGAACAATGAGCCGCCTTCCTTCATCAGCGGCTCGGCGAGTCTTGCCATGCGAATGAACGAGTGGCACGAGACGTCCATCGCCATCAGGAATCCTTCCCGGGAGCAGTCGGTGACGCGGCCATGGAGATCCTCGCGTGGCGCGAAGGCAATCGAGTGCAGGCCGATGTCGAGCTGGCCCCAGCTCTTGTCGATCGCGTCGAAAACGGCCTCAAGCTGTCCCGGGATACGCACATCGCAGGGCAGGTATAGCGCTGGGTCGACGCCAAGGTGATCGGCGAGCGCCTGGGTGTACGGCTTGCTCTTTTCGTTCAGATAGGTCATCGCGACGCTGGCACCCAGCGCGCGGAAAGCGAGCGCGCAGCCATAGGCGATGGACTGGTCGTTGGCGATGCCGATCACCAGTGCTTTCTTGCCGTCGAGCGCGCCAGCGGGGCCTTTCACCTTCTCCTCGAGGTCGCGGAAAAAAACCTCGGTCGGGTTCGCTTGTGTCATTGATCGTACTCCTTCTCGGGTGGGGGTTTCGGATGGAGTTGGGTGGATGGGGTGTTGGCTGCCGGGCGATACGCCGCAGCCGCTGGCGGGCTTGCGTTGCGGCCCCGTCTTGCGGTCGTTGTGCGTCTCCGTCGCCGCCTGCGTTGTCGCCGGGGAACGTTCGATCGCCGAGCCGGCATTTGTGGGCATTGTACCGCAGGCGCTTGGGACCCTGCCTTTTCGGGCAGTCTGGTGCGTCGCAGGATGTCCACCGCGCAGGGTTAACTTCGCTCATGTCGGTTGCGCGCTCTTGCCACCGTGCTCCGGCTGGTAGTCGCCGATGTCGCTCGTCCTTGTGTTCGTCGCACCGGGCGGCTCGATTGCCGGGACTTCCGTGACGACGAGTTGCCGCCAGTCATTGAGAAGGTGGCGCCCACGATGCTGATTCCGCCAGCGGCCGGGACGCTGCCGACGTGGACGCTGCCGCTGGCAGCAGGGAGGTGTCCCTTACTTGTCGACCGTCCCGTCGACGACCGTGTGCTCCGGCGCATCCGGCGCTAGCGCGTCGCAGTCGCGAGCGTAGCGCTCGATGCCGGGCTTGGCGCTCAGACCGTGTGCGACGACGCTGAGCAGCACCGTAGCCATCACCGCCAGACGAACGGTATCCTCGCCCGGCAGGTTGGTCTGCTGCTCCAGGTAGACCAACCCGAGGACTATCGACGCCAGGCCGCGCGGCCCGAACCAGCCGAGGAACAGCACCGTTGCGCGACTGAGTCCGATGCCGGCAACGGCAACTGCCACCGGCAGCATGCGCACAACGGTCAGGCTGAGAAGCGCATAGAGCAGGGTGGCCGGCGTGAAATCGTGCCAGTTGCGTGCGAACAGCAGACCGAAGAGGAAGAAGACGAAGAAGTCGAACATCTGGCCCCAGCCTTCGGTGAACTCGACGCTGTGACGGCCCACCTTCGGGAAGCCGAGCTGCGCCGCCAGGCCCGCGATGAAGGCCGCGATGAACATGCTCGCTCCCGTTTCCTCGGCGGCCAGTAGGCACAGCAGCGGCATCGCCACCACCCCCAGCTGACCCAGCTCGGGCGACATCCACCGCCGACGCTGCGCCAGCCCCATCAGCATCCCGCCGCCAAGCCCGATCGCCAGCCCGATCGCGGTTCCGTAGCCGATCTGCTCAAGGAGAAATTGCGCGAGCACGCCACGCGGACGGATGCCTTCCTCAAGCGTTGCGGCGAGCGCGATGAACAGCATCAGGAAGGGCACCGCCAGCCCGTCGTTGAGCCCGGCCTCGACGTTCAGTGCCTGCCGGATGCGCGCCGGTACCCGCGGGCTGTTGACGATGATCTGGCCGAGGCCGGCGTCGGTCGGCGCGAGGATCGCCGCGAGGATGCCGGCCTCCCACCACGACAGGCCGGTAAAGCACGCCATGGCTGCAGCTGCGCCCAAGAGGATGGTGAGCAGCATGCCGGTGCTGAGCAAACGCACCGGCAACCTGCGGTTGTCGCTCAAGGCCTTCCGGTTGATGCGCGAAGCGTCGGTGAACAAGGTCATTACCAGGCCGACTTCCGCGATCAGCAGCAAGGCCTTGCGATCGATGAACAGTTCCCTCGACGTTTCCGGGACAAGAAACATCAGCGCGCCTGCCGCGGTGAAGATGATCGGCGCGGTGATCAGCGTGCTCTCCAGCCTGCGCGACACCAGGCTGTAGCCGAAGACCAGGAGAATGAATGCGGCGGCGATTACCATGTGGGCTTCCCAAGGCGAACAGCGATCAACCGGGCGCTGACGCACGAGCTTGAACAGCGGGCCGGCTACGGATCACTGACCCGGTACCTGGTTCGAAATAGCCGCTCCCGCGTCGTTCCGAGAATTCGGATTGTTGCTGGACGGCCCCGGTTCATTCAGCTGCGCAGACACTGGTCGAGAAGGGGGGCTCGATTCTGACCCGGCCATCCAGGACCGTCAATAAGCCGCCCATGGCCGCGGCCCTGAAGTATGACTCCGTTGGCCGGCGGCGGTCGGGCGTCGGCAGTCACCGGGTCGCCTGTGGAGCGTTGCTATCGGGGTGGTCGACGCCGAAGTCGCGCCGGCCTTGAGCCCGCTGACGGTGATCCGGTAGCGCCCTTGGCGAACACGACGTTCTCCAGCCGCCGCCAGACGCTGCTCTTGCCGTGCTTTCGCGTTGATGCTTCAGGGGCTGGCCGCTTGTCCTTCGGATTGACCGGAATTCATCGGGGCTCATATACTGCTTGCAGCACCTTTGCCATTCTGATCGTTCCGGCGCATTTGGACGACGGGGATGCCGGGGGCTGTGAGCGCGCCTGCGTGCGCAGCGCCAGTTCTCCGCTCGCGAGCAGGAGAAGTGGCATTGAGGTGGCGGTTTCCGTGCACCGGGAACGGGACAGGAGGCATGCCCCGCGCCGCCTGACAACTACTTGGAGAACGCGACATGTTCAAGAACATCCTCATTCCCACCGACGGTTCGGCCGTATCGAGCAAAGCCATCAAGGCCGGCGTCAAGCTCGCGCAGGCCGTGGGAGCGAAAGTCACCGGCTATTACGCGATCCTGATCTTGCCGCCCTCGGTCTTTGGCGACGGCGATCTCATCGACAAGGGCATGTTGAACACGCTCGACCGGCTGGCGCGGACCACGGGAGAGAAATACCTCGATGAGATTTCCAGGGAAGCTGCAGCTGCCGGTGTGCCGTATTCAGGACTCATCACCAAGCCAGCGTCTGCGTACGAGGGGATCATCGAGGCGACGAAAAAGAAGAAGTGCGACGCCGTCTTCATCGCCTCGCGCGGTCGTAGCCAATTCAAGAAGCTGCTGCTTGGCAGCGTCACACAGAAGGTGCTGTCGTACGCACCGGTGCCGGTGATTGTCTACCGATAGCGCGACCATCGTTCGCCGTCGCCGAAGATGCGCAGCGGGCCGGCGCCGCCGTTGGCGCCATTGGATGGCCCGCGATGCGTTGCGCCACGGCCAGTTTGCGCGTGGCTCGCGGCGGCTTTCCAGAACACCCGGGTAGTCGGTCGCGCGGCGCGTGCGTTCCGACTGCGCCGTTTCGAATACTTGTGACAAGCCCGACCGGCACAGGACCAGTCACCGTATTGATGGAACCGTCGGATCGACAACTCGTCGTGCGGTCGGCGGTGCGCGCGCAAGGTCTCGCTAAGCCGTTGCCCTCCCGTACCGGCGCCATGTCAGATGCCTCCAGATCTCGATTTCCTTCTAATGGTCGCACTCACCTTCGTCCTCGCCGGGTGGGTCAAGGGTGTCGTCGGGATGGGCTTGCCAACCGTGGCCATGGGTGCGCTCGGCCTGTTGATGCCGCCGGTACAAGCGGCCGCGCTGCTGGTCGTGCCGTCGCTGCTCACCAATCTGTGGCAACTGCTGGACGGGCGCGATCTCCTCGCGCTGCTGCGGCGTCTTGGCGTGATGATGCTGGGCGTCTCGGTAGGCACCGCCCTGGCGATTGGCTTTCTGACTTCGGGGTCAGCACGCTGGCCCGCGATCGCTCTGGGTTCGGTGTTGGCACTCTATGCGCTGGCCGGCCTATTTCTTCCGCGTCTTTCGGTACCGCTACGCCTGCAACCGATGCTGTCGCCGCTGGTTGGTCTGCTGACCGGCCTGCTGACCGGAGCAACCGGCGTTTTTGTCGTTCCTGCCGTGCCCTACCTCACCGCCATCGGTCTGAGCAAGGATGAACTCATTCAGGCTCTCGGGCTGTCATTCACGGTGTCAACCGTGGCTCTGGCGGCGAGTCTGGTCGCCGCCGGCAGCTACTCCAGCGCTATCGCGACGCAATCAGCCCTGGCTGTTCTGCCCGCCCTGGCGGGTATGCTTCTCGGTCAATCGGTCAGGCACCGGCTCAACGCCGACATCTTTCGCAAGTGCTTCTTCTCGGCAATGGCGATGGTTGGTCTTTTCATGGTGGCCCGTGCGGCCAGTCAGGGTTGACGCCGGGCGCAAGGCGCGTCGTACCTTCCATGCCCGCCGGTCGCCGGGCATCAACGGCGGGTTGCGCACTCAACTCGACGCACCGCAGGACGCCGCGCAACCCATGTCGTCCCGGCATGGAAGGGAGATCCCCTTGCGGTTTCCGCAGCCGGCAGCGACTTCGCTTTTGTGCTGTAATGACTTGGCGGCGATCAGCGAGGGGCGAGGGGCGAGTGCAGCAAGCCAAGCGCCGCGCATGGCGGCGATCCGGCGCCGCCCGCCCATCCCACGGAGGATTGCGAAATGTCCGAGACAGCTTTGTCCCGAAGAGTGGGGTCTTCCGCCGACGCGTCCCGGCGTGAGCACCTGGCGCAACGTTATCGCGAGGTGCGCGCGCACAGCCTGGCGCTTGCGGCGCCGCTGTCGGCCGAGGACCAGTGCATCCAGTCGATGCCTGACGCCAGCCCGACCAAGTGGCATCTGGCGCACAGCAGCTGGTTTTTCGAGGCCGTGTTACTGCAGCCGCACGCCGCCGGCTACCGGCCTTTCAACGAGCGATACTTGCACCTGTTCAATTCCTACTACGAGTCACTGGGCCCTCGCCACCCGCGACCACAGCGTGGCCTGTTGACCCGGCCGTCGCTGCCCGAGGTGCACGTTTATCGCGAGCGTGTCGATGCGGCGATGCTGTCGCTGATCGCCGGTGCCGGCGCCAGCGCCTGGGAGAACGCCGCGCCGCTGCTCGAGCTGGGCTTGAACCACGAGCAGCAGCACCAGGAGTTGATCGTCACCGACATCGTGCATGCGTTCTGGTGCAATCCGCTGTTGCCGGCTTACCTGGCTGGGGACGCACCCGTGCTGCGTCCGGGTGTCGAGCCGCGGGCCGTGCGCTGGCTGGAGTTGCCCGGTGGCGTGACGACGGTTGGTCATCGCGGCGCAGGCTTTGCCTTCGACAACGAAACACCTGCTCACCAGGTGCTCCTGCCCCCCTTCCTGATCGCGGACCGACTGGTCACCTGCGGTGATTACACGCTGTTCATCGCCGACGGCGGCTATCGGCGCCCCGAGCTGTGGCTGTCGGACGGTTGGGCGGCAGTGCAGGCGCAGGGCTGGCGGGCGCCGGCGTACTGGTTGGCGCCGGGCGACCCGCGGGCGCCGTCGGAGCTCTGGCAGGTGTTCGGGGTGCACGGTGTGCAGCCGCTGGACGCGGCGGCGCCGGTAGCCCAGATCAGCTTCTACGAGGCCGCGGCCTACGCCGAGTGGGCCGGTGCCCGCTTGCCCACCGAGTTCGAGTGGGAGGCCGCCTACGGCGCGCCGAAGATCACCCAGATGGACGGCGAGGTGTGGCAATGGACGCGCTCGTCGTACGACCCGTACCCCGGCTTCCGGCCGCTGGGCGGGGCGGTTGGCGAATACAACGGCAAGTTCATGGTCGGGCAGGTGGTGCTGCGCGGCAGCAGCAGCGGGACGCCGGCGGGGCATGGCCGGGCGAGCTATCGCAACTTCTTCCCGCCGGCCGCGCGCTGGCAGTTTTCTGGGCTGCGCCTGGCCAAAGACGCGCTGCGCTGAAGTGTCCGAGGAAGTCGATGGGCGCCATGCGGGTCTTGCCCGCTGACTGCCCGAGTGGTCCCGAGTCGAAAGTTGGTGGAGCAAGGGGAGCCTGAAATGACTGAACGTACTCCGCCCGGGAGCGAGGCCTTTCCTGCGGAACTGTTGCGCCGGCTTGACGCGGCGGTCGCCCGGCGTGGCCCGGAGTACGTCGCGCGTACGCATCACCTCGACGAGCACGGGCGGCCGCGGTTCACCAACCGCCTGGCGCTGGAAACGAGCCCCTACCTGCGGCAGCATGCGCACAATCCGGTCAACTGGTTTCCATGGGGTGACGAGGCCTTCGCCGAAGCACGGCGCCTCGGGCGGCCGGTCTTCCTGTCGATCGGCTATTCGACCTGCCACTGGTGCCACGTCATGGAGGACGAATCCTTCGAGGACCTGGAGATTGCCGCTTTTCTCAACCGCCACTACGTGGCGATCAAGGTCGACCGCGAGGAGCGCCCGGACCTTGACGCAGTCTACATGAGCGCCGTGCAACAGCTGACCGGTTCGGGCGGCTGGCCGATGAGCGTCTGGCTGAACGTCGCGCGCGAGCCATTCTACGGCGGCACGTATTTTCCGCCGCGCGACGGCGACCGAAGTGCGAGGCGTGGTTTCCTGTCGTTGCTCGGCGACCTGTCCGACACCTTCCATGCGCATCCGGATCGTGTCGGCAAGGCCGCTGCGGCGCTGCGCGAAGCCGTTCGGCAGGACTTGCAGGGCCAGCCGGTGGCTGCTGCCGCGAGTGACGAGGTGCCGCCCGCGCAGGCGTTGATCGACGCCACCGTCGACCATTTCAAACGCTCGTTCGACGCTGAGCACGGTGGACTTCGGCGGACGCCAAAGTTCCCCTCGCATGTTCCGGTGCGCTTGCTCTTGCGCCACCATCACCGCAGTGGCGACGCCGATGTGCTGCAAATGGCCTGCCTGACCCTCGAGAAAATGGCCGCGGGTGGACTCTATGATCAGCTCGCTGGCGGCTTTCACCGCTACTCGACCGACGCGCGGTGGCTGGTACCGCACTTCGAGAAGATGCTCTACGACAATGCCTTGCTGGTCGTTGCCTACGTAGAGGCCTTCCAGGTCAGCGGCCGCGGCGACTTTGCGCGGGTTGCGCGCGAAACCTGCGACTGCGTTCTGCGCGAGATGCGCGACTCCGGCGGCGCTTTTCATTCCGCCACCGACGCCGATTCCGAAGGTGAGGAAGGACGTTTTTTCGTGTGGACCGAGGAGGAGATCCGGCGCGAACTCGACAGCCTCGGCAGCCGCGAGACGACCAGCCTGTTCCTCGCACACTACGATGTGCGGGCAGCTGGCAATTGGGAAGGCCGGACGATCCTCAATGTTCCGCGGCCCGACGAAAGCTGCTGGGCGCGGCTGGCTGGCGCGCGCGCCAGGCTCTACGCGGTCCGCTCGCGGCGCCTACCGCCCTTGCGCGACGACAAGATTCTCACCGCCTGGAACGGCCTGATGATCTCGGCGCTGGCGGTGGCGGGACGCGTTCTCGATGAGCCGCGCTATGTGGCGGCCGCGGCGCGTGCCGCCGACTTCCTGCTCACCCAGCTGCGTACCGCCGACGGCGGCCTGCAGCGCAGCTTCAAGGATGGCCAGGCACGCCAGACCGCCTTTCTCGACGATCACGCGTTCCTGGCTGCTGGCCTGATCGATCTTTACGAGGCGAGCTTTGACGCGCGCTGGCTGCGTGAAGCACTGGCCCTGGCGCAGGCGACCGAGCGCCTGTTTGCCGACCCGGCCGGCGGCTGGTTCATGACCGGCAACCGCCACGAGACGCTGATCGCGCGCGAGAAACCGGCCTACGATGGCGCCGAACCGTCGGGAACATCGGTCGCACTGATGAACGCGCTGCGCCTGAACGTGTTCACGGACGATGAGCGCTGGCGGCAGGTCGCCGAGCGCGGCTTCCGTGCGCACGCGCAGGTACTACGTGAACGACCGTTGGTGATGACCGAGGCACTCCAGGCCCTTGATTTCTTCGCCGGTACGCCGAGCGAAGTCGTTCTGGTCTGGCCCGACGGGGAGGCGGCTGCGGCTGCCTCGCTGCTGGCGGTCTTGCGTCGCACCTACCTGCCGTCGCGGGTGCTCGCTGCCGGTTCGGAGTCGGTGATCGCAACGCTGGCGGAGGTCGTCCCGTTTGTCCGCGGGAAGGTGGCGCAGGCGGGTCGCCCGACAGCCTACGTGTGCCGTCGTGGTCGTTGTGAGCTGCCGGTCGGCGAACCGGCAGCGCTCGAAGCTCAGTTGCGCGCTGTCGCCGATTGAGGACCGCTCTCGGCGCTGTACGGGACTACGCTGCCTAAGGCTGTATCGCAACCCCAACAACCGACTGACCAGAGACGCTTTCTGTTAAGCTGCGCGCCGTTACTGTGGCGCGACGATTGGCCGAGTCACTAGCCCGTGGTCCTGTGCAGCGCTGTTCCGGCGACCCTCCATGCTCGACAATTTGCGAAAATATGCCGCTGCCTATGCCGTGGCGATCGGCGGAGTTCTGCTGACCTGCGTGTCGTCGTGGAATGTGCGCGATGAGTTGCAGACGAGCCACCTGAAAGAGTTCCAGTGGGCGGCCAGCGACCGCATCGAATCGGTGCGGGCGGTGGTCGGCCAAGGACTGGACGCCCTGCGGGAGATTCGCGGCCTGTTCTACGCTGCGCAGGGAATCGACGAGACCGAGTTCAGCGTCTTTGCCGATTCGATCCTGCAGCGTCGCCCGTACATCGAGAGTCTACTTTGGGCGCCACTGCTGGCGGCGCCGGGGCAGGTTCCGCCGGAAGGTGCCCCGGGCAAGCCGCGGGCGGCGGTCGGCAGCGAGCTGCCACCGCCGGTGCCGGTCGCGCTGGTCGCGTCGCGTGCCGCCCTCGGCCCGGCGAAAGGTGTCGACCTGAACGCGATCAGCGAAGTTGCGACCCTGTTCGAGCGCGCCAGGGAGAGCGGCGAGATCGCGGTCAGCGGGCGCATGGCACTGACGGGGCCGGATCGGGAGAGCCTGTCGGTGATCTACGCCGCGCTGCCGGTCTACGCGCCGGGCAAGGCGCGCGGCGTCGCTGCTGGCGCGCCACCACCGCACGCCGAACCTCTGGGCTTCGTGCTTGGCATTTATCGCATCGACGAACTCGTTCATCTCGCCATCAGCCTGCTCGAGCCGCGCGGCGTCGAGGTCCTGGTGAGCGACGACTCGGCTGGCAGCGAAGCGAAGTTCCTGCACTTTTACGCCAGCCGGCTGGAGCCCCGCAGCGCGGCGACAGCGGCCGGGCTGTTGCCGGATCAGGACAAGGATCAACCGCGGATGGTGGCGACGATTAGTGTCGGCGACCGGAGATGGTCGATCACCTGCGTCGCCACGCATACGTTTCGCAGCGCCGAGGCATTTACCCAGGCGCACTGGTCAGTTCTGGTCGGAGGCATTCTGTTTACCGCCCTGCTCAGTTTCTACCTGGTGCGCAGTCGCCGCGAGATGGACAGTCGAATCCGCCTGGCGCAGACCATCTACGAGCGTGAAGAGCTGCTTCGTCAATTGGCGGAAACGGTCGATGTCGTCTTCTGGGCGACCAACGCCGAGGCGACGCGCCTGGAGTATATCGGCCCGGCCTTCCGGCAGATCGTTGACGAGGAGGTCAGTCTCGACAGCTCGGCACCGTCGCTGCTGCTCGACGTCTTCGAGCCCGACGACCGCCGCATCCTGCGTGAGGCGATCGCCCAGCTGCAGACCGACGGTGGGCGTTTCACGGTCGTGCTGCCGGTGTCGCGCGGCGAGCACGATCTGCTGTGGTTGCGCGTCTGCGGCTTCCCGGTGCGCGAAGTGGCTGCCCAACTGACGCGCATCGTCGGTTTTTGCGAGGACATTACCGAGCACAAACTTGCCGAGGACGCCCTGCGCGACTCGGAAGCGAAGTTGCGAACGCTGTTCAACCATTCCCCGGACCTGATCTTTACGGTCGATGCTCAGGCCAACATCCTGCTCACCAATCGGCCGCTGCCGTACCCGGTTGGTGGTGCCGGCGACAAGCGATCGGAGCTGATCCTGCCGCCGGATGTTCGCGCCGCTTACCTGGAAAAGCTGTGGCAGGTATTCGCCAGTGGCCGCATCGAGCATTATCAATACACCTCCAGCGACGGCACCTGGTGGGAAATCCGGATGGTGCCGATCGCTTCGGCGAAAGCGGTGATGGCGGCAATGGTGGTGATCACCGATATCACCGAGAACCGGAAACTGCAGTGGCAGGCGATCCGCAGCGCGCGCCTGGCGTCGCTGGGCGTGCTGTCGGCCGGCATTGCGCACGAAATCAGCAACCCCAACCACGCCATCACGGCCAATGCCGCCTTGCTGACCCGCATTTGGCACGATGCCTTGCCGATCCTTGGCGAGTATCAGCAGGAGCAGGGCGATTTCCTGCTCGCCGGCTTGAGCTTTGCGCAGGCGCGCGAGACCATTTCCCGTGGCATGGGCGACATCGCCGAGAATGCCAGGCGCATCCAGAAGATCATCGCCAACCTGAAGCATCTCGGCAAGCAGGATCGGGGGCATATGGACGAGCTGGCCGACATCGGCAAGATCCTCGATGCCGCGGTGACCTTGCTCGACGCCCGCATCCGCAAGCACACCGACAGCCTGACGCTGGATCTGCCGGACGCGCTGCCAGTGGTGCGAGGAAACGTGCAGCAGCTCGAGCAGGTGTTCATCAACGTGATCGTCAACGCTCTCGAGTCGCTGCCGGAGCGGAGTCGTTCGGTCAAGATTTCCGCCAGGCTGGACAGCGCGGGTGGCCGGATCATCGTGCGCGTCAAGGATCAGGGTCAAGGGATCAGCGAGGACGTCATGGCCCAGATCGGCGAGCCCTTCTTCACCACCAAGGCCGAAACCGGTGGCACCGGCCTGGGGCTGTCGATCTCGTCGTCGATTGTCGAAAAACATGGCGGGGTTCTGCGTTTCGAGTCGAACAAGAAGTTCGGAACGACGGTCAGCATCGATCTGCCGATCAGTACGGAGGAATGAATGAAAGAGCCATCCTTTGCCACCCTGCCGGTCTTTCTGGTCGATGACGACCAGTCGGTTCTGCATGCCACGGCCGCGGTGCTGTACAGCGCCGGCGTCGCCAACGTCCAGCTGGTCAATGACAGTCGGGAACTGTTGCCAGCGCTTGAGCGGCAGCCAGCGAGCACGGTGCTGCTGGATCTGTTCATGCCGCACGTCACGGGCAACAAGCTCTTGCCGGACATCGTGCACCTGTATCCGGAGCTGCCGGTGATCGTCATGACCGCCGCTCAGGATGTCGAAACCGCCGTGCTCAGCATGAAGGAAGGCGCATTCGACTATCTCGTCAAGCCGGTCGAGGAAAGCCGTCTGGTGGCCAGTGTCCGGCACGCGCTCGAGGTGCAATCGCTGCGCCGGCAGATGGGCGTGCTGAAGCACTATCTGCTGTCGGACTGCCTGCAGCACGGTGAAGCCTTCGCCGGGATCATTACCAACAGCCGCAAGATGCGGGCGCTTTTTCAGTATCTCGAAGCGGTTGCCGTTTCAGCCGAGCCGGTGCTGATTTCCGGCGAGACCGGAGCCGGCAAGGAGATGTTCGCGCATGCGCTGCACAAGCTCAGCGGCCTGGCCGGACAGTTCGTGCAGGTCAATGTCGCGGGCCTGGACGACACCTTGTTCTCGGACACCCTGTTCGGCCATCGCAAAGGCGCCTTTACCGGCGCCGACCAGAATCGCCCGGGTTTGATCGCGCAGGCTGGCGGCGGCACGCTGTTCCTCGACGAGATCGGCGATCTGTCGATGGCCTCGCAGGTCAAACTGCTGCGCCTGCTGCAGGAGCACATGTACTTTCCCCTGGGATCCGACGTCGCACGCCCAAGCGATGCACGCGTCGTTTGCGCGACCAACTGCAAGCTCGCCCAGATGATGCGCCAGAACCAGTTTCGCTCCGATCTGTTCTTCCGTCTGTCGGTGCACCAGGTTGAAGTGCCGCCGCTGCGCGAGCACAAGGAGGATCTGCCGCTGCTGCTGCAGCATTTTCTCGACGAGGCCGCGGCGGCGATCAACAAGACCCCACCCGAGCCGTCGAACGAGCTGATCACTTTGCTCTCGAACCATCATTTCCCGGGCAATGTCCGTGAGCTGCGGGCAATGGTCTTCAACGCCATGGCTTTGCATCGCGGTGGTTCGGTGCTGGCCATGGACAGCTTTCGCCAGGCCATCCAGAAGCAGCAGAAGGCGAATGCCGAGCACCCGGTGGCCGATCCGTCCGACGGGCTGCCGGTCGTCATCCCGGGGCGTTTTCCGACCCTCGACGAGGTCGAAGAGGCGATGGTCAGCGAGGCGCTGCGGCGGGCCAAGGGCAATCAGGGCGTCGCTGCGACGCTGCTTGGCCTGTCGCGTCCGGCGCTCAACAGACGCCTGGCACGGCGGGCGACGCCAGCCAATCCGTGACCCGCCAAAGCGACTGGCTGCCGAAGCCAGCCGCGTGTCGCACTGCCGGTTGATGCGTCGACTGTGCCCCATTTCCCTTGCTCGACGCAGTGCCCTTCGCACCCATCCGCGGCCGCCGACGGAAGCCGGGCGGGACAATGCCCGGTGTAACGTTTTGCGACTTCGGCGCATCAATGAAGAGTGATATAACACAATGATATTTATTTGCATTGTCTCTGTAGTTATCCCTTAAGGATATTGAGGGTACGTTTTGTTACACCCCGTGTCGAGTGCGAAACACGCACTGTCGCCGCCCCCGATCGGTGCCGACGCGGCATTTCCCTCCGTGCCGCACAAGTTGGCACGAAACATGCTTGCGTGGAACAGCTCAACGTCGATCAGAACGGTCACCGCAGGTTGTTGGTGAGCGCCTGATTGGTCGCTTCCGGGCAATGATCAATCCGATATCTTGGGGGGATGTCGTATGGGTTCTGGCGCCAGGCTTGATTCCTTTCTGAAACCAGGCGCTGCCTGGGCGATGAACGCACGTCGGAGTCCTTGCGCCTCGGCTTCCCCGTGTGCGCGCTCGCCCATGCCTCTCTGCTGCCTGTTCTCCCTCTTGTTCGAGCGCGGCGTCGCGACGCCGCGAGCAAGTCTCTTGCGCCCGCCAGAGCGCTTGCGCGTCAAGGGCTTCGGCACGCTGCTTGCGGGCCGGAACAAGTTGCGCAGGCATTGACCCGGAGGACCAACGACATTCGCCACTGATCCCGACAGTTCGCCAGTCAGACCGCGCCAGGCGCGTTTCTCGGCACGCTGATTGCTGCGTCCGCCGCGCTTGAACCTGCAACCACAACCTCAGGGCCGCTTCATGAGCACACTACTGATTCTGACGATCGCGACCGTAGCCATCGTTCTCTTTTTCGACTATACCAACGGTTTTCACGACGCCGCCAACATCGTGGCGACGATCATCGCTTCGCGGGCGATGACGCCGGTCCAGGCAGTGATCATCGTCGGTACCTTCGAGTTTCTCGGCCCATTGCTTGGTGGTACGGCGGTCGCCAATACCATTGGCAAGTTCGTCACTCTGAACGATGTGGCGCCGGTGCTGTCCCTGGCGATCCTGATCAGCGGGCTGGTCGGCGCCATCGTCTGGAACCTGGCAACCTGGTACTTCGGCATCCCGTCGTCGTCGTCGCACGCGCTGGTCGGCGGACTGATCGGAGCGGTCATCGTTTCTGCCGGGCCGGACAACGTCGTCTGGGGTTTTTCGCAACTCATGCACGGCCAGATGACCGGCATCATGAAGGTTCTGGCGGCGTTGATCCTTTCGCCATTGATCGGTTTCTGGGTCGGTTTCCTGATCCTCAGGCTGATGAATATCGTCCTGTTCGCTGCCAAGCCATCGGCCAACACCGGCCTTCGGCACGCGCAGTTCGTCACCGCCGCCGGGCTCGCCTTCTCGCACGGTGCCAACGACGCGCAAAAGAGCATGGGGATGCTGACGCTGGCGCTGCTGCTGGGTGGCTTCATCGACAAGTTTGAAGTTCCGTTCTGGGTGATGCTGGCCTGCGCGGTGGCAATTACCCTGGGCATCCTTTCGGGCGGCTGGCGGATCGTGCGGACGCTGGGCTTCTCGATCTACCGTGTTCGCCCGATCCATGCGCTGAGCTCGCAGCTGACCTCGGCACTGGTGATCATGACCGCTTCGGCGATCGGCGCACCGGTATCGACGACGCACGTCGTTGGCACGTCGATCATGGGTATCGGCTCTTCGGAGCGCCCGCGAGCGGTGCGCTGGAAGAAGGCCAAGGACATTGCCATCACCTGGGTAATTACCATCCCTGGTTCGGCTCTGGTGGCGATTCAGACCTTCGCTCTCGTCAATCTCTTTCTTGGAAAGGCTTAATCATGTCGGACGTAAACCTTGCAGCACCCTCTCTCATGCGCCGGATCCTGCATCGGGTGTTTCCCAGAGTCCCAGATTTCTTTGCGCTGCTCGCCGAACAAAGTGCGCATGTGGATCACAGCGCCGGCCTGCTGGTCGAGTACATGGGTGCCGATAGCGCGCAGGCAACCAAGAAGATTGTCGAGGCCGAGTACGAGGGCGATCGGCAGAAGGTTCGCAACCTGACCTTGCTCAACGAAGCCTTCTCGACGCCGATCGACCGTGAAGACCTGCACCGGGCGATCATCAATCTCGACGAAATCATCAACAGCTGCAAGTCGATCGTCGTCGAAATGGATACCGAGATTCTTGCCTTGAAGCCGGACAAGGCTTGCCTGGAAATGGCGGTGTACCTCAAGGCCGGTGTGGAAGCGGTGGCGGCGGGCTATGGCCGTCTCGGGAGCGATCCGAAACTGGGTCGCGCCGATGCCGAAAAGGCCGACAAAGCGGTACGCCAGCTGACCCGGACGCACCGGCGCGCCCTGGCCGAGTTGTTTCAGGACAACGACTTCCACAACATCTTCAGGCGCAAGGAGATCTACATGCAGTTGAGTCGGGCCGGCGACCGCCTGAACATCTGCAACAGCACGCTGCTGGACATCGTCGTCAAGCTCTGCTGAACGCCGCCTGTGGCGATGCCCCGGGGATGGTGCCCGCATAGGTCTTCCCCGGGGTCTTGCTGCGAGTATCCGCGAGGCAGCGCGCAGAGCTCGGGCCGGGCTGCCGCGTTGCAGGTCGCCCGGGGTGACCGCGAGTGCCGGCTCGGACGGCCTGTCGACCCGTGGCCGACGCCTTGCCACCTGACGACGACGGCCGACGGCGCTTGCTCCGTTCCGTGGCGGGTGTAACGTTCTCTCCTGGCGGGTGCGTCCCCGGCAAATTCGCAAGTGGCTGTTGCATATGAGAAATGTTCCTATGAGTCGGGCAGGTGCAGGTGCCACTTGTTCATTTTGTTGCACCCGCAGCATTTCTCGCGGCGTCTTCTGATGGCGCGTTTCGCGCTTGATTTTTCACGGTGTTTGGCACTCCGTTGCTACTGGCACATCTCTTGCTGTACCTGAGAAGCGAGGGATCCTGGCGCTTGCCTCGACAAGAGGCAGTTCTGCGCAGGATTCCTTGGTGGGGCTGAAGAGTCAGTCCAATTCTCAGGAGCTTGTCAGATGGAAATCGAAACCGAACTCAATCTTTCGCTAACGCCCGGAGTGGCCAGTCGCCTGGCCAAGCATCCGCTGCTGACCGAGGCCACAGCCCTTCGCGAACGCGTCATTAACATCTACTACGACACGCCGGATCGGCGCCTGCAGCGTGAGCACGTCGTTGTGCAGTATCGCAAGAGTGGCTCGATCTGGCTGTCGTCAGTCAGCAGGGCGGCCTTGAGCGAAGACCAGGACGCGGAAGGTGCGCAGTGGGAGGTCGCCGGCGAGCCGGGCGAATTCGACTTCGCGCACGTCGGCGACAGCGGCTTGCGGCGGTGGCTGGAATCCTTGCGCGAGGACTTGCGACCGGCGTTCACCACCAACTTCACACGCAGTGCCTGGCTGCTTGAGCCACGCGCGGGTGTACGCATCGAACTCGCTCTCGACCGCGGCTGGATCGTCGGCGAGGGTCGCCGGCAGGCGATTTGTGAAGTCGGACTCGAACTCCTTTCGGGATCTTCCGGCGATCTGTTTTCCGCTGCCAGCGAGTTGCAGAGTGACTTCTCGCTCCATCCTGAAGTGACCAGCAAGTTCCAGCGCGGCTACCGGGTTCTGGCCGAGGACTCGCCGCAGGCGGTCAAGGCGGTGGCGGTCCAGACCAACGCCGGCATGAGCACCGTCGCCGCTTTCCGGACCATCGCGCTGGCCTGTCTGCGGCACCTGCAAAGCAACGAGCAAGGCCTGCGCGAGAGTGACAATCCAGAGTTCGTCCATCAGGCCCGCGTCGCCATTCGCCGTCTGCGTTCGGCGATCCGGATCTGGCGTCCGCTACTCTCCGGGGAGTTCGTGAGCCGCTTCGATCCGCTGTGGCAGACACTCGCCGGGCATCTGGGCGAAGCGCGCAACTGGGATGTCTTTCTGACCGAGACCTTGCCGACCATCGCCCTGGCCTTTCCTGAAGGCAGCGCGTGCGGCCGCCTGTCGGCTTACGCCCAAAGGCGCTGCGCGATCAATCGTGAGGGAGCGCGCAGCGCCCTCCAGTCCGTCGCCTACTCGCGCTTGCTGCTCGACTTCACTGCTGCCTTGCTGGCGCTTCCGGAGCAGGACGCGGGACGGCTGGATGCTTTTGCACCCGCATGTCTCGACAAGCGGGCGAGACAGGTCAGCCAGTTGGCGGTCGACGCGCTCGCCGGCGACGCGGCGGCACGTCATCGTCTGCGGGTTTCGTACAAGCGATTGCGCTACGCACTGGAATTCTTCGCTCCGCTGTTTCCGGGTGAACTGCTCCGCAACTACCACGTCTCGGCCAGCGGCCTGCAGGAGTTGCTCGGCCGGCTGAACGACCTGGCGGTTGCTGTGCAACTGAGCGACGAAGCGCTCCCCGGCGACGCCGGTGCGGTAATCCGGAGTTGGCTCGAGGCACAGAGCGAAGGCTTGCTGCCGGAGCTTCGCGGTTGGCTGAACGACTTCTACCAGCACCCTGTGCCGTGGCGGAATCAATGAAATCGACGATCGGGGATTCGCTTCAGGTGAAGGCCGTGAGTTGTCCTGCGATCTCGAGAGCCACACAAGGCGCTGCGCCATCCGGAGTCGGCGCTGAAGTGCCCGATTTTTTCTCGCTGATCGATCGGCAGGCCGCTATCGTGGTGAGTCTCGCCAGGACCACGCGGGCGATCTTGCAGGGGAAGGAATCAGTCCATTCGGTTCGCTTGCTCGACCTGGAGCAGCGCCGGCAGGAACTGCGGCGACGCAATCAGGCGGCGCTCAACTCGCCAGCCGCGCTGACCGCCGATGTGGGCGAAATAAACTGGACCATGGAGGCTCTTGATCGCGTGGCGGCTGGCCTGTTCCGGACCGCCCGGGGAGTCGATCAGGGTGGGTCGGGGCCGGACGAAACCAGTTGCCTGATGATCGAGGCCATCGAGACAGCGACCGAGAGTCTGCGGCACGGCTACAGTCGCCTGGCGAACGGGTCGCCGGTTGCGGAGTGCGATGCGGATGCCGCGATGGCGAGTGAGCAGGTGTTGGGAGGCGAGCGGTGGTTGCGTTTTCCGGAGGCGGCCGAGCTGGAACCGGCCGCTCTATCGCAGCCGGATGGTGAACTGTTCGCCGAGGCTGCCGGACATCCGGCCGGTCGTCGCGTTGGCAGGCTCGACGAGTTGCACGCCAAGCTGGCCGCCATCACGCTGGAAGTTGTCAAAGCCGGTGCGATACTCAGGAACTGGTCACGGCAGCTGGCAGCGGGCTGGCACGATAGAAGGTCGTGTGGCGGCGGCCAACAGGCGCGGCCGGTCTGGCCGTTGATGGGCAGTTGACTGTCAGCCATTCGTGGCGTCAGCGGTTGCCGACAGGAGACAGTGCGCCCGGCGCAAGGTCCTTACAGCATCGAGGAGAGGTAAGCATCATGGATACGCAGTTCCACTCGGCACCGGCTTTGGCCAGCCGGAGGTCGCTTGAAAACGATCTGGACCGCTTGCTGGACGCGGCGGCAGAAGCGACCGCAGTCTTCAGGGCAGCCGTTGAGGCCTACCTGACGGCGGGTTCCGAGAGTGCCTGCTGGTCGCTGGCCCAGAGGATCAGCACGCAGATGTGCACGGTAGACGAGTTGCAGCAGAGGTTCGCGACGGGAACGCGTGACGCGACGTTTGAGAGCGGCACGCGTCCCGGGATGATCGAACCATTGAACGCCGTGACCGGACTGCTCAGGGAGATGCGGCGCCAGATCACCGCTTTTGCCGTCGAATCGGGTTTCTCCGGTGACACTCGTGAAATTCCCTCGTACCTCGTCACCGACCTGCAGGAACTGAGCGAGACGGTCTGCGCGGCGGTCGACGAGCTGATCGAGGGTTGTCGCCCGTGCATGCTGCTATGGGGCCAGCCAATGTGCGTTGGCGGCGATCTCGGCGTCAGCTGGTACGAAAGCCAGGCAGATCGGCTCTCGATGCAACTGATCAAACAGATCTTGGCCGATGAGGCGCTGGAGCTGAAGGTTAGGCTTCATCTGGCGCAAGTGGTCGAGGAAGTCGACCGCGTTGCGGACTACGCGGAGCGCGTGGACACGGATCTGCGGGCAGGCCGGATGGCTGGCCTGGCAACTCGCGCCAGCCGAGATTCGCACTGATTGCCGATCGTGTGGTTTTCCTGGGCTGCTCCGGAAAGGGCTCGCGGCCCCGGCGCAGGGTCGCTTCGCGCGACTTGCCCGAGGGCCCGGAGTCGCGTGGCGAACATCGGCCTGCGTGTGTAACGGTGCACGCTGTGCTTGCCAAGGCACCCCACCTAGCCTAGTCTGAGCAATTGGGCTAAGTGTTGTTGGCTCTGCGGCAGACAAGCGTTTGCCGCAGAGCCAATCTTTTCGAAAGAATGGAGGCATGTGGCCGTGGAAATGACATTCAAGTTTAAGAATGACAAGCTGGCCGGTGATTTCTGGGGCGGTCTTGCGGCCATGCTGGTTGCCCTGCCGTCGGCGATCGCCTTTGGGGTCACGATCTACGCCTCGATCGGCCCGGCCTATGCCGGTCTGGGGGCGCTGGCCGGCATTCTCGGTGCGACTGCGCTCGGACTCGTGGCGCCGGCCCTGGGCGGAACCAATCGCCTGATCACCGCGCCGTGCGGGCCGGCTGCGGCGGTTTGTTCGGCCTTTGCCATTGGCCTGGTGCAGCAGCAGGTTGAACCGGTATTCATTGTCTTGATGCTGACTGCCCTTGGTCTGCTCTCCGGACTGATTCAACTGCTCCTCGGTTTCATGGGTGTCGGCAGCCTGATCAAGTACATACCGTATCCAGTGGTCAGCGGTTATCTCTCCGGCGTCGGCCTGATCATCATCGGCAGTCAGATTCCGAAGTTTCTGGGGGTTTTCGGCGGCCACTCATTGTGGCGGGCGCTGATCTCGCCGGAACTCTGGCAGTGGGAGGGCGCGGTCATCGGCGCGGTGACGATGGCGGTGATGGTCGGCGCACCGTACGTCACGCGCGTCGTTCCGGCGGCCATTCTCGGCTTGCTGGCCGGGGTGCTGACGTATTTCGCGCTGGCCTATTCGGTCGATGAGACGATGTTGGTGGTCGAGGGGAACAAGCTGATCATCGGTCCGCTTGGCGGAACGGCGTCAAGCATGCTGGAGGCGATCACCGGCCGTTGGCGGGAAATCGGTGACCTCAAGCTCAGCCAGATCGGCAGCCTGTTCGGACCAGCAATCACCCTTGCGGTGCTGTTGTCGATCGACACGCTGAAGACGGCGGTGGTCCTCGACGCCTTGACCCGGAGTCGCCACGATTCCAACCGCGAGCTCGTCGCCCAGGGTCTCGGCAACGTCGCTTCGGCGTGTGTCGGCGGCATGCCTGGAGCCGGGCAGATGGGGGCGACGATGGTCAATCTGGCCAGCGGCGGGCAGACCCGTGCGTCGGGGATCTTTGAAGGCGTGCTGTCGCTGATCGCGTTCCTTGTCCTGGGAGCGTTCATTGCCTGGATCCCGGTGGCGGCATTGGCCGGCATCCTGATCGTCGTCGGTTTCCGGATGATCGACCGGCACAGCCTCCATCTGCTGGCGTCGCCGTGGACCGTGCTGGATTTCGTGGTGATCGTGGTGGTGGTGGGCGTGGCGGTGGGTTACAGCCTGATCGCCGCGTCGGGTGTCGGGATCGCGCTGGCGATGCTGCTGTTCATCCGGGAGCAATTGGGCAGCACGATCATCCGTAGCAAGCTCGATGGCAGCCAGCGGTTTTCGAAACGGGTACGCCTGGGGCAGGAAATGGAACTGCTGGTGAAAAATGGCGACCAGACGGCGATCCTCGAACTGCAGGGGAGCTTGTTCTTCGGTACCAAGGACCAGTTGTATTCCGCACTGGAGCCGGAGTTGGCCAAGCGCACCTACATTCTGCTCGACATGCGGCGCGTGCAGTCGGTCGACGTCACGGCGGTGCATTTGCTGAGCCAGATCAGGGACTCGCTGATCGAACGTAACGCCTTTCTGATCTTCAGCAACTTGGCCCGGACGCTCCCCAATGGCAGGAATATTGCCGAGCTCTTCGATCAGATGGAACTGACGACCATGACCGAACATGTCAAGGTCTTTCCGAACATCGATGACGCGGTCGAGTGGATTGAAGACGAGATCCTGGGCGAACACCTCAAGGAGGCGCTCGACCTGCCGCCGCTCGAGGTGTACGAGCTCGACATCTTCAAGAATCACAAGGAAGATACCCTGATTACGCTGATGGAATGCCTTGAACGGCGCTCGGTGCCGGCGGGCACGAAGCTCTTCTCGCTTGGCGACGTCGCCGATGAACTGTACCTGATCCGCAAGGGCGCAGTCCGGATCACTCTGCCGGTCGAGGGAGCAGCCGATGGACATCACACTTTGACCTATGGGCGCGGCGACTTCTTCGGTGGTATTGCCTTCATTGCCGGGACGAGCCGCTTCAATGACGGCACGGCCGTGGGCGACACGGAACTCTTCGTCCTGCGGCGAGAGCAGTTCGAAAGGCTAAAGGAGGAGCACAAGCGGCTGGCCTTCCAACTCCTCGAAGCGGTCGCCAAGGTGCTGGCTTTGAGGTTGCGTTACTCCGACAAGGAGCTGATGGCCATGCAGGATTAGGTCGACAGGGGTCGACATCAAGTCAAAGAGCATGGACCATGGACGACGAGATGTTTGACTGGGCACGCGGCTTCTTCCGGCTGCCGGCTCAGTTGGCGTGGTTGCGACTTGTGGCCTCGGGCAGAGAGCGTCGCCTGTAGACCGTTCCTGCCATAGTTCCCGGCCTGTTTCGCCGTTGTGGGGGAAATTGGTCTATTATTCCCGGCACCAAGGTGGCCGCGAGCGGCCCCAACTCGAGGGAGAACAACAATCATGTTCCAGCACATCTTGCTGCCGACGGATGGAAGCCAGCTGTCGAGAGAAACCGCCGAGCGAGCGGTGGCGTTTGCCAAGGCGGGCAATGTCAAGATCACGGCCTTGTACGCCAAGGCGATTGGTCAGCCATCGGAAGATTACACGGACCTGGTGCATCCGGCCGCAGTCGACCGCCTGCTTTCTCGTGCCGAAGGGAAATCGAAGGAGTATCTCGGTTTCATCAAGAAACTCTGCAAGGACGCCGGGGTCGAGTGCACCGCTCTCGCGGTGGTCAGCGATACCCCGTGGGAGGCGATCATCAAAGCCGCAGAGGACAACAACTGCGACCTGATCTTCATGGCCAAGCACAGCCGCGGGGGTCCGTCCTCGCTGCTGGTCGGCAGTGAAACGTACCGGGTCTTGACGCACTCAAGTATTCCCGTCCTCGTTTTTCGTGCCCCCGGGTTGGCAGCGAGTGAACGCAAGGCGAAAGAAAAGGCCAGGGAAAAGGATAAGAAGAAGGCCTGAGCGACAAGTCGGTCGGGATAGGTGACTCATTCCGCCGGCCCCCGGACACGGCGCGCTACGCCGTGTTCGCGGCGCAAGTTGGCTACTCGTGGCCGTACAGTCGTACAATCCCGTCACTACGTCTTGCCAGGAGCCGCCAAGCGCCCCCGGCCTTACAGACAGCGTATCACCTCGCTTGGGGTCTGGCAGCAAGTGGATTGCTGTCAGAACATTTGACAAGGAGATTTTCGATGCTGCGTCAAACTGTCCTGGCTTTGGCCCTTGCCGTTCTCGGATCTGCCGGCGTCGCGGCGGCAGGGCCATCCGGGACTCCCGCCGAAGCCAAAGCGATGCTCGAAAAGGTGGTCGTTGCCCTGAAGGCCGACAAGGCCAGGGCGCTCGTAATGTTTACCAAGGGTGAAGGCGGTTTCATGGATCGCGACCTGTACCCGTATTGCGGCGGTCCGGACGGCTACTTCACCGCGCATCCGACGCTCCTCGGCACCAACCTCAAAGAGCTCAAGGACAAGGCTGGCAAGCCGCTGGGCGCAGATCTCTACGCCGTGGCCGAGGAGGGAACGATTTCCGAGGTGGTGTATATGTGGCCGCGCCCCGGGCAGACGGATCCTGTGGTCAAGGTTGCCTACGTCACCAGGATCGGCGACCAGGTGTGTGCGGTCGGCTATTACAAGTAGTGGTTCCGTGGACGAAGTTGCGCGGGGACCCGATGCGCGACTGATCGGAATGGCACGACCAGACGCAAGGCGGCGGGATTTCTCGCCGGCGGACAGCGCCGGCCGTGGTGAGCGCTCCGGTCGCCGCCGAACCCCTGGTAGTGGGACGGCTGGCAAGTAGCGAATTGCGAGCGGCGCGGGATGGCGGTGGTCCTTCGTCGATGAAGGACAAGCACGACAAGTGCTTCCATTTTGCTACCGGTGAGCCCTTGTTGCAAGCCAGCGCTGCGCCTCACATGCGTTCGCTTGCCAGCGGCGATCGCTCCGCCAAGCGTTCAGGAGTTATCGCCTGCGCACTCCCCGGTTCCGCGATTCAATCTGAATAGATAGCGGGAATGCCCCGCCAAGCCTTGATCTTGGATAGAGTGAGGTTACTGAGACAGTCACCTATTTGGAGAGCAAGGGAGGCGGGGCGATGGGGACTCTG
>NZ_JAPUVQ010000076.1:0-31394 GCF_029255145.1 Accumulibacter sp.
GTCCGGGTCGCGCGCCGCGGCGTGGCTGATCAGTTCGGCGAGCAGGTGGGCATCGGTCATGTCTGGGTGCGATGGGGCAATCGAGTAGTCGCCGATTTTAACGGGATGCGCAGGGGTGACCGTGATGTTTTTCCTCCGGCAGGGAAATTGAGGCCATCGACACGTGCTTCGCAGCGCCGCTATATAACAGTCTTCGCCCACTTGCCGCCGGCTCGCGGCCGACCGCCTGGTCAGCGACGGTTCGGCCCGGCGGTCGCAACCCGGCGACCTGCACTCCGCCATTCCGGCTGGTCAAGGCGGCCTTTCTGCGACCGGGCAAGGGGCGGACGAGGCGGTGTGGAGCAGGCAGCTCCGGACGCGCCGGCGCGCGATGTAGTGCGATGGAACGTGGTCATCGTCGTCCGCGTCCAACGGTCGTGATCCGCAACCCGGCGACGAGCGCTGCCGGTTGATGCGGCGGCGCGGGACTTGCTTCGTAGCGGTCTTGCTCTCGCCGATCGATCGGTCTGGTTCGGGCAGCTCCCCTGGCCATCAGGCCGGTGGCAGGGGGTGGGCAAGAGCAGAGCGCCTGCCGCGCAGGCGCAAGGAGAACGGCCATGACCCCGGCCAGACATGCGGCGCGCGCCTACCTGCGCCATCCTGTCGATATCCCGATCGAGATCGCTGCCGAGAGTTCGGCGTGCGGCGCCGGGCGGCGCCTCAAGGACGTCGGTGCTGGTGGTCTGGCCTTTGCGTCGGAGCGGGCGCTGCCGGTCGGGTCGATGGTTCGTGTCCGTATCGCCGTGCTCTGGCCGACCTTCGAGACGCATGGACGAGTTGTCTGGTGCAAGGCGTGCGCGGGCCGTTTCGACATCGGCTTGCAGTTCGTAAGCGTCGACGATGCTTTTGCTGTCCGGATGGTCGAACAGGTCTGTCAAATCGAGCATTACCGCAAGGCCGTGCAGGAGACCGAGGGCCGGCAACTCGACGCCGAAGCAGCCGCGACGGAATGGATCAGCAAGTATGCCGCCGACTTCCCCTGCCCGCAGTAGGCGTTGTCACCGCGCGCCGGCCGGTCGCTTGGTCAGCACCGCGACCGGCCCGGCTGGGCGCTCCTTATCCGGCGCGCCCGCTCTGATCGTGCCAGTGGCGCCAGGTGAACACCAGCAGCGTGACTACGGTGAGCGGCAGCACGAAGCCGCCCATCACCACCGAGAAGCCGGCCTGGGCGGCATGACCTGCAGCGTCGAGAATAAGGTAGCTCGTATAGGCGGCGTAGTAGGCGAGGAACAGCGCCCCTTCCCAGCGCGCGATGAGGTGCCCGGTGAAGAAGATCGGCAGGCAGGCGACCGCCACGGCGACCATCACCGGCAGGTCAAAGGCCAGCAGCGAAGGCGCCACGACCAGGTCGCCCGGCGCGACGCTGGCGGAGATGCCGAGCACCGCCAGGATGTTGAAGAGGTTGCTGCCGACCACATTGCCGACCGCGATGTCGCGCTGGCCGCGCGCCGCAGCCATGATCGACGTGGCCACTTCGGGTAGCGAAGTGCCAGCCGCAACGATGGTCAGGCCGACCACCAGTTCGCTCATTCCCAACTGCCGCGCCAGGGTCACCGCGGCATCGACCAGCCAGTTCGAGCCGGCCACCAGCAGGAACAGGCCGCCCAGCACCAGCAGGGCCTGCACGACCCAGTGACGATCCCAGGTCTGCGCTTCCTTGGGCGTTGTCGCGCCGTTCTCCTCGATCTCCGCTTGCTCCGCGTTCATGGCAGCGGTCTCCCGGCGGCTCTGACGGATCAGGACAACGTTGTACCCCAGCAGGAGCGCGACGAAGATCAGTCCATCCAGGCGATTGAGCCCACCATCGGCTACCAGTACCCAGAGCAGGAGTGACACGGCAATCATTATCGGCACTTCCTGGCGGATCAACTGCCGGTGCACCACCAGCGGCGCGATCAGCGCTGATATGCCGAGAATGAACAGCACATTGAAGATATTGCTGCCGACGACATTGCCTAGCGCAATGTCGACCCGGCCCGACCAGGCCGATTGCACCGATACCGCCAGTTCCGGCGAGCTGGTCCCGAAGGCGACCACCGTCAGCCCGACCACCAGCGGCGAGATGCCGAGTGAGAGGGCGAGCTTCGAGGCGCCGCGCACCAGTAGTTCGGCGCCGAGAATCAGGGCGATCAGCCCGGGGATGAACCACAGCATTCGATGATATCCGTCAGTTTGGCTGGTATTGGATGCGCTCTGGCAGCTGGCTCAGCGGCAATGCCCGCGCGGGCCGAACCGAAGCGCCCTTCGTTTCAGATGGCCTTCTGTAGTGGCCTCGCAGGGCATGGGCTGGATGAGCTTCGCTGGTACCCGGGCGTCCCGCCTAGCATATCGTGAAATCCGGCGCATGATGTCCCTGGCCGCGCATCGTGGTCGGCATCGCGTCGGGCAGACCGTGCTGAACATTCTGCCCGTCTTGCGCCTGCGGCCGGGCTGCGTGCTTCCGGTGGCCGGCTCCGACGTTCGCTTGCGGGTTCTCCGGGCTTTTCGCAGGCCCGGGTCGGTGTGCTAGAATCCGCCGCTCGCGGCTGCGCTGCAACGCGCCGGCAAGCGGCCGGGGATTGGATTCGCGCCTGCCAGACTCCTGCAAGCCAGAGCGGGACTCTGGCTTATCCACTGGCTTTGCCAATTTTTTGCTGGGGTTTCAAGATGCCGGTTGTCACACTGCCTGACGGTTCCCAAAGGGAGTTCGCGCAGCCTGTCACGGTTGCCGAGGTCGCGCAAAGCATCGGCGCCGGTCTGGCGCGTGCGGCCTTGGCGGGTAAGGTCGACGGTCGACTGGTGGATACGTCCTTCGTGATCGCCAATGACGTGCAGCTTGGCATCGTGACCGAGAAGGATCCCGAGGGGCTGGAGGTGATCCGGCACTCGACTGCGCACCTCCTGGCCTACGCGGTGAAGGAGCTCTTTCCGGCGGCGCAGGTGACCATTGGCCCGGTGATCGAGAATGGCTTCTACTATGACTTCGCCTACCAGCGCCCGTTCACCAACGAGGATCTGGCGGCGATCGAGCAGCGCATGGGCGAACTCGCGCGGCGCGATTATCCCGTGCGGCGGGAGGTCTGGCAGCGCGATCAGGCGGTGGCGTTCTTCCAGTCGATCGGCGAGCACTACAAGGCCGAGCTGATTGCCGCGATCCCGCAGGACCAGGAGGTCTCGCTCTATCGCGAGGGCGATTTTGTCGACCTCTGCCGCGGGCCGCACGTCCCTTCGACAGGCAGGCTGAAGGTGTTCAAGCTGATGAAGCTGGCCGGTGCCTACTGGCGTGGTGACCATCGCAACGAACAGCTGCAACGAATCTACGGCACCGCCTGGGTCCGCAAGGAAGACCAGGAAGCCTACCTGCACATGCTCGAGGAGGCCGAGAAGCGCGACCACCGCCGGCTCGGTCGGCAACTGGACCTCTTCCATCTGCAGGAGGAGTCGCCGGGAATGGTCTTCTGGCACCCCAAGGGATGGACGATCTGGCAGGAAGTCGAGCAGTACATGCGGCGTCTGCTCGACCGCAACGGCTATTGCGAAGTGAAGACGCCGATGATCATGGATCGCTCGCTGTGGGAGCGGTCAGGGCATTGGGAGAACTACGCCGAGCACATGTTTGCCACGGCGTCGGAAAGCCGTGACTACGCGATCAAGCCGATGAACTGCCCAGGGCATATCCAGATCTTCAATCAGGGCTTGCGCAGCTACCGCGATCTGCCCTTGCGTCTGGCCGAATTCGGGTCGTGCCATCGCAACGAGCCGTCGGGAGCGCTGCACGGCATCATGCGCGTGCGCGCCTTTGTTCAGGATGACGCCCACATTTTCTGTACGGAAGCGCAGGTGCTCTCGGAGACCACCGCCTTCATCGATCTATTGCAGCAGGTTTATGCCGATTTCGGCTTCCATGACATTCTCGTCAAACTGTCGACCCGCCCCGACAAGCGGATCGGGTCCGACGCGGTCTGGGACCGCGCGGAAGTGGCTCTGGCGGAGGGTCTCGACGCCAAGGGACTGAGCTACGAGGTGCAGGCAGGCGAAGGCGCGTTCTATGGTCCGAAGATCGAGTTCTCGCTTCGCGACTGTCTTGGCCGGGTCTGGCAGTGCGGCACGCTGCAGCTTGATTTCGCCCTGCCGGAGCGCCTCGACGCGCACTATGCCGGGGAGGACAACGAGCGGCACATCCCGGTCATGTTGCACCGGGCGATCCTCGGGTCGCTGGAGCGTTTTATCGGCATTCTCATCGAACATTATGCTGGTGCGATGCCTCTGTGGCTGTCGCCGATGCAGGCGGTGGTGCTGAATATTTCCGAAAAGCAGGGCGAGTACGCCGCGCGGGTGGCGGCCAGTCTGCGGGCTGCCGGGTTGCGGGTCGAGGCGGATTTGCGCAACGAAAAAATTACCTATAAAATACGAGAACATAGCTTGAACAAGCTGCCCTATCAGATCGTCGTTGGCGACAAGGAAGTGGCAGCAAACCTGGTGGCCGTGCGCACACGCGGTGGTCGGGATCTCGGACAAATGTCGATCGAGGCTCTGGCCGGGCGACTTCTTGATGAAGTTGCCGCGCGAAGTGGCACGGTCTAACTTTTGTAACAACAAGGAGCGGAGCCATCGCACTGCAAAAGGCGCAACGCGTTAACGGAGAAATCAACGCACCGGAAGTCCGTCTCGTCGGGGAGGATGGCGAGGCATTGGGAGTCATGAGTGCCAGGGAGGCGCTGTCGCTGGCCGAGGAAGCGGGGCTCGACCTGGTCGAGATCGCCCCGATGGCGCGACCGCCGGTTTGCCGGATCGTCGATTTCGGCAAGTTCAAGTACCAGGAGCAGAAGCGCCAGCACGAGCAGCGCCAGAAGCAGAAACAGGTGCAGGTGAAGGAAGTCAAGTTGCGTCCGGGTACCGACGAGAACGACTACCAGATCAAGCTGCGCAACATGACGCGCTTCCTCGAAGAAGAAGACAAGGTCAAGGTCACTTTGCGTTTTCGTGGTCGGGAAATGGCGCATCAGGATATCGGCATGCGGCAGATCGAGCGCATCCGGGCCGACCTGCAGGAAGTCGCGCTGGTCGAGCAGATGCCCAAAATGGAAGGCCGTCAGATGATCATGGTGCTGACGCCGAGCAAGAAGAAGTAGCAGTAGCTGTCGAGGCAAGTCCTCGCAGCAATGACAAGTGCTGTCGGGTTCGAAGAGCTCCCGTCGGGAGACACCTGGCAACATGTTTATAAGCGGAGCATAAAATGCCCAAGATGAAGACCAAGAGTGGAGCGAAAAAGCGCTTCACGGTCGCTCCCAGCGGCCGTATCAAGCGCTCGCATGCGTTCAAGCGGCACATTCTCACCAAGAAGGACACCAAGACCAAACGCCAGCTGCGCGGGATGACCGAAGTGCACGCTGCGGACAAGGCCATGGTTCGTTCCATGCTGCCCTACGCTTGAGGAGATAAGAGATGCCCAGAGTCAAACGTGGTGTAACCGCGCACGCGCGCCACAAGAAAATTGTCGCCCTTGCCAAGGGCTATCGCGGTCGTCGCAAGAACGTCTATCGGGTCGCCAAGCAGGCGGTGATGAAGGCCGGTCAGTACGCCTACCGCGACCGTCGGCAGCGCAAACGTCAATTCCGCAGCCTCTGGATCGCGCGCATCAACGCCGCCGCCAGGGAGCTCGGCATGAAGTACAGCACCTTCATGAACGGCCTCAAGAAGGCGCAGATCGAGGTGGACCGCAAGGTTCTGGCCGATCTGGCGGTTTTCGACAAGCCGGCGTTTGCTGCTCTGGCCGGACAGGCCAAGGCGCAACTCGACGCCTGACCTCGGCGAGTGCCAAGAAAGGAGGCCTTAGCCTCCTTTTTTTCGGTGAACCATGCACAACTTCGATCACATCATCCAAGCAGCGTCGATGGCCTTTGCGGCGACTGACGACCCGGACGTTCTGGAGCAGATCAAGGCCAGTTATCTCGGCAAGAGCGGTCAGATCACCGACTTGCTCAAGGGACTGGGCAAGCTGCCAGCCGACGAGCGGAAGAACGCCGGCGCGGCGATCAACCGCGTCAAGGACGCCGTCGAGTCGGCGCTGAATGCGCGTCGCGAAGCGATTCGCCGGCTGGCGCTCGACGCCCGGCTGGCCGAGGAGGCGCTGGACGTGACCCTGCCGGGTCGCGGGCAGTCGCGTGGTGGCCTGCATCCGGTGACGCGTACGCTTGAGCGGATCGAGGCGCTGTTTCGCTCGATCGGATTCGACGTTGCCGATGGCCCCGAAATCGAGGCCGACTTCCAGAACTTCACGGCACTGAACACCCCGGCGGATCATCCGGCACGTTCGATGCACGATACCTTCTATCTGCAGGACGAGTCCGGCGGCGTGGCCGAGGGCGTACTGCTGCGAACGCATACCAGCCCGATCCAGGTTCGCTACATGCAGGCGCACGTCGCACAGCACGCTGGCGCGGAAACCATGCCCGAGATTCGTGTCATTGCGCCGGGGCGCGTCTATCGTGTCGATTCCGACGCCACGCATTCGCCAATGTTTCACCAGGTCGAAGGGTTGTGGGTGGGCGAGAGCGTCAGCTTTGCCGACCTGAAGGGTGTCATCGCCGACTTCTTGCGCCGTTTCTTCGAGAGCGACGACCTGCAGGTGCGTTTCCGCCCGTCGTTCTTTCCGTTTACCGAACCGTCGGCCGAGATCGACATGGCCTTCATGAGCGGCGCCTTGAAGGGCCGCTGGCTGGAAATCGCCGGTTGCGGCATGGTCCATCCGAACGTTCTGCGCCACGTCGGCATCGACCCCGAGAAATACCTGGGTTTTGCGTTTGGCATGGGTCCGGACCGGCTGACGATGCTGCGCTATGGGATCAATGACCTGCGCCTGTTCTACGACGGCGACCTGCGTTTCCTGCGGCAGTTTGTCTGACGCGCGCGTGACGATGATTCCTCCCGAAATGTTGACCTCATGAAATTCTCTGAATCCTGGCTCCGCACTTTCGTCGATCCCGCTTGCTCGGGCGAAGATTTCTCGCACCTGTTGACCATGGCGGGCCTCGAGGTAGAGGCCGAGGAGAGCGTCGCGCCAGCCTTCGACCAGGTGGTCGTCGCGCAGCTGCTGGAGGTTGCCAGGCATCCCGGCGCCGACCGCCTCAGCGTCTGCCGGGTCGATGTCGGTTCCGGCGAGGCGCTGCAGATCGTTTGCGGCGCGCCGAATGCCGTCGCCGGGATCAAGGTGCCGTGCGCCTTGTCCGGTGCCGAGTTGCCGGGGGGGTTCCGGATCAAGGTCGCCAAGGTGCGCGGCGTCGACTCTGCCGGGATGTTGTGTTCGGCGAAGGAACTCGGAATCGCTGACGACGCGGCGGGCCTGCTGGTGCTGGCCGCCGACGCGCCGGTCGGTGAGGATATTCGCCGGCATCTCGATCTCGATGATCGCCTGCTGACCTTGAAGCTGACGCCGAACCGGGCCGACTGTCTGTCGCTGGAGGGCGTTGCCCGCGAGGTTGCGGCGCTGACCGGTACGCCAGCGCGGTTTATCGAGGTCGAGGACGTAGAGCCGACCATTCCAACCACCCGTGCGGTGGTCCTCGATGCCCCGGACGCGTGTCCGCGCTACTGCGGCCGGGTGATTGCCGGGGTCGACGCCAGTGCGCCGACGCCGCCATGGATGAGCCGCCGCCTCGAACGCAGTGGTATCCGTCCGATTTCCGCGCTGGTCGACATCACCAACTACGTGATGCTCGAAGTCGGCCAGCCGCTGCACGCCTTCGACAATACCCGCCTGCAGGGTTCCATTCACGCCCGGATGGCGCGGGCCGGAGAGCAGATCAAGCTGCTCAACGAACAGACTCTGGAACTGCAGCCCGATGTGCTGCTGATTGCTGACGATCATCGCCCGGTGGCCATGGGCGGGATCATGGGCGGGGAGGAGAGCGCGATCAGCCTGGCGACCACCGAGGTTTTCCTGGAGTCCGCTTTCTTCGCGCCGACGGCCATTGCCGGGCGTGCGCGTCGCTACAGCTTCGTCTCCGATGCGTCGCATCGGTTCGAGCGTGGCGTCGACTTTGGCGGCACGCGACGAGCGCTCGAACGGGCGACACGCCTGGTTCTCGACATCTGCGGCGGTCAGTCCGGACCAGTCAGCGAAGGCCTGGCAAGATTGCCCGAGCGCCGCGACGTTCGTCTGCGTCCGGCGCGAGTCGCCAAGGTCCTTGGCCTTGCCTTCGCCAGCGAGCGGATCGGCGAGTTGCTGGCGCGTCTCGACTTGCCCTTCAGAAAGGATCAGGACGATTTCATAGTCACGCCACCGAGCTATCGTTTCGACCTCGAGATCGAGGAAGACCTGATTGAAGAGGTGGCGCGGCTGCACGGCTATGAGAACATCCCGTCGCCGGCGCCGGTCGGTCTGCTGGCGATGCTGCCGCAGACCGAGCAGTCGCGGTCGCGGGCGCGCATCCGGCAGATCCTCGCCGACAGTGGCTACCAGGAGGTGGTCAACTTCGCTTTTGTCGAAGAGGCGTGGGAACGCGACTTTGCCGACAACCGCGAGCTGATTCGTCTGGCCAATCCAATCGCCAGCCAGTTGAGCGTGATGCGCTCGACGCTGATCGGCGGCCTGGTCGCCAACGTCGCAACCAACCTCAAGCGTCGGCAGAGTCGGGCCCGCTTCTTCGAGACCGGCCGCAGCTTTTTCCGCGACCCGCAAGGGGGGCCGGTGGGCGGCTTTCGCCAGCCATGGAAGCTGACCGCGCTGGCTTACGGAACTGCCTTTCCGGAGCAGTGGGCTTGCGCGGCGCGCAAGGTTGACTTTTTTGACCTCAAGGGAGACCTTGAGCTGCTCCTCGCACCGCGCCAGCCACATTTCGAGAAAGCGTCGCATCCGGCCTTGCATCCCGGGCGCAGCGCGCGCGTGATGGTGGATGGCCAGGCGATTGGCTTCCTTGGCGAGCTGCATCCGCGCTGGCAGCAGAAGTATGACTTGCCCCTGGCGCCGGTGCTTTTCGAAGTCGATCTCGATGCCGTGGTGATGGCGACACTGCCACGCTACGCCGAAGTCTCCCGGCAACCGCCAGTCATACGGGATATGGCCATGGTCGTCGATCAGGCACTCGAATGGCAGCAGTTGAGTGCCGCCATGACCGCCAATAGCCCGAAAATCGTTCGCGAAATCAGTCTGTTCGATGTCTATGTCGGGCGCGGAGTCGACGCTGGCAAGAAAAGCCTTGCCTTCCGTATAGTGATGCAAGATACTCAAAAAACATTGCAGGAAGCCGAAGTCGATGCGGCCATGCAGCAGGTGGTGGCTTATCTGCAAGAGGCGTTCGCAGCGCAGCTTCGCGTCTGAGAAGGGGAGGGAATGACGCTTACCAAAGCAGAACTGGCGGACTTGTTGTTCGAGAAGGTTGGCCTCAACAAGCGTGAGGCCAAGGATATGGTCGAGGCTTTTTTCGAGGAAATCCGGAACGCACTGGAGCACGGTGACGGGGTCAAGCTCTCGGGTTTCGGAAATTTCCAGCTGCGCGACAAACCGCAGCGGCCAGGACGCAACCCAAAGACAGGCGAAGAAATCCCGATCACGGCGCGACGAGTCGTTACTTTTCACGCCAGCCAGAAACTGAAGGCCGAAGTGGAGCACGCTTATGATGGAAGCCAGTCCTAGAGACCTTGGCGATGAGCCATTGCCGGCGATTCCGGCCAAGCGTTATTTCACGATTGGCGAGGTCAGCGAGTTGTGTGGTGTGAAGCCTCACGTCCTGCGCTACTGGGAGCAGGAGTTTGCGCAGCTCAAGCCGGTCAAGCGCCGAGGCAACCGCCGTTATTACCAGCACCACGAAGTCCTGCTGGTACGCCGCATCCGGGAGCTGCTGTACAGCCAGGGGTTCACGATCAGCGGCGCTCGCAATCGCCTCGGCGATGCAGAGCCCGAGGCTGCCGCCCGCTCGTCTGCGGTGAGCGACGAATCGCTGCGTGAGGAATTGTTGAGCATCGCGGAAATGCTGCGGGTTTGAGCGCCGGCGGGGATTTCGGTTATAATTCGCGGGTTGTCGGGGCGTGGCGCAGCCTGGTAGCGCACTTGCATGGGGTGCAAGGGGTCCCGAGTTCGAATCCCGGCGCCCCGACCAATTGAATCAAGAGCTTGAACCAAATAAAGAACCGGCCATGGGCCGGTTCTTTGTTTCGTGGTGCAGCCGTGCGCCAGGCGTGGTCAGCGCCCTTCAGGCTCACGGCCGGGCCTGGAAGCGGACGGTGTCGGCCGCTTTCGACACCATCAGGGCCAGTATCCAAGGGAGGTCACCGTGCGCATGTGTCGCGACGCAGCCTGCCAATATCCCCGGTGTCGACTCCTCGCACGGCCCGCCCTTCGGTAGCCGTGTCGCCGCAGGTGGCTTCATGCTGGCCGTGGTCGGCGCTCGCACATTGCTTATAATCGGGACGTCGGGCGATGCGAACGGACTGCTTCGATCCCTGTCCGGCTGCGGCAGACGCTGATTTCGCCTTGATCCTGCTTCGCAAAGGACCGCGCACGACCTGCCCAGGAACTCCTCGCATGAACGATGACTTGCTCTGTTGGACGGACGACACGGACCTCCCCGGAACGCCGCCGCCGGTCGGTCTGCCACCGTGGACGCTGCTGGTGGTTGACGACGACCCGGAGGTGCACAGCGTCACCCGCCTGGTGCTCAACGACCTGCAGATTCTTGGCCGGCCGCTGCATCTGCTGCACGCTCACAGCGGCGCGGAGGCGCGGGCGCTGTTGGCCGGACATCCCGAGATTGCTGTCGCGCTGCTTGACGTGGTCATGGAGACGGCCCAGGCTGGACTCGAGCTCGTCAGCCACATCCGCCAGGAACTGGGTTTGGTGGAATGTCGGCTGATCCTGCGCACCGGCGAACCGGGATACGCGCCGGAGCTGGCGGTCATCCAGGACTACGACATCAACGACTATCGCACCAAGGGCGAACTCACGCACACCCGCCTGATCACCGCAGTCAGCACCGCGCTGCGCTCGTACCAGCAACTGCATGCCATTGCCGAGCAGCGGCGCGGCCTGGAAGTGATCGTCCGCGCTGCCGCCGAGATGATCGACGCGCACGCCATCGCCAATCTCGCCGGGTGCGTCCTCAAGGAGTTGGCAGCGCTGCTGAAGTTGCCGGTCGATGGGCTGGTCTGTGTTCGGAGCGAGTCACCTCTGGCCAATATCGCTAAAGGCTGGCAGGTGGTCGGGGGCGCCGGGCGCCATGCGGAATGCCCCGTGCAGGCCTTGGCCAGCCTGCCCGACACGCGTATCGCGTCGGCCGTGGCGGCCAGCGCGCGACGCCGCCAGCACGTCGTTGGCCGCAATTCAGCGGTCTTGTACCTGCACCCTTCTGCCCACCAGGAGGTCGCCATCTTTCTGGAAGCCGGAGCGGCGCTGGCGACTGTGGACCGCGCCTTGCTCGACGTATTCGTCGCCAGCATTGCCGCCTGCTTCCGGGGCGCCGAACTGGTCGAGCACCTGCTACAGGCGCAGACGGAAATTGAAGAGCAGCGTTCCTTTCTGCGAACGGTCATCGACGCCAATCCGCATTTCATCTTTGTCACCGACCGGCAGGGACAGATCCGTCTGGCGAACCAGAGTCTCGCGGCGAGTTTCGACCTGACCGTGGAGCAGATGCTTGGACGCGCTTTTGCGGATCTTCTTACCGATCCCGAGACGCTGCGCGCCCTCGCCAGCGACGACCGGGCGATCCTCGACGGCCAGCAGCAGCGAATCGAGCGCGAACTGCGCCTGGTGGATCCAGGCGGCGAGCCTCGCTGGTTCCATGTCATCAAGGCTCCGATTGGCAACGCCAGCGCACAGGTCGAGCAGGTGATCGGTGTCAGCATCGAAACCACCGAGCGCAAACGTGCCGAGTTGGCATTGTTCGAAGCCAAGGAGCGGGCTCAGGTCACCCTGCATTCGATCGGTGACGCGGTGATTACCACCGATGCCGGGGCGCGCGTCGATTATCTGAATCCGGTGGCAGAGCTGCTCACCGGCTGGAGCACGGCCGAAGCCAGGGGCAAGCCGGTCAAGAACATCTTCCGGATCGTTAACGAGCAGACTCGGGAAACGGCTCCGGACCCGGTGCAACGCTGCCTCCGCGAGCGACGAGCGGTGAGCATGCCGCAGCGCTCGGTACTGCTCGGGCGTGACGGCCGGGAATACGATGTCGACGATTCGGCGGCGCCGATCAGTGGGCGAGACGGCGAGATCCTGGGAGCGGTGCTGGTATTCCACGATGTCACGCAGACCCGGCAGTTGACGCGCCAGTTGGCCCATGATGCCACCCACGATGCACTGACCGGCCTGATCAACAGGCCGGAATTCGAGCGGCGACTTGAGCGGGCGGTCGCCAGCGCCCATCAGCACGGCGCGCGGCACGTCCTGTGTTATCTCGATCTCGATCAGTTCAAGGTGGTCAACGATACCGCCGGGCATGCGGCGGGAGACGAGTTGCTCAAACAGATCAACAATATTCTCGCTGGCATGTTCCGCGAGCGCGATACGCTGGCGCGAATCGGCGGCGACGAGTTTGCCCTGCTGCAGGAGAACTGCCCGCTGGAACGTGCCCATGTCATCGCGCAGGCGGTGGTGAAGAACATTCGCGAGCATCGCTTCATCTGGGAAGGCCGCAGTTACCAGGTCGGCGTGAGCATCGGCCTGGTACCGATTAGCCAGGAAACCCGCGACTGCGGGCAGCTGCTGACGCAGGCCGATGTCGCGTGCTATACGGCCAAGGAGTTGGGGCGCAATCGTGTTCACGTCTATCAGCCGGGGGATACCGAGACGCTTCGGCGCCAAAGTGACGTCCTCGGCGCCGCCGGCTTGCGCGAGGCAATCGAGCGGGATCGGTTCCGGCTTCATTACCAGCCGATCGTGTCTTTGGCCGCACAGCCGTTCCAGACGGTGCGCTACGAGGCGCTGCTGCGGGTCGCACACCATGGCAATGCGCAGCGAGAGGGCGAACTGCTGCTGCCGGCCGCCTTCATTCCGGCGGCCGAGCGCTACGGCCTGATGGCGGCTATCGATCGCTGGGTTGTCCGCAACGCGTTGCTGGAGTACGGGAACGGCATCGGCCAGGCCGATGGCATGCTGGCGATCAACCTCTCGGGCCACTCACTGAGCGACGAAACCCTGCTCGATTTCATTGAAAGCCAGTTTGCCGAGCACTCTTGCCCGCCGCAGCGAGTGTGTTTCGAAATCACTGAAGCGGCGGCGATCAAGAACCTGCGCCCGGCGCTGGCGCTGATGAGCGCGCTCAAGCGACATGGCTGTCAGCTGGCGCTCGATGATTTCGGCAGTGGCTTGTCGTCGTTCCAGTACCTCAAGACCTTGCCGGTCGACTACCTCAAGATAGACGGCAGCTTCGTCAGCGAGATGCAAGAGCACCCCCGGAGCGATGCGCTGGTTGCGGCGATCAACCAGATGAGTCACGCCCTGGGAATCGAGACCGTCGCCGAATACGTCTCAAGCCAGGCGCTGGTCGATCGTTTGTGTACGCTGGGCGTCGATCATGCGCAGGGCTATTTCTTTGGCAAGCCGGCGCCCTGGAGCAAGATCTCGTGAGCATTGCGGTCCTCCTCCGCTGGCGCCGCGTTGACTGGTAGCTCGATCCGAAAACGGGTTCCGCGCCCCGGTTCGCTGCCGACGCCGATCGTTCCGCGATGCTTGTGTACGACGATGTCCCAGGAAATTGAGAGTCCCAGGCCGGTACCCTTGCCGGCCGGCCTGGTGGTGTAGAACGGCTCGAAGATCCGCCGCTGCACGTCCTCGCCCATCCCGCAGCCGGTGTCGCGGATCTCGATCCAGACCATCGCCTGGCCGCAGCCGGTGGTCAAGGTGATGGTGCCGTGGTCCTCGATGGCCTGCGCGGCATTGATCAACAGGTTCAGGAACACTTGATTGAGCTGGGCTGCAAGACACCGGACAGGGGGCAGCTGGCCATAATTCCTGACCATCGTCGCCTTGTATTTCAGCTCGCTCCGGGCGACGTTGATGGTGGACTCCAGGGCCGCGTTGATGTCGGCCATCTGCCAGTCGCTCTCGTCTACCCGCGCGAAGTCTTTCAGGCCCTGAACGATCTTGCTGACGCGCAGCAGTCCGGCGCTCGACTCGTCGATCAGCTCGCCGATGTCTTGCCTCAGGTAGTCCAGGTCGCCCCTGTCGCAGGCTTGCTCCAGTTTTTGCCGTCGCGCGTCGGTCGCGGGAAGGACGTCACGCAAGGCATCGAAGGCGTCGATGACCTCCAGCAATTGGCCGACGTAGGCCTTGAGCGACCCCAGGTTGGAAGTCACGAAACCGATCGGGTTGTTGATCTCGTGCGCCACGCCTGCGGCCAACTGGCCGACCGCCGCCAATTTTTCCGACTGCAGCAGTTGTCCTTGCGTCCGCGCCATCGCGGTCAAGGTCTGGCGAAGTTCGACGGTTCGCTCGGCAACGGTTGCTTCCAGCTGCTGGTTGAGCAGCTCCAGTTGCCTGCTCGATTGCTTCAGCTTTTCGTTGCTCACGAAAAGTGACCGGTTGCGCTCGCCGAGCACCGCATAAAGATCGGTCAAGGCAGCCACCAGCACAGCGCGGGCTTGGTCGTCCGGTACGACCTGGGCGGCTCCCGCGAACGCTCCCTCCGGGCTTTCACCCGCACTGGTCAGGCGGATCTGGCGCGCCATGCGCTGGTCTTCGTCGAGGATGTGGAAGCTCAGCCAGCTGGTCAGAAAGCGCAGCAAGCCGGGGCCGACATCGGCCAGCGATTCCGCCACCAGCTGCCCGCGAAGTTCTCGCAGTTGATCGCGGAAGCCTTGATGGTCAGCATGCTGCTTTTCAATGTAGGGCGGCAGCAAACCGTGCGAGCGCATGACGCCTTCTTCGCAGGCGAAGTGGGTTGCCGCGCAGCGATCGAGGTCTTCGAGCAGCACCCCGAGTTGCTGACTTGCCGCCTCCTCGCCGCCGGTCAACAACGGCTCGGCATCGTTGATCAGCTTGACCAGTTGGCGATGCTGGGCATCGACGATGGCGATGCCCGTTTCAAAGGACCGATTCCACTTGAACGGCATTACTGTGGTCCGGGCCGTGACGGTGTTTGACCATCCGTCATGGTGCCGCCTCCGCGGTCTGTCTGACCGGCACCCACACCCTGAAGCGGGTGCCCTGCCCGGGTGTGGAGTCGAGCTCGATGCGGCCGTGGTGTTTCTGGACGATGTTGTACGATACCGACATGCCGAGTCCGGTCCCCTGGCCGACCGGCTTGGTGGTGAAAAATGGCTCGAAGATCCGCCGTTTGACGTCCTCGCTCATGCCGCGACCGGTGTCCTGGACTTCAACCCAGACCCAATCGTCCTGGTGGCCGGTGGACAGCGTGATCGTCCCCATGCCCTTCGCCTGATCCAGCGACTGCGCGGCATTGATGATCAGGTTCATGAACACCTGATTGAGTTGCGCCGCCAGACACTCGACCGTCGGCAGCTTGCCGTAGTTCTTCTCGACCCTGGCTTTGTACTTGACCTCGTTCCATACCACGTTCAGCGTCGAGTCCAGCCCGGCGTTGAGGTCCGCGTGCTGCCAGTCCGATTCATCGACGTGCGAAAAGTCCTTCAGGTCCTCGACGATCTTCTTGATCCGCACCAGGCCATCCTCGCTTTCCTTGATCAGCGCGGGCAGATCCTCCTGCAGGAATTCGATGTCCAGCGCCTGCTTCAAAGCGGTGATTGTGGACAGCAGCGCGGTGTCGGAGATCTGGGACTCGGCCGATTGGTAGGTGGCAATCAGGTGCAGCATCTGTTCGCAGTATCTTTTCAGACTCTGCAGGTTGGAATTGACAAAGCCGACCGGGTTGTTGATCTCGTGCGCAACACCGGCCGCGAGCTGGCCGATCGACGCCATCTTTTCCGATTGCAGGAGCTGGTTCTGCGCGGCTTCCAGTTTCCCGATGAGTTCGCGCTGCGCGTCCTTTTCCTTGCTCAGTGCGGCAATCGCATCCTGCAGACGCGCATGCGCCATCGCCGTATCGGTGTAATCGAAAACCGTGCCGCAGACCAGCGATACGCCTCCGCCGGAAACGCGCAGCGGCAGGAAGGTGACGTTCTGGCGCATCAGGTCCAGTCCGCCGGTAATCGGCCGGGTGTGCGGAAAGCGGAACAGATACGGCCGCAGTTCCCACAGGGTGAACGCGCTGTTGCCGAGAACAAATACGCTTTCCAGCTTCTTTCGCAGCCAGGGTCGCGGCAACTCCGGAAACACCGCAAAGAGGTTCTGCCCCAGCACTTCGCTGCTCGACTTGCCGCTATGGACGGCCATGAAGCGGTTCCAGAGCGCAATCGTCGCGTCCCGGTCAACGGCGAAGACTCCGACGTCGATGCGCTCGACCAGGGATTCGAGCAGCTCCGGAGACGCCACGGAGGGGGAAGGCGGGTTCACTCAGAGTCCCTCGATAAAGCGGTCGAGCGCTCGCTGCAGAGCGGCAACCGCGTCGTCGGGCATGAGCATCACCAGGTGGCAGCGGAACGCCCGCTTCTCGAGTCCAAAGCGCACTTCGACCAGCAGCGCGCAGCGCGCGGCAATCGTTTCCGCCTGGATCAGCTGGCGGGTCGCCACCTGGTCAGCGAGCAGCGACGGCGCCGAGAAGCCGATCTCGGTCTGCAGCAGGCCGGCGATCCCGCCGAGGCAGGCGCCGACCAGCACGTTGCCGATGTCGAGCAGCAACTCCCGGCTGGCAGGCGTGTCGAGGGCATCGCCGTAGCACAGCAATTCGGCGAGGTCGTGCGCCGAATGCTCCGAAAAAATGACGATCGCCTCGCCGCGCAATTCGCCGATGAACGCCTGCCGAACCGCCGAGGCGATGCCGTCTCCTGCCAGCGCCGCCAGCGCCGCGGGTATCTCGGCCGCAGCGACTGCCCTGATCTGTGGGATCGAAAGTTCGACAAACTCTCCGAGTACCTGCGCGATCGACGCCCCGGCTTGCCCCATGCCGATGTTCGCGACCTCCTGCAAGGCCTCGCGCTGCTCGTCGCTGATGAAATCGATGCTCATAGCAGCAAGCCATATTCTTTGAGCACCGCCTTGATGCCGACCGGATCGACCGGCTTCTTGATGAAGGCGATTGCGCCCATGGCGCGGACCCGCGCCTGCGCCGCTTCCTGAATATCCGCCGAAACGACGATCACCAGGCAGTTCAGGTCTTCGCGGCGCAGCGCTTCGAGCACCTGGTAGCCGTCCATCTCGGGCATTGTCAGATCGAGGAAAATGACGTCGACCCCTCCCTGCCGGTAGTACGACAGGGCTTCGACGCCGTTCGAGGCTTGCGTGACGCTGATATCCCAATCCGCTGGCAGCGCCCGAATCAACATCTTGCGGGCCATTGCCGAGTCATCGACGACCAGAACCGAAACCGACATGACATTCTCCCTTGCGTTATTCCAATTCGTCCGCTGCGCGGTGTTTGACGGGTACCCAGACCCTGAATCGGCTGCCGTGTCCGGGCGCCGAGTCGACCTCGATGCGCCCGTGGTGCTTGTGCACGATGCTGTAGGATACAGACATTCCGAGCCCGGTCCCCTTGCCGATCGGCTTGGTGGTGAAGAACGGCTCGAAGATCCGCCGCTTGACGTCCTCGCTCATGCCGCGCCCGCTGTCCTTGACTTCAACCCAGGCCCACTCGTCCTGATGGCCTGTCGTCAGGGTGATCGTTCCCATCCCGTCGTTTTCGTCAAGCGCTTGAACGGCATTGACGATCAGGTTCATGAACACCTGGTTGAGCTGCGCGGCCAGGCACTCGACGGGTGGAATCTCTCCGTAGTGCTTGTTTACCCGGGCCTTGTATTTCACCTCGTTCCACACCACGTTGAGCGTCGAGTCGAGTCCGGCGTTGAGATCGGCGGCTTGCCATTCCGATTCGCTGACGTGCGAGAACTCCTTGAGATCCTGCACGATATTCCTGACGCGGAGCAGGCCCTCCTCACTTTCCCGGATCAGCGCCGGCAGATCGTCCTGCAGGAACTCGATGTCGAATGATTGCCGCAGGTCGCGGATCGCGGCCAGTGTGTCGCGGTCGCCGATTTGCGCTTCCGCCGCCTGGTAGGCGGCAATCAGCTCAAGCATCTCCTTGCTGTAGGTCTTCAACGTTTGCAGATTGGAACTGACGAAGCCTACCGGGTTGTTGATTTCGTGCGCGACGCCGGCTGCCAGTTGACCGATCGACGCCATCTTTTCCGATTGCAGCAGCTGGTTCTGCGCTTCTTCGAAGCGTTGGTTCAGCAACTTCAGTTCCTGGTAATTGCGCTGCAGTTCCTTTTCCGCTCGCTGGCGCTCGGTGATGTCGCGCAGCAGGCCGATGGCGTGCAGCTTGCCGTGCAGGACGGTAGCCGACAAGGACAGGTCGACCGGAATCTCGGTGCCGGAGCGGTGCAGGGCCAGCATTTCGGCGGTGCGCCCGAGGATGGTGCCGGGCGTGCCTCGCTGGAAACGCTCGTAGGCCTGCCGGTGCGCGTCGCGAAAGCGCTCCGGCAACAGGAACTCGGACAGCGGCTGGCCCATGGCTTCGATCGTCGTCCAGCCAAACATGCGCTCGGCGGCCGGATTCCAGTACGACACCAGGCCGGCGTCGTCGACCATCACCACCGCGTCCTGCGCCGAATCGGTGATCGTGCGAATGGTCTGCTCGCGCTCCTGCAGGTCGGCGTACGATTGCTGCAGTTCCCGGGTGCGCTCGCCAATCAGGGTCTCCAGCTCTTCGTTGCTGCGCCGCAGCGTCTGTTCGGCGGCGAGCAGATCGGAAACGTCTACCGCCGATCCGACGATGCCCAGGAAGGTGTCATCTGCGGCATGGCGCGGCAGGATATGCACCCGCAGGTGCCGGTATTCACCGTCTGCCCGCCGCAGGCGAAGAAGCTTTTCGACGCCGGCCTTCTGCTCCCTGGCCTCTTCGGCCAGGGTCAGCGCGTCGGCCCGGTCGTCCGGGTGGATCCCGAGTGTCCACCCTTCGCGCGCCTGTTGGTCGGCCGACGCCCCGGTAAATGTCGTCCACGCGCGGTTGTAGTAGCAGTCACCGTAGGCGCTGCTGGTCATCCAGATCATCACTGGTGCGCTGTCGGCCAGCGAGCGAAAACGCTGCTCGCTCTCGCGCCGGCTGGCATCGGCCAGCGCCCGCTCGCGAACCGCGTCCTCGAGCGCGGTAACCTTTTCCTCCATCGCCTTGGCGTAGGTCTGGCTCATCGCCTGCAGCGAACGGAAGTAGTCGACCTGCTCGCGCAGTTGCTGCGGCGTGATCTTGAGTTTGGCCAGCTGTTCGGCCATGGTCGTCTGCAGCGCAACGGTCTCGGCTTCGCTCAGGCGCAGCGCTTCGCTTGCCGCCTTGCGCGCCATCGCGGCACCGATCGTGCCGGCCAGAGTGCGCTCGGCGTGTGCCGTCAGTTCGAGATAGGCGGGACCGGAGAGGCTTGTTTCACCGTCGGCGACGACGTCGCGTTGAACTCGCGCGATCGCCAGCGCCGCTTCATCGGGCGGCAGATAGCGTGAAAACAGGCCGTGGATTTGCTTGCGTACGGTGGCGTAACTCACCCGCAGTTGGCCTTCCGCATCGCCGTCAGCGGTTTGCTGCTTGCCGAAGGCGTGCGTGTAGGCGTGCGCAACCGCGGCTTCGTCGCTACGCTGTCCCCTGAGCAGGGAGGCGATGAGGTAGCCCGAGACGTTGAACAGCAGCGACCAGAAGACGGTGTTCGGGTACGGCGAGCCGAGGTCCAGGCCGAAGAGCATCTCCGGGCGCAGGAACGCCAGTCCCCACGGGCCGCTTTCGAGCCATTCGGCGCCGCGGACGCCACTGCGCACCACGGCGGGCAGGAACAGCGTGTAGGCCCAGGTCGCCCAGCCCAGGCTCAGCCCCCACCAGGCGCCGGAACTGTTGCCGCGGCTCCAGTACAGCCCGCCAATTCCGGCGGGAGCGAACTGCAGCACCGCCGCAAACGAGATCAGGCCCATCTGGATCAACAGGTAGCTGTTGGCCAGGCCTTCCTGAAACCGGTAGGCCAATGCGAGAAGCAGGAAGACGACGCCGCTGCGGATCGGTCGCAGTCTGCCGCGGAGGCGTTCGCCGATCACGCCGCGGTCGATCAGCGGCAGCACGATGTGGTTGGAGAACATGATCGCCATCGTGGTGCACGCCACCATCACCATCCCCACCGCCGCCGAAAACCCTCCCAGGTACGCCAATAGCGCCAGGGCAGGGCCGCCGCGGTCGAAAGGCAGACGAATTACCAGCCAGTCGGCCGATGAGAGCGGGTATCCCAGGAGCAGACCGCCCACCGCGATCGGCAGCACGAACAGCGAGATCAGCAGCAGGTACAGGGGGAGGACCCACATCGCGGTCAGCAGGTGGCGTTCGTCGTGATTGCCGACGACCATCACGTGGAACATCCGCGGCAGGAAAATGATCGCCGCCATCGACAGAACCAGGTAGGTCATCCAGGTCAGATAAGCGTTTCCTGACAGCGGCGTATCGACAAGGCCCCGGTGCAGCGCAGGGTCGGCCTGGATGCGGGCGAAAAGATCGCCAAAGCCGTCGAAGACTCCCCAGGTGACAAAAACGCCGACCGCGACAAAGGCGACCAGTTTCACCACCGCTTCGACGGCCAGTACCATCAGCATGCCATGCTGCCGCTCGCGCGTATCGACCCGTCGCAGTCCGAAGAGAACGGTGAGCACGCCGATCAGGAACACGATCGCCTCGTCGGTGAAATGCCACGGCCCGACCTCGGCGGCGTCGTGCCGCAGGCCGGTGATCACGGTAAACGATTCGAGCAGAGCGCGGACCTGCAGTCCGATGTAGGGCACCATCCCCAGCAACAGGATCAGTGTGATGAAGGCGCCCATGCTGACCGACTGTCCGTAACGCTGGGTGAGCAGGTCGACCACGCTGGAAAATCGATAGCGCTGGCGCAGCCGGATCATTCGGCGCACGATTTCCCACGACGCCAGCATCACCACGGTCGGTCCCAGGTACACGGTCGCGTAGAGCATGCCGCTGTTGGCCGCGCTGCCAACGCTGCCGAAATAGGTCCAGGAGGTGCAGTACACGGTCAGCGACAGGGCGTAGACCCAGCCGCTGCCGGCTCCCTGGCGACCGCTCAGCGCCCGGCGCTCCGCCCATGAACCCGCCGCCAGCAGAACGGCGATGTAAACCACAATCGCCACCAGCACCCAGAACGGCGAAAAATACCGTTCGTCCATTAGTGTTCGCCCGTGCGTTCGCTCGTCCGCCTGTCGTTGCTTGACTTGGGCGGTGCGCTACCCTGCAGGCTTCGGGAAACCGCCAGGAGGACCACGACCAGCCCGCTCCAGACCACGAAGACGTAAACGAAAACGGCCAGCATCCCGTGCGCTCCGGCAATCTGGATCAGCGGCCAGCCGACGAGGACGGCGCTGACCCAGGCCAGCGCAATCTGGAACAGCGGATCGGTGACCCGACGCGGCCTGCGGGTGATGATCTGCGTCTGCTCCGTGGTCAATCGGGCAGGCTGACGGTGACGGTGGTGCCGACCGCCGGAATGCTGTCGAACTCGATCTCGCCGCCATGCGCGCGGACGATATCGCGCGTCACGGTCAGCCCGAGGCCCGTCCCCTTGCCAACCGGCCGAGTCGTGTAGAAAGGATCGAAGACCCTTCCCAGCGCGTCTTGGTCGATGCCGACGCCGTTGTCCCGGACCTCGATGAGCGTCTGTCGGCCGTCGAAACGGCTGCAGGCGCGCACCTCGCCGTCGGCGCCCTTGCCCTCGATGGCCTGCACGGCGTTGTTGAGGATCGCCAGAAACGCTTGCGCAAGGTGTCCTGGCAAACACAGGAGCGGCTTCATGGCGCCCAGCTCACAGACCAGCGTGGCGCCGGGCGGGAGGCCTTTCTCGGCCATCTTGCACGCTGAGGCGAGCAGTTGGTTGACGTCGACGACGTCTTCCTGCGGCATGTCGACGTTGGAAAACCCCCTCAGGTCGCTGACGATTCGCGCTACCCGGTCGACGCCACCGATACTGTCGTGCAGCAGTTCGGAGAAGTCTTCGAGCGTGAAGGCGAGGTCGGCGGCAGCGATCACCGCTTCGCCTCCCGGCAGCGCCTGGACCGCCGCGGCGAAGTCCTGAAGCTTGCCGAGATAGGACTCCGCGGTGCGCAGGTTGCTGCGCACAAAAGAAATCGGATTGTTGATCTCGTGCGCCACGCCGGCGGCCAGAGCACCCACCGACGCGAGGCGCTCGGCCTGGTACGACTGGCGCTGTCGCTCGTCGAGCAGTTTCACCTGCGCGGCAACGCGGCCATCGAATTCTTCCGCAAGCTGCTGGTATGCCGCCGCCGACTCGGCCAGCGCGTCGTCCTGCTTCTGCGCGCGCAACAGCTGTCCGATCAGCCCGGCGGCGGCGCTGCGCTCCGCCGGGGTGGCCTGCGGCGCCTGCAGGTAGCCGATCGGCTCGCATTCGAGTAGCAGTTCGACCCGCTCTTCGGCCGGCAGGTCGCCGGTGCCACCGATCACCGTGCCGGCCAGGTCCTGGAGCGCTACCGGGGAAGCAAGCAGCACGCTCAGTGCAGCACACAGGCTTTCGCTTTCCGTTGGCGGCAGCAGCGCAGCCAAGGACCGATCGTGATCAAAGGAACCAAGCGTCTCGCTCACACTGCCCCCATGGTTCGGAATCCCGGACTCGCATCAACCAGCTTGTGCCCCCGGTGAGCGGCATCTGCCGATGAACGAAGGCCACCCGCCTGCGGCCCCGGCGACCGCATCTGCGAACGATACGCCCTTACAGCGGGCGTGTGCGCCTTTTCGGGCCGCCACGGAGATGGTCCAGCCGTACCCGACGGACGAGAAGGGCGCATCGTCTGGCCACGCTGCCGCTGGATGACGCGCTGACTGCGGATATTGCAGGAGCGGGCCGCTGCGATCTCCGGCATCAAGCGCCACGTATCAGTCGCGTTTCAGTGCATCCGGGTCGAGCATCACCGACCCGTCAGGCCCCCAATTGACGCGCGTGATGCCAGGCTCCAGCGCTTCAAGACGCCTGCGCTCGAAATCCTCGGCGCTGAGTCGGCCCTGCTGGAGTCGAGCCTCGTCGGCCATCCGCTGCGTTTCGTTCTGCAGTTCCTGGTACGCCAGCGCTTGCGCAATGGTTGCCACCAGATCGTAATCGTTCCACGGCTTGGCGATGAAGCGCACGATGCCGGCCTCGTTGATCGCGGCGATCAGGCCATTCAGATCGGCGTAGCCGGACAGAATCAGTCGTGCCGCGTTCGGTTGCAGTTCCCGAAACTCCTTCAGGAAGGCGACGCCGTCCATGCCCGGCATCCGGTAATCCGAAAGAACCAGGTCGTAGGGCGTCTCGAAGGCTTTTTCAAGCGCCTGCAAGGGGTCGTTACAGGTGTCTACGGTCAGCGGAAACGTTTTGCCACCCGCCGAGCAGGGCGTCATCGCCAGCAGTCTGCGCAGCGATTTGAGAATGTTCTCTTCGTCGTCGACGATCAGGATGCGGGACATTTACGTGCTCCTCGGCGAAGCTGAAGTGGCGCTAGATGGCGGTGCGGATGTGCAGCACGAGCGACAGGCCTTCACGCTTGGCGTAGGACTGGATCTCGCGCACCAGATTGGCGTCGAGCAGGTAGTCGGCGGCCAGCAGCAAGCTGCCGTCGCGCGCCATCAGGTCGCGCGCCAGGACCATCCCGACCTTGAGCTGTCCGACCGGAATCCGGGATGTCTGGCCGGGGTCTTCGTGGGGCGCACCGAGAAGTTCGAGCAGCGCGTCGATCACCGTCGGGCAGTAACGCTTGCCGCGCGATTTCACCAGCAGGGTCTTGGCGTCTTCGGCGCTGAAGCGCTTCTCGGACAAGGTGCCGATCTGCAGTCCGTCATAGTCGTTGGCGACCGCCAGGATGCGCGCACCCAAAGGGATGCCCAGCCCTGCCGTACCGTCAGGAAATCCTTGCCCGTCAAAGCGCTCGTGATGCGCCCGGATCAGATCGGCGGCGTTCTTGAGATCGGCCAGGGGCATCAGGGCATTGGCACCGGCCAGGCTGTGCTTGCGGTAGCGTCCCAGTTCCTCGGCGTTCAACTTCGGGACCGGCTTGGCAAACATCGCGTCGGAGAAGCCTATCTTGCCGATGTCGTGCAGCAGGCCGGCGATGAAAACATCCTGCTGCGCTTTCGCGTCGAGTCCCAGCTGGATCGCCAGCTTGCGCGACATGTCGGCGACGCGGCGAGCGTGTCCGCCGCCTGAGCCTTCGCGCAGTTCCATCAGCGCCGAGAATACCTTTATCGAGACCAGAAAACTCTGCTTGAGCGTGTCGTTGGCGAGATTGAGGAAGCCATTGACCTGCTCCAGTTCGACGGTGCGTTCCCTGACCCGTGCCTCGAGGCCGGCATTGAGTGCCTTCAGTTCGTCGTTCTGGGTCCGGGTCAGGGCCAGCAGTCGCGCATTCTCGTTCTGCAGCTGCTGCCGTTCCAGGGCGTCACGGACAATCAGCACGATGTCGTTGTCGTCCCACGGCTTGGAAATATAGCGGTAGATCTCGCCCTTGTTGATCGCATTGACGGTCGCCGCGATGTCTGCGTAACCAGTGAGCAGGATGCGGATCACGCGTGGCCAGCCGGCCCGCACCTTTTCAAGGAACTGGGCGCCGTCCATCTCCGGCATGCGCATGTCGGAAATCACCAGATCGATGTTTTCGCGGCCGAGCAGGTCGAGTCCCCCGGCGCCGCTTTCGGACGTCAGAATGCGGTATCCGCAGGGGCGGAACAGCCGCCGCAAGGCGCTGAGGATCGACGGTTCGTCATCGACCAGGAGCAGTGTCTGCGGGCTTGCGGGCGAAGTCTGTTCGCTCATCTTCTTGCGCCATTCATTTCAGGTTTTCCGTGGACCGGCAGCACGACGTCCAGCGCGCCGGTGTTCCGATGGCGCTGGCCAGCATTGTACTTTACCGCATTCGCTGGCCCGGTTGAATGGCTTGTCGGCGCTCTTGCCGCTCGATCGCAAGCCGGCAGGAAGCCGCCTTGACGGCTGTGGTCGGCAACAGCCGCAGGCACCGCCACAACCGGCGCGGGACGGCCGGCTTTTCTCCAGACCGTTGGCGACGCGTCGCGATGAGCCGCCGCCAATAGTTTTGTTACACTGAAGGCGGGAGAGTATTGTTCGGGCATTCGACGTCGGGGGCTGTTCGGCATGGAAGATCCAGTGTATGTTGAACCGGCACAGCTGGCGATCGGCATGTTCGTGATCCTCGACCTGTCGTGGCTCGAACATCCGTTCAGCTTCAACAGCTTCCTCATTCAGGGCGAGGATCAACTGGCCACGCTGCGTGGCCTGGGGCTGCATCGAGTCCGGATCGATCCCCTGCGTAGCCAGCTGGTGCTGCCACCGACGCCGGTCCCGACTTCAGCCGATCCGCCAGCCCCGGGGTTGCCGCTGGCGCGGGATCCCAAACCGCAGGTGATCCTGGACGAGAAGGCCTTGCGCAGCGAACGCAACCGGGTATTGCGGTCGAGTATCGCGAACGCTGAAAAGCAGGCCGTGAAGGCGGCGAGGCTCGTCCGTCAGACCACCCGGCAGCTTCTGGTGGAACCGGCCAAAGCGACTGCCAGGGTCATCGAGCTGGTCACCGGGATCGCCGATTCATTGCTTGGCAACAGCCAAATGATGGTGCACCTGCTTGGCGACAAAGGTGTCGGCGACGCGTCCTATCATCACTCGCTGAACGTTGCGGTGCTGGCGCTGGTTCTCGGCAAGGCGATGGAGGTCGACGCCGACACCTTGCGGGCGATCGGGGTGGCAGCGATATTTCACGATCTCGGCATGGCGGAGGTGCCGCCCGGCGTGCGGCTCAAGAGTGGCGCGCTGACGCAGGCCGAAGAGGCGTTGATGCGCGAGCACTGCGAAGTCGGCGCCAGGATGGCCTTGCGTTGTGGTTTGCCCGAGGCGGTCGCCGCCGCCATCCTTCAGCATCACGAGCGGCTGGACGGCAGCGGTTACCCGTATCACCTGTCCGGCGGCCAGATTGGCCAGATAGCGCGGGTGGTGGCGATCGTCAATCACTATGATCATCTGTGCAATCCGCCTCATGCCGCAGCGGTCGTGACCCCCTATGAGGCCCTGTCCACGATGTTTGCCAGGAACAGGAGCTGGTTTGATACCGCCATGCTGGCCAGACTGGTGCGTGTCCTTGGCGTCTATCCCCCGGGCAGCATCGTGCAGCTTTCCTCCGGCGCAACCGGGATGGTGGTCTCGGTCAACTCGACACGGCCTTTGCAGCCGATGCTGATGGTTTATGATGCGCGGATCCCGAAAGCAGAGGCGCTGATCCTGGACCTCGAGCAGACTCCCGAGATCAGCATCACCAAGGCCTTGCGGGCAGGAGCGCTGCCGCCGGCGGTGCACGAATATCTGAGCCCGAGGAAGCGCGTAGCCTACTATTTCGGCGAGGACACGCGCGCCGACTAGGCCTCCCGGGGTGTCATTGTCCCGGGAATCGCTGCTGGCAGCGACAGCGCAAAGCAGAAGATCTGGCCAATCACCTGGCCGTCGCGTTCGTGCGGATGGGCGTGCCATTGGCAGGCCTTACCGTTCGCTAGCTCGAAGTGGCCGCTGGCGCGGGCTCCTGGCGTTGCGAAAGGCGCGAACAAGGCGCCACTGGTTTCGGCGGGGGCTGCTGAATGCGCGGCAATCGAGCGCAGGATCGACTCCCCGCCGGTTGACGAAATCAGATCTTCCGGCAGCGACCACATCTCCGTCAGCCGGCGATTGATACGCGATAGCCTGCGAGCGGCATCGAGGACCAGCAAGCCCTCCGAAGTGGCCTCCAGGACCGACGCCATTTCCGCATTCAGTTTCTCGAGCGACGCCTCAATGGTCCGCTCGTGGCGCAGATCGTGCGCCAGGACCAGGACGTACCGCAAGGGCCCGTCGGCAGCATTCGAGGTGGACTTGCGCACCGGCAGCAGGCTGCCATCGGCGTGCAGGTATTCTGTTTCAACCGCATGCAGGGCGCGGAAGCTTCCCGAAGAAATCTCGTCCCAGTAGCAATGATCGAGCGGCATGGGTTCGACTTCTTCGATCGTCTTGCCGGCCATGGCCGTCGATTCGTAGCCAAGCAGGGCGCCCGCCGCGGCGTTGGCAGCGCAGATCATCCGTGTTCGCGCATCGACCAGCAGCAGGGCGTCGGGAATGGCGTCGATGATCGCCCGGTTAAGCGCCGAGACGCGGGCCTTTTCGCTCTTCAGCTCGTAGTGGGCGAAAGCGCCGGCGATCTTCTCGCGCAGCAGGTCGTCATCCCACGGCTTGGTCAGAAATTGATAGATCGCGCCGGTGTTGATGGCATCGGTGATCGAGTTGAGTTCGGTGTAGCCGGACAGGACGATGCGGATCGTCTCGGGGTACTTCTCCTTGACTTTGCTCAGGAACTGCGAACCGGTCATGCCCGGCATCCGCTGGTCGGTGACGATCACGCCGATCGGTTCTCGTTCGAGGATGGCCAGCCCATCCTCACCACTGGTCGCCAGGTGAATGGTATAGCTGTCGCGACGAAGCATCCGCTGCAAGGATCGCAAGATGCTCTCCTCATCGTCGACCAGCAACAGGTGCCGGGCCGGCTTGCTCAACTGCTCGAAACTCACGTCCATGGTGCGCTCGCTTTCGATGGTCGCGTCGGATGCGGACGGGTTAGCCAGCTGCGCGCGGTACCGTCGCGCCCGCGGTTAACCAGCGCGGCTCTGTCCCGTAATGCGGGCCAGCGCTCTCTTGCTCGCCGCGAGAGTCCTGCCGATCGCCCCGGTCGGCGATACCGCGCCCTTGATCCTGGTGACGACGGACTTGCACGCGCGGCCCACGACCTCTCTGGTCAATAAGGCGAATCCGATGATCGTACCCGGGTTGTAGGCGACGATTCCCCAACGCTCCCGGCGGTCGCTCATCCACATCCGCTTGTATTTGTCGTCGCCGATCAGGAAGTCCACCTCCCTGACGCAATCATCGTCGATGACGTGTTGCAGGAGATGCGCGGTCAGGATCGTTCCCGGCGAGTACGAGGCAAAGTCGCCGTGGTACGCCACCTTGTAGATGCTGGCCTTCTGCTGATCGACAATCCACAGCTGCGCGGCTATGGTACGCCCATTCAGCCGGGCAATACCGAGACGGAGCATGCCCATCGCGGCGAGCTGGCGGATCAGCGACGGAACGAAATCGGGATACGGTTCCGGCTTCTTCCAACTCGCCGAATAGACTTCCTGGAATGCGGCGATGCCTTGTTCGCTCTCCCCGACCGCGGTCACGATTTCCAGCGTTCCCCCTGCCGCCGCAAACTGCTTGCATCGTCGTTTGAGTGCGCTGCGCAGGTTGGCGCTGCGCTTCCTCAGGTAGTCTTCCCAGCTGCCTTCGACCCTGAGAAACCAGTTGCCGAAACAGAAAAACTGGAACGGGATCCAGTCATTCGCCCTCAGCCCGCTGAGCAGACCCTTGTACGTCGCCGAGTCCGGGTCCATGGGCGAGAAACGCATCACATGGGCGCCGCCGTGGTCGTGGGTTGCGACAGCGAGCAGGTCTTGCAGATCGAGCGGGTCGCCCTCGTGACTCAGCAGTGGCGCATAGAGCGCGGTGTAGTAGTTGCTCAGCGACTCGATACTCTTGACCGCTCCCCTGGTGGTCAAGCGCACGGGCAGGATCACCCGGGGGGTCTTCTTTTCGGCGGTAAAGTAATAGCGCACACCCGCATCCGCCGGATAGACATTCTTTTCCAGGAGTTCGAACCAGCCGGTCGACGCCTGGAAGTTGTCTTTGGCCGCGAACTCGCCGAGGTCGTACGCCTGCAGGCCCTCGATGCTCTTGCACTGGCTGACGTTGCTGCTTGGCGCATCGCTCTCCGGCACCCGGTTCCTGATGCTCCGAAGATTTCGCCGCCAGGCCCGCAGAAGCGAGAACACCGCCGCGTTCCGGGCGCCACGGAAGATCTGGATGTTCTGAACGGTACAGGCGAAGGTGGCCCATTCCCTTTGATCGCTGGTGGCATTGGTGTAGAACTCGATGGCATTCCTCGTGCTGAGCGCGTACTGCTCTTCGATGACGCGATACAGCAGCAGCCGGCCCGGTGCGAAGCGCGCCAGCGATTCGTCGTAGGTTGTCTTCAGGAAGATCAGCATATGATCGTTCGCAATCACCAGGCGCGACGACGCCAGCCGGTCACCAATATGAAGTTCGTAGACGGCGGCCTGGTTGGTCAACGCAAAGCGCCGCAGGACGTCGAGATAGAACGCACCTTGCTCGTTGTCGCGCGAAACGGCGGTGCCCGCCTGTCCTTTCCAGCCGGCGCTCTCCATGGCGCCAAAGCGGTCTACCCCGGCGTCCATTTCCGCCGCGTCGGTCAGCCTTGTCACGCGATCAGTGCCGAACTCGGCTTCCGTTCGCCGGAAATAGCGAGCAATGTTCGCGGCGAGTTTCTTGGGGCGCTTTTCCCAGTAAGCAGGAAAACCGTTCGCCAGGTCGATCCCGATCGTTCGCGCCTGTGCTTCGACGATCAGCGGCAAGGTCACGCTGGAGAGGTCCGGAGCATAGCGTGGATCTACCGCGTACAGTTCGATCGTCCAGGCGAGCTTCGGCAGTGCGGTCAGCAGGGTTGCGAGCAGGCGAGCGTCTTCAAGCAGGACGACAGTCGCCTGTCTTTGCGCAGGACGAAAGCTCGAGTAGCGCCAAAGTCCGCTTGCGCAAAGGATCAGGCCACCCGAAAGGCCATCGCCTGTTCGGTGAACGCACAGCAGTTCGCTGCCGTCGCCGAAATGCTCCAGCAGCGCTCCGACAAAACGACTGTCGGCAAAGGGGTGCGAGTCGTACAACCGGGCATTCAGTCGGTCCCACTCGTCCGCAAACTTCCCGAACGCGGTCTTGGCGTTGTGGATTTCCCATCCCATCACTGCACTCCCTCGACTGCGTGACGCAGGGTCTTTTCAAGGGCGGCCGTCATCCAGTCCATTTGACCTTCGGTCAGCGCCTGATGGCACGGCAAGTGGAGCAGGTGCAGGCGATGGTCGCAAGAGATCTCGCACGTCGAGTCAGCCATCTCGTCCCAGCGCCAGATCGGGACCCCCAGATGCTTCAGCCAATGGAAGTGAGGGTTCGGATGGTCGATGTGCAAGGGGAACATGTAAGGCGTACAGTCTGCGGGCAGTAGCGGGAATAGCGCGCGGCAGTTGGGGACGGCGGCAACGGTCCGCACCCAGCGCTGGTAATTCTCGCGTCGGCGCTGGATGTTTTCGTCGATCGACGAATGGTCGACGACAAACCGCGAGCTGCGCAGTGAACTGGTGGTGGCGGATGCAATCGAGAAAAGCGAAGACGGGCCATCGCGGTCGATCAACTGGTCATTACCCCAGTCCAGCTTCGTGGCGCTCAGGAGCTCAAGCCGCTCGTCGATCGAAGCGCTGTCGCGGGACGGGAGCGTTCTGCCTCGGCTTCGTTCCACAGCGTTCTTGAGACCTCTCAACTCTTCGATCAGCGTTGCTGGCGTCGTTGCCACCGGGTCGAGGCGCTGCGCGTCAGCGGCGTAGAGCAGTCCGCCATCGTCGCAGGCGAAAAACTTGTAGGGACTGGAGGTCACGAAATGGCCATGGATGCCGGTGCCCGCGGCGCGAAAGTGCTCGGTAAGAAGTACATGCGAACAGTCCTCGATCAAGGCGATACCGTGATCGACGCACCATGCCTTCAAGTGCGAAAAGTCCTGGGCGATACCGAAGTAGTGCGTGGCCAGCAGCGCCTTGACCGGTCTCTGGATGGTTCCCAGAAGCCTTTCCAGCGCCATCGGGTCGGGTGACAGGTCGGCCTGAAGCGGGTACAGATGGATTTCCGCATCAAGCGCCAGGGCCGGGTCGAGCATCGTCACGCAATGATAGGCGGGAGCCAGCAGCGCCCCCTGGCGACCGATCCCGGCCAGCCTGAACGCTTCGCCAAGCGCATAGCGGCCGCGCGTGAAATGGCGGAAATGGTTTGCCGCGCAGTAGCGGGCGGGCGGCGAGAACCGCCGCGCCGGCGACGGCCAGGCGGGCGTGTCGGGCAAGGGCGAAATCAGCGGTCTTGGAAAACCGCAAGACCCGGGGTCGAAGCGCCGGAACTTCAAAGCCGACTCTTCCCGATTCCGGCCAGCCTGAGCGCTTCGCCAAGCGCGTAGCAGCCGCGGGCAGCCCCCAGCCGCAGCCCGCCGATACCGCGTGCGCCGCTCATACCAGCACCTCGACACAGGCCGGATGGCCAAGGAAAGCCTGCGGGCTGGCGGTGAAGCCGTAAGCGCCCGACTGAAAGATCACCACCAGATCGCCGGGTTGCGCGTCGGCCAGCTCCATCCGGTCGGCCAGCAGATCGAGCGGTGTGCACAGCGGGCCGACGACTGA
>NZ_JAPUVQ010000077.1:0-21179 GCF_029255145.1 Accumulibacter sp.
ATCGGACACCGCCGACTACGCTGATTCCGCCAGCTTCGTGAACGTCTCCTTGTTGACCGGGTTTGCCAGCGGTGGCGCCGGCAACCATGCGACTGGCGACACCTTCTCGTCGATCGAGAACCTCGCCGGATCGGATTTCAACGATCTCCTCAGCGGCGACAATTCTGCCAACGTGCTCCAGGGCCGGGGCGGTGCCGATTTCCTCAACGGCCGCGGCGGCAACGATACCGCCAGCTATGCAGGCTCCAATGCCGGGGTGAATGTCAGCTTGTCGACCGGGTACGCCGCCGGCGGCCATGCCACAGGGGATACCTTCTCGTCGATCGAGAACCTCGGCGGCTCGGCCTTTGGCGACATCCTCGGCGGTGATGCCGGCGCCAACGTGCTGACCGGCGGCGACAGCGACGATGTGCTGCGCGGTGGCGGCGGTTCCGACAGTCTGCTTGGCGGGTCCGGATCGGACACCGCCGACTATTCCGATTCCGCCAGCTTCGTGAACGTCTCCCTGCTGACCGGATTGGCCAGCGGTGGCGCCGGCAACCATGCGACTGGCGACACCTTCTCGTCGATCGAGAACCTCGGCGGCTCGGCCTTGGGCGACATCCTCAGTGGTGACGCCGGCGCCAACGTGCTGACCGGCGGCGACGGCGACGACGTGCTGCGCGGAGGCGGCGGTTCCGACAGCCTGCTTGGCGGGTCCGATTCGGACACCGCCGACTATTCCGATTCTGTCAGCTTCGTGAACGTCTCCCTGCTGACCGGGTTTGCCAGCGGTGGCGCCGGCAACCATGCGACTGGCGATACCTTCTCGGCGATCGAAAACCTCGCCGGATCGAGCTTCAACGATCTGCTCAACGGCGACAATTCTGCCAACGTGCTCCGGGGCCGGGGTGGCGCCGATTTCCTGAACGGCCGCGGCGGCAGCGATACCGCCGACTATTCGGAATCCGCCAGCTTCGTGAACGTCTCCCTGCTGACCGGGTTGGCCAGCGGTGGCGCCGGCAACCATGCGACTGGCGACACGTTCTCGTCGGTCGAGAACCTCACCGGTTCGAATTTCAACGACCTTCTGAATGGTGACAATTCTGCCAACGTGCTCCAGGGCCGTGGTGGCGGCGACTTCCTCAACGGCCACGGCGGCAGCGATACCGCCAGTTATGCAGGCTCCAATGCCGGGGTGAATGTCAGCTTGTCGACCGGTTACGCCGCCGGCGGCCATGCCACGGGAGATACCTTCTCATCGATCGAGAACCTCACCGGCTCTGCCTACGGCGATACGCTGAACGGAAACAATGGCGCCAACGTTCTGTCGGGTCTGGGGGGCAATGACCTCTTGCGCGGTCGTGGGGGCGTCGACGCATTCGTCTTCCTCGCCGATTTCGGCCTCGACACGGTGACCGACTTCGCCGATGGCCTGGAACTCCTGGACTTCTCCGGCAACACCCAGGTCAATGCGATTGGCGACCTGAGCATTTCGGCGTCTGGAGCCGATGCGCTGGTCGCCGACAGCTTCGGCAACCAGATCACGATCATCGGTCAGGCGGGGCATATCGACGCCAGCGACTTCTTCTTCTAAATACTGCCGCCCACCCCCGTCTAGCTTGACGAATTGCTGGAGCAACGCGACACCTGAAGCCGTCTATCGAACCGCCATCGGCGGCGGCGCGTTGATCCTCGACAAGTTCGTGCTGGCGCACTGAAGACTGGCATCGCGTCCTGAAGAGCGGTTGCCGCGTCGAAGCCTTGGCGCTTACCTCGGCCGTGCCACCCCGCCCCACGGGACAGCCAATCATGTGGCAGGGCTATGCCCAGCTTCAGAGACTGTGCGAGGTGCCTCAACAAGCGAAACTCGTGGTAGTCGAAAATGTGGGGCAAGGGCATGGTCAGCCCACTTCGCCCCGAAAACCTCAGGCGAAGCGTGCCGACAGCCCGCCATCGACCAGCAGCTCGGTGGCGGTGATGTATTTGGCCTCGTCGGAAGCCAGGAACAGCGTTGCGTAGGCGGTATCCCAGGCGTCGCCCATGTGGCCCATCGGGCACTGCGCGTCGCGGGTGCGGATCAGGTTGGCGATGTCGCCTTCCTCGCCATAGACGCGGGTCAGAGCGGCATGCACCAGCGGCGTGTTCATCAGCCCCGGCAGAACGCAGTTGGCGCGGATGCCGTCGGCCGCGTGCCGGATCGCCATGGTCCGCGTCATCGCCACCATCGCCCCCTTGCTGGCCGCGTAGAAGCCATAGTTGACCCCCGCCCAGCCGCGCACCGCAACCGATGCGTTATTGACGATCGCCCCGGCGTGCTGGCGGATCATCACCGGCAGGACGTGGTGGCAGGTCAGGTAGGCGCTCTTGATGTTCACCGCCATCAGCCGGTCCCAGGTCGCCTCGTCGAGTTCGGCCGGACCGCCGACGATGGCGATGCCGACGTTGTTGACCAGGATGTCGATCCTCCCGTAGGCGTCGAGCGCCGCTGCGACCAGGCGCTCGACTTCGGCAGCGAGGGTCATGTCGGCGACCACCGCGATGCCGCTGCCGCCCTCGTCGGTGATGATCTGCTGCGTCGCCGCGGCTGCCTCGGCGTCGATGTCGGCGCCGACCACCTTCGCCCCCTGGCGCGCGAAGAGCACCGAAATCGCCTTGCCGTTGCCCCAGCCCGGCCCGACCGAGCCACTACCGGTGACGATCGCCACCTTGTCGTGCAGACGTCCACCCATCTTCACTTCTCCCCTTGCAGATGCCAGTGGCGGCGCAACTCGGTCTTGAGCACCTTGCCATAGTTGTTCCTGGGCAACGCCGCAACAAAGACATAGTCTTTCGGGCGCTTGAAACGAGCGATCGAATCCAGGCACAATCGATCGAGTTCCTCGGTTGGCGCCAGCAGACCCGGCCGGCAGACGACGAAGGCGACGACCTCCTCGCCCCACTCGGCGCTCGGCCTGCCGACCACCGAGACCTCGGCGACAGCCGCGTGCCGCAGCAAGACCTCCTCGACCTCACGCGGGTAGATGTTGGCGCCACCGCTGATGATCACGTCCTTGGAGCGGTCCTTGAGCGTCAGGAAACCGTCGCCATCGAGAACGCCGACGTCGCCAGTGTGCAGCCAGCCGTTGCGCAAGGCCGCCGCGCTCGCTTCGGGGTCGCGCCAATACCCCTGCATCACCGTTTCGCCGCGCACCAGCACCTCGCCGGCGCTGCCGGCGGGCAGCGGCCGGCCGTCCTCGTCGGCGACCACCACCTCGACCACGCTGTGCGCGACGCCAACCGACGCGATGCGCTCGCGGTAGCGCGGATGCGCACGATCGGCGAGGTGCTGGCGTGACAGCGCGGTGATCGTCATCGGGCTCTCGCCCTGGCCGTAGATCTGCACCAGACGATCCCCGAGCACGGCGAGCGCGCACCGAATGTCCTCGAGATACATCGGGCCGCCACCATAGACGATGGTCTTGATGCCGCTGCAGTCGGCGCGGCACGCAGCGACGTGCTCGACCAGACGGTGGACCATCGTCGGCGCGGCGAACAGCGAGAGCTGCCCGAAGTGCCGCGACAGGGCCAGGATCTCGGCGACGTCGAAAGCGCCCGACGCTGGAACGATGTGGCGCGCGCCAACCAGCACGTGCGCGAAGTTGTACATGCCGGCGCCGTGCGACATCGGCGCCGCGTAGAGGATGCTGTCGCTGCCCGTGGCCTGGTCGACGTCGACAAAATAACAGAGCGTCATCGCCAGCAGATTGCGCTGCGACAGCATCACCCCCTTCGGTCGGCCGGTGGTCCCTGAGGTGTAGAACAGCCAGGCCAGATCGTCGGGTGCGCGCGCGACCACGTCGATCGGATCGCCGCTGGTCATTTGCCGATACGCCGGTCCATCGACCGAGACGATCCGCAAGCCCGGTGCGCTGTCGGTCCACGTCCGCGCGGTCTGGCCGGGGTCGCCGGCAACGAACAGCAGCGACGCCGCCGAATGCGCGACAATGAAAGCCACCTCGCGCGGGTGCAGCTTGTTGTTGATCGGCACCGCGACCAGTCCCGCGTGCCAGATGCCGTAGAGCAGTTCGAGGTACTGCGGGCAGTTGGCCATGAACAGCGCCACCCGGTCACCGGGCTGCAGACCCTTGCCAACGCCACCGCCGCCACCGCGCAGCTTGCCGGCGATCGCCGCGCTGCGGCGGAACAACTCACCGTACGAGTACAGCTCTTGCTCGCCAAGCGCCACCGCCGGCCGCTCCGGGAAGACCCGGGCGCTACGCGCGAGCAGCTGCGCGAGGTTCATCGCGTGCCGGACCGGCGGACCACACCAATGCCCCCGCGGCCTGCCGGGAAGGCCATGCGCAACTCCGGGAGCCCGGCAGGATCAGCGCTCACCCTGGATCGGCGAGCAGGAAGTCCTGGACGACGCGTACCTGCGACTCCTCAAGGAACATCGGCGCGTGCCCGACCGCGGGGATTTCAACGAGGTTCGCCCTCGGGCCGCGGCCGGTCATCTCGACGGCGGTGTCGTGCAGCAGGATGTCCGATTGCGCGCCGCGCAGGACCATCGTCGGACAGCGGATGGCGTCGTACATCGGCCACAGACTGATTTCCTTGGCTTCGAGGAAAGCCTTCTGGTAGGGCAGCGCGATCGCCCGGTCGTAGTTCATCTCGAAGCCGCCAGAGGCTTTCGGGCGGGTGCCAACGACGGTCATGAAACGCCATTGCGCGTCGGTCAGCGCACCGAAAGGCGCACAAACCGTACGCACGTAGGCTTCGGCCTCACCGAGGTCGGCGAAATCCGGCGCCTTGCCGAGGTATTCACCGATCCTTTGCAGCGCCTCCAGGGCGATCAACGGCCCGACGTCGTTGAGCACCATACGGCTGATCGGCGAACCCGGCAGGCTCGAAAGGAACATGCCGATCAGGCCACCCATCGAAGTCCCCAGCCAGTGCACCGACTCAACGCCCAGCCGGGCGATCAGCGTGATGATGTCGTTGGCGTAAGTCGGCAGGGCGTAGTCGTCCGGGAAGAACAGGCGATCGCTGCAGCCGCGGCCGACGATATCCGGACAGATCACCCGGTAATCGCTGGCCAGCGCATTGGCCAGGACGTCGAAATCGCGGCCATTGCGGGTCAGTCCGTGCACGCAGACCAGCACGCGCGGATTCGCCGGATCGCCCCATTCGGTATACGCCATCCGGTGCAGGCCATGCGGACCGAGACAGCGCACGCTGTTCGCGCGCATCTCGTTCAGACGCGGCCCGCCCGACTGGCCGGGCCGCGAACTCACCACCAGTTCGTCGAACTGCTTGAGTATTGCCATGATTGAACCCCGATATCGTTCTTCAGTAGGTGAATCGAAAGAAATCCGGGGCAAACGAGCGCCGAGCGAGCCTTCGAAACCCACTCCAGGACCAGCAGGCTGGCCTGGGTCACCGGCTTCTCGGCACGCTGCCAAGCCTGCAGGAACGAGATATGGGTGCCAGCTCTGAGCCGCGCACCCGTGGTGACCCCCTGCCGGCTCCCGCAACGACTCGTGCTTGCCCCCTTGCCATCAGCGATCGTCGCGATACCGCCAGGACGCACTGCCCCAAGGCCAGGCGCGATCCGCTCCGATCAGCTGCAGTCCGTTCACCCGGCGCGCTTCGCTGCCGGGCGCGCCGCGGCCAAGCGTGAAGCGGCGCGTCGACGGTATCTGAGGAAGTATCAGCGCAAGCGGCAAGTCAAGTCAATCGTCGCTCGCCAGCAGCCACCGGGAAGCGGTCAAACCGCTGCTGGCGAGCGGCGGCACGACCTGTCAGGCGCGCTTGCGGCCGGTGATCATCGCCCGGACCAGGTTCTCGCGGTGCAGGACGCTTTCCCAGACGACGCCGAGCAGGTGTGCGCCAACCAGCAGCAGCGTCGCGTTGGTCGCCATTTCGTGCGCCTCCGCGATGCCGTCGATGGTCGCGCTGCTGGTCTCGGCCAGCAGCCCGGCCAGCGGCCCGAGACCCTTGTCGGCGCCGTACAGCATCAGCCCGGTGACGATCGTCGCGGTCAGGCTGAGCAGCAAGACGACGATCATCGCGCCACCTGCCGGGTTGTGTCCGAGGTGGCGCGGCGCGGTCAGCGTCAGCACCCGCTTGAGATAAGCGAGCGTCGCGCCCGGGCGGTACACGAAGTCGCTGAAGCGGGCATGACGCGGACCGATGAAGCCCCACCATAGACGAAACAGCACCAGTCCGGCAACGGCGTAGCCGGCCCAGACGTGCATGCCCTGCAGCAGTTCGCCGGGCAGGCGCTCATGGAGGCCCTCGAAGACCTCGCCTTCGGAAAAGTACGCGGTACAGAAAGCGCCGAGCAGGATCCAGTGGAACAGCCGGACGAAGGGATCCCAGACCTTGATCTGGGTCGAATCGATAGCGCGCATGGCCGGGTCTCGGGTCGGTGAATCGGCTGGTGGTGGACGGCCTGCCTACTTGCCTTCCTCGGAGACCAGAGCGCCGGTCTTGATTTCGTAGTGCAGCTCCCATTTCTTGCCATCGGCACCGCTGATCTTCACTTCCCAGGTCTTGATACCCTTCTTGGTGTCCTGGTAGGCCTTGCTGACTTCACCGGGGTGCGCCTTCAGAGCCATCTCGATCGCCTGCTCCTTGCTGATTTCGCCGGCAGGCGCAGCCGCGGCGGCGGTCACCGGAACGGCGGCCGCGGCTGGGCTCTTGCTGTCTGCGGCGACGACAGGACCGGCGAAGGAGGTGGCGATCAGCAGCAGCGCGGCAACGGAAAAGGTGGTTTGCTTGTTCATGTCAATGATCTCTCGTGAAGGATTGCAGAAAAGGATGTTCCGGTAGTCCGGCCTTCGGGGCTGGCCAGTCCGCTGGCCCGAACCGCAGGCACGAGAGCTACTGTAGGGGAACATCCTTAAGGCAATCTTAGCCCGAGCCTTTCGCGACAGCGGGGACGCATCGCCTTGCCGCCTGGTGTGCAGCGCGTTGCCGCAACCAGGCCCGATTCAAGGAGCAACTGAAGAGAGTTGCCACTGCGGTGCCGACGGATTGTGCCGACGGCTTCCCGTCTGCGCGCGGAGACAGCGGCAGCCAGCCGACCGCCAACGATCAGTACTGCGCCACGAGCAACGCTTCGATCTCGGCGACATCCTTTTCCGACAGCACTCCGGCAACGGCTTTCAGCTGCAGGGTGCTGACCAGGAACTCGTATCGCGCCTGCGCCAGGTCACGCCTGGCGACGAACATCTGACGTTCGGCGTCGAGAACGTCGGTATTGGTCCGGATGCCCGCCGCCAGGCCGCGCTGGTTCCCTTTGACGGCCACCACGCTGGCCTCGACGGCCTTGTGATACGCGGCGACCTTGCTGACGCCTGTCTGGACGGCGAGAAACTGGCGTTCGACCTCGGTCAGCACCTCGTTGACCGCGACATCCAGCTCGGCCAGCGTGCGCCCGCGGTTGGCGACCGCCTGCCCGGTCAGGGCATCGACCCGGCCACCGGCAAATAGCGGCACGTTGAGCTGTACGCCAACGGTGGTGATCGCGCTCCGCTGGTTGAGCGTCGACAGCGTCTCGTTCTCGGCTCGCAGCGCACGCGCCACAAGATCCAGCTGCGGCAGATGCCCGGCACGATTCCGATCCACCTCCAGGCTCGCCAGTTCCAGCACCTTTCGCCGCGCACGGATCTCCGGATTGTTCTCGCGGGCCAGAGAGAGCCATTCTTCGAGAACACCGGGCTCGACGCCAGTCGGGATGAAGTCCGGCCGCAGGATCCACAGGTCTCGCATCGGCTTGCCGGTGATTCCTTCGAGTACACGCGTCGTGACCGCGACGCGATCGAGTGCCTCCGCGCGGCCAGCGCGGGCAAACTGCAGCCGCGACTCGGCCTCGGCAATCTCGGTCAGCGTGCCCTCGCCACCCTTCAGCCGACGCTGCGCGAGTTCGCGCTGCGCGCCGTAGGCGGCGATCTCGGCTTCGGTCAGCGCCAACCGCTCGAGAGCCAGCAGCGTGTCGAAATAGGCGCTTGACAGCTTGGCGGCCAGTTCAGCCTCTTTCCGGTCGAACACCGCATCGCTGTAGGCAGCCTGAACACCGCCCTGCTGGTAGCGCACGTAGCTCTCGTAGTTAAACAGCGGCTGCCGCAGGATGATCGCCGCCTGCTTGTCGTAATAGTCGAGCGACTGCGTCACGTTGACCAGCGTCGACTCGCGCTCACCGGTATTCTTGGCATACGAGCCGGTGATCGAGATGTTCGGCAGCAAGCCGGCACGACCGATGGCCACCGCATACTGGCCGGCGTCACGTTCATAACGCGCCGCTCTGAAGGCGGGGTCGTTCTGCCGGGCCGAACGATACGCGTCGAGCAGACCCGCGGCGACCGCCGCCGCCGAAAAAAGCGCCAGCGCGCAACCGGCCACGGTCGCCTGCCAATGCCGCATGCTCACTCCTCGGTCAATGCCGAATTGAAGCGATCGAGCAAGGGCTTGAACAGATAGTTCAACATCGTCCGCTCGCCGGTCTTGATGAATACTTCGGCAGGCATCCCGGCCTTGATCTCGTGCATCTTCAGCTTCTTCATGCCGGCCTCGGTGACCACCACCTGGCCCCGGTAGAAAGGCGGCACGCGGCCCTGGGGGTCGGTCGTGGCGTCGGCCGCGACCTGCACGAACTCGCCGGGAATCTGCGGCGTGGTCTTCTGGTTGAATGCCGGAAAGGTGATTTCAACCGGCAGACCCGGCCTGACCTTGTCGATCAGGGTGGTGGCAATCTGGACATCGATGCGCAGTGGTTCGTTCTTCGGCACCACGTCCATCAGCGGCGTACCCTGGGCCAGCACGCCGCCAATGGTGTGCACGGTCAAACCGACGACGATCCCTTCGGACGGGGCACGGACATCGGTATTGGCGAGTTCAAAGGCGAGTCCCTTGATCCGGCTGTCGAGACTGCTGGTTTCTTTCTGAACTTCCGCCAGCGCGTTCTCGACTTCCTTGTGATAGTCCTGCTCGCGCGCGACGATGCGCATCCTGATCTCGCCGATGCTCTGCTGCGCGCGCCCGAGATTGCCGAGGTCCTCGGAAATGGCGCCACCGAGTTGCGCCAGCAGTCGTTCCTGCTCGGACAGACGATTGCGTGGCAGATAGCCCTCGGCTGCCAGTTCGCGCAGTCCCTTGAGTTCTTCCTGCAGCAGCTTCGACTGTTCTTCCTTGGCGCGACGGGTCGCCTCCAGACCCTTGACGTAGGACTGCAGGCCGGCCAGCGTATTCCTCAGGGCGCCGAGTTCCGCCTGCAAACCGGCCTGGCGCGACCGCAGGAGCTGCGTCTGGACGGCCATCGCGCTGGCCGCCCGCGGGTCGTCCTGCTGCTTCAACAACTCTTCTGGAAAGACGATTTCCGACTGCCCCTGGACGTCGGCCAGCAGACGCGCCTCGGCCGCTTTGGCGACCAGCCATTGACTGTACGCCACTTCGTACTGCGAGCGCGCGGTCGTCGGATCGAGCCGCACCAGGACATCGCCGCTGCTGACTTCGTCGCCATCCTTGACCAGGATCGCCTGGACCAGCCCGGGGCTGAGGTTCTGTACGGTCTTGCGATTGCCGGTCACAACCACCTGCCCACTGCTCGGCACCCCCTGGTCAAGCGGTGCCATGCCGGCCCAGAGCATGAAACCGCCGAAACCGACGAGCAGCACCAGCCAGCCGAGGCGTGACGCCCGGGCATGATTGATGTCCAGGGGTGCCCCGGCCTGGCCCGGCGGTTCGGTGGCAAGCTCGGTGAGGTCGGTGACCGCACCGTCGACGGTGGTCTTGCGGTCAAAGATGTTGGTGGCCATCGTCCTGCCTCGCCAGTCAGGCGCTGACGGCCGGCGCCGCCGGGAGCGCATCGGCGGACGCGACCGTCGGCGCGGGCCTGCCGGCAGTCGGCGCCCGGCCGGTCGCCGCCGCATTGCCCGATCGCATCGCCTCGAGCATCTGGTCGCGTGGACCGTGCGCCTTCACGGTTCCCTCGTGCAGCACCAGAATGCTGTCGGCGACGGCCAGCGTGGTCATCCGGTGGGTGACGATCACCACCGTCCGCTTTCGCGCCTTCAGCCGCCGGATGGTCTCGGCCAGCGCCGCCTCGCCCTGATCGTCAAGGTTCGAGTTGGGCTCGTCGAGAACGATCAGCGCCGGGTCGCCGTAGAGCGCGCGCGCCAGGGCGATGCGTTGCTTCTGTCCACCCGAGAGGGCGCTGCCGGCGTCGCCGAGTGGCGTGTCGTAGCCGTCCGGGAGGAGCAGAATCAGCTCATGGACGCCCGCTGCCTGCGCTGCGGCCAGCACCAGGTCGGCATCGACCGTGCCAAAACGGGCGATGTTCTCGGCCACCGTTCCGTCGAACAACTCGATGTCCTGTGGCAGGTAGCCCAGATACGGACCGAGTTCGTCCTTGTTCCACTTGAAGATCTCGGCGCCATCGAGGCGCACGGAACCGGCCAGAGCGGGCCAGACGCCAACCAGCAAACGCGCCAGGGTGGACTTGCCGGACGCGCTGGGGCCGATGATCGCCACCACCTCCCCGGCCGTGAGCTTGAAATTCACGTTTCTGAGAATCAGCAGCTTGCTTCCCGGCGCGGCGGTCGCGGCGTTCTCGACCAGCACTTCGCCAAGCGGTCGCGGCAAGGGCATGCCGGCGACCCGCGCCGGATAGATGCGCAACAATTCCGCCAGCCGCTGGTAGGCGGCGCGCGCTGAAACCAGCTGTCTCCAGTTGCCGATCAGCGCCTCGACCGGGGCCAGCGCCCGCCCGACCAGAATCGATCCGGCGATCATCATGCCGGCGGTAATCTGGCCGTCGATGGTCAGCAGCGCGCCGTAGCCCAAGGCCAGCGACTGCATCGAGATCCGCGCGAAGCGGGTGACGGCGTTGAGCAGGCCGGCGCGGTCACTGGCCAGCGTCTGCTGCACCAGGAACTTCCGGTGCAATGCAAACCAGCGACCGCGGATCGCTGGCAGCATCCCCATCGCCTCGATCACTTCGGCATTGCGCAGATGACTATTGGCTTGCGCATTGGCCGCCATGGCCAATTTCTGCGCCTCGCCCAGCGGCGCCGCCGAGAGGCGTTCGTTGACCACCGCCAGCGTCACCAGCACCAGCACCCCGATCAGCGCGAAGACGCCAAGGTGCAGGTGCATCATGAAGATCACCAGCAAGTAGATCGGCATCCACGGCGCATCGGTGAGCGCGACCAGACCGGCGCCGGTCAGTGTCTGCCGCATCGACGCCAGATCATGCAGCGCCTGGGCCGGGTTCTGGCCGGCCTGGCGCAGATTGCGTTCAAAGGTGGCGTCGAAGATCCGCGAATTGATGTCAAGATCGAGGCGAGCGCCGACCCGCACCAGAACCATCGATCGGATCCACTCGAGCAATGACATCAACGCCAGCAGCCCGAGCGCGATCAGCGTCAACATCAGCAGCGTCGTCGTATTGCGGCTGCCCAGCGCCCGATCGTAGATCTGCAGCATGTAGATGGCAGGCGTCAGCATCAGCAGGTTGGTGAAAAAACTGAACGCGCCGACGGTCATGAAAGCCCGCCGGAACGACAGAAGCGCCGCTTCAAGCTCGGAGCGCTGCGAGTGCTTGGTCATCCACGCTGTCCCTCAGAAGCGCTGTCGTCCCGCCTGGAACAAGAACGCGCGATTGCTGCCCGGCCTGGCGACTTCGCCAAGCTGCCCGCGCACTTGCCAGGTCATGGCGGGCGAATCGTCAGGCTGGCGATAATGACATAAGCCGTGCCAATCAGCCAGCCCGACGAAGGCCAAAATCCGGCGACTCGGATTCCCGCCACCACGGTTCCGGAACACCCGCTGTTCACCGTTCTCCGAGTCCGCCGGCGGATGCAAGGGTCCAGGGCGGCGCCCACGCCGTAGCTCAGTTCGGATCGACGCGCCCGACACGCCCGCGCAGTTCGTCGAGTTCCTCGAGCAGGTCGGCGACCAGCGCCGCCAGTTCTGGCACGGCATCGAAATCCCTCTCCAGCTGGCGCATCCGCCGTGCGCGAACGATGCTGGTGCTGGCGAAACACCACACCCCGGCGACGCTCTCGGCACGCGGAATCAGCCCCTCGTCGAGATGGCGCCGCAGCCAGACGGGCTCGACCGTGCACGCCGCGGCAAGCTGTTCGAGCGTCAGCCAGCTGTCTTCGATCGGGCTGCCGGTCAGGATATCCTCGTCGCGCATGGCTCATTTCCTCCCCTGCGGACGCGGGTCGAAGGCCAGTTCCCGCGCCATGGTTTCATAGAGTTCCCGCGCCCTGGCGGTGACCGCTGGCGGCAGCACGACCTGGATGTCGAGCAGCAGATCGCCCGGCGAAGTGCCCGGAATCCCCTTGCCACGAACCCGCATCTGGCGTCCGCTCTGCGTCCCTTCGGGGATCCGCACCTTGACGCCGCCTTGCGGCAGCTCCACCTCCACCACCGCGCCGAGCGCCGCCTCCCAGGGGGCGACCGGCAAGGTCAGGTGCAGGTCGCGCCCGTTCGCGCGAAAGCGCGAGTGTGGCCGGAACTGGACCTCCAGCATCAGGTCTCCGGCCGGCGCGCCGCCGAAACCGGGTGTTCCCTGGCCCGCCAGGCGAATGATCTGGCCGGCGTGCACACCCTGCGGAATCCTGACGTTCAAGGTGCGTGTTTCCAGCGATACGCGACCCTGCGCGTCGGTCCTCGGCGCACGCAAGGAGATCTGCCGGGTCGCGCCGCTGAAGGCATCCTCGATGTCCAGCAGCACCTTGGCGTGATGATCGTCACCGCGCGCCTGGAACGACGCGCGCTGCCCGGGAGCGAAGCCACGTGCGCCACCCATGCGGCCAAACACCTCGGCGAAGAAATCCGAGAAGTCGGCGGTTTCACCCGGCGAAGCGCCGCGGCCCGAAAACTCGAAACCGGCATCCCAGTCGGGCGGCGGACGAAACTCCTGACCAGGCCGGTAGCCGCGTCCCAACTGATCGTAGGCGGCGCGCTTTTCCGGGTCGGAGAGCACCGCGTTCGCCTCGTTGACCTCCTTCATGTGCGCTTCCGCGTCCGCTTCCTTGGAAACGTCCGGGTGATACTTGCGCGCCAGCTTCCGGTAAGCCTTCTTGATTTCGTCGGCGGTCGCGTCGCGCGCGACCCCCAGCGTCTGGTAGTAGTCCTTGAATTCCATGATCCATCCTCGATCAGCCGCGCTGTTCGGCTAACGATAGCAAATGGTGGGCACCATGGGCGAAATCAAGCTATTGAAGTCATCAAAAAGACCCCCAGCTAGGTGGCGAAGCGCCAATCCCGGCGCCCCTGAGCCAAGCGCATGGAGGATTCAACATGATGTACCGCTCTCTCTTTCCCCGTGACGTGCTAGCGGAACTCGATCGGCTGCAACGCGAAACGCAGCAGGGTTTTCACCTGTCGCCGAGCATTCGCGGGATAGCCCGCGGCGGCTTCCCGGCGATGAACGTCGGCGGCACCGCCGGTTCCGTCGAAGTCTACGCCTTCGCACCGGGAATCGACCCTGCGACCCTGGATGTACAAATCGAGAAGGGTGTGCTCACCGTCGCCGGCGAGCGCAAGCTCGACCCACCCGGCGAGAAAGCGACCGTGCATATCGACGAGCGTTTCGCCGGCCGTTTCCGCCGCGTCGTCACCCTGCCCGACGACATCGACGTGACCGCTGTCGAAGCGAAATACCGCGACGGCGTGCTGCGAATCAGCATCGCCCGCAAGCAGGACGCCCTGCCACGCCGCATCACCATTCAGTGAGGAGAATCGAAAATGTCCGAAAACAACCCGGTCACAAAACGGGACAACCGTGACGACGCGGCTCTGCTGCCGCCGGTCGACGTCATCGAGGATGCTTCGGGAATCACCCTGTACGCCGACCTGGCTGGCGTACCGAAGGACAAGTTGCATCTGCACGTCGAAGGCGACGCACTGACCATCGAAGGCGAGATCGATCTGGAAACGCCTGAAGGCATGCAGGACAGCCACATTGAAGTCGGCCTGGCGCGCTACCGGCGGGTGTTCACCCTCTCCAAGGAACTCGACGCGAGCAAGGTCGGCGCCGAGTTCACGCAAGGGGTGCTGAAACTCTCGATCCCCAAGGCGGAGCATGCGCAACCCCGCAAGGTGCAGGTCAAGGTCCTGTAAGCGGGCGGCGGTGCGCCGCCGTCCACGCCCGGCCCAGGCAGGACTTCGCGGACCTTCCTGACGCGGCCGGGCTCTCGACGATTCCCGCCGGCGGCCAACAGACGATTCTGCGCAGAGCCTCGTCCCTGCTGTCTGCCTACCTGGCGATCAATCGCCGCAGGATGGGCTCCAGCTTTGCCTCGTCAAGGCGCCCCAGCCGGCTGCTCTCGAAACGACCATCGCGACCGATGATCACCGTATAGGGCAAGGCCTTGACCTGCAGGCCAGGCGTCTGACTGGCGGCGTCACCGGCGACCAGCAGCGGATACGAAACCGGCGTCACCTTCACGAAGCGGCGCATCTTCTCGGCGTCGTCGATGCCGATGCCGACAAACTGTACGCCCTGCCCCGCATGGCGGCTTTGCAGGCTCGCGAAGGCCGGCATTTCTTCGACGCAGGGCTTGCACCAGCTAGCCCAGTAATTGATCACCAGGATCTTGCCCCGCCACTGCGCGATGGCCTGCGGACGCCCATCGAGATCGTCCAGAGTCAGCGCCATGATTGCCTCGACCTCGGCCTGCGCCTGCTCGGGAGTCAATTGCGGCGCCGAGAGCAAGCCGGGCGGCATCCCGGCATCCGGCGCGCTGGCCTGGCCTGCCAGCCGGTAGCCAAGCAGGCCGATGGTGGCGATGGTCAGCACACCGGCTACCACCGCCAGGCGCAACGCGTGCGCCTGCTTCATGACCTGCGTTCCTGCTTCAGCACGGGCTGTTCACCGTGCGCGGCGGCGCCACGCCATCGCCTTCAGGCAGACCAGCACGAACATCAGGCCGCCGATGACCGCGATCAGGCCACCGAGGCCCATCATCCCCATGCCGACCTTCTGCGGCAGGGTGGTCAGCATCTGGTCTGCGCCGGCGACCTTGCGCTGCACGCCGTAGCCACCCGACCACGCCAGACCGAGGACATGAATCAGTTGCCCGCCGCCATAGACGTAGGGTTGCCAGATTGCGATGCGGCCCTCGGGACGGCCGAAGCCGAGCGGCGGCAGCAGGGCGTAGGCCAGGCCCATGAAGGCCAGCGTCACACCCACCGTCGATCCGTGATAGTGCGCCGGGATGACGACGTTGACCCCGTGAATCAGGTAGCCGAGGACGCCGCCGAGCGCAAACAGGACGAAGGAAGCGACAAAGGCGGACTTGGCAGGCGCAGCCGGCACCGTCCGCACGCCCCACAGAGACAGCGCGCCGAGCAGAATCAACGGTCCCATGTAGGGATGGCCCCACTCCATCAGTTTGGCAAACAGCTCGACGTGCGGCAGCGAACCGACCGGCAGCACCAGATAGATCGCCGGCACCGCCAGCAGTGGCACGGCGGCGACCAGGAACAGCACCGACGCCGCACGCGGCGACACGGCTGACGGACGACCCAGGTGCCCGGCAATCCACAGCCAGGCGACGACCATCAATAGCGCATGCTGGAACTGCAGGGTATGGCCGCCGCCCCAGAACAAGACCTCGTAGTAGATCGTGCCGTCTACCTCGGGGACCATCGACCACGACCAGAAGAAGGCGGCCAGAGCCAGAAAGGCGGCCACCGCTCCCAGAAAGGCGCCGAGACGCAGCGGCTCGCCGAGCAAGCGTGCCGGCCAGGTGGTGATCAGCGCGCGCAACACCGCCAGACTCATGCCGACGCCGAAGATCCACAGCGAAGCGAAGAACAAGGGCTGTTTCAATACCGGGATGTAGTTGTTGAGCACCGGCTCGGCACCGGGGAAAAATGGCGAGACGGTCATCAGCATGGTCCCCAGCGCGGCCAGGACGAAACCGCTCCAGCCCAGCCAGGCCAGACCGCCGCCGCCGACCGAGCACCAGATCACGGCGGCAAAAGCCATGAACCAGACGGCCACCGACAGATCGACGTGCACCACCAGCGCCGCGCGGAACAGGTCCTTGAGCGGAAAGACATCCTGAATACCGGGGGTCCGCGACAATACCAACAGCACGGCCAGCAAACCGGAACCGATCAGTGCCATCACGCCCAGCCACAGCCAGGCGCGCGCCAGGCTGGTCGGCGTCCCCGATGAAATTGCCGGCACCACCGACGCTGGCGAAGAAACGGTCGCTGCTTGCAAATTCACACCTGCCTCGCGCAAGAAAAAATCGTGCGAGTATACGGCCTGACGCCTCGATATGCCAAACAGCGCCTGCCGGAGGCGATCACCGAAAAACCCGGCGCGGCAAAGCCGTCTGTCATCGATCCTCACCTCCGCCGGCAAGCCGGCAACGCGGCGCTGCCAGCATCCTGCAACGAGCTTGCCCCGGGCGAATACAAATGCGAATATTGGCCTCCTGCTTCTGGCCAACCCTTTCGGAAACCGCCCATGCACCTGGCTCAACACGGCCTTAACATCGAAGCGCTGCTGGCGCACGTGCCGCTGTTCAACGAGCTGGAAAAAGAAGAAATCGCACGTCTTGCCCGTGGCACACGCGAAATTAACGCCACCCGTGGCGACATCCTGTTCCACAAGGGAGACACCCCGACCGGCTTCTACCTGATCGTCTACGGCCAGGTGAAACTGGCTTTCACCTCGCCGCAAGGCGGCGAAAAAGTCGTGGACATTCTCCCGCAGGGTCAAACCTTCGGCGAGGCCGTGATGTTCACGGACAAGCCATTCATGGTCTACGCACAGGCGCTCGCCGACTCGCTGGTGCTGCACATTTCCAAGACGGCGATCATCGAGGAACTCGACAGCGACCCCAGGCTTGGCCGCAAGATGATTGCCGGGCTGTCAATGCGCTTGCACCAGCTGATGAACGATGTCGAGTCGTACTCCCTGCATTCAGGTCGCCGGCGGATCATCGGCTATCTGCTTCGCGACCACGTCGATGAGCACACGTCCTCGATCATCGTCACGCTGCCGACCAACAAAGGCGTCATTGCTTCGCGCCTCAACCTGACGCAAGAGCACTTTTCACGGATCCTGCATGAGCTGTCCGAAAAAGGCTTGATCGTCGTTGAAGGCCGAAAAATCCACATCGCGGATGTTGATGCACTGCGCGCCTACGATCTCTGAACGCTGCTGCACCTAAAATAACTTCACGAGGAGACACCCATAATGGCACTGGAAACCGAGATCAAGCTGAGCATCCCGGCTGGCGCCGCGCGCCGCCTGGCCACCCACCCGCTGCTGGCCAGCAGCAAGCCGTTGCGGGCAAAACTGGTCAATACCTACTATGACACCCCCGACCGGAAACTTCAGGCGAAGCGGATTGCCGTCCGCTACCGCCTCAAAGGTGAGGACTGGCTGCTGACCGTAAAGAGCGACGCGCCGGCCCCGGGCGGCCTCGCCCAGCGCAACGAATGGGAAGTCCCCGGCCAACCGGGCGAGTTCGACTTCAGCCACGTCGACAGTCCCAAACTGCGCCGCTTTCTCGAAGCGGCAACGCCGGAACTGGTACCGGTGTTCAGCACCGACTTCACGCGTGCCGCCTGGATCCTGACGCCGCAGGAAGGCACGCGCATCGAGGTCGCTCTCGACCGCGGAAAGATCGAGGCGGCGGGGCGTCAGGAAGTGATCTGCGAAGTTGAACTGGAACTTCTCGAAGGAAGCGTACCGGATCTCTTCGCGGTGGCGCTGGCCCTGCAAAACGACTTGCCGCTGCATCCGGAAAGCGCGAGCAAGGCCGAACGCGGCTACCGGCTGGCGGACGATACGCCGCTGGCCGCGGCCAGGGCCGCGAACGTGTCGCTGCAGTTGGGCATGTCGACCATCGACGTCTTCCGCAGCACCGCCTTCTCCTGCCTGGCACAACTGCAGGCCAACGAGCGCGGTGCGCGCGGCAGCAGCGCGCCCGAGTTCGTCCATCAGGCACGGGTGGCCATGCGCCGCCTGCGTTCGGCAATCCGGCTCTGGAGACCGCTGCTGCCGGAGGACTACATCAGCAACTTCGACCCGCGCTGGCGCACGCTGGCCAACCAGCTTGGCGACACCCGCAACTGGGATGTCTTCATCACCGAGATCCTGCCGCCGATCAGCAAGGCCTTCCCGGACCACGGAGAAATCCAGCAGATTGCGAAGCAGGCCGAGATCAGGCTGGCCGGCTGCCGCAAGAGCGCGCAGGCGGCGATGGGATCAACCAGCTACTCGCAGTTGCTGCTCGAATTCACCGCCGCCACGCTGAGCCTGCCCGAACGGAAGAAGCCGAAGCTGGCCGTTTTCGCCCCCCGCTCGTTGAAAAAACGCGCGAAACGGGTCGCCGAGCTGGCGGCACTGACCAAGGATTCGCACCCGGAGGCGCGTCATGACCTGCGCGTCGCCCTGAAGCGGCTGCGCTACGCGCTCGAGTTCCTGGCCCCACTGTTCCCGGCACGCGGCATGCAGCGCTACCTGCAGAGCGCGACCGGCCTGCTCGACCTGCTTGGCCGGATGAATGACCTCACCGTTGCCGGCCTGCTGGTCGACGAGGCCCTGCCCGGCCACGACAGCGATCTGGTCCGCGCCTGGCTGGCAGGACGCAACGACCTCTTGCTCGGGCAACTTGACGGCCTGCTGGTCGAATTCCTCAGTCACCCGGCCCCCTGGGAGCAAGGCTGACGAAGAAAGGCTTGACCGGCGAGAGTGCGGTCGGTGGCGTCGACCGACGCGCTCTCCCGGGAATTCCTGCACGAGAAAGGCACTCCCCTGCCGGCGGCCAGAACCACCGATGACCCGGTCGCCACGACTTCTCGACTTCGCGCGACGCTCGGTCCTGGCCCTGCTGCCACTGTTTCTCGCCTGCGTGCAGGCGGTCGGCGCGGCCGACCTGCCGAGCGCGGTCAGCAACGCACTGCAGCAGGCCAACATCCCGGTCCGATCGATCGCTATCGTCGTTCAGGCGGTAGACGGCGGCCCGCCCCTGCTCAGCCACAACGCCCGCCAAGCGATGAACCCCGCTTCGGCGATGAAGCTGGTGACGACTTACGCCGCGCTGGAGATGCTCGGACCGGCGCATACCTGGCGCACCGAAATACTCGCCGACGCCGGCCCGACCAACGGTCGGATCAACGGCAACGTCTATCTGCGCGGCGGCGGCGACCCCAAGCTCACTCTCGAACAGTTCTGGCTGTTGCTACGGCAGCTGCGTACGCATGGAGTAAGCGAAATCAGTGGCGACCTGGTGCTCGATCGCAGTGCCTTTGCCTTGTCGCCACACGATCCCGGCGAGTTCGACAATGAACCGCTACGGCCCTATAACGCCGGCCCCGACGCGCTGCTGGTGAACTTCAAGAGCTTGCGTCTGCTCCTGCAGGCGGACCCGTCTGGAAAAGCCGTCAAGGTGATCGCCGAAACCCCCAGCGACGGTTTGCGCATCGACAATCGACTTGTCGTGGGGCGTGACGCCTGTGGCGACTGGCGTGAGCAGGTGAAACCGGCCGTCAACGGCCTGACCATCGAACTCAGCGGCACATTTCCGGCCGCGTGCGGCGAGCGGGCGCTGAATCTGGCGCCGTGGACAGCCGATGTGCAGGTCGAAGCGCTGTTTCGTGCGCTCTGGCGGGAGCTCGGTGGCAGCTTCAGCGGCCGCGTTCGCGAAGGCCGCACGCCGGCCGGCGCACGACCACTGGCGCTGCAGGAGTCGCCAGCACTCGCCGAGATCGTTCGCGACATCAACAAGTACAGCAACAACGTGATGGCCCGCCAGCTCTTCCTGAGCCTCGACAGCGAACGCCCGGCGACCACCGATGGCGCCCGCCGACAGGTTGCCGCCTGGCTCCAGGCCAGCGGTCTGCAGCTACCGGAACTGGTGCTCGACAACGGTTCCGGCCTGTCGCGCAAGGCGCGTATTTCGGCCGCCGGGCTGGCGCAGCTGCTGAGCGCCGCCTGGCAAAGCCCGCTGATGCCCGAACTGATCGCCTCGCTGCCCGTCGCCGGGGTGGACGGCACACTGCGCAAGCGTTTGACGAATGGTCCGACGGCTGGACGCGCGCACCTGAAAACCGGCTATCTCGAAGGCGTGCGGGCAATCGCCGGCTATCTGCTGGACAACAGCGGCAAGCGCTGGATCGTCGTCGGAATGATCAACGACGCCAATGCCAGACTCGGCAAGCCCGCACTAGACGCCCTGCTGCTGTGGGTGGCGAATCGCTGAGTGGCTGCTGGCCCGCGTCTCGGGCCAGCCCACTCGCCTCTCCCGCACCGACCCCCACGGTCACTGCGATCCGTCAGACCAGATGGCGGTTAAGCACCAGAGCCTCGAACCCGGCTGCGGGCAGCGCCTTGGCGAACAGGTAGCCCTGCCCTGCATCGCCGCCCTTATCGCGCAGGAATGCCAGCTGCGCCGCGCTCTCGATGCCTTCGGCGACGGTCTGCAAGCCAAGGCCGTGCGCCAGGCCGATGATCGCCGCAACGATTGCTTCGGCATCGGGTCATGCCGAAGTGATGAGGCTCTACCCCGAAACCATAGCGAATAGCGAATAGCGGCTGACCCGTTCAATGAGGTGGGCAGCAGACAGCCACACCGATGACCGGCGACGAGTGACACCGGGCAGCAAGCCGTCGTCGTCGGTCTACCGGCGGCATCCGGGCCAGCGATTACCGGCGAGATGCTGACCGGACAACGGCCCGACCGCTACTCGGCCACTCGCAGGCAGCCGGGTGGCCGCAGCGCGTGCGTGCGGTAGTGGGTGAATAGCCGGTGCAGCCTCATGCTCTGCGCATGGGCGGTGTGATTTCGGCTATAGTGGTCCCCATAGTCAAGACAAATATCAACTCAGTTTAAGTTGTGCAGTTGATTTCGCTAGCAGCTGAACGGCGCTGCGCCGGTGTTGCCTTTGACTCTGCTTTTGATGCTGTCGTTGACTTTGCCTCTGCGGGTGGGGAATCGCCTGTGGAGCGTAGCGGAACAGGCGATTCCCCACCCGCGCCGCCAAACTTGTCGAGGATCAATGCCCCGCCACCTATGCCGTTTCGATAGACGGCTGCGGGTGCCGTGTTGTCCAGCGACTGGTGCGGACGCTCAGCGTTGTAGAAGGCAAAATACTCGGCCAGGCCAACCATCAGTTCGCCCATCGTGGCATAGCCCTTCAGATACACGTCCTCGTACTTGACGCTGCGCCAGAGG
>NZ_JAPUVQ010000078.1:0-5392 GCF_029255145.1 Accumulibacter sp.
GATCATGGACGGCCAGAAGCACCGCATCAGCGTCGAAGGCGAGAAACACAGCGAGAAATCCGGGTCGGGCTTCTATGTCGGCCACCTGGACGGCCACCCGGCTGGCTACATGAAGAACAACAAGACCGGCATCGACCTGAAGTGGAAATCGAAGGGCTACACGTTCGAACCCGAGCTGAAAGCCAGGATGCTCGCCGAGGCGGCCGAGAAGCTGCAAGCCCGAACTGCCGAGCAAGAGCGGCTGCACGAGCAGACCGCGCAGCGTGTCGCCCGGCAGATGGCGAAGCTGCTGCCGGTCATCGAGCCGACCGCGTACATGAAGGCCAAGGGCATCGAGCCACAGCCCGGCGTCTTCACTGACCGCGAAGGCCAGAAAACCTACATCCCGGCGACCGACGTCGACGGCAAGCAATGGACGATGCAGTACATCCGCGAGGACGGCAGCAAGCGCTTCGCCAAGGACAGCCGCAAGGAAGTCTGCTTCCATGCGATCGGCGGCCTGGACGCGCTGGCCAAGGCACCCGTCCTGGTCATCGGAGAAGGCTACGCCACCGCGGGCAGCCTGTCGCAGACGCTGGGTTTTGCGACCGTCGCCGCCTTCGACTCGGGGAACCTGGTGCCCGTCGCCAAGGCCCTGCACGAGAAGTACCCGGACAAGCCGATGGTGATCGCCGGCGACGACGACAAGCACCTGGAGGCCACCCAGGGCGTGAACCCCGGCCGCAGCAAGGCCGAAGAAGCCGCCCGGGCGGTCGGCGGCAAGCTGCTGCTGCCGATCTTCGCGCCCGGCGAGCAGGCCGCGAACCCGAAGGGCTTCACCGACTTCAATGACTTGGCTACCAGGAGCGTGCTCGGGCAGGAAGGGATTGCGCGGCAGGTTCGGTCGGTGGTTGATGACGTGATCGAGTGCCAGCAGGGGCGGAGTGTTGAGGTGCTGGCGCGCGGGGAAAGGCAGGAACAAGCAGGGCGTCGGGTGGCGAAGGTTGGATGATACCTACGGCGGCATCGCAAGCTGTACCGCGATGTCGATTGTCTATTCGCTCGGGAGAACCTTGTGGTGAATGGTCGTGGTCACCGGCCGGCGTGATCCCCGGAACGAGGATCTCACCATTCACCTGCCTTTTGGTGGGTGTCCATGGTGAAGGTCATGGCACTTGTAGTGCGACGGGTTTAACACGCCGAACCTGCAGGGTGCGCTCCTCGTCCAGAGCTCGGTAGAAGACAATGTGGCTCTGATGTACGACCAGCTCGCGGATGTCCGGCAGTCGACCTGGCTGGCCGAGCGCTGGGCGTTCTGCCAGCGGTGTCGTCTTGTCGCGTAGTGCATTGCCGAAGGCCCCGGCGATCGTTTGGCTGTCCCTGCCGATGTATTGGACGATGGCGAGCAAGTCCTCGCGGGCCATGGACCCCATTCAATGCGCTAGCCGGTTGTTAACACCCCATACGCATATTTCCTGCTTTTCAGGCACGGCTCGATTATAAGTCGTTGATTTTTCGAGTTGTGGGTTTTTCTGGCGTTTTGTAGTAGTGCCATAATCGTGTGCTGTGGTGGCCGATCCCCTTGCTTTTGTTGTACGTTCGTGGGCATGTTCATACGACAGACGAGAACCCGCAACAGGGCGACGGGTGAAAGCTACGTCAGCCACCGACTGGTGCGCACCGAACGCATCGGTGGCAAGGTCCGTCAGATCACGCTGTTGAACCTCGGCCGCCACTTTCCGATCAAGCAGGAAGACTGGCCGATCCTGTGCAACCGCTTCGCGCAGTTGCTCAATCCGCAGGCGGTGATCCTGCCTTTGGAATGCTCTGAATCGATCGAGCGCACGGCGCAACGCTACCATGCGCATCTAGTAGGGGGTTCCTCGCTGATGGCTCGCAGTACTTCATTGCCTCGTTGATCCGGACGTTTTTTTCGGTTGCGCGTCTTGGGGCTTGCTATACAATTCACCGAACTGACAAGATGTGCCCAATGACCAAGGCCGATACTTTCAGCATCGTGTGGGATGCGATCGCCGACAGCCCCGAACAGGCCGCCAACCTTCAGGCCCGCGCCGGACTGATGCGGCAAATCGCCGCCATTATCAAGGGCAGCCAGTGGAAGCAGGCCGACGCCGTAGCCCGTCGCGTCGTCTTCCAGTCGCGCGTCAATGACCTGTTGCGCGGGCGCGTGCATGTCGAGTTGGAGGTGGCGTAACCAGGGTTGTGGGCTAATGCGCTGCTCTACATGATGATCAGTGATTCGGAGGGCGAGGCGGTTGTGGTAGTTGAAGGAATCACTCGTGGCTCGTTTCTTTCTGTGTTTCTTTGTCCGAATGTTAGACCTGACCGTTCGCACTAGCAGCAGCAAATCTAGCAGCCTGTCGGACTTGGAGTAGGGAAAACCGCGAGATTTCACCATGCGGAATGAGAGGGTCGGATTTTGTCGACTTTCTGGCCTTTTCGACGGTTTTCCCCTCGTTTTTCCCTACTGTGGGCGCAATTTGGCCATCCGCTTCAAGTTCCACGCCAAGCAGACCAGCGTCCACTCGCCGGTGACCTTCTTCAAACCGCGCAGCGAGAACTGGCGAAAACCCATGACCGACTTGATGATGCCGAAGACCGGCTCCACCGTCTGCTTGCGCAAGGCATAGAGCGCTCGTCCCGCTTTGGTCTTCAAGCGATGCGACAGGGCCTGCACGGGTGTCGCATTCTCCGGCAGCGGTGCCGGTTCGCTGTGCCGCTCCCGCCAGTCAGGATGGTGCTCGTCGCGAGCTACCGCGATTACTGGATCGATGCCGGCCGCCTCGCACGCCTTGATGTTCTTCTCGCTGCAGAAGCCCGTGTCGGCGATCAGACTTTCCACGGAACCCAGAACCTCGGCCTGTGCCTTGAGCGTCGCCAGCATCGGCTCGACCTGCTCTTTGTCATTGGCGGCTTGCGTTACGCCGACCGCCACAACCAGCATCGTCACTGCATCAACCCCGGCCTGGGCGTTATACGCTTGTTCGAAGCCGCCGCCGGCCACCGGCATGATGCGCGATTCTTCGTCGGTCAGATTGATCTGGTCAGTGTCCCGTGCGCCGGGCTCGGGGGCTTTCGGCAGCTTGCCGCCCAACTTCTTGCCGGTCGCTTCTTCCTTGGCCGCGCGCCGCGCCATCTTCTCGTCGTACTCGGCTTTCTCTCGCTGATAGCGCTCCTCCGCCCGCGCTGCAATCTTCGCCTTGGCCTCCGCCATCGCCGCCAGCCGATCTTCGCGCCGCTTGATTTCTTCGGGCAGGCTGACGCCGTCCGGAACGTCGGCCTGATCGGCCTGTTCCGCCAAGGCGAACAGTTCCTGCACCTCAGCCTTGAGCTGGGTTTCCAGCTTTTCGATGTGGCCGTGCGAGAGCGCGCTGTGCCTCGAGGCGTTGGCTTCGATCTTCGTGCCGTCCAGACAGACGTTACCTACCTTGAGCAGTTTCATTTCCTTGGCCATATCCAGGACCTGCAGAAACAGGTCGCTCAGTTCGTCAAGAAAACGCCGGCGGAACGTCGCCAGGCTGTCGTGATCGGGATGGCTTCCGGCAGCAATGTAGCGGAAGGCCACCGAATCGTAGGTCGCCCGCTCCAGCTTGCGGCTGGAGAAAATACCCGTGGCGTAGCCATAGACCAGAATCGCCAGCAGGGTCGCCGGATGGTACGCCTTCGATCCACGTCCAGCGTACTGTCGCGTCAGGTTCGACAGATCAAGCTGGTCGACCACCTCCACGATGAATCGCGCCAGGTGATCCTGATTCAACCAATCGTCAACCGATGGCGGCAGCAGGTAGTCGGTCTTGCGATCGGTGACAATGAAGTGGGACATGCCGGACCTCGGTTGCTTCGACAAGCATGATTTTAGCATATTTGGCGGGCAGCAAGCCGAAAGTCCGACAGGCTGCTAGCGGGTTGAAGTCCTGTCTGGGTAGTTGTCTGTATGCCCGCTAGCATGAGGAAGCGCCGTCGTGGTAACACGGGGTCGTGAGTTTCCCAACAGCAAGAGAGCCGGCCGTAATGCAAGTGAACCTATGAGTAGGCTTGTAGATTATATGGAGAAGCCGACCCTGTGGACAGAAGGGGAAGAGAGGTGGCCCCGGAAATTCGGAAAGCAGGATAAGTGGTAGCCTTGCCCCCACGAACGGCTGCGGGATCGGCCATACCAGGAGCAAGAGCATGACGAGAAGGACGAGGCGGAACCACACACCGACATTCAAGGCGCAAGTGGCACTGGCGGCGCTGAAGAGCGACAAGACGCTGGCGGAGTTGGCGCAGCAGTATGACATTCACCCGAACCAGATCACGGACTGGAAGCGGCAACTGACAGAGCGTGCGATTCAGGTATTTGGAGACGCCGGAAGCCCCGCGAGCAGTGATCCGGACCTGACGAAACTGCACGCCAAGATCGGCCAGTTGTCGCTGGAAAACGATTTTTTAGAACATGCGCTCACCAAGGCGGGCTTGCTGAGCGCAAGACGATGATTGACCGCAACCACAAGCTCCCCGTATCGCAACAGTGCTCCCTGCTCGGGCTGGCGCGTTCGACCGCCTACTACACGCCCCGCGAGGTCTCGGCGGAGGACCTGGCGCTGATGCGCCGGATCGACGAGTTGCATCTCGAGCACCCGTTCGCCGGCGCCCGCATGTTGCGTGATCTGCTGCGTCCCGAGGGTTTCGAGGCCGGGCGCAAACACATCGGCACCCTGATGGCGCGTATGGGGATCGAGGCCCTCTATCGGAAACCCAACACCTCTCGTCGGCAGCGGGGGGATGAAATCCATCCGTATCTCCTGCGCGATCTCGCCGTCGAGCGGCCCAATCAGGTGTGGGCGGCGGACATCACCTACATTCCGATGCGCCGGGGCTTCCTCTACCTGTTCGCCGTGATCGACTGGTACTCGCGGCGAGTGCTCGCTTGGCGGCTCTCCAACACCTTGACGACCGATTTCTGTCTGGACGCGGTGCAAGAAGCCCTCCACCGGCACGGTTGCCCGGAGATCTTCAACACCGATCAGGGTTGCCAGTTCACCAGCGGCGAATTCACCGGCCTGCTCAAGGCGCACGACATCCGGATCAGCATGGACGGCAAGGGGTCCTGGCGGGACAACGTCTTTGTCGAGCGACTGTGGAAGACGGTCAAGTACGAGGAAGTGTATCTCAAGGCCTATGACAGCGTTGCCGATGCGAAACCTAACCTGGCCACGTATCTGCGCTTCTACAACGAGCGACGCCCCCATCGCTCCCTGGATGGCCAGACGCCGGACGCCACCTACTTCGCGGCGCTCGCGGCCGCAACGCGACCGGCGGCGTAGGGCATGAGGAAGGGGCTCCGTGGATTTGTGGACGATGCGCTGTCGCGCACCGGGCCGCTTGCCGTGGAAAAGTCTGGCGACTTTCC
>NZ_JAPUVQ010000079.1:0-6167 GCF_029255145.1 Accumulibacter sp.
GCTGGATCAAGGCTCTGACTCGCTTCGGCTTCATCCCCGCAGCCGCTTGATTCACGACAACCCATTTCCATGACCGGTGCCGGTCAGGGCTTCGTGCGTCTTCAAGGAGGGTTCTTTCACATTAACCGATCCGGCGTTGTGGTTTCTGTCCAGTCCTCAGCTGCCAGCAAGCTGTACCAGAAGACGAGCAGTCCTTCGGTGCGGCGGACGGCCACCCGATCGATGTCGGCGCGGAGGACCTTCTGGCTGGCGGCAACGACATCCAGACGGGCGTCGAGCGGAATGGCATCGGCAAGCGCGTTCAACGACTCTGCCTCCTGAAGATGCTTCTCGCTGGCGGTGCGAGACGTGCTTCCTGGATACTTGCACCGACGGCGTGGCGATGGCAGGAGGCTGGTGACGGCAGCCGCCGGTCGCCCGCGCAGGGGAGGGCGGTGCCGGAGTGCCCGGTGAGGCATCTTCCGGTCAGGTCGGAGTGAGACTTTTTGCTGCGGCGCGCTCCATTTTTTTGTTAAGCTCCGGGCATGCTAATCGTTCAGCTTTCCGATCTCCATCTCTGCAGCGAGCCGCTCTACGGGTCGGTCGATACCCTGGCGGCGTTGGACCGGGCGCTGCGGCGCGTGCTGGTCTCGCCGCCCCCGGAGTTGCTGCTGATCACCGGTGATCTGGTCAGCAACGGCACTTGCGACGAGTATCGGCTACTGCGTGGCCGGCTCGATGCGCTGCCTTTTCCCTACGCCCTGTTGCCTGGCAATCATGATCGACGGTCCGGCTTGCGAGAGGTCTTCCCGGAGCAGGCCTGGAGTGCCAATGGCCTGTGTTGCCAGCGGCTCGATTTCGGCCGGGGCACGCTGTTGCTGCTCGACACCGTGGTTCCTGGCGAAGAGTGGGGCGAGGTCGCGGCGGCACAATTGGAATGGCTTGATCAAGCGTGCCCGGCGAACACGCCGGTGCTGCTCGCTCAGCACCAGCCGCCGTTCGCGGTCGGGATCGCCGGGATGGATGCCATTCGCTGTCGTGGCGATGATCTCTTGGCGCAATGGCTGGGCGGTCACCAGGCGGTCGACGCGCTGCTCTGTGGGCATGTGCACCGCTTCGTCAGCACCACCTTCGCTGGCCGGCCGGCGAGGATCGCGCCTTCGCCGGCACACCAGATCGCGCTGCAGGATGGTCCGCTGGCCTATGCACTCGAGCCGGGCGGCTACCTGGTGCACGACTGGCAGCCAGGTGAGCGGCTGCTGACGCACTATGTCCCGGCCGAGATCGGGCAGGTGCACGTGTACCGGCATTAGGCCGGGCGTAGTGGCCAGGCAAGTGCGCAGGCGACGGCGACGCGGGTGCCGCCCACTGGCCGGAATGGGCCGGCCAGCGGTGATGCCGGTTTCGCGGAAGCGATCGTGCCTGGATGTCTGAAACGATGCTCCCGACCCTCGCCGAGATCGAAGGCGCAGCACGGATCGTGTATTCGGTGATGCCGGCGACGCCGCAGTACTGCTGGCCTCTGCTCTGTCAGCACTTGGGCGCCGAAGTGTGGATCAAGCACGAGAACCACACCCCGGTCGGTGCCTTCAAGCTGCGTGGCGGCCTGGTTTACCTTGCCAGTCTGGCCCGTAGTCCGGCGGTCAGGGGCGTACTCAGCGCGACCCGCGGCAATCATGGTCAGTCGGTCGGCCTGGCCGCCCGGCGGCACGGCCTGGCGGCGCGCATCGTGGTGCCTTACGGGAACAGCGTCGAGAAAAACGCCGCGATGCGTGCGCTCGGCGTCGAACTGATCGAGCACGGCGACGACTTCCAGGCCGCCCGCGAGCACGCGACGCGGCTCGCCGACGAGCTGCAATGGCACCTGGTTCCCTCTTTTCATCCGCTGCTGGTCGCCGGCGTCGCCACCTACGCGCTCGAACTGCTGGCCGCGGTCCCCGAGTTGGCCACGGTCTACGTGCCAATTGGCCTTGGCTCGGGAATCTGCGGGATGGTCGCCGCGCGCGATGCGCTCGGGCTAAAGACCGAGGTGGTCGGGGTGGTATCCGCGCACGCGCCAGCGTACGCCGCGTCGTTTGCCGCGGGAACGCTGCGCGAGGCGCCGGTCACCACGACGCTGGGCGACGGCATGGCGTGCCGCACGCCGCAGCCCGAAGCACTCGATGTGATCTGGAAAAGCGTTGACCGGATCGTCGAGGTCACCGACAGCGAAGTCGCCGAGGCGATGCGGGTGATTTTCACGAGCACGCACAATGTCGCCGAGGGTGCCGGCGCGGCGGCGGTCGCCGCGGCACTGCAGGAGAAGGCGCGGCTGTCGGGGCGCCGCGTCGCGGTCGTGCTGTCGGGCGGCAACGTTGACCGGCAGCTGTTTGCGGAGGTCCTCGATGGCCGCTCATTTTCTGCCCGCTGAGGGTCAATGCCCAGAGCATCCTGCGGAAAGTAGCTGGCACTGCTGCTCTGCGGCACCGTGGCCGTTGGCCGCCGCGAGAGTTTGATCTTCCGCAAGCGGTCATGCTGACTGGCGGTTAGACTCCGCTGGCTGTTGGCCGGTGGGGTTCCACACATTGAGGGGGGGGCAATGGGAAAGGAGATTGGCAGCGCCGGTTTTACAGCCGACGACTTTGCGCGGTTCAGCCAGCGTCTCCAGCTGGAAACCACGCACGCACAGGCGGCCTACGCGCGCGGCGAGTTCGCCGACGAGGGCTTGGTCGCGGGCTTCGAGCTGGAAGCCTGGCTGATCAACGAGCATTTCTTTCCGGTGCCGCTCAACGTACCGTTTCTTGAAAGGATGGACAGCCCACTGGTAGTCCCGGAGCTGTCGATGTTCAACGTCGAAATCAACGGCACACCGCAGGATCTGGGCGGGACGGCGCTGTCGCAACTCGAAAGCGAACTGACGGCCACCTGGCAGCAGTGCCGGCGCGTGGCCGCCGATCTCGGGGTGTCGGTGATTGCCATCGGCACGCTGCCGACCTTGCGCGAACGTGACCTGTCGCTGGCCAGCATGTCGCCGTTCAAGCGTTATGCGGCGCTCAACGAGCAGGTTCTCCGCCTGCGCGGCGGCCGGCCGCTGGCGCTGGATATCGCCGGCATCGACAATCTTTCCCTGACCCACGCCGATGTGATGCTCGAGGCGGCGACGACGTCTTTCCAGGTGCATCTGCAAACGCCGGTCAGCGAGGTCGCACGCACTTATAACGCGTCGCAGATACTCTCCGCGCCGCTGGTGGCTCTGGCCGCCAATTCGCCGTTCCTCTTCGGGCGCGCGCTATGGCACGAAACCCGCATTCCCCTTTTCGAGCAGACCGTCGCCTGCTGCGAGCCTGGACATTCCGAGCACGCACGCGTCACTTTTGGGTCGGGCTATCTGGCTGGCGATCCGACCGCACTGTTCGCCGAAAACCTTTCGGCGTATCCGGTGCTGTTGCCCTTCGAAGAACCCGGCCCGGTGCACGCCTACGCGCATCTGCGACTGCACAACGGCACCATCTGGCGGTGGAACCGGATGCTGATCGGCTTCGACCGCGACGCTGTGCCGCACTTGCGGGTCGAGCAGCGGGTAATGCCCGCCGGCCCGAGCATCGTCGACATGATCGCCAACGCTGCCTTCTTCTACGGAGCGGTACGGATCCTTGCCAGGCAGAGCGTCGCGCCCGAATCGCGGTTGCCCTTCGCCGTCGCGTGCGATAACTTCTACCGTGCCGCGCGTTGCGGTCTGGAGGCGCAGTTGGTGTGGGTGGACGGCCGCCGTGACAACGTTGCCGAACTGCTGCTCCGTGAACTGCTGCCAATGGCGCACGAAGGCCTGATCGAACTGGGGCTGGCCGCTGCCGATATAGAGCGCTACCTCGCGGTGATCTGCGCACGCCTGCACAGCCGCCAGAACGGTGCCGCGTGGCAACTGGCACACTACGCCAAATACCAGGACTTCTTCCGGCTTGCCGCCGATTACCTTGAGCATCAGCGCCGTCTCATGCCCGTGCATGAGTGGCCGATATGAGCACCTCCCCTGATCATGTTGACCGTACTGGAAACACTGCCGGAAGGCTTTCTCGACACCCCGGCCCGCGAACTCCATCGCCTGCTTCGCGGGCCGACGCTGATCCATCTGCCTGGACGACGCGAGCCGCCGCTGCTCGTTTCGGTGCTCCTGCACGGCAACGAGGACAGTGGCGTGGTCGCGCTGCAACGCGTCTTGCGCGACCACGCCGACCGCCAGCTGCCGCGTGCGCTGTCGATTCTGGTCGGCAACGTTGCGGCAGCGCGCGCGGGTTTGCGGCGGCTCGATCATCAGCCTGATTACAACCGGGTGTGGCCGGGCACCGAACTGTACGGAGCGGCGCCGGAGCATGCGGCGATGACCGAGGTGTATCGCATCATGCAGGCACGCCGGGTCTTTGCCAGCATCGATATTCACAACAACACCGGGATCAATCCGCTTTACTGCGTGGTGAATAGCCTCGACCAGGCGGTCCTGCATCTGGCCTTGCTGTTCTCGCGCACAGTGGTCTGGTTCCGCGGCCTGGCCGGCTCGCAGACGACGGCGTTTTCACCGCTCTGTCCGTCGCTGACGCTGGAATGCGGCAAGGCCGGCAAGCCGGCGAACGAAGAACACGCCGCGAATTTCGTAGACGCCTGCCTTCATCTGGCACAGTTCCCCTCGCACGACGTTCATGAGCACGACATCGACCTCTATCACACGGTGGCCACCGTACGGGTGCCATCTGCGGTATCGTTCGGATTTGGCGATGCGCTGGCCGACGTTGACTTCGATCCGCGGCTCGATCACATGAATTTTCGGCAACTCGACGCCGGCACGGCCTTCGGGCGGACGCGCGTCGAGTTGCCGCTTGATGTGCGCGACGAGGGCCGGCGAGACGTGACCGAAGAGTTCTTCGCCTGCGGTGACGGCACGATCAGTCTGCGGCGGGCTTCAACGCCGGCGATGCTGACCCTCGATGCCCGTGCCGTGCGGCAGGATTGCCTGTGTTACCTGATGGAACGAATTCCTTTCCCGCACTCCGAAAGCGCGGCCTGCCTGTGGTCTGCAAGGCTCTAGGGCGGAGTGGGTCGGAGCAGGGTTCTGGTTCTGGTGGCACGAATCGGAGAAAAAGCCATGAAAGTGAGCAGGAACAGAATTCTGCCCTGGCGGCGGGCGCCTGGTCGCGGATTACTGATGCCGCTGATAGCCCTCCTCGCGACGCTCGGCGTCGGCCGGGCGGCAGTCGCCGACAGCTCGGGTGAGCGCCTGGCGTCGTATTACGACCGGCATATGGCGATCGTCGGTGGTACCGCCTACGGCTGGAGCGGCAGTGACCGACCGACGGCGATGATCGCCGATGCCGTGCAGGTCGGCGTCGGCAAGGACGCCTACTATGCGCTGCGCAAGGACGGCACGCTGCTCACCTGGTCGGGGTCGCCGGCCAACGCCGCCCTGTTGATGCGCGACGTGGTCAGTTTCGCCGCCGGTAACGCCGGGTGGCTGGCGATCAATCGTGGCGGTTCCCTCTGGCAGGGTGCTGGCCGGGAGCCGCCACGAAAGGTTGCCGAAAAAGTGATCGCCGCGGCCGTCGGCGACGGGACCGATTACTACATCAAGGTCGGTGGTGACCTCTACGTGCGAGGTGCCGCGAATCGCGGCCAGTATGGCGACGGCCGCTTGACGGCGACCAGCGACTTCGTTAGGACCGCCTCACAGGCCGTCGTGGTCAGGGCACATTCCGGGCACGCGCTGTATCTCGACAAGAATGGCCAAGTGTTCGGCACCGGCGGCAATATTCATGGTCCGCTGTCAGCACACGGGCTCGGCGACAAGGCAAACTCCTGGGGAACGATCATCAGCGGGGTCAAGGGAATAGCCACGGGCGAGGCGCATTCGGCCGCAATCCTCGACGACGGCTCGCTGTGGGTGTGGGGCAGGGGTTTTGCGGTCCAGCCGACCAGGGTTGCTGAAGGCATCGTCACCGTGGCGGCAGGCAGCGGAACGACCATCGCCCTGTCGGCAGACGGCAAGTTGTTGCTCTGGGATGGCGGGCGCGGACCGCGCCAGGTGGCGCTGGGGCATTAATGTGAAAGAACCCTCCTTGAAGACGCACGAAGCCCTGACCGGCACCGGTCATGGAAATGGGTTGTCGTGAATCAAGCGGCTGCGGGGATGAAGCCGAAGCGAGTCAGAGCCTTGATCCAGC
>NZ_JAPUVQ010000080.1:0-3680 GCF_029255145.1 Accumulibacter sp.
CATATAAAATTTTACATCCGTATCAAGGGGATACATACTTTGCCTTGTGCTCGCCTGACGCGCAACCGGTTTCTGGGTCCGCCGATCAATTTATGCCAATGGCGCGTTACGTTGAGAGCATTGGGAGAAATCCGGATTCCCTCGCCGGGCCGACGCGGCATCCTGATTCAACAACGAAGAATATCGCCCGGGGGCGATTATCTTGTTGGCAAATAACCAAGCATCGCCACCAGCACCTATCCCTTGTTGGACAAGGACGGACGCACATCCACCCGCTCCCCGAAACCGGCCTGCTGCACCTATCGCAAATCATCGGAAATCCCAAAGCCGTACCACCCATCCTGCCAACCGTCCCCGTCAAGAAGTCCTGCTGGTGGGCAGGCGTCAAGTCTGGACGCTTTCCGGCACCGACCAAGCTCGGTCCTCGCGTCACCGTCTGGCGAGTCGAGGACATCCGCGCCTTGCTTGCGTCGGCATCAAGGGGCTGCACCATGACCGCCAATTCACGCGTCCCGGCGGGGGCAGCCATTCGGCACTTCACAGGCGCAAGCAGCGGCGACGAGATGATCGCCGAGTTCCGGAAGAACCAACGCGAGCTGTGCCGCCTCGTGTGGCGCACGTTCAAGGGCCACCAGCTGGTCCACGTTCGCTGCAATTCATCGGCCCGGACGGCGACCAGCGCTTCCTGACCGGCGGACGGGCCGCGGGCTGCTATTTCGGCATCGGCCGCGTGGAGGACGCGGCGAAACCGTGCATCGCCGAAGGCTTCGCCACGGGAGAGAGCGTTCACGAAGCGACCGGCTACCCGGTGGCCGTGGCATTCAACGCCGGCAACCTGCTCGCCACGGCACAAGCCATGGGCGCGACTGCGCGGAGCGGATGCCGTGACGCGAGCCGTCGCGGGGGCAGCGCGCCGGCAAGGGCGGGCTATGAATCCGCGTCAGCGGCGGATTCTGCTAGCGGCGCATGGCTTCGGCCGGTCGCCAGACAGCACCCGGAGCCAGAGCCGCGATGCTACCCGTTGCCGATCCCGTCTGCGCTGCTGCCGGTGGAACCATTGGACGTCGCGCTCTTGCCGCAGGCACGGCGAGAGCGCGTAGCAGACATCGCCGATTGGATGCAGTGCCCTCCGGACTTCCCGGCCGTCGGCGCCATGGTGGCGCTATCGTCGGTGATCGGCAGGAAGGCGTGCCTCTGCCCGAAGCGCCACGACGACTGGCTGGTGGTCCCGAACCTTTGGGGTGCGATTGTCGGGCGCCCTGGCGTGATGAAATCACCGGCGCTGGCGGAGGTGCTGAAGCCGCTCGGCAAGGCCGGAAAAAAGCCTGACTTTCGCGACGACGGCGGCGCGGCCGACGGCACTGCCTGCTGACAGCGGAAAGACAACCGAAGTGGTACCCTTCGCTCCATTTGGTTGCGCAGGGCCGCGCACATGCACGCCAGGAATCAACGGGTTCCGGCGATCATTGGCGACCACATGCGGGCAATTGGAGTGCCCATTGACTCCTTACCTTCCAGAGTGCAGACATGAGCGCCAACTTCCAACAACTTGCCAATTTCATCTGGTCGGTGGCCGACCTGTTGCGTGGCCCCTACCGCCCGCCACAGTACGAGCGCGTCATGCTACCGCTGACTGTGCTGCGCCGTTTCGATGCAGTGCTGGCGCCCAGCAAGGACGCCGTGCTCAAGCGCCATGCCCAACTGACGAGCAAGGGCATTCCCAATATCGACGCCATCCTCAACAATCTGGGCAAGAATGAAGACGGCACCCCGCTCGGCTTCCACAACCACAGCCAGCTCGACTTCCACAAGCTCAAGGGCGACCCGGACAACATCGGCCGCCACCTGGCCGATTACATCAGCGGCTTCTCCGAGAACATCCGCAAGATCTTCGAGCGCTTCGAGTTCGACAAGGAGATCGAAAAGCTTGAAGAGTCCAACCGCCTCTATCAGGTGCTTGCCCAGTTCGCCGAGATCGACCTGCATCCGCGCAAGGTCGACAACATCACCATGGGGCTGGTGTTCGAAGACCTGATCCGCCGCTTCAACGAAGCCGCCAATGAAACGGCGGGTGACCACTTCACCCCGCGCGAAGTCATCCAGCTCATGGTCAATCTGCTGCTGGAGCCCGACACCCGGGTGCTCACCCAGCAAGGCATCATCGTCACCATCTGCGACCCGGCCTGCGGCACCGGCGGCATGCTGGCCGAAGGGCAGAACTGGATTCGCGCCCACAACGAGCAGGCCACCGTCAGGGTCTTCGGGCAGGACTACAACCCGCGCTCCTATGCCGTAGCTGCCTCCGACCTGCTGATCAAGGGCCACAAGGATGGCCAGGTGGTGCTGGGCAACACGCTTACCGACGACCCCTTTCCCGACAGCCGCTTCGACTACCTGCTGGCCAATCCGCCCTTCGGGGTGGACTGGAAGGCGGAAAAGAAGATCATCGACCGCTGGCCGAACTTCCGCGGCTACAGCGGCAAGCTGCCACGCATCAACGACGGCGCCCTGCTGTTCCTGCTCTACATGATGAGCAAGTTCCAGGACTACGCGCCAGGCGACCGCAACAGGCCCGGCTCGCGCACCGCCATCGTCTTCAACGGCTCACCCCTGTTCACCGGCGGCGCCGGCAGTGGCGAGAGCGAGATCCGGCGCTGGATCATCGAGCGCGACCAGCTCGAAGCCATCGTCGCCCTGCCCGAGCAGATGTTCTACAACACCGGCATCGGCACTTTCATCTGGGTGGTCACCAACCGCAAGGCGACTCACCGCAAGGGCAAGATTCAGTTGATCGACGCGCGCGAGCGCTACACGCCGATGAAGCGCAGCCTGGGTGACAAGCGCCGCTATCTGGATCAGGCTGCCCTCGATTCCATTACCCGCGAACACGGCGCCCTGGAAGAGAGCAAGACCAGCCGCGTCTTCGACAACACCGATTTCGGCTACCGCCGCATCACCGTGCTGCGCCCGCTGCGCCTGCGATTCGAAATCACCGATGAAGCTCGCGAGCGCTTCCTCAACACCTGCCCCGAGCTGTTCGACGCCCTGCAGGCGGTGCAGGATCAGCTCGGCAGCGAACCACAACGGGATTGGAATCAGGCCTGGGATGCCGTGCAGCAGGCCTTCAAGATCCTGCCGGAGGATGTCGAGGGTTGGGCCAAAGGCGGCAAGGGGACGGCGCAGAGAAAGATCTTCCGCGACTGCTTCACCACCGTGGACCCAGAGGCCGCGCCGGTGATCGCCAAACACTACAAGGCTGAGCCGCTGGACCGTGCCGCCCTGTTCCCCGGACAGATACTGCCTGACGACCTCGGCAAGGATGACCTCTACGCCCTGCTGGGCCTGCACACCGATGGCAAGGGCAGGCACATCGAGTACGAACCCGACCCGGCGCTGAAGGATGCCGAGAACATTCCGCTGAAGGAGGACATCGTCAGCTACCTGTTGCGCGAGGTGAGGCCCTATGTGGCCGACGCCTGGATCGACCGCGCGACGCTCGACGAGCAGGACGGCGGCGTCGGCAAGGTGGGCTACGAGATCAACTTCAACCGCGTGTTCTTGTGCGCCGTGACAAGGCGCTGTTTTCCAGCGGGTGCGAATCCCGCCCGGCAACTTTCGCTCCGGCCGGTAGCAACTGGAGCAGTCGTGGAGGTAACGAAGCGGCTGAAGCCTCCGGTATA
>NZ_JAPUVQ010000081.1:0-6999 GCF_029255145.1 Accumulibacter sp.
CTCCTTGCACTCCTAGCGACGCTTGGTCTATGCCATACGAAAATTATGGCCTTCGAAATAAAGTGCTACTCGCAATTCCGGAATTCTACCTACATTCCCGGCCGGGATCAGGAAATCTGAAGTTAAACATCGGTTGAGCAGCTCGACGACGCCAGCCGAACACAATACACGCACCGCTAGCATAGCTATGACGCAGTGTAACAACTTCGCCCGGCCGCAAGGGCCATGGCTTTTCGCTTGTGCGGTAAGCCTTTAACCCTGTACCTTTGCGCAATGAGCTCGTGGTCCCTGTGGTCCTTTTCCTGGCGGATGTTGTGCCGCGATGCGCGCGGTGGTGAGTTGCGCTTGCTGGCAGCGGCATTGGTGGTGGCGGTGGCGGCGCTGACGGCGGTCGGCTTTTTCACCGACCGGGTGCGGCAGGCGCTGGAACGTGAGTCGCACCAACTGCTTGGTGCCGACCTCTTGCTGGTGGCGGATCATCCGTGGCCGGCGGCGCTTGCCGAAGAGGCGCGCGCAGGTGGCCTGCAAGTCGTCGAAACGCGAACCTTCCCGAGCATGGTGAGCCGCTCTGCGGGTGGCGGGTTGCAGGCCCAGTTGGCCGAGATCAAGGCGGTCGGTGCCGGCTATCCCCTGCGTGGTTCCTTGCGTGTCGCGTCGGCGCTGAACGTGCCCGACCAGCCTGCCGACGGCATTCCCCAGGCAGGCACGATCTGGATCGACGAGCGCCTTGCGGCAGCGCTGAACGCGCGCGTCGGCGATCTGGCCGCCGTCGGACAAGCCTCGTTGCGCGTCGCTGCCGTGCTGACCCTGGAACCCGATCGCGGCATCAATTTCTTCAGCGTTGCACCGCGCTTGCTGATGAACCTCGACGATATGCCGGCAACGGCCTTGTTGCAGGTTGGCAGCCGGGTCGGTTATCGCCTGCTGTTGGCCGGCGATCCGCAGCGGATCAAGCGCTTCCAGCGTCACCTCGAGCCGCGTCTGACGCGTGGCGAACGGATCGAGGACCCGCAGAACGGTCGGCCCGAGATCCGCAGCGCGCTCGACCGCGCGCAGAAGTTTCTCGGCCTCTCGGCGCTGCTGACGGTGGTCATGGCGGCGGTGGCGGTGGCACTCGCCGCGCGCCGCTATGGGCAGCGACATCTCGACCCCTGCGCCGTGATGCGCTGCCTGGGGGCGACCCAGGCGACGCTGCTGCGCCTCTATCTGGGCCAGTTCGCCGCACTGGGGGCGCTCGCCGCAGCGGTCGGCTGCGCGCTGGGCTACCTGGCCCACTTCGCCCTGCACGCGTGGCTGGCGCAGCTGTTGGCGACGCCCCTGCCACCGCCGGGCCTGCTGCCGGTGGTGCAGGGGGTGGCGGTCGGCATGTTGCTGCTTTTCGGCTTCGCGGTGCCGCCTCTGCTGCAGCTCAAGAAGGTGCCGACCTTGCGGGTCCTGCGCGGTGAATTGGGCAGTCCCCGGCCCGGTCTGCTCGGCGGCTACCTGCTTGGCTTCCTGGCGCTCGCTGGCCTGATGTTCTGGGTCGCCGGCGAGCTGACGCTCGGCGCCTACGTGGTGCTTGGCTTCAGCGTCGCATTGATCGTCTTTGCGCTCGTTGCCCGACTGGCGGTCAGGCTGGCAGCGGCTGCGCGGGGCGGACGTTCGGCTGCTGCCAGCGCGGGCGGCATCGGCTGGCGCTACGGGCTGGCCAGTCTCGAGCGGCGGGCGACCGCCAGCGTCGTCCAGATCGTTGCCCTGTCGCTGGCTTTCATGGCGCTGCTGTTGCTGACCGTCACCCGCGGCGAGCTGTTCGAGGCCTGGCAGCGGGCCGTGCCGGCGGATGCGCCGAACCGCTTCGTGGTCAATATCCAGGCCGAACAGGTGACGCCAGTGCGTCGCGCGCTGGCCGCGCAGGGTCTGCTGCCGGAACTGGCGCCGATGGTCCGCGGGCGCCTGACCCGCGTCAATGGCGTCGAGGTCAACGCCGCCAGCTATTCCGACGATCGGGCGCAGCGGCTGATCGAGCGCGAGTTCAACCTGTCGATGCGCGCTGACCTGCCGGCGGGCAACAGCCTCAGTGCCGGGCGCTGGTTTTCTGCAGCAGATCTGGCGAACAAGGGCGATCAGGCAGCGGCTTCGGTGGAAGAGGGGCTGGCCAGGACGCTGGGGCTGAGCGTTGGTGATCGCCTCGAGTTCGTCGTCGCCGGCGAGGCCGTCGAGATCTGGGTGGTCGGCCTGCGCAAGGTGGACTGGGACACGATGCAGGTGAATTTCTTCGTTCTGACGCCGCCGCTGGTTCTGGAGGGTTATCCGGCGAGCTGGATAACCAGTTTCTACCTGCCTCCGGCCAAGGCGGGCGTGGTCAACGGCCTGGTTCGCGACTTCCCCAACCTGACGGTGATCGATGTCGCGGCGATATTGCGTCAGCTGCAATCGGTCATCGAGCAGGTGGCGCAGGCGGTGCAGTTCATTTTCCTGTTTACGCTGGCCGCCGGTTTCATCGTACTCTATGCCGCGCTGGCGTCGGCGGCGCAGGAACGGCGCTACGAACTGGCGGTGATGCGCGCCCTGGGGGCTCGCCGGGAGCAGCTGCGGCGCGCGCTGCTGGCCGAATTCGCGGCGATTGGAGCCCTCTCCGGCCTGATCGCGGCGCTGGGTGCGTCGGCTGTCGGGCAGTTCCTGGCGCGCCAGGTATTCCATTTCGACGTGCACCTCAATCTGTGGCTGCCACTGCTTGGGGTCTTCGGCGGGGCAGCGCTGGTTACCGCTGCGGGATGGTTTGCCGCGTCGAGGCTGTTGCAGACAGCGGCGATCGAGGCGCTGCGCGGTGGCAGCGCGTGAACCGGCAGCGGCGGTCGCCGGCAAGGCGTCGGCCTTTATCATGCGAAGTGCCGCGACAGAGATGATGACGCCAGGCCACGAAGGCGCGCGGCGCTTGTTGGCGACCAATGTGCAGACACCAGGAGGAGCGAGATGAAGAACAGGACGTTGCTGATTTTGCGGCACGGGAAATCGGACTGGACCACCGGCGACGACGATTTCGATCGTCCGCTGGTTGCTCGCGGCCGTTTGGGCAGCAAGAAGATGGGGGCATGGATCAGGAGCCGGAAGCTGGTCCCGGACAGCGTGCTCAGTTCGCCGGCCGAGCGCGCACGCGCGACCACCGAGGCCGCCTGCAAGGCCATGGGCCTGCCCTTGAAGAAGGTGCGCTGGGACGAACGGATCTACGCTGCGCCGCTGGAGTATCTAATGGCGGCGCTGGCCGACTGCCCGAAAGGCGCGGGCAGCGTGCTGCTGGTCGGACACAATCCGGGGCTTGAAGAGCTGATCGAACACCTCACCGAAGGGCGGGTCGAAATCCCGGCCGACGGCAAGCTCTTGCCGACATCAGCGCTGGCCCACCTGGAAGTACGCCAGGATTGGCAGAATCTGGCGAGCGGCTGCGCGACCCTGGTCGCGGTCACCCGACCCGGCGAAGTGCCCGACGGGATGGCGGTCGAGGCTGCTGTCGAAGCCACGCCCGAGGAGGAGGAGCGAGGTCCCGTCCCGGACTACTTCTTTACCCAGTCGGCCGTTCTTCCCTACCGTCAGGCCGACGGCAAGCTGCAGGTGATGGTCATCGCCTCGCGCAAGGGCACGCGCTGGGTGATTCCCAAGGGCGTCAAGGAGCCGGAGTTGTCCTTGCGCGACTCGGCGAGCAAGGAGGCGCTCGAGGAAGCCGGCATCCGCGGCCGGATCGACGAGGAACCGATCGGACATTACGACTACGCCAAGTGGGGCGGCGTCTGCAAGGTCGCGGTGTTTCCGATGGAGGTCAGCGAAAGCGTTCCAGAAGAAGAGTGGGAGGAAAGCCACCGCGAGCGGCGCTGGGTCGCGCCGCAGAAAGCCCAGCGCCTGCTCGACGAAGCCGCCCTCGGCAAGCTGGTCGGCCAACTCGCCAAGCACCTCGACAAACGCTGAGATGTTGTTCCGGTAGCTGGCGGCGTTGGTGCATGCTCGCCAACGCGACGCGCTCACCGGCGGTGGCGCGTCACGCCGCCGGAGGCTGCCGGCCCGTGCCTCGCAGGAGGTCGTGGTACTCGCTGGCCAGAATGCCCATCAGTTCCAGGTAGTCTTTCTGGTTCTGGCGGATGACCAAGGCGAATACCAGGCCCAGGAGTGCCGCGAAAACCAGGATCGGCAATTCGTTCCAGCTCACACTTGTCAGCAGATTGAAGTCCATTTCCTTGCCCGCCCGGTGACGATTCCGATGTTTCCGTTCCAGACAGGCACTTGCCGGTCTGGAAGTGCATCTGACCCTCGGCGAGCGGCCGCGTTCCCCGGTCGCACTCGCCGGCGCGTCAGATCACCCGCACCCGAATCACGTGCTCGACCGCTCGAATGGCCTCGATCACCTCGGCACAGGGTAGTTTGTCAACGTCGACGATGTTGAAGGCCAGCTCGGCACGGCTCTTGTTCATCATGTCGACGACGTTGACCTTGTTGTCGGCCAGGACTGACAGAACGTGGCCCAGCACTCCGGAAACATTGTCGTTGGAAAAGGTGATTCGCGAGGTGTTCGGGCTACGCTCCATGCTGAGTGCCGGGAAGTTGACCGAATTGACGATGTTGCCGCTTTCCAGATAGCTGACCAGTTGATTGGCGGCCATCACCGCGCAGTTTTCCTCCGACTCTTCGGTACTGGCGCCAATATGCGGCATGGCAATGACCTTCTGGTTCCCGAGGAGAACGGGCTCGGGGAAGTCGCAGACGTACTTTCCGAGTTTGCCGGCTTCGAGGCTGCGCAGCACGGCGGTCGAATCGACGATCGCATCGCGGGCGAAGTTGAGCAGGACCGCGCCGGTCTTGATCACCGCCAGCGAATCGCTGTTGATCATGTGGCGCGTGGCATCGATCGACGGAACGTGCAGCGAGATGTAGTCGGAGCGGGCGAGCAGCGCCTGCAGGTTCTCCATCCGTCTGACCTCGTTCGATAGACGCCAGGCCGCGTCGATGGATAACACCGGGTCGAAGCCGACGACCCTCATTCCCATCGCCAGCGCCATCTCGGCGACCATCGAGCCGATTGCGCCGAGGCCGACGATGCCCAGCGTCTTGCCCCGGAGCTCGGTCCCGGCAAAGCGCGATTTTTCCTTTTCCACGCGCGGTGACATTTCGGCCGGATCCTCGAGGTCGGCGAGCGATTGCACGAAGTTCATCCCGGCAACGATCCCGCGCGCGCTCAGCAACATCCCGGCCATCACCAGTTCCTTGACGGCGTTGGCATTGGCGCCGGGGGTATTGAAGACGACAATGCCTCTCTTGCCGTACTCGGCCACCGGGACATTGTTGACGCCCGCGCCGGCGCGGGCGACGGCCAGCAGTGAGTCGGGTACCTCGACGCCGTGCAGTTTCTGGCTACGCAGCAGGAACGCGTCGGGATGGGCGATGTCGCTGCCGACTTCATACGCTTGCCGCGGGAAGCGATCGAGGCCAGCGACCGCGATCTGGTTGTAGGTTCTCACCTTGTACATGGAAAAGTCGCTCAAAAGAGGGGGGTTGGAATGACGACGGGCAGCCGAATCAGGCCGCGACCTGCGCATAAGCCCAGGCCAGCCATGGCATTAGGGCCTGCAGGTCGGCTTTTTCGACAGTCGCGCCACACCAGATGCGGATTCCGGCCGGGGCGTCCTTGTAGGAGCCGATGTCAAAAGCCACACCTTCAGTGTCGAGCAGCTTGACCAGCTTCTTGACCTTCTCGCCGTCGAGGTCGAGACTCAGGCAGACGCTGGTATTCGAGCGCGTCGCCGGATCCCTGGCGAGGAAAGCAATCCAGTCATTGGCGGCGACGAAGTCGGTGATCACCGCCAGGTTGGCTTCGCTGCGCGCGATCGCGGCCTTGACGCCACCGATCGCATCGATCCACCGCAAGGCGTCAAGATAGTCGGCCACACACAGCATCGAAGGCGTGTTGATGGTTTCACCGCGGAAAATGCCTTCGATCAGCTTGCCGCCAGAGGTAAGCCGGAAGACTTTGGGCATCGGCCAAGGCGGGCTGTACGTTTCCAGTCGGGCGACCGCACGCGGGCTGAGGATCAGCATCCCGTGCGCGCCTTCGCCGCCGAGTACCTTCTGCCACGAGAAGGTCGTCACGTCGAGCTTGTCCCACGGCAGGTCCATTGCAAACACCGCCGAGGTTGCGTCGCAGATCGTCAAGCCCGCACGATCGTCAGGGATCCAGTCGCCGTTCGGCACCTTGACGCCGGAGGTCGTGCCATTCCATGTGAACACCACGTCGTTGGCAAAATCGACCAGCGCGAGGTCGACGATGTCGCCGTAGTCGGCCTTGAGAGTGTTGACCTCGGCGAGCTTCAACTGCTTGACGATATCGGTGACCCAGCCCGAACCGAAAGACTCCCATGCCAGCACGTCAACCCCGCGCGCGCCGAGCAAGGACCACAAAGCCATTTCCACCGCGCCGGTGTCCGATCCGGGCACCACACCGACGCGGTAGCCATCCGGCAGGCCGAGCACGCGCGCCGTCTCCGAACACAGCTGCGCTAGAACCTTCTTGCCCAGCGCCGAGCGATGCGAGCGGCCCAGGGTGTCGAGTTGCAGGGCGGTGACGTCATAGCCTGGGCGCTTGCTGCACGGCCCAGACGAAAAATTGGGGTTCTTGGGTTTTGCTGTCGCTTGCATGATTGCCTCTGTCTCGGAGAAAAAGTCGCGTCATACCGCCCGGGCGAAGCGCTGCCAGCGGGCATCGAACAAGGGCGAGATTGTAACAGAGTGCGTTTCCGCGGGCAGCGCGCTGGCGGCATATAGTGGTCCCCGGAAATCAGACAGTGGTTTAAGCTGTGCTCCATCATAGGAGCGAGAAGCGATGAGTGAAGCAACTACCCGGAAGGTACATACACCGGAGTTCAAGGCCAAGGTTGGTCTGGAGGCGGTACGCGGGGTAAAGACGATCAACGAGATCGGGCGGGAATACGGCGTGCATCCTGTGCAGGTTGGACAATGGAAGAAAGCCATCCAGGAGAA
>NZ_JAPUVQ010000082.1:0-8373 GCF_029255145.1 Accumulibacter sp.
ACCACAGCCGCCATCCCGCCACCCACGCAACCCCTTACACTGACCTTTTCAACCCTTCAACCTACATCACAGAGACAATCACTTCGCCGACCCTTCAGGCTCATACCTGAATTGGAAAATACTGGGAGGGCCCGTGCGCGGAGGCGCTCCGGCGGGTTGGACGCGGTCAACCGGTGTTCACCACCATCGTCGCCATGACGGCGCACCGGCGGTTGCCGGCGTTCACATCGATCACGCCGCCCGTGACCTCGACGACCGTTCCAGAGACTGCGGAAGGAGTGCGATCGACCGGTTGCTGCGGTTCAGGCTTTTCGCGCCTATGCCGGCAATGCGGCGTACGCCGCCGGCGGCGTTGGATGGCGTGTGAAAACGGCTACGGCAACATGATTCGCTCCAGCGCCGCTGTTGGGGTGCCACTTGCTTACGAACTGCTGCCGCCCGACCATCGTCACTGCGAAAATCGATGAACGAACCGCGTTGCCGGAGCCGCCCGACTCTGGCGGCGCTACGCCGATCGCCTCGTCGGCGCCGATGTCGGGGATCCGGCTCTCGTCGATCGCCGCACCGCGCAGAAAGCGCGACTTGTCGTAGTCGTGATTGGCGATCACTTCGAGCATCAGCGCGCAGACCTCGTCGCCGTGGCGAACCAGCGAGAACAGCAGCCGGTCGGTGTCGCCGAGTCTGGCGCGATAGAACTTGCCGTGGCTGAGATCGACGAGCTTGTTGACCTGAGCGGCATGGAAGTCGTGCCGATGGCATCGGCCACCTTGCGCTAGCTGGCCTTGACGCGCGACGTGTCTTGGCCGGTGGATTCGAGAATTTTCACTGTGAGTTTCGGCGTGGATAGTGTGACAACGAATTCGGATCCTACTTAGCCACGGTCGGCTTTGCCCGCCCGGGCTTCTTTCCAATGACGGCGACTCTCCTGGCGTGGGCGGTGAAGTCGAACACATTCGGGGCAAAATCGTCGCCCAGCCACTCCCTCATCTCCTCGTGATCCTCGTGGTCCGGGTCGTTCAGAACTTCCAGCAGATTCGCGTAGCCATAAACCCCACCGCAGTTCTCCGGCGGACAAGCGCCTTCGCCGGCGACCAGCACGGCGCGCGGCGCCGCCGGCTCGGGCGGCAGACGCGTCTCGATGGCGATGGTGTGCCACCAGTCGTCGCCAAAGTCGTACCAGTAACGAAACTTCCGCTGTCTCGCCAGCAACTCGCCGAGCGTCGTGGTGTCTTCGGGAAGCGCCGGCTGCCCACCGAACATGTCGTCGTCGAGGCTGGACATGCCCACCACTCGGCCGGCCGCCCGAAACTCGTGCAGGTGTTCGTCGTACCAGCCCATGGCCTCCTGAATGACCCGGTGAAACTCCCAGAAGGTCAGGTCCTTGTCGACCTCGACGCGACGCCAGATGGGTGGCTCACAGTCTTCGAGGCTGATCTTGAGGCGCAGACGCCCACCGGCGTTCTTCGGTGTTGTGCTCATGGTTGCAATACCCTGGTCGATTCCTCGCCGAACTGGCTGACCACGCGCACCGCCACGCGCCTGCCGGCCCGGAAAGGAATGGGATGGGAAACGAAGCCGTAGAGGCGGTCGAAGGCTTCAGCGTCAATCTCGATCTTGAGAGTGTTCTCCAGCTTCTTGCGGGTGCGCGTCTTCGCCAGGTCGGACAGGCCGCGCTTCCACTTGTCGAATTCATCCTGGTCGCCGCCACAGAAGAACACCTGCCGAACCATGAAACTCGATCCGTCGTAGTCGTCGTCGACCATCCAGTAGGCGATGTCGGCCACCGAGCGGGCCTTGACCTCGTCGCGGATCGGATCGTAGAGGTCGAGACCGCGGATTTCGACGCGGACCGTGTCGCCGTCGCGCTGGAGGGCGATGTCCGGCTCGCCGATGGTGACGAAGGTCGCGGCCTTCCTGTCCTTCTTGGTCAGGCCGGCCTGCAGCAGGTCGTCGTGCATGCGTACCTTGTCCACCCGGAAACTGCCGGCGCGCTGCCTCTGCAGAGAATTCTCGACGTCCGACTCGAAGGCGAAGCCGAGAATCAGCAGCCATTGCGCGTCGCCGCGCGCGCGGCAGGCCTTCACCGCGTCGTTCACCGCCTGCCGGCTGACCGGCGCGAACTGCGGGCCGAGGTGGATGTAGGCCTTCTGTTCGCCCTCGGCGGTATCGTAATAGCCTTCGGCGTGCAGCGCGCTGTCGGGCAGCGCGTCTACGCGGGCAAAAACCGCCGTCTCGTTGCGCGCGCCGTTCTTTACGCCGGCGGTTTTCAGGTGCTCGAAAACGCGCTCCTGGAAAGCCTCCATCCGCTCGTGGTCGAGGCTGGCCTCCTCAACGTCCTCGGGAGCCAGCGGCTCGTAGCTCTGCAGCGTCTCGACGGTGAACGGGCCGGCGACGCGCAGCTTGCCGCGATCGACCGCTGGCTGGTCGTAGAGCGTCACCTCCTCGGGCGGCTCGTCGTTGGCCAGCGAACCAAGGGTGACGCGCTGTACCGTCTTGTAGAGGAAACCGTGCCGCAGATCCCAGTGCTCCCGTGGCAGCCCCTTCTTTTCGTCCTGCAGCGTGTACCAGGGGTAGCTGGCGGTCATCAGCCGCGTCTTGGCGATGTTCAGCGCGACACGCGATGTGTCGGTGGTGATCCAGCGGCGTCCCCATTGTTCGGCGACGTGGGCCGTCGTGCCGGAGCCACAGGTGGGGTCCAGGACGAGGTCGCCGGGGTCGGTGGTCATCAGGAGGCAGCGTTCGATAACCCGCTGAGCAGTTTGGACAACATATACCTTGTCGCCACTGCCACTTACATCGTCCCAAAGATTGCCGATCGGGTTAGCGGGAAAGTCGTCGATAAACTTAATGTAATTGAGGCTTTGCTTGCCACCATGAACCCGACCGGCCGCAACCAATCGGTCGAAGCCCGTTCTAGTCGTCGTCCAAGTGCGGTTGGCTGGTGGATAAAAAGTCCTTCCATCAAATTCAAAAGGTATTTTTTCATGCTCTTTGGCGGGCCGGTTTGAGGACAAGGTGACATGGCGAAAGTATCGAGTTCCATCAGGGAAGCTTTCGCGACTACCCACGGTAACCACATGGCCATCGGGTAACAGCGCTTGGTCATAGCGCTCGCCTGTACCATGCCCTTCTCCAACGCGCATTTCACGGTATATCTGGCTGTACTTTACCTGCCCAACATTCTTTGCGTACCAAATGATGTAGTCAACAACTGGTGCCAACAGATTTGAGGTCTGGCCACCAGTCTTCTTAAAGGTAATCAGCGAAACAAAATTCCCACTCCCAAACACCTCGTCCATCACGCAGCGCACCAGATGGACGTTCTCGTCGCTGATCTGCACGAAACACGACCCACTTTCGGTCAGCAACTCCTTCGCCACCAGCAGCCGGTCGCGCAGATAGCTCAGGTAGGAGTGAATTCCGAGCTCCCAGGTATCGCGGAACGCCTTGATGACTTCGGGCTCGCCGGAGAGGCTGGCGTCGTCGCCGTCCTTGACGTTGCGGTCGTTGAGGCGGATCTGCCAGTTGGAGTTGTACTTGATGCCGTAGGGCGGGTCGATGTAGATCATCTGCACCTGCCCCTTCATCCCCTCGCGTTCGAGCAGGCTGGCCATGACCATCAGGCTGTCGCCCTGTATCAGGCGGTTGGCCCAGCGATCGGCATGTTTGTAATAGCTCTGCGGCTTGTCGAGTTCGTCGATGTCCTTGTAGTTGGCGAACAGTTCGTCGACGAAGAAATCGGCCTGGTGGTCGGCTTCACGCCGCAGCGCATACAGCCGCTGGATCAGCTTTTCCGGGGCGATGTGTTCGGTGCGGTAGAGCGAGCGGATGTCGGCTTCCAGGTCTTCCTGGCGATCGTCGGCGCCGTACTTCTCCAGCCAGTACAGTTCAGGATCCTGGCCGCGCTGGGTTACCGGGTTGAGCGGCCAGGTGGCCTCGGTCTTGCGCGCCTCGGGGCTTTCCTGCTCACAGCCAGCTTCTTCCTGGCTCGGAATGCGCGTGCGCCTGGCGTTGGCGTGCTTGAGGCTGTCGATCTTCTTGTCGGTCATGGCATGGTCCAGTCTTCGAGCTTCAGGCCGCCGACGCGGGCGAACTCGCCGGTGTTGTTGGTGACCAGAGCGATGCCCAGGGTTTGCGCGTGCGCGGCTATCCACAGGTCGTTGGGACCGATGGTGCGGCCGGCACTTTCCAGTTCACCACGGATGGCGCCGTAGCGGTCGCCGACGGCTGCGCTGATGTCCAGCACTGGCACAAGTGTTCGCAATTTCGTGATTTTCGCCAAGGTCTGGCTGCGTTCGCGGGACTTTTCAGCGCCCAGTACCAGTTCTCCCCAGGTCACTACGGACATGGCGACATCGCCCGGCTGGAGTCCGGCCAGCTTCCTGGCCACGTTGGGATGCCGGTTGTTTTTCAGGAAGATACAAATATTGGTGTCGAGCAAGTAGCGCGGCGTCACTCGAAAGGCTCCCTTTGTTCAAAGGCGGCGGAATCGTGCCGCCCGTCCGGGTAGAAGTCGTCTGGCAAGCTGGCGAGCAGATCGAGAATCTCCACGAGACTATCTGGCGCGGCATCGATTTCGTCGACGATGCGCCGGATGGCCTTGTTCAACGCCGGCTTGATGTCTTCGATCTCCGCAATCTCCTCGAAGTACCACGGCGGCAGCCCGAGCTTGCCGCGCGCGTTGTTGACCGCCGGCAGCCAGCGTTCGCGCACCGCCCAGCGCTTGAGTTCCTTGTCCTGGTTGAAGCCGGTGATTTCGAGGATGAGCTGGGCGCTGCGCAGCTTCGGCGTGCGCAGACGGATCAGGTAGTCGGGCAGGTAGGTACGCTCCTTGCCGCCGCTGATGTAGGGAATGTGGAAGCCGAGGAATGCGTTCTTGACGTAGCTTTCGACCGCCGGGATCTTTTCCAGCGTCTTGGCGGCGATCTGCTCCCAGGTGTCGGTGTCGGCGACGACCAGATTGACGTGGCTTTTCTTCGTTGGCCAGGTGCTGCGGCTGGTGTGGCCGAAGACGTGCCGCGTGCTGCCCTGCGGGTTGTAGTGATTGAGGATCGGCAGCACGCGCTCGCGTTCGGCGGCGTGGGCGACGATGCCGCGGTTGATGCTTTCGACGACCGGCTGCGGGTCTTCGTAGATCACCAGGCGCTTGTAGATCGGGTCGTCTTCGCCGACGACTTGCAGTTTCTCGTCGTACCAGCGCTCGACGATCTGCCTGACCTGCTGGAAGAGACGCAGGTCGGCCCGCTGCGCTTCGTCGCCATGGATGCGCCGCAGGTAGTCGCGGGTCAGCTTGTAAATGACGGTCTGGTCGCGCAGGTCGTCGAGCCTGAGGCGCATCGTCTGGCGGTCTTCCGAGACGGCGGTGCCGAGCGTGGTTTCGACCGGCAGGCGGGTGGTGTCGAGGCGATAGTCGGGCGTGCCGGTGAAGTCGGCGGCGAGGTGATCGCTGTCGGCTTGCAAGCGGTAACCGACCAGGTTGGGGAAGCGGATTTCGAGGCTGTCGCGTTCGCGCAGCGCGCGCAGCGTGGCGTATTCGGGCGGGTCGACGTGGCTGCTCTGACCGGCCTTGAACAGTTTGAAGGGGATGCCGATGATGTGTGCGTATTCGGGCGGGAACTTGCCGGTCTTCGGGTCGGTGAAGTAGTAGCGGCGGCGCAGCGCTCGGCCGGCGACCTGTTCGCACAGCAGTTGCGAGCCGAAGGCGCGCAGGCCCATGACGTGGGTGACGGTGTTGGCGTCCCAGCCTTCGCTGAGCATGGCGACGGAAACCACGCAGCGGACGTGCGCACCGAGCGTATCGGCCTTGCCGACGGTGTTGACCACCTCGCGCAGCAGTTCGGCGTCGGTCAGGCTGTCGACGCCGCGCTCGGGGTGGCGGAGGCGGTATTCGCGCTTGAAGCGCTCGATCTCGGGAGCGAAAACCCTCTTGAACCCTTCGTCGATCTGGCCGGAGTGTTCGAGGGCGTCGCTGTCGATGAGCAGCGTCGGCGGGCGGGCGAGCGCGCGGCCGGTGTCGCGGTCGAAATTGGAGAAGAGCGGGAAACGGCCGGCAACGACGGCCGTCTGGCCTCCCTCATCAACGCGTTCGTAGCCGGCGATCTCCTTGAACACTTCGCGCGAAACGGTGGTGTTGCCGCAGACGACGATGAATACCGGCGGCGCGGTAAACAGGTCGGCCTTGAGTTCGCCCCGCCGGCGCAGACCGCGTTCGTATTCCTCGTAGTGGGCGTAGAACTGGTCGAGCGCCTGCCTGACCAGCGCAGGCAGGTTGGGTGCGGCTTCGCCGACGGCGGCGTCCTGCGCCTCGCGACGCTGCGTGCGCTGTCCCTTGCGGGGAAGTTCTGCCTTGCAGTTTTCGTAGAGGTTTTTCAGGACCGGCTCGTCGATCGCCTGGCTGCTGTCGTCGACCGGCAGGAAGGGAATTTTGACCAGCCCGGCTTCGATTGCTTCGATCAGGCCGAAATCGCTGACCACCCAGGGAAACAGCGAGTACGCAGGAAACCCCGAGCCGGAAAGGTAGTAGGGAGTTGCCGACAGATCGTAGACGACACGCACTTGAAAGCGCCGGGCGCAGGCGCGCAGGCCGGAGAACCAGACAGCGGCACGTTCGTTTTCGGTTTCCGAATTGTCGAGTTCGGTATCCCTGCCCTTGGCGCGCGGCAGGTAGCAATGGTGCGCTTCGTCATTGATCACCAGCAGCCGGCGCCCGGCTTTGAAGCTGCCGAGAACGCGGCGCAGCACCTGGTTTTCGTCCTCTCGGCTTTCCACTTTCCTGCCGTCTTCGCCGAGCTTGCCATCGAAGGGCGTGCGCTTGTTGCCGCCGAGAATACGCGGCAGAAACTCGTGATAGTTGGTGATGATCAGGCGATGGCCGAGTTCGCCGAGGGCGTGCTGGTAAGCGGGTGGCACCAGATAACGCTGCCGGTAATAGTCGCCGGCTGACAATGGCGTGTCGCTGCGCTGGTCCGGCAACAGGACGTTGAGGCGGTCGCGGATGGTGATGCCCGGGGCGAGAACCAGGAAGTAATCGACGTAGCGGGTATCGTTGCGGTACTCGCGACGGTTGAGGTAGTGGTAGAGAATCAGGCCGGCCATGACCACGGTCTTGCCGCTGCCGGTGGCCATTTTGAAGGCAATCCGTGGCAGGCGGTTGGCCGGGTCGTCGCTTGCCGTCGCCTGCCGTTGCCGCAACTGGTTCTGAAGATGCGTACCGGTGTTCGATTTTTCCGCGACTTCGTTGAGCCAGACCGCGGCCTCGACGGCTTCCTGCTGTGCGAAGAACAGCTTCTGATGGGCGGCCCGCTCGGGGTTGGCGAACCAGTAGTCGAGCAGATCGCGAGTGACGCGGCTGGTGACGCCCCGGTAGCCGGAGTCACGCCAGGTGCGCAGTTCGTCCCGAAGCCGGTTGATCAGGTGTTCGCCGTACTCCGCCTGGAAGTCGTTCACGTCGAACATGCTGCCCTGGTTCCGCTGGCCGATCGGCACCTGCGGCACGTCCGGCGTGAAGAGGCGGCGGCCGGGGCGGACATCCCGGTAATTCAGGTTGCCCTGGGCGTCGGTGGCGTAGTGCCGGGCCGGCTCGTCGTAGGGGGAATTTAGGATGGGATTGTCGGCGGAGGCCATGGGGTGAGACGCTACCGGCTAGTAATTGGGGCATTCTAGCAGCCTGTCGGACATTCCCGTGCCTTGAAGCGTACATGATGAAATCATACTTCTTCGAGCACCCGAGTCGTGGCATCTCGAACCACATCGTCGCTGACCGCAAGGCCGACTATCTGCTACCGCCGTCGGTTGATGAGTGGCTGAACCAGGATCACATGGCTCGATGCATTTTTGCTGTGATCGACCAGCTGGATCTTTCCAGTCGGCGCCGAGGGTCACGCCGAGGGTCACGCCGAGCGTTAGGGCTTTCCTTTTGCCCGTGAGAGTTGCGCTTCAGACCTAAGGCAGGCACGAGGAAAGGCCTGACCCTCCGCTTTGCGTAAACGCATACTTTCTGTGCTGGCGGTGGCCGCAGAGACGACTTCGTCGCGCTCCGGGTTGAGTGTCACGGCGCCGATCGGCGACCAGTTCCGGGTCTTCAGGCTCCAGTGCTTGGGGTTGTTCTGCCGAGCGGCTTGATAGAGGGTATGACGCCCCTGGTGCTTTCGCCTCGTCCTGCTTGTCATGCTCCTGCTCCTGTTGTGGCTGCTTTCGCACCACTCATCCTCCTGTCCGAATTTCCGGACCACACTCGCATGGGGGTGTATCAATGCTCTCAACGTAACGCGCCATTGGCATAAATTGATCGGCGGACCCAGAAACCGGTTGCGCGTCAGGCGAGCACAAGGCAAAGTATGTATCCCCTTGATACGGATGTAAAATTTTATATGC
>NZ_JAPUVQ010000083.1:0-7122 GCF_029255145.1 Accumulibacter sp.
GGCCAGATGGGGGTCGGACACGGTTAGGGACGGCGGCATCTGGAGGCCTCTGGATCAGTGAATACGGGCCTACCACGCTATCAGACCGCCGTCGCGATTTCATGCAGCGTTGCCGAAAGGACACCATCGGTCTTGCGCCCGGGCACCTGCTTGACGTGGCGGGCATTGACCACCGTCGCCCGGATACCCGCCGCCTCCAGCGCTGCGTACGGACTCTTCCAGTAGATGCCGGTGCTTTCCATGACCACCTCGTCCGGCTCAAGCGCCGCCGCCCAGGCGGCCAGCGCTTGTCGGTCCCGTTTGAAGGCACCGAACTGCCGTTGTGCGTGTCTCGCCACCCGGTTCCTCGGCGATCGCGCACGCCGTGATCTGGGCTTGATGGATGTCGAGTCCAATGACCCGCCGGTGGATCGGAACCAGTTCCATACCGTCTCCTTTCGCAATAAACTTAAAGGCGGGAGGCGGCGGGTGCCAGAACCGAAGTTGCCTGAAGGCGACAAGTCGCCAACGGCCTTTTTAATGTGTGCGCTCGATGGCAGCAATCCGGGGTACGAGTCGGTTCAGCGGGTCACGTGAGCTTGCGGGGTCAAGCCGCCAAAACTTTGCGCGACCTCTACCCGCCGTTTCCCAGATCGCATTTGCTTTCATGATCCGGGGCGGCCGCAACTGCAATGACCGTTAGCCGATGAGCACACGCAAACAACACCTTCTAAGTCGTCATCGTCGGCAAAGGCGCCTGGCATTGCTGGTCGCGCTGCTGGTGCTTGCCGCACTCGGCGTACTGGTCGCCTGGTGGCTGCCGCCGCTCTTCCTGGCGCTGGGATGGATCGCTCACGAAGCATGGTTCGCCGATCACCTGTTCTATTCGCCGCAGGACGACTACCGGCATGCCTTTCCGGCCGAGACGGCGCAGCAAGGCGTCACGCTGGCCGATGGGCACCTGCGCCTGAGCGCCCCGCTGGCAATCGGCGAGACGCTGATCCTCGAACTGGAGTTGCAGAGTACCGCGCTGGGCCGCTGGCTCGACCCTCATGTGCGGGTCGGCGATGACCGCCAGGACTTCGAGCGCGGCATGCGCGGCCGCCGTTATCTGAACCTGTCGGGACAGGCGGACGCGCTGGCTCAGGGTGAGTTGACGATCAGCGCAAGCTTCTGCCGCTTGCCGCCCAAGGCCACCCTCCATGTGCTGCGCAACCCCGATTACGCCAAGCGGCGGATGATGGTCGTGGCGCCGCACGCCGACGACGCCGAACTGGCTGCCTTTGGTCTCTACAGCCGCACCTCCGAAGTGTTCATCGTCACCCTCACGCAAGGCGAGATCGAGGCCTCCGACTATTGCCGCCTGGGACTCGACGCCGGCCAGGCGGCACGCCTGAAAGGGCGATTGCGAAGTTGGGACAGCCTGGCCGTACCACTCTGGGGTGGTGTGCCGCAGAGCCGCTGTGTGCAGCTCGGCTACTACTGCCTGCAGCTGCCGGCGATGCTTGCCGAGCCCGGGCAGACGTTTGCTTCACGCGAGTCGGGCGAAGCCGACGTGCGCCGCGCGCGCCAGTACAATCCGGTCGTGCTGCCGGCCGATGGCGACGGCGTTCCGTCCGGCAGGAACCTGCACGACGACCTGGTCGCCCTGCTCGAATACTGTCGTCCGGAGGTGATCGTCATGCCGCATCCCGAGCTTGATCCGCATGCCGATCACGTCGCTGCCACGCAAGCGCTCAATCAGGCGGTGCGCGATTCGCGATGGAAGCCGGAGCTGGCATTGCTCTACGCCAATCACCTGCACGACAACGACCGCTGGCCGATGGGCCCGGCCGGCTGCGGTGTCGCCCTGCCGCCAGCGTTGGCGGCGCTGCCGCCCGATGCCTTGTGGAGCCCGTGTCTGGGCGCCGAAGTCCAGCTCGACAAGGCGATGGCCCTGGCCATGCAGCATGATTTGCAAGGCCCATTACCCTTGAAGAAGCGTCTACGGCGAACGATTCAGAGGCTTCTTGTCGGCCGCCACTGGCCTGCCAGCGGCGAAAACGAGTTCTTTCGCAAGGCGGTTCGCCGCCATGAACTGTTCTGGGTTCGTCGCTTTGAGCATTGAGCGCGGGCAGGGCGCGCGGCTATAATCGCTGGCGTGCCCTGGCCGTACTTTTCGCACCGCCCGGGCTGCTCGCAGAGCACGCCGCCTGGACTGACCAGTAGCGACACGGCGCCGATTCACAGCTGACTTGCAGCCACCTCGATGACCGACGCCAACCATCCGCTGCCAGTTCTTCCGACGAACGGCGGCTCGTGCCCCAGTTGTCAGGCGCCGATGGTCGTCCAGCAGTTCGAACGCCAGCTCAATGGCGTCGTTTCGCTGGACATCTGTTTTGCCTGCCAGGGCATCTGGTTCGACGAATTCGAGAGCGCCCAGCTCGCTCCGGCCGGCATCCTCGAACTTTTTCGCCTGTTGCATCAACACCATGCCGACTTGCGCCAGCCCTGGCGTGACGTTCTGCATTGCCCCCGCTGCCGGGAGCGGCTGATGCACCGACTCGACAGCACCCGCAGCGGTCGATTTTCCTACAGTCGTTGTCCACAGCACCACGGCCGCTACAGTGCGTTCTCGGCTTTCCTGATCGAGAAAGGCTTCGTTCGCCAGCTCAACGGCGGCGAAGTCGCCGAGTTGGCGAGCCAGGTGCAGACCATCCGCTGCTCCGGTTGCGGCGCGCCGGTCGATATTCGTCGCGACAACGTGTGCACGCATTGCCGTTCGCCGATCGTCATTCTCGATCATGACGCCGTGCAGAGCGCGCTGGAGAACTTCGGTGAGAAAGCAACGCGGCAGCAGCATGTCGACCCGCACGCTGTCGCCGACGCACTGGTGGCCAATGAGCGCGCCAGGTCTCTGAAGGTGCGGGAGAAGCGCAATGGCTGGCTCGACGACGATGTCTCCGACCTGGTCCTGGGCGGCATCGAAACAGTCTGGAAGCTGCTCAAGCGCTAGGTGGAAGTTGCTGGCGCGGACCGACGATCTTTAACCGTCTGATTTCTTGTCTGGCGCGGGTCTGTGAAGAATTAAACTGATATGAGTCGTCACCAGACCATGCCCGGATTGCGACGCGTCGCCGCCATTCTTCTGCTGATCCTGAGTTTTGCGGCGCTTGGAGCCGAAGCGGAGATTCTGGTCGCTGTCGAGAAAATTGGTGATGCTTTTCTTGTTGATGCAACGGTCGCCATTCAGGTGCCTTTGCGCACCGCATGGGAGGTGCTTACCGATTTCGACAACATGGTCGGCATTTTGAGTAATCTCAGACTCAGCAAGATAATCCGCCGCAAAGGCAGCTCGGTGTTTGTGATGCAGGAGGGAACTGCGAAGTATGGATTCTTTTCGTACTCGTTCGCCTCGGTGAGAGAAATACAGCTTGAGCCAATGAAGCGCATTCTCGCCATACAGCTCACAGGAAATGCCAAGCGGTTCGAAAGCGAGATGACCCTGTCGGAAACCGCGGGCGGCACCCGGCTTCGCTACCGGGCCGAGATTGTTCCCGATTCGGGAATCGCACGGACCTTCGGCGGCCCCTTTGTCCAGCACGAGGTCGAAGAGCAATTGGCCTTGATGGCTGCTGAAATGAACCGGCGCGAGGTCCGCTAGGAGTTTGTGTCACCGGCTTTTGCAGGCGTTTCACGTGCCAAGCTGGCTCGCCCGAATTGGCCATGATCAATGGCTGGCGGATTCGTTTGTCGATCTGTGGTAGCTCATGCAATAATTCTGGACGAACCGCAAGAACTGGTGAGTCCCGAAGTCAACGATGGAGAACGACGATGCGCAATCACGTCCCTAGCGTCACTTTCAAGACCCGCGTACGCAATGATGCCCTGGGCGGGCCTAATCCCTTCGAGTGGAAAGACCTGAGCAGCGACGAAATCTTCAAGGGCAAGAATGTCGTCGTGTTTTCGCTGCCCGGCGCATTCACGCCGACCTGCTCGACATCGCATTTGCCGCGTTATGAAGAACTCTATGAGGACTTCAAGGCGCAAGGGGTCGATGCGGTCGTCTGCATCTCCGTCAATGACGCGTTCGTCATGTACCAGTGGGGAAAGAGCCAGGGCGCCACGAACGTCTTCCTGCTGCCGGATGGCAATGGCGAGTTCACCCGCAAGATGGGCATGCTGGTCGACAAACACAACCTCGGCTTTGGCCCGCGCAGCTGGCGCTACTCGATGTATGTCGAAGATGGCGAAATCAAGCAGGTCTTTTCGGAAGCGGGCTTCCAGGACAACTGTCCGACAGACCCGTTTGAAGTGTCAGATGCCGATACCATGCTCAACCACCTGAAGAGCCGCTAACCAGCGATAACCGGGTCAGGGAAGGATGGCGAGCCCTGCTCCTGACCCCTCCGCCGGCTCGGTACGCGCCAAGTCATTGGCCGCCGCTACGTAACTGCCAGCCTAATCGTCGCTCCATGGCTCGCGCATGCTGACAAATTCCTCGGCAGCGGTGGGGTGTATGCCGATGGTCGTGTCGAAGATTGCCTTGGTGGCTCCCGCGCGCATGGCGATGGCGATGCCCTGCATGATCTCTCCGGCATCCGGTCCCATCATGTGGGCACCCACCACCCGGTCGCTGGCCTGGTCCACAATCAGCTTCATGAAGGTTTTTTCGTCCCGCCCGCTGATGGTGTGCTTCATCGGCTTGAAGGTCGATTTGAACAATCGGATCGGCCCGAACCGTGCGCGCGCCTCGTCCTCGGTAAACCCGACGGTACCAATATTCGGCTGGCAGAACACCGCAGTGGGGATGAAATCGTAATCGACCGCGTTTTCCAGCCCGCCAAACTGGCGGCGGGCGAAGGACATCCCTTCGGCCAGGGCGACCGGCGTCAGTTCGACCCTGCCCGTCACGTCCCCAAGGGCGAAAATGCTGGGTTCGGACGTCCGGTATTGGTCGTCTACGGCGACCGCGCCGGCGTCGCTGATGCGCACGTTCACGTTCTCCAGGCCCAGTCCCAGCAAGTTGGCTTTGCGGCCAGTGGCGTAGAGCACGACATCGACTTCAAGGTTCGAGCCGTCCGTAAGCTGTACCCGCAGGCCGCCGGGTCCCGGGGCGATGGACTGCACATTGACTTCGAACCTCAGGTCCACTCCCGTCTTTCTGATCTCCCGGGCAGCATGGGCGCGGATGTCGGCGTCGAAGCCGCGCAGGAACAGGGGGCCACGGTACAGTTGGCTGACCCGGGCGCCCAGGCCATTGAAGATGCCGGCGAACTCCACGGCGATATAACCACCGCCGACGATCGCCAGACGCTCCGGAAAGCGTTCGAGGTCGAAAACCTCGTTGGAACTGATCGCGTGCTCGCTGCCAGGAAACTCCGGGATGTGCGGCCAGCCGCCGGTGGCTACCAGAATCTTCTCGGCCGTATAGCGCTGCTCACCCACCGCCACGGTGTGCGGATCGATGATTCGGGCACGGCCGTTGATCACCTCCGCCTGCACCGCTGCCAGCAAGCTGTCATAGATGGCGTTGAGGCGCGATATTTCCGTCTTCTTGTTGTCGCGCAGTGTTGCCCAGTCGAAACCGGGCCTTTCACTACTCCAGCCGAAATTCCGGGCATCCTTGAAGGCCTTGCCGAACTCGGACGCGTAGACGTAGAGCTTTTTCGGCACACAGCCGACGTTGACGCAGGTGCCGCCCATGTAACGGTCTTCGGCAATCGCGACTCTGGCCCCGAAACCGGCAGCCATCCGCGCCGCCCTTACTCCGCCGGAGCCGGCGCCGATCACGAACAGGTCGTAGTCATGATTTCGCACAGGGCTGTTCCTCCCGCTTTTCTTTCTGATTCCCGACCACCAGGCTGCCGGCCCGGGCAATACGGCTGGCCGCGCAAGATCTTGGGCGTGGCGCGGTAGCTGCTTCGCTTGCCAAGCATCCGGCTGGTCGGGCCTGAATCGACGATGACAAGAACCGGATGGGACGGAGACAGTTCTTGGTGCTGTTCCGACAACGCCCAACCCGGGAGCGGAAACTCAGTCGTCGGCGGCGGTCTCCGACGCCTCCGTCGTGCAGAACAGGCCAGCGGCGATGCGCCTTTGCTGTGCCCGGCAATCCCGGGCAGGAGCATCGGCGGTCCGCCTTCAAACACGCAGACGACTTGTCGCCCGCGCTCTTGCGGGAGTCGATCCGCCAGCGCACCTTCCGCTGCCGGGTCACAGCAACGACTTGCCCTGGGCGAGCACCTGGTCGCAGACCTGCCGGGTGACCTTGTCCTTGAGGCCGCCGCCGCTGAGGTCGATCTGGCTGCCGTCGCTGCTGCTCAGAATGCCTTTGGCGCCGCTGCCGTAGCCACTGTCGGAAGCCGCTGATCCGCCGAGCTTGCTCATCAACGAGTTCTTGACCGCAGCCGCCTGGCTGCCACCCAGATAGTTGTTCTTGATGCAGAACTCCAGCAGGCCCGCGACGTTGCCGGCGCTTCCCGAGGTGATCGACTGCCCTGACAGCGCTCGGCCCACGCCACCCAGGTTCCCGAGTCCCCCCGACGACCCGGCGCTGGCTCCCTGCTTGAGAAGGCCATCGAGCTGCGCGTGCGCCGCCGAAAGCGGCAACACGGCGGCGAGCAGTATCGCTGAGGCAGCAACGCATCGCGTACGTGTGTTCATGCATGAACTCCTTCTGTTGGCGGGAAGAGTTGAAGAGCGCAAGTGCCTCTCACTGTAGTTCATTGCTGGCGTACGGCCAATCCCTGGTGGTGGTCGCCGATTGCCCACGAGATGCCACGCTAGCTTGCCGCCAACGGCCTGCGAGAGCGCCGGCGCGCCAGCAAGCACGCAGGAAGCCCCTGGCTGGAGCGCCATGGAGCCACGGTTCCGGTGGATCGTCGCTGCTCGTGAGCAACGACAGCACCGCAAAGGCACCCTGAAACGGCCCAGCCCTGAAGCATGAGTGCGCCAGCCCTGAATTTTCAAAGCCTGGGGGCAGGTGGGAAAAAGAGCTTTCGCACAAGGGGGCTAGACAGCCGGGGGACTTCTAGCAGGTAACTAGTGCCTGACCGAAAACTCCGGTTTTTGGCGAGCGCGCCGCCTTGAAAATATCGGTTGGCATTGAATTTCTCGTTCGTCCCGAGTTGCGCTGGTCGACTTCTGTCGAATGCGAGCCAA
>NZ_JAPUVQ010000084.1:0-8133 GCF_029255145.1 Accumulibacter sp.
GCTGCGCGAAAGTTCGTAGGCAATCGATTGATAGCGGTCACCCTTGGCCTCGATTCCGCGCTCGTTCGATGGGCCGAGGGGGGCGCTGAGCATTCCGGCGTCGCTTGAATGTCAACACACTCTAGTGCGCGACGCCACCGGCGTGATCCGTTTCAAGGGCGCTTTTGTCTATCTCGACCCGGCCGAGATCGAGCGCCTGCGCGCCCAGCTCGCGCGGCCGGCCGAAGTTTCGAGCAGCGAACTGCTGCGGGTGGCGGTCGCCGGGGAATACGCCGGCGCGCCGATCGGCCTCGACGAAGCGGCGCAGCGCCTGCTCCGGCAGTTGCTCGACGCCGGCGACGTCCCACTGCCGGCCGCGCTGCAGGCGACGCTGCGTCCCTATCAGCAGCGCGGCTATGCCTGGCTGTACCGCAACGCGCGGCTGGGCTTCGGCAGCGTCATCGCCGACGACATGGGCCTGGGCAAGACGCTGCAGGTGATCGCCACGCTGCAGAAGCTCAGCGAGGAAGGCGCGCTGACCGATGCCAAGGCTCTGGTAGTCGTTCCCACCAGCCTGTTGACCAACTGGCAGAAGGAGATCGCCCGCTTCGCGCCGGCGCTGAGCGTCGCCGTCTTCCACGGCGCCCGGCGTGAACTGGCGACGCGTCAGGGCGAGCAGCGTCCGGACGTGCTGCTCACCACCTACGGCGTCGCCCGCAGCGAAAGCGCGGCACTCAAGTCGCTGTCATGGCAGGTGCTGGTGGTCGACGAAGCGCAGAACATCAAGAACCCGGCGACCGCCCAGACGCGGGCACTGAAAGCGATCCCGGCGACCAGTTTCATCGCCATGAGCGGCACGCCGGTCGAGAACCGGCTCGCCGAATACTGGAGCATCATGGACTTCGCCAACCGCGGCTATCTCGGCAAGCTGCCGCACTTCGTCAAGGAATACGCGATACCGATCCAGACGCATCACGACCAGCAGGTCGTCGCGCGCTTCCGGCGGGTCACCGCGCCCTTCCTGTTGCGCCGGCTGAAGTCCGACAGGAGCATCATCGACGACCTTCCGGACAAGATCGAGCAGGACCAGTACTGCACGCTGTCGGCGGCGCAGACCGCGCTGTACGAATCGGTGGTCCAGGAGGGCCTGCGCAGTCTTGCCGGCGAGTCCGATACGTTCCGGCGCCAGGGACTGGTGCTGCAGATGATCTTGGCGCTGAAGCAGATCTGCAACCATCCGGCGCAGTATCTCAAACAGCGCCACGAGCAGGCCGGCGCCGACCTGTCGGGCAAGGCGCAGCGCTTTCTCGAACTGATCGCGGATATCGACGCCAGTCACGGCAAGGTGCTGGTGTTCACCCAGTTCCGCGAAATGGGCGAGTTGCTGGTTTCCTGGCTGCACGAACGCTACCGACGCGAACCGCTGTTCCTGCACGGCGGCCTGACGCGCAATCAGCGCGATGCGCTGGTCGAGCGCTTCCAGAACGACCGCACCGAGCGCGTCTTCATCCTTTCGTTGAAAGCCGGCGGCACTGGCCTCAACCTGACCGCGGCGTCGAGCGTGATCCACTACGACCGGTGGTGGAACCCGGCCGTCGAAGCGCAGGCGACCGACCGCGCCTACCGCATCGGCCAGCAGCAGAACGTGCAGGTGCACCGCCTGATCACCCGCGCCACCTTCGAGGAACGGATCAATGAGATGATTCGCGCCAAGCGCGAACTCGCCGAGTTGACCGTCGGCGCCGGCGAACAGTGGATCGGCAATCTCGACGGCAAGGAACTGGAAGCGCTGTTCACCCTGCATTGAGCAGGCTGCGGCACGTTTGAAGATCGAGCAAGGGACTGGAACCAGGATGCGCGAGCGGATAATCATCGACTTTGAAACGACCGGGCTGTCGCCGCGGCTCGGCGACCGGGCGACCGAAGTCGCGGCGGTGGTGATCGACGAAACGGGGATCGTTGACCGCTTCCAGAGCCTGATCAACGCCGGCCGCCCCATTCCGCCCTTTATCCAGCAGCTGACCGGCATCAGCAATGCGATGATCCGCCAGGCGCCGAAGGCTGAAACGGTGATGCGCCAGCTCTTCGCCTTTATCGCCGGCCGTCCGCTGGTGGCGCACAACGCGTCGTTCGACCATGGCTTCCTGGGCGCCGAACTCGACCGCATCGGCGAATCGTATCCCGGCGGCCTGCTCTGTTCGATGAAAGTGGCCCGCCGAATCTATCCGGAAGCCCCCAATCACCGCCTGGCGACGCTGATCCAGCACGCCAGCATCGCCGTCACCGGCCAATACCACCGTGCTCTGGCAGACGCCGAAATGACCGCCCTGCTGTGGTTGCATATGGAGCAGAAGCTGCGGCACGACTTCGCGCTGCCGGAGGTGTCGCTGGAACTGATGCAGCGGATCCAGACCGCACCGTGCAAGGGCCTGGGAAAGTGCGTCGACAGTTTCAAGCGGCGCGCCTGCGCGGCGTAGCCGCCAACCTGCTGGCTGCCGATGCTCGGCGAAGGAGGTGGAAGGGTGCGCGGCGCCAGCCACAGGCGCCCTGGACTGCCGCGTCGCTGGGCTCTCGCAGTGACCGCACGGTGTGGAGCCCGTCAGTGCGAACGCAGTGAAGCGGTTCAGGAGGGCGCAACGGCAGGACTCGAGCCACTTTGATGACCGCTGTCGCTGGATCCTTGATGTCCCCTGACGGCGACTTTCACTGACCCCCCGAACGAAATCCCGGATTGACGGCGCTAGCGATGGCCGGCGATACTTTCGGGAACGGCGGAGGGGTTCCGTCACCGCCAACCTTTGCACACCCTTCGCTCCCGGTCCTTCGGCGCACGATCGCGAGCGAGACCGTCGCCAGCACGATCGCTGCCTGCCCATCGAAGCGCCCCACCGTCGTCCGCCCGTCGTCGCCAGCCAATGGCCCACAATTGCCAATGAGCAAGAGTCGCAGGAAATTCGTTCTGGTCATCGGTACCGGATGGGCGACGCCTGCCAGGCGCCGCGTCGCGCGGATGATCGGCGCGACGCTGGTCGATTGCGGCTTCGGGCTGCTTACCGGCAACTCGACGGGCATCGACTATTGGGTCTCCGACGCCTTCTGCGCTGCGCTTCGGGAACGCGGCGAGTCGCCACAAGACACCTTCCGGCAAGTCTCGCTGGGGTGGACGCGTCTCTTCCGGCGCGGCGGCTTGCCGCTGCCGGGCTACTCGGCCACAGCGGAATGCCGCGTTCCGGCTGCCGATGTCGAGGCCTGGAAGCGCGAAGCGATCGGCCGCTGCGACGCGGCGGTAATGGTCGGCGGCGGTCGCGGTGCGCTGGACATCGCGCGGCGCGTGATCGAACAGGGCAAGCCGGTCTTTCCCCTGCCCTTCATGGGTGGCCTCACCGGCAATTCGGACTATGTCTTCCAGGAGATACTCAAAACCTGGGACGGGCACCCGGTGCCCGGCGTCAGCCGTTCGCAGTTTCTGCGACTGGCCGAGCCCTGGGTGAGCGGCACCGGTCAATTGCGGAATCTGCTGCGCGGCACGCTGGCCGAGACGCCGGATGTCTTCATTTCCTACCGCCGCAGCGATGCACCGGCTGCTGCCGGCCGCGTCGCCAACGACCTCGCCGAGCATTTTGGCGCGCGTCGCGTGTTCCTCGACGTCAGCGGCATCGCGCCGAGCAGCGCCTGGGACGAATCGATCGAGGGCGCCCTGCGGGCGTGTGCCGCCGGGGTCATCGTCATCGGCCGATCGTGGCTGGTGCCAGCCGCCGACGGCCTGCCGCCGCGCCTGCACGATCGCGACGACGTCGTTCGCAGCGAGATTGCCAGCCTGATCGAGCAGCGTCGGGCGATTTTCCCCGTGCTGGTCGAGGGCGCCCGCCTGCCCGACGAAGCGGAACTTCCGGAGCCGCTACGCGCGCTCCTGCGATTCCAGGCGACGACCATCGACAACGGCGGCTGGGGAGCGACGATGAACCTGCTGGTTCGCGAAATCGAGACGGTCATTCGTCATCACGACGATACTCGTCGCGCCGCCACCTCAGGCGCTGCGACAGGGCCAGCCCCCGCAGCCGTTGGCCAGGGCGACCCGCGGCCAGCAGCCGAACTTTTCCGGTCAGGAACGACATGAAAATTGCAGTGATGGGCGCCGGCGCGGTCGGCTGCTACTACGGGGGCATGCTCGCCCGTGCCGGCCACGCGGTGGTCCTGATCGGACGGCCGGAGCACGTGGCGGCGGTCCGTCGCGACGGCCTGGCGATGGATGCCCAGTCATTCCAGGAACACGTGCCGATCGACGCCAGCACCGAGCCCGGCGCCGTGCAGGGCGCCAGGCTGGTGCTCTGCTGCGTCAAGTCGACCGATACCGAAACCGCCGCTGCAGCGATGGCGCCGCACCTTGACCCTGACGCGCTGGTCCTGAGCTTGCAGAATGGCGTCGACAATGCCGAGCGGCTGCAAGCACTGCTGCCGCAGACAGTCGCCCCGGCGGTCGTGTATGTGGCCACCGAGATGGCCGGGCCAGGCAGCGTCAAGCATCATGGCCGAGGCGACCTGGTGATCGGACCCTCGGCCTTCAGCGAAGACCTGGCCAGGCTGTTTGCCGACGCGGCCGTGCCGGTACAGATTTCCGACAACGTGGCCGGTGCGCTGTGGGCCAAGCTGATCGTCAATTGCGCATACAACGCACTGTCCGCGATCACCCAGCTACCCTATGGCCGTCTGGTACAGGGTGCAGGCGTCGAGGACGTGATGCGTGACGTGCTGCACGAGTGCCTGGCTGTTGCCCAGGCGGCCGGGGTCACCGTACCCCCTGACATCCCGGAAGCCGTGCAGCGCATCGCGCGCACCATGCCTGGCCAGATCTCGTCAACCGCGCAGGATCTGGCGCGCCACAAGGCTAGCGAGATCGATCATCTAAACGGTTACGTGCTCCGCAAAGGAGAGACGCTGGGTATCCCGACGCCCGTCAATCGTGTCCTGCACGCCGTCGTCAAGCTGCTCGAATCGCGCTGACGAAGATCGGTGGAAAGCGCCCCGCGCCGGCTGCGAACCTTACCCGGCAGCAGGCGCCGGAGGCATTTCGGGGAACGCCGGCAGCGCCGGGTCGAGGTGGTCCCAGGGCAGCAGGCGCTTGGCGTAAACGGCCATTTGCGGCTTGATCGGCGCCGGGTCGTCGAGGCTGGCGACGCGCAGCGTCACGACGCCCGGCATGGCCGTACTCTTGCCGAACAGCGGGCTGCCGCAAACCGGGCAGAAGCTGCTGCTCACGCGGCCGCCGCTGTCGGCGGTCCAGTCGTAGGTGCTCACTTGGCCGGTAAAGACGAGCGCGGATTCGGGAAGCAGCGCGTGAAACGCGTGTCCGGACCCGCTCAAGCGGCGGCAACTGCTGCAGTAGCAAACCCCGGTCATCTCCGGATCGGACGAAATCTCATAGCGGACGGCGCCACACAGGCAGCCGCCCTGGCGAGCGGCGGATGGTTTGGCGGAATCGTTCATGGCGGTCTCCTCATCGTGATGGTTGAAACAGTTTCGCAAGCGATGACTTCAACTTTGCAAGTCACGGCGGCATCGTGCCACAGCCACTTGTGATTTGCAAGTAACCGGGCGGAGAGGATAAAGTACGCTGGATGACCACCACCGCCGATACCACCGCCGACCCCGACGCGGACTACCGTTCCCGGTGCCCGCTGGCGTCCGCGCTCGACCTCCTCGGCGACAAGTGGACGTTGATCATCGTCCGCGACATGATCGCCGGGAAGCGGCGTTACGGCGAGTTCCTGTCCTCCCCGGAGCGGATTCCCAGCAATATCCTGGCCGGTCGGCTGCGCCGTCTGGACGATGCGGGAATCGTCAACAAGCGACTCTATCAGGAAAACCCACCGCGCCACGAGTACTTGCTGACTCGCAAGGGGGCGGAGCTCTTGCCGGTCCTGCAGCAGCTCGCCGCCTGGGGCCACCGGCATCTTCCCGGCCGGTGGGCGCCACCAGCGTGGTTTTTCGAGGCCACGCCGGAAGACCTTTACGGCGCCGGGATGCCGCGCGGGTGAAACGGCGGACGGCTTGCACACCTACCATCGACGCCCCGTGCGCCGGTGGCTGATGCGATGAGCGAGCCGCCAGCGAAGCGACCGGCCACGTGGCCGGAAAGGCACTTGGCGAGGCCGCCGGACAGGCCGGTGGTCAAGGATCTGGCAATTTTCGACTGCGATGGCGTACTGGTCGACAGCGAACCGATCGCCAGTCGCGTTCTTGCTGAGTTGTTGAGCGAAGCCGGATTTCCGCTGACCGCGCAGCAGGCGATCGCGCGCTATACCGGAATCAGCGTTCGCGCCGTTCTGAAACAGGTCGAGGACGAGTGGGGCTGTTCCCTGCCGGCAGATTTCGCCAGGCGCCTGGGCGAGCGTGACCGGGCGGCTTTTACTGCCGAACTGCAACCGGTCGCCGGGGTGGACGAGATGCTGCGCGCGCTGGCCTGGCCGAAGTGTGTCGCATCTTCGGGCGCGCGCGACAAGATCCGCGTCAACCTCGGCATCACCGGGCTGCTGCGGCACTTCGAGCCACACTTGTTCAGCGCCGAGATGGTTGCCCGCGGCAAACCGGCGCCCGACCTGTTCCTGCTGGCAGCCGCCGCGATGGCTTGCCGGCCACAGAACTGCGTGGTCATCGAAGACAGCGTCGCCGGCGTGCACGCCGCGCGCGCCGCAGGCATGCGCGTGCTCGGCTTCTGCGGTGGCGGCCATGCCGGGCCGGGGCATGCCGCAACGCTGCTCGCTGCCGGCGCCTCGGCGGTGTTCAAGGACATGCGGGATTTGTCGCGCTTGCTCGCTGCTTAGGCTGCCGTGCCGCCTGGCAGAAGCCGCTGGAGCCAGCCGAGCATGGCGTCGGCCGCCGCTTGCCAATGCGCATCGAGCATCAGCGTATGGCCGGCCCGCGGAATCACCGCCTCCTCGGCCTGCCAACGCACGGCCGTAAGTCCCAGCAGCCCAGGCTGGAAGACCGCGTCCGCCGCACCACCGACCACCAGCACCGGCAGCGCTGGCCGCCGCCCGCCGATGCGCATCGCCAACAGCGACAGGTCCAGGATGGCGCGGCGCGACTCGGACTGGAACAGGCGGGCGAAGCGGATCAGATCGTCGGTTTTTGTCTCGCGTGAGTAGTACACCTCGCGCATCGTCTGCAGGGTTTGCGCGGTGTAGGCGCCGCCGGTAGCGCGCGCCTGCTCGGCGAAAAATGCCGGATGGGTCAGCGCGATGTTCATCGTGGAGCCAAGTATGCCGCCGGGAGGCACCGGCGACATCAGGATCGCCGCGCGTGCCGGATGCTGCTCGAGCAAACGTTCGACGACCACCGTCCCCATCGAGTGGCCGATCACGACTGCCGGCGCCGCCAAGCCTTGCGCGACCTGCGCCAGGTCCTGGACATAGTCGTCGATCCCGAACGAGTCGAGCCGCTCGCGGCCCTCGCTGGCGCCATGGCCCGCCAGATCGAGCGCATGGCAGTCGAAACCGTGGCGGCTGAAGTACGGCAGGAAATACGCGTCCCAGCAGCGCGCCGTGGCGTAGCCACCATGGACAAAGATCAGCGGCGGGAGATGGGTCTGACTGGAAGCCGGACGGTGCAGGGTATTGATGCGTCGAGAGGTCATGGCGGCGACGACTGTATCACAGCGTCGCACGCCGGGTAGCAACTGGCGGCCGGGGAATGGGTCGGGAAATTGGCCAGTGACAGCGCAGCGCTTGACCCCCCCGCTCCGGCCGCGTGCGCCTTGGCACGCGCGAGTCCGCCGCGTTCACGCCGTCGCCGTGCAAAGTCATCCGCTCACCGATCCCGCGCCAGGCCACGTCGAGCCATGCTGTTGCACCCGTCCCTTCTCGATGCTCGGCGTGGACCCGCACCGATAGCCGGTGCGATGACAGCAGTTGGACTGCATTCTGGTCTCTCCAGGGCGATCAAACGCGGTCGGTCAATCGCGTCCGCCGCAGGAGCAGGACGGACGTGATAAAGGCCTGCGGGCCAGATGGATCCTCGGCGGTAACCGGTAACTAGCAGCCTGTCGGACTTTCCCGGCGCCAGATCCATATATGATATAATCATGCCTCTTCGAACCATCGAGTCGTCGCATGTCAAACTTTATCGTCGCTGACCGCCAGACGGCCTATCTGCTAC
>NZ_JAPUVQ010000085.1:0-16489 GCF_029255145.1 Accumulibacter sp.
AACGTGGTCGTGGATTCCGCCTTCCTGGGCTACGTGGTCAACGACAGCGACATCCAGGTATGGATCGGTACGCGGGCAAATGCCTATACCAATCACGATGCCTTGCTCAGCGACGCCGACCTCGCGGCCCTGGGGTTCACCGAACTCAATTCGACGACCCTGAGCACGACTCGGCTTGCCGATCTGAACGCGGGCAACGTGTCGGGCAACGTCCTGGTGATAGCTGCCGATACCACCGATACCACGCCGGAAGACATGTTCAAGATCCAGAAGCTGACGGTTGCGCTTTCACAGGCGGGAGTCTACGAGAACAAGGCCACGGTCACCGCTCCGGGCGCGTCGGGCGACTCCGATCTCAGCCACTATAAAAACTCGGCACTGGCCAGTCTGGGCGACCGCGTCTGGCTGGACGCCAACGCCAATGGCGTCCAGGATGCCGGCGAAGCGGGGATTGCCGGAGTCACCGTCAAGCTGCTCAGCGCGACGGGAGCGCTTATCAGCTCCCAGACGACCGATGGCAGTGGCAATTACCTGTTCAGCAACCTGAATCCGGGCGACTACAAAGTCCAGATGGTCGCACCGAGCGGCTACTTCGTTTCGCCTAAGGATCAGGGTGGCAACGATGCCAAGGACTCGGACATCGATCCCGCGACCGGCCAGACCGTGGTCACCACGCTCTCCAGTGGTCAGAACGACCTCAGCTGGGACGCAGGCCTGTTCAAGAAGGCTTCGGTAGGCGACAAGGTGTGGGACGACATGAACCACAACAATATTCAGGATAGCAGCGAGCCCGGTATTGGCGGTATCAAGGTCAAGCTGATGGATGCCTCCGGTACCACAGTGCTGGCCTCTACCACCACCAACAGCAGCGGCAACTACCTGTTCAGCAACGTGAACCCGGGTACCTACGTGCTGCAATTCGACAAGGCGAATGTCCAGTATTACCAGTACAACCAGTGGAACAATATGAGCAACTGGAAGTGGGCAGTCCAGGACACGGGCAGCAACGACGCCGTCGATTCCGATGTGGCGGGTGACGCGAAGGCGACGACCAACGTCAGCAAGACGCTGGCGTTTACGCTGGTATCGGGCCAGAGCGATCTGACGCGCGACGCCGGCATCACGCCGGTCGTCATCGACCTCGATGGCAACGGTATCCAGACCGTCAGCCGCGCCAACTCCGGTGGCACTTTCGATCTGTTCGGCAATGGCAACGCGGTACAGTCCGGCTGGGTCGCCGGTGGCGAAGGCTTCCTGGCGGTTGACAAGAACGGCAATGGCCGGATCGACGACATCGGCGAGCTGTTTGGCGGCACCGGCAAGGGCGCGGGCTTTGCACAACTGGCCAGCTACGACAGCAATGGCGACGGCCTGGTCAGTGCCTTGGATAGTGCCTTCGCTGTTCTGGCGATCTGGCGCGATGCCAACGGCAACCACCAGACCGACGCCGGCGAGCTGATGACGCTGGCCGAGGCTGGCGTAGCGTCGCTGGATGTCCACCATACCGACCTGCCGTTCCTAGACCGGCAGGACAACGTGCACTTTGAGCGCAGCAGCGCGACGATGTCCGACGGCCGCACAGTGGATATGACCGACGTGTACTTCAACGTCTCGGCAGACGACGCCGCGGCGGCCGGGGTCGCTGTGCCCGGCCTCGCCGACCTGTTGCGCGGTGATTTGCTTGCCGCTAGCGGCAGCGACACCGGTTTCGTCGACCTGTCGGTCTGGCGTGGCGCTGACGGCGCCAATCAGAACAGTTCGGGGCTGATCGGCCTTGCTGACGCTACGGGCGTGCCAGGCTTAAGTGTCGACTCGCTTACAGACCCATACGGCGACGCTGGCGGCAACCAGCATCTGGAGCACGGCATTGCCGCCTCCGATGCTACCGTGGCAGATCTGACCGATGGACATTTCACGGTCGCGGCCAACGACGGTGTCGACCTGGGATGGCTGTTCGGATAGCAACGCCAAGGGGTCTGCTGGCTCGCTGGACGTAGCGCGGGCCTGCAGACCGCCGGATTCACGGACAGGTCGGGGGTGCGCGTCAAGCGCCCCCTTTTTTTTTGTGCTGTCCTTGCCGCTGTTGCTGGCTGCCTGAAGGGAGCAGGGAGTCGCCGTGCACCGACCGCGTGAAAGACGGCGAAGCAATCCAGGCTTGCGTCTTGCTATACTCGATAGAACTCGCGGGGGAGGCACGATGAACCGAATCGCCATTATCGACGACAGTGCGATCAATCTGGAGGTGTTCAAGGATTGGGTAAAAAAACTCAAAGATTGTGAGGCACTGCCTTTTCAGGAAGCACCCGAGGGCTTGCGGTGGTGTTCGGAAAACCTGCCCGATCTGGTCATTGTCGACTACCAAATGCCGGAACTTAACGGCCTGGAGTTCATTTCCCGTTTTCGGAAGATCGGCGGTCGTAAAGAGATTCCCGTACTGATGATTACCGCTACTGATGACAAGACCGTGCGTTATCAGGCGCTGGACAACGGCGCGACCGATTTTCTGACCAAGCCTCCCGACCGCAGAGAGTTCGAGGCGCGGGTGCGGATCATGCTCAAGTTGAACGCCAGTCGCAAGGAGCAGGCCAACTACTCGGCGCGTTTGGCTGAAGACATAGACAGAGCCACGGCGAATGTGCGCGCCCGCGAGGAGGAGTTGTTGACCATCCTGTCAGTGGCTGCCGAGTATCGGGATCCGGAAACCAGCGCCCATACCAAACGAATGGCGCTCTTTTCTGAACTGATCGCCGCCGAACTGGGCTTATCTCCGGACGACCAGGCGCTCATCCTGAAAGCAGCGCCGTTGCACGACATTGGCAAGATTGGCATCGCTGACGTGATTCTGCTCAAGGAGGGAAGGCTGAGCCCGGAAGAGTTCGCGACCATGAAGAAGCACGCCAGGCTCGGCTATGAGCTGCTTAAAGATAGCAAGTCAGAGATCTTGCAGGCCGCCGCCGAGATCGCTCTTTCGCACCACGAGAAGTTTGACGGTTCGGGTTACCCTGGCGGCCTGGCTGGCACCGCAATCCCGCTGCGTGGTCGGATCGTTGCCGTCGCCGATGTATTTGACGCGTTGCTTTCCGAGCGCCCGTACAAGCGGCCGTGGCTGCCCGAACGCGCCTTCGACTTTCTGCAGAACGGCGCCAACGCGCATTTCGACCCGTGTTGCGTCGACGCCTTTCTGGCCCGTCGCGATGAGGCGCTCGAAATTCGCGCGCGCTTTCAGGACGAGCAGTTTCCCGACGAAATGTGACCATGACAGGCGATCGCCGGGAAGGAGTCGCCGAGCTTGCTGCGCTGGCACACCACCGGCGACGTTTCTGTTGGCTGGGTAGTGGTACGAAACGGGGGAAAATGGAGTGAACAAAGTGCTTGATATCCAACAGGCGATCGACAGTCATGCACTGTGGATGTCGAGTCTTCGACAGGCGGTTTTTGACGCGCAAACACCGATTGACGTCGCAGGAATACGCGCCGAGGACCAGTGCGAATTCGGCAAGTGGCTGTACGGCCCGCGCTTGTCGGACGAAGACCGGGCAAGCAGTTCTTACCAGGAGGTCAAGCGACTGCATGCCGAGTTCCACGAGGCGGCGGCGCGGGTAGTCGAACTGGCAGCGTCGGGTCAGACCCGCGACGCCTATGACTTGCTCTACGGTGATTACATCACTATGTCCGGGCGCCTGGCGATCGCCATGCGCGCATGGCAGGACACGTTGCAAGGTGCTGCCGGCCAGTGAGCGCGTCGATCACCTGGGCTCAGCGCCGATCTTCAATGGCCATGTAGTGAACGGCCATCAGGTCGATGCTGCGCAGGCGACGGCTCAGTTCCCGCGCCAGGTTGAGCACGATCAGCGTGAAGGTCGGCAGATCGGACTCGTAGATCCGGAACAGGTCGCCGTTGGAGAGGGCCAGCGCCGAGACCGGTTCGAGCGCACGCACTGTCGCCGACCGGCTCTGCGTGTCCAGCAACTCCATTTCACCGAAAACGTCGCCGACCTTCAGGACGGCGATGCATTCCTCGAACACGCCGTCCTCGGCCGCGCTGGCTTTCAGCACTTCGACCGAGCCGCTGCAGATCACGAACAGTGAATCACCGTCCTCGCCTTCCCTGACAATTGGCTCGCCGGCAGCAAAATTGACCTCGCGCAGCAATGGCATGATCGCTGCGATGGCTTGGTCGTCAACGCCGCCGAACAGTGGTTGATCCTGCAGGAATTGGCTGGTCGTCATGGTCCACCCCCGGCGTCAGGTAATCGTGTGCTGCCAATTCTGCACCGCGGCGGCAGCAAAGAGAAGACGTCGACGGGGTTCGTCCGACGGCCGATTCCGGTGACCGGCACTGGGCCCGCTCGGTCAACCCGGGCGCCCGGAAGCACGCGAGGACAGACCGTTCACCAGGGCGACAAGTTGCGGCAAGGTCGTCCGCTCGAGGTCCAGGTGCTCCTGAATGTCGCGGCGGGCCTGCGCCCGCAGAGGCTGCATGGGCTCGGGGTGAGCAAGCACCCAAATGACCGCGTTGGCGAGGGCCGCCGGCGAGAAAAAGTCGACCAGTAGCCCGTTGCGGCCAGGCTTGACGATCTCGCGAACGGGTGCCGTATCCGAGGCAATGACCGGGCAGCCGCAGGACATCGCTTCGAGCAACGACCACGACAGGACAAACGGATAGGTGAGGTAGACGTGCGCGCAGGACAGCCGCAAGACATCAAGGAAGCTGCGGTAGGGAAGTTTCCCCATGAAGTGCACGCGCCGGTTGTCGATCAGGTCACCGAGTTCACGAAGGTAGGCGTCCCGGTAGCTTTCTCCCGTCGGCAGGCGACGCCCGTAACTGACTTCATCGCCACCAACGATCAACACCTGCGCCTTCGGTCGCGCCGCAAGCACCGCCGGCAAAGCGCGCATGAATGTATGAAAACCGCGGTACGGTTCCAGGTTACGCGCTACGTAGGTGATCACCTCGGCGCCCGAGCGAAGAGTTCCCCGGTTTCCTGGCAAGACAAAGTCGACGACCGGCCCGGGGCAAACCTGGTCGGTCCGGACCCCGTCGTGAATCACCTGAATACGCTCATGAAACGGCTTCGGGTACTGGTCGCGCTGCCACTGCGTCGGGCTCACGCCGGCATCCGCAGCTTCCAGGCTGATCAGCTGCGTCGCGTTGCGGATGCGTAGCCGGCACTGGTCATCGAATGAGGTCGGAAACTCCTGGTCGAAGCCCATATCCGATCCCCGAGCGCGATAGAAGAACTCAAGGTAGAGCAGCAGCCGTGCGTCCGGATAGACGTCTTTCAGAAAAAGCGCTTCGCCCCAGCCCGGATGGGCACAAATCACTCCCGGCACAAAACCTTGCTCGCGCAAAACCATCGCCACGCGTAGTACCGCTTGTCCCCGCCGAACAGCGGCCTCGGAACCGCGCAGGTAATGATGGGTTTCTGGCGCAGCGCCTTGCGGTTCGGGATAGCCCAGCAAGCGGATGCGAGGGTGCAGACCATTCGCCCGCCTGACGTTGACCTCCTCGCCGATGGCGACGACCTCGTTTGCGGGCGACCCGGCCAGGGCCGGCGCCAGATGCTTGTATTGGCCGGGGAAGTTCTGGTGCACAAAGAGGATTCGCATGGCGGAAGGGGCGTTGCACGACGGTGTGAATGTCCCGCGATGCTAACCGATTTCGCCGGCCCACCGAGCCAGGCAGGAGGCTCGTGGTCGGGCGCCGGCCACGCCGCTTAGCAACTGCCGGTCCGCTACTTCCGGCACGGAAAGATGCCTGCCAATCCGGGGGGCAGCGACCGAGCGGCGCCTGCGCGTCTCGCACGGGGGCGATGCGACGGCTTGCTGCGGTAGAATGCGCGCGATGAACGACGAATACTTCATGCGCGAGGCGATTTCCCTGGCGCGCGCCGCCGAGTGCCTGGGCGAAGTGCCGGTCGGGGCGCTGGTGGTGCGCGATGGGGTAATCGTCGGCCGCGGCTTCAACTCGCCGATCGGCGAACACGATCCGACGGCGCACGCCGAGATTGCCGCACTGCGCGACGCGGCGAGGCAACTGCGTAATTACCGCCTGCCCGGTTGCGAACTGTTCGTGACTCTTGAGCCGTGCGCGATGTGTGCCGGGGCGATTCTGCAGGCGCGCATCGCGCGCCTGATCTACGGTGCGCGTGATCCGAAGACCGGCGTCCATGGCAGCGTCGTCGATCTCTTCGCGGTTGAACGCCTGAACCATCACACCGAGGTCCTGAGCGGCGTCCTGGCCGGTGAATGCGGCCGCCTGCTCTCGGATTTCTTTTCCGAGCGGCGTGGCGCGAGGGGGGATTGAAGCGGTGCACATCCGGATCTCGATCAGCCGACAGTTGCTGACCTTGTCAAGCGCCTCGGGGACGGTGTTGCGCGCTTACCCGGTGTCGACCGCGACCAACGGGCCTGGCGAAGAGACCGGCAGCTTTTGCACGCCTCGCGGCAGACACCTGGTGCGTGCCCGGATCGGCGCCGGGCAAGCGGAGAACACGGTTTTTGTCGGCCGTCGTCCGAGTGGCGAGGTCTATTGCCGCGAACTGGCCGAACGCTTCCCGGAGCGCGACTGGATTCTGACCCGCATTCTGTGGCTTTCCGGCTGTGAACCCGGCCGCAACCGGCTGGGGTCCGTAGATACCATGCGCCGTTACGTATACATCCACGGCAGCCCCGATAGCACACCGATGGGCCGCCCCGGATCGCACGGCTGCATCCGCATGCGCAACGCGGATATCGTTGAGCTCTTCGAGTCGGTAGCCCCCTACACACCGGTCGATATCAGCGAGGACTGAAAACTCTCGCAAACTTCGCCGGTCAGCAGCGCGCCGGCGTCGAAGGTGCGCTCGACCAGGGTCGTCTGGCCGCCGCGTTGCCGCGTGAGCAGCGTTGACGCCCGCGTCCCGTAGTTTTCCGATCTGACGAAAACGGCCGAGAGAATGCGCTCCCACTCAAGTGGTACGCCGGTTTCTGGCAGGTGCGCGTCGGCAACGATTTCCTGATCAGCGAGCAGTTCGAAGAATGGCGCCCGCGCCGGCAGACCAGGCAGCGCTGCGGCGAAGGCCGATCGGGCGCTCGCCAGCTTCGGCCACGGGGTGTCGAGGAGATGGTTGGAGACGCCGTATATCCCCGGGTCCAGGCAGCGTGGCTGGCTGTCGCCGCGGTTCGAAAAGTACGCCAGGCGGTGTTCATCAGCGACGAAGAGGTTGAAGCCATTGTAGTCGGTGGCACGCGCGGCGACCTCGGCCACATATGCTGAGGGGCTGTCGTCACCGCTCAGGAAATCAGTAACCAGGGTGCCACGGGAGCGGGCGTCAGTGCGTATTCCGCCGCCCTCGCGATAGTTCGTCAGCGCCGCAAAACGCAGCCCACGACTGACTCCCAACCAGCTGCCGCCGGCTTCAAGGTCGCGACCGGCCAGAAGCTGCGGGGTGTCCGGCCAGAAAGCCGCCGGCGCGGCGGGACGGACGAAGAATTCGTCGCGGTTGGCGGCGACCACCAGCGGGTAGTCGGGATTCGCCTGCCACGCAATCAGGATCAGGCACATCGCGGCTTTGTCCGGCGAGGTCGGAGTCGTGACTAGCGGCTTACCCGCACCAGGTCGACGCGCGGACCGCCCGGCGCGGCCACTTCGAGGTCGCCGGCGTCGACGAAACCCTCCTGGACGATTGCCAAGGCATCGTAGCCGCCGGCCGGCGCTGGCGCGGCATTGGCGACCATCCCGCAGGGGCGCTGCGGATTTTCCGGCGAATAGATGGCGTTCCCGGCCGCCATTGGCGCGCTCGAGTGGGCGCGGTACAAGTGGCGCTTGACCTTGCCCAGGTACTGCGTGCGGGCGACGATTTCCTGCCCGGGATAGCAGCCTTTGTGGAAGCTGACAGCGCCCAGCTGCTCAAAACCGGCCATTTGCGGCACGAATTCCTCTTTGGTCTGCTCGCTGATCAGCGGCACGCCAGCGTCAATCTCCAGCCACTGCCAGGCCCTCGTGCCAGCCGGGCGAGCGTGCGCCAGCAGGTGTTGCCAGACAGCCGGAGCAGCGTCGCCAGCAACGACAATCTGGAAACGCTGGCTGTCCAGGCAGATCACCACGCCGGTGGCGAAAGCACTGGCGGTCAGAGCTCCCGCTGGCACCGGCAGGCCAGCGCCTTGCAGAGCCGCCGCTGCCTGGGCACCGGACAAACCGATGATTTCGCGACCACCGGTCTGGTCAGTGATCCGCACCTTGCTGCGCAGGACGAACATTTGCAGGCGCCTGGCGATTGCCGGGAGCAGGTCTGCCGACAGTTGCAGCTGATAGTCGGGCCCGACGCGGACGACCAGAAAGCTGGCCACCATCCGGCCTTTCGCCGAGCACCAGGCCGAATGCTGGACGGCCTCGGAGGCGAGATGCTTGACGTCGCTGGTCAACTGCTGGTGCAGGAAAGCAGCGGCGTCGGCGCCGCTGACTTCGAGCATCGCCAGGTGGGTGAGCGGCGAAACGATCGTCGCGTCGCGCGCTGCCAGCAACTCTGTGCGCGCATCGCCGAAATCGATGACCAGACCCTGATCGATGCGTGCACCCGAGGCACCAAGAAAGTCTTGCCAGCTTGCGTTCATCGTTGTGCCAATCCGTCGTGTGTTGAGTGGGTGGGAGTAGTAGCCTGTCGGGGTTCGTCCAGAGCGTCGTAGTCCGCGCCGCCGCCTGAGGCCTCCGGCTGATCGGACCGGGCCAGTGCCGGTTCAGTTCAGCCGAACGGGTTTCGGCTATTATAGGGCCAGTCGAACTTCATTCCTCCTCCCAGCGTCGCAGCCTTCCCACTGCACCGGATTGATGCGCAAACTTATCGTCAAGCTGTTCGTTCTCGCTGTGGTCGTACTCGCGTTGCTGGCCGGAGCTATCGCGTGGGTGGTGCAGGCGCCGATCGCTATGCGGCACGAACAGGTCGATTTCACGATTTCCCCGGGCAGCAGCATGCGCTCGGCTGCCCGGGAAATCGCGGCAGCTGGCGCCGAACTTCAGCCCTGGCTACTGATACTGCTTGGTAAGTGGATGCGCGTAGACACCTCGATCAAGGCCGGCAGTTATGAAATCACTCGTGGCATCACGCCGCTCGAGCTATTGAACAAGCTGACGCGCGGCGACGTCACACAGTCTGAACTGGTCTTCATCGAAGGATGGACCTTCCGCCAGATGCGGGCGCGTCTCGACGCCCATCCTGATCTTCGACACGACACGGAGGGCTTGCCGGAAGCCGAGATCATGCGCTTGATCGGTGCGCCAGAAAGCACGGCTGAGGGCCTGTTCTTCCCAGACACTTATTATTTTGCCAAGCGCAGCAGCGACGTCGATGTGCTGACCCGCGCCTATCGCGCCATGCAGCACCACCTGCTGCGTGAATGGCAGGCGAGGGCGGTCGACCTGCCGTATGCGGACGCCTATCAAGCCTTGACCATGGCTTCGATCATCGAAAAGGAGACCGGCCGCCCGGACGAACGGCCGCTGGTGGCGGGGGTGTTCGTCAATCGCCTGCGCCAGGGGATGCTCCTGCAGACCGATCCGACGGTGATCTACGGCCTTGGCGAGAGCTTCGACGGCAACCTGCGCAAGCGCGACCTGCTCGCCGACACGCCCTACAACACCTACACCCGGCCCGGTCTGCCGCCGACGCCGATCGCCTTGCCCGGCCTCGCCTCCCTGCAGGCGGCACTGCACCCGCCAGCGACCGAGGCGCTTTACTTTGTTGCGCGCGGTGATGGCAGCAGCCATTTTTCGCCTACTCTGGACGAACACAATCGCGCCGTGCGGCGCTTTCAGAAAGGTGGGAAGCCGTGAACCAGGCAGAGGAGCCGCGCCGGACGCGCGGAAAATTCGTCACCTTCGAAGGCATCGACGGTGCCGGCAAGAGCAGCCATATCGCCGGTGCAGCGGCGCTGGTTCGCCGCCGCGGCCTGAATGTGGTGTCGACCCGCGAGCCGGGAGGCACGCCGCTGGGCGAAAAGCTGCGCGCGCTGCTGCTGCACGAAGCAATGCACCTCGAAACCGAAGCCCTGCTGATGTTCGCCGCCCGCCGCGAACACCTTGAACGGGTAATCGAACCGGCCCTGGAGCGCGGCGACTGGGTGATCTGCGACCGCTTCAGCGACGCCACCTACGCCTACCAGAGCGGCGGGAGGGGCCTCGACCGAGGCAAGTTTGCCCAGCTTGAGCGGTGGGTGCACGGTCATCTGCAGCCTGATCTGACGCTGCTCTTCGATCTGCCGTCGTCGATCGCCAGCCGGCGGATCGCCGCGCAGGCGCGCGAACTGGACCGCTTCGAGCTGGAGCGTGCCGAATTCCACGAGCGCGTAAGACTGGCTTACCTCGATCGTGCGGCAGCAGCGCCGCAGCGGATACGGGTCATAGACGCCGATCAGGCGCCTGAATTAATCGAGACATTGATTCAGGAAACGCTGATAAGATATTGTTTATGAATATCATTGAACTTCACGACAGCGCATGGCGGCAACTCGCCGCGAGGCGCGCGCAACTGCCGCATGCACTGCTGCTTTCAGGTCAGCGCGGAGTCGGCAAATTCGATCTGGCGCGCCGCTTCGCCGAGTCGCTGCTCTGCGAAGACCTCGGCGATGGGAGCAGGGCTTGTGGCGCCTGTCCGGCCTGCGGCTGGCTCGCGCAAGGCAATCACCCGGATCTGCGTGTCCTGCAGCCGAATGCGCTCGTCGAAGGCGAAGTCACCGAGGCGGGTGACGGCGAAGAGGCGGGCAAGAAAAAAGCCAGTCTGCAGATCACCATCGATCAGGTGCGCGCACTCGACGAGTTCCTGCATGTCGGCACCCACCGCCAGAGAGCGCGCGTGGTGCTGCTCAATCCGGCCGAGGCGATGAATCGTGCGACCGCCAACGCAATTCTTAAATCACTTGAGGAACCAATCGCAGGCACCCTGTTTATATTGATTTCTAGCGAACCTTCGCGCCTGCTGCCGACGATTCGCAGCCGCTGCCAGTCGATCCCAGTGCAAGTGCCGGCGCGTGCCACGGCCAGCGAGTGGCTGCGTCAGGCCGGCGTCAGCGACGGTGAGCAATCCCTGGCGCTCGCCGGCGGTTCGCCGCTGCTGGCTCTCGAACTCGGCGGCAAGAACGAGCGTATCCTGCTCGATGCACTGATCGCGCAGGTATCGCGCGGCCGGGACCTCGAACCACTGGCCGCAGCGGCCATCCTCGACAAGACCGTCAAGGCAGAAAAGCGCCCGGCGCCATTGAAGCGAACGGTCGACTGGGCACAGAAATGGCTGTTCGATCTGACCCTGGCCAGCGCGGGCCTGCCGCCACGCTATTTTCTGGCGCAGGCGTCGCTGCTGCAGCGTCTGGCGAAGGCCACCGACGCCCGCAAGCTCTTGGCATTCAACCGAAAGGCGATACAATACAAAGCCCAGTGCGAACAGCCGGTCAATAGCCGTTTGTTTCTCGAAGAGTTTTTCCTGAATTACGCCAAGCTTTTCTGAACTTCCCGAGGCGATATGTCCGAAGCAGACAGCCGCAAGCCAGCGTCAGCAGCGCCGCCACGGCCGAGCGTCTTGTCACTGAACATCAACTCGAAGTCCGCGCTGTACGCGGCGTATATGCCGCTCCTGCGCCACGGAGGAATTTTCATTCCGACCACTCGCAACTATTCGATCGGTGACGAGGTGTTCATGCTGTTGTCGCTGATCGACGATCCGGCAAAACTGCCGATTGCCGGGACGGTGGTCTGGATTACCCCGGTCGGCGCCCAGAACAACAAGGCGCAGGGCATCGGTGTGCACTTCAATAACGACGAAGGCGGACTCGAAGCCCGACGGCGCATCGAGGGCCTCCTCGGCGGCGTGATGCAGTCCGGCCGCCCGACGCACACCATCTGACGCTACGCTGATGCTGGTTGATTCGCACTGTCATATCGACTTCCCGGAGTTATCCGAAAGGATTGGGCAGGTCATCGAATTGATGCGCGACAATGATGTTGCTTGCGCCGTGTGTATCGGCGTCACGCTGGAAGACCTGGGACGCGTTCTGGCGCTGGCCGAGGCCTGGCCAGCGATTCTGGCCTCGGTTGGCGTCCATCCCGAAGCGACGGCCGTGCGCGAGCCGTCGGTCGCCGAGCTGGTCGCCCTGGCTCGCCATCCGCGAATCATTGCCATCGGCGAGACCGGCCTGGATTACTACTGGCACAAGGACGCGCCGGAATGGCAGCGCGAGCGGTTCCGTACGCACATACGCGCCGCGCGCGAAGCTGAAAAGCCGCTGGTGGTCCATACCCGCGAAGCCGCTGCCGACACCCTGCGGCTAATGCGCGAGGAGGGCGCCGCCGCCGCCGGCGGCGTCATGCACTGTTTCACGGAAAGCTGGGAGGTCGCCGAAGCCGCTCTGGATCAGGGGTTCTACATCTCGATCTCGGGAATCGTCACCTTCAAGAAGGCCCAGACGGTGCGCGAGGTGGCGCAGCGCGTTCCCCTCGACCGCCTGCTGGTTGAAACCGACTCACCCTACCTCTCGCCGGTACCCTACCGCGGAAAGACCAACCAGCCTGGCTACGTGAAACACGTTGCCGAAGAGGTCGCGCACCTGCGCGGCCTGAGTTACCAGGAAGTTGTCGACGCCACGACGGACAACTTCTTCCGCCTATTCCCTGACGCCCGTACGAAAGTTGCCCAATGATGAAGACTATCGCTCTGCTGTTTGCCCTGCTCCTGCCAGGTATTGCCGTCGCCGGCGCGTATGACGACATGGAGGAAGCGCTGATCTCGGGCAATACCGCCTGGGCCATCGAGTTACTGGACAAGGGGATGGACGTCAACTCGGTCGACCCGGCCGGCAACACCCTGTTGATCCAGGCCGTGCAGCGCAACAACAAGGACCTTTTCGAGCACCTCCTGCAGCGCCGCGCCAGACTGAACGTCCGTAACCGCAACGGGGAGACCGCGCTGAGCCTGGCTGCCTACAAGGGTAACCTGCCGTTTGTGCAGCGCCTCGTCGAGGCCGGCGCCGACGTCAATCTGTACGGCTGGTCGCCGCTGATCTACGCCGCTTTCAACGGTCACAGGACGACCGTCGAATACCTGCTCAAGAAAGGTGCCAACGTCAACGCGACGACCGAGAACGGGTCGACGGCGCTGCTCTTCGCGGCACGCTTCGGACACCTCGAGATCGTCAGCGTGCTGCTGCAGAACAAGGCCGACCCGAACATCGCCAACGAGACCGGGGCAACCGCCATCGACTGGGCTCTGAAGACCGAGAACACCGACATCGCCGATCTGGTGCGCAAGGCCGGCGGACGGGAAGGCACCGCTGCGGCCGGCGTTCCTTCAAGATGAATAAGCGGGCAGGGGGCGAATGCCGACCTTTCCGGCCTGCAGGACGCGACTGATGATTCGGTAGGCCTCAGGGTCGTATGGGCGGTTGGTCGGTCCGTCGGCAAGGCGTGCGTGCAAGGCATCTTCGTTGTTCACTGTGCCGACCAGACGCCATCGGTCGATCAGGTGAATATCCTCGTGCATCCCGAAATCGTCGCGCTCGACCAGCGCCAGCGGTCCACGGTATGGCCAGGGCTTGACCTTGAATTTAGCCAGCGCGGTCATCAGACGCGCGTCGTGCAGTGCCAGCGCTTCCTTGCCGATGCACACGCCACGGCAGCTCTTCTGCCTGTAGGCCGCGCACGCTTCGCCTCCGGCGGTATCGTCAAGACCGAGTTGCTTGTAGCACAGGCGATGAGTGTCGGCCAGTTTGCGCAAGCTGCGCAATGCCTCGCGGCGACTCGGGTACAAGCCGAACAGATCGTCGGCAACGGCGAAATCGAGATCGTCAGCGAAGACGATCGCCGGTCGTAGCCCCGCTTCCCGATGCGCCTGCAGCTGCCATGAGCAGAGTTCTGCGGCTGCCGCAGCCGACCGGCCAGGGTGACGGACGGCCGGCAGACGGCTTCCAGCAGCGAACGACAGGCGTGCCAGTTCTACCTCGTGCAGCCGCGCTCCGAGGTCCCCCGCCGCTTCGCGCCACTCGATTCGCCGGATGGCCAGCACCAAGGGCGTCTCGCGCTTGCTGGCAGCGAAGTGCGCCAGTATCTGGTGGCGCAGGTTGGCCGCCCGGCGGAGCAGCAGCAAGCCGCCTGTCTCCCCGTAAAAGGCGTACGCACCGGCCGCCTCGGGCAGGTCGTCGATTACCGCCGGATCGATCTGTGGCGGCAGGTCGGGCCGACCAACAATGGTTGTGACCGCGCGGCGGATGGTGTCCGGCGTCAATTGCGCATGCCAATGCTGCCACAGTTCCCACAATAGGCGGGCATCGGCGAGGGCGCGGTGGCGGCGGCCGGCAACCGACAGGCCGTGTCGGGTCACCAGGGAGTCGAGATTGTGGCGGTGGTACTGGGGAAAGAGCTTGCGCGAGAGCTTGACCGTGCACAGCGTCGGCGCACGGAAATCGACGCCGAGTCGCTTGAACTCGCACCTCAGGAACCCATAGTCGAAGCGGGCGTTGTGCGCAATGAGCAGGCGCCCCCGCAACCTCTCGAGCACCGTAGGCGCGAGTTGCCGAAAAGTCGGTGCTCCGTGCAGCATGGCATCGTCAATGCCGGTGAGATCGGTAATGAAGGACGAGACGTGCGATTCCGGATTGACCAGGACGCTCCACTCCGTGGCGCCGCTGGCGTCAACTTCGACCAGGCCGATTTCAATGATCCGGTCATTCGCGAAATTGGCGCCACTGGTCTCAAGATCGACAAAGACCAGCGGTTCGGAAGCGAGAACGGAATTCATCGGTGGGACCCGGCAGCCGTGCGGCTCAGCGCTCCGACGTCTGTGCGATGGCGGCGATGGCGTCCGCGAACACCTCGGTCAAGGCCAGCGGCAAGTCATGTGCCATCCCTTCGATCACCTGCATTTTGGCACCCGGAATGTGCGCGGCGACGTCGTAACCACAGGCCACCGGAATCAGCGGGTCGTCGGCGCCGTGCAGCACCAGCGTCGGCGCACTGATCGTTCGCAGCAGGGCACGACGATCACCGCTGGCCAGAAAGGCCGCCAACTGGCGTGCAACGCCGCGCGGGTGGAAGTTTCGCTCATGCTCGTCGACCAGGGTCTCGCGCAAGCGCCGCGGACAACTTGGGAAATCCGGGCTGGCGACGGCCAGTTGCCGGCTGAGGGCGTCTTCTACCAGAGCTTCCTTGTCCCGGGTTGCCGGCAAGGGAGCCAGCAAGGCTCGCGACGCCCGCTCCGTCGGCGGTGGCAGGTCCGGATTGCTGCTGGTGGACATGATCGAGGTTAGCGACAGCGTGCGCTGCGGATAAGCCGCGGCAACGATTTGGGCGATGGCTCCACCCATCGACGCGCCGACGATGTGCGCCCGCTCGATCGACAGCGCGTCGAGCAGGCCGATGCTATCGGCGGCCATGTCGGCGAGCGAGTATGGAACCGTCAGCGGCAGGCCACTGCGCAGCGCTTGGCCAACATTCGGAACGGCGGCGTCATCGATCTTGCTCGACAAGCCGCAGTCGCGATTGTCGAAACGAATCACGCGGTAAGCACGTTCGACGAGGGCCTCGCAGAGCTCGATGTTCCAACGGCTCAACTGCGCGCCCAGGCCCATGATCAGCAGGATGGCCGGCGCGGACGCCGAGCCAAATACTTCGTACTCGATCTGCAGCTTATTGGCAGTAACTTGTGGCATTGGCAGCGCTGACCGAGAGGGAAGGGGCGCCGACTACAGCACCAGCCCCGGCAATCTACCACTCGATCGCCAGTGCGGCAAATGAAGTCACGGTCTGTCGGCGGCGACAGGGCCTTCGCCAAGGCACACCACGGAGCGCTGGCTGCTGATGCGAGGGTTCTTCGGAAGCGATTTTTGGGGTCAGCTCACGAAACGGAAAAGATCGTACGTTAAGGCATCGCTCGCCCAAGCTCGTCCCCTGCCGACGTTGCGAGACTCGCTTCGCCTTGCAGCGATGCGATCAGCGGGCACGAAACATTTCCCTTGCTTACCTGGCAGGCGCACACGAGTTGTGACAGCACGTGTGCTTTCGGCAACGCTGCAAATCCCACGCAACCCTACGCAAGCCACCGCGGCGCGGGGGCGATCTCGCTCCTGGAGGATGCTCGGGCGAGCAAGAAGAGCGGCGAGACCCTGCCGTTGTGCGACTCAGTCGGGCAGCGCTTCAGCCTCGTTGGCGACGGCGGCCTCGGCGCGGGCCAGCGCCTCGGTATAGTTCCAAGGCATCCAGGCGGACGGATCGAGCGCAACGGTCGCCACATGGCGCTGTAGAGTGAAGAGGTAGTCGAACGGCTCGATTTCGTGCAGTTCCGCGGCAAGTAAGGCTATATCCTCTATTTTTCATACCGTTGTATGCGATACTTTTAGTAGATTATTAGGTTGGAGGTATTGCTGATGAGGGTCGCCACGGTAGCTGAAAGCAAGGTTTCTCTCGAAGCCGTCCATATTGAAGATATCCAGCTTGCTTCGAGCAAGATGACGGGGGCGGATCGTAGGGGGT
>NZ_JAPUVQ010000086.1:0-8636 GCF_029255145.1 Accumulibacter sp.
CCCGCGTACCGCCTCCAGACCAACCTTGGCCTTGAACTCCGGCGTATGTACCTTCCGCGTAGTGGCTTCACTCATCGCTTCTCGCTCCTATGATGGAGCACAGCTTAAACCACTGTCTGATTTCCAGGGACCACTATAGTGGCAACACGAGGGAATGTGGCGGCTTGTGTGCGGCAGCGTACGGAGGGAAGCGGCGACGATGACGTATGTTCGCTAAGGGCGTTCGTTTTTATTCTTCTCCTTGGTTCACGAATGCCCGCAGCACTTTGCCCGGAACGTCCTCCCCGGTGCGGCAATTTTGTGCTGGCTGCATCTGGCGCGCACCTGTTGCGCTGGGCCACCCTTTGAGCAGGCTCTTCCTGGAAACATCACCCGCATTCCCTCCTGCACCGTTATGACCCTGACGCGTTCGCTCAAATGGACAACTGGCGTTTTTCTCGCACTGGTGGTGCTGATCGTCATGCTTGTCGACTGGAACGGGTTGCGTGAGCCGATTGCGCGCCGGATCAGTAGCGCTACTGGCAGAAGCGTCGCAGTCAACGGCGATCTGAGCGTGCATCTTTCATGGCGGCCGCGCATCGTTGCCAACAACGTGGTCTTCGGCAATGCAGCCTGGAGTCCCGACCCCGCGATGGTCGAGATCAAGCGCCTGGAGTTCACGATCGACCCCTTCAAGCTTCTGATCGGCAGGGTGGAATTTCCCGAAGTCGCGTTGTTCGAGCCTCAGGTGCTGCTTGAGGTGAGTCAGGATGACGTGCCCAACTGGGTCTTCGACGAGCAGGACAAGAACAAATCTGTCGATTTTCCGACCATCGGCGTGCTGACCATAGATCACGGCAGCGTGACGTATCGGGATCGCAACAACCATACCGAACTGGCGCTTGACATCAAAACGCTGGAAGACGGCAAGGATGATCCAGAACGCAGGCTCGAAGTTGCGGGCAGAGGCCGTTTCAAGGGCCTGCCGACGACACTGCACGCGCGCGGTGGCGGGCTGCTGAGTCTACGCAGCGCCGATAATCCCTACCCGATCACAGCAAATGCGATGCTGGGAAACACCAAGGCCAGCATTGAGGGTCGCTTGCTCGATCCTCTGCATTTCAAGGGCGAGGAACTGAATTTCAAGCTTGAAGGTAGCGACCTGGCGTTACTCTTTCCGATCATCGGTGTGCCATTGCCGCCGACACCTGCGTACAAGCTCGTCGGATATCTGGATCATGACGGAAACGTGTGGACTTTTCGCCGCTTCAAGGGGACGGTGGGGCAAAGCGATCTGGCCGGAAGTTTCACTGTTGATCGGGGTCAGCGGCCCCAAATGATCAGCGCCGACCTGGTCTCAAGACAACTGCTGATGAAAGACCTCGGCGGCTTCATCGGAGCTGAGCGCGGTACGCAGCCGAGCCGGACCTCGCCGCCCAGCGACAAGGTGCTGCCGGCTGAGCCGTTCAGTCTGGAAAAGCTGAACGCGGCGAACGCGGATGTGCATTTCCATGGCGAGAAGATTCTCACCGAAAGCATGCTGCTCAACAAGATGAATGCGCGTCTCACCGTAAACGACGGTGTGCTGAAGCTCGCACCGATCGAGTTCGGCATCGCTGGCGGAAATCTGGTGTCGCGCATCGAAATGGACGGGCGCCACCTGCCCATCGCGATACGTGTAGACACCACCGCGAAAGGTCTGCACCTGGATCAGTTGTTTCCGACTTTCAGGCTGGCTGACTCCAATACCGGCACGATGGGGGGGCGTGCCAGACTGGCTGGTAACGGCAACTCGGTAGCGCAGATGCTCGCCTCGGCCAACGGCGAAGCCGCTCTGATCATGGATGGTGGGTCGGTTGGGGAGTTGGTTCTCCGGCTGTCGAACCTTGACATGGCCAATTCGCTACTGGTAATGCTGGGTGGCGACCATCTGGTTCCGATTCGCTGCATGGTGGGCAATTTCAAAGCGATTAATGGCGTCTTCAGTGTGCGGGACCTGGTGCTCGATACACCCAAGGTCAACATTACCGGTAGTGGCAACGTCGACTTCACCGACGAATCGCTCAACGTCAGATTGGTGCCCCAGTCGAAGGGCTTCAGTCTGGCGTCGCTGCGCGGCCCCATCGTTATCGCGGGCACGTTCAAGAGCCCGACGGTACGACCTGAAATGGGCGGCGTCATTGCGCGCGGCGCTCTCGCGGTGGCTTTGGGTGCGGTGACGTCAGGTGTGGGAGTACTGATACCGCTGCTCGACTTTGGCAACGACAAGGATAGCGACTGTGCCTTACTCATTAACCAGGCCAAGGCGGATGCGCGCGTGAAGTCGAGCGATATTGCGCCACGTGCCGGAAAGCGGTGATCAGCGCTTCCGGCTCGACCATCATGTTGCGTTTGGGCGTCGCCTCGTGTTGGTGATGGGCCCAGAACCCGGTGGATGGCAGTGCAGTCGTTTATCCGGCAATGCGTTACGGCAGTACGGGCGTGGCTGGCTGCCATTGCGCTGCGGCCGTGGCACAGAAACCTGCAAGTTGCTCCAGTACCGTCTGCACTGCGCGATTGGCGGCAACGACGCCGCCGTAGGGATCCTCGGTCGCGGCAGCAACCGACTCATCGAACACGCGCCACGCCAGCACCCGGCGCGTCGTGTTGTCCACCAGATGCGCGCGCAACGTGAAATGGACGCGACTCGGCTGGCTGGCGAATTCCTGCTGCAGGCGCACGATTTCCGTATCGAGCCGCAGGTCGCCGGCGGCGGCGGTCGGCGCCAGCATGACCGAGCGGAAGGTGCCGCTGTTCTCGGCGGCGAAGACGATTAGCGGCGCCAGCATGCGCGCCGGCGTGTCGACCCATTCGCTGTGCGCAAAATACTCGAGCTGGTGGGGCTCGCGTACGTAGAGGATGCGTTGGCTGTCAAAGCCCGCCGCGGCCCGCGGGGGATTGACGATCAGGGCAGGCGCCGCCTTTGACGATGTCGCCGGGGCAGGCCTGGCGACTGCAGTCTCGATCCGCGCGCTGTCGAGCGCGTAGAAGGCCGGCGGTGGCGTTCCCGTCGAACGGAGTGCGCCGCAACCGCCGACGGTCAACAGCAGACCGACGGCGCACAGCCGGCCGAGGGGTGCGAGGGATATACGGGTCATGGCAGTCCTGGTCGTGTTGGTGAGGATTCGCCGGGCCCCTCGGGCGCCGGCCGGCGACCGAACAGCAGGCTCGCCGGATTGCGTTCGGTCTGCTCGGACAGGCGCCGCAGCGAAGCCGACAGGACGGTGAGTTCTTCGAGCAGCCGTTCCAGTTCGGGGAGCGTTTCCGCGCCGAAGCGCTGCACGTCGGCGCCGACCGCGTCGACCGTCTTGCGGGCGCTGGCACTGGTGCGGGCGACCTCGCTTGACATTTTCCCGACAGCTTCGGCACTGCGGCCGATGCGATCGATCACCGGCCCGACCTGCGCGGTCGCCCGCGAGGCGTTCTCGAAAGTCCGGGCGGCATGCTTGATTCCCGAGTCGAGCGCGTCCTTGCGCGCGGCGATGGTGTGCGCCACGACGGCGATGTCGGCGAGCGCGCCGGCGAAGGCTTTGCGGTTCGCGTCGCTGAGGATGGCATTGACGTTGTTCGACAGGCTGTCGAGCTTGGTCAGCACGGTAGTGAGCAGATTTTCGAGCCGCGCAGCGAGCGAGGGCTTGGTGTGAATCACCGGATAATCGCTGCCTTCCGCGGTGCGCAATGGCGGTGACTCGCGCGTGCCGCCGCTGAGTTCGATATAGGCGATGCCTGTCAAGCCCTGCGTCTTCAGGACGGCGACGGTATCTTCCCGAATCGGCGTACCGCGCTCGATGGCGAAGAGGAGGTTTACCTGTTCCGGATTGCCCGGGTCAAGTTGAATCTGCTGCACCTTGCCGACGTCGACGCCGTTGTACTTGACGGGCGCGTTGACATTGAGACCAGCCACCGACTCGTCGACGATCGCCAGATACAGGTCATAGGTCTTCTGGAAAGCACCGCCCGAGGCGAGCCAGAGAATGCCGGCGACGAGCACGGAGCCGAGGACCAGCACGAATGCGCCGACGAGCGGGTAGTTCACCTTGGTTTCCATGCTGCCCTCACGGTTTTCCGCCGGCATTCAGCTCGGCCTGGTGCCTTTCCTGTTCCTGCGCCGCCCGCCCACGCGGCCCTTCGAAGAACTTGCGGATGCTGGGGTGCGCCATTTGCGACAGCTCGGACATCGAGCCGATGCCTTGCACCTTGCCCTCGCCGAGAACCGCGACGCGGTCGGCGACCTGCCATAGCAGGTCGAGGTCGTGCGTGATCATGACGATGGTCAGACCGAAGAGGTCGCGGAGTTTGCGTACGAGTTGGTCGACGCCGCCGGCGCTGTCGGGGTCGAGGCCGGCGGTCGGTTCGTCGAGGAAAAGCAGTTCGGGGTCGAGGGCCAGTGCCCGAGCGAGGGAGGCCCGTTTCATCATGCCGCCGCTGAGTTCCGACGGATACTGTGCGCCGACCTCTGGCTTGAGTCCGGTGATGGCGAGCTTCCAGGCCGCGATTTCGTCGATCAGGGCGTCGTCGAGCCGGGTGTGCTCGCGTAGCGGCAGGCCGACGTTTTCCTGCACGGTCAACGAGCCGAACAGGCCGCCGTGCTGGAACATCACGCCCCAGCGCCGGCGCAACGCCAGCGCCTCGTCGTCGCCGATGTCCTGCAGGTCGACGCCGAGCACCCGGATCGTGCCCGAGTTAGGGCGTTGCAGCAGGATCATTTCGCGCAGCAGGGTCGATTTGCCGGAGCCGCTGCCACCGATCAGCGCGAACACCTCCGATCGGCGCACCTGCAGGTCGATTTCCGTATGCACGACATGTTCGCCGAAGCGTGTCGATACCTTGCTGAGTTCGATGGCGGCTGCGTCCGCCGCTTGCTTGTTGCTTGGCACGTCAGAGATCCAGCGCACTGAAGGCGACCGAGAACAGGGCGTCGGCGACGATCACCAGGAAGATCGACTGCACGACGCTGCGCGTCGTCTGGCGGCCGACGCTGTCGGCGCCGCCGCGGGTGCGAAAGCCTTGAAAGCAGCCGATCACGGCGATGATGATCGCGAATGCCGGCGCCTTGCAGATGCCGACCAGATACGCGGTGACGCTCACCGCCTTGACGAAACGGTCGAGAAACTCGCCGAAGCCAACGCCAAGTTGTGCGCGCGCCATCAGCATGCCGCCGAAAACACCGAGCACGTCGGCGAACACCGTCAGCAGTGGCAGCGCGATCGAGAGGGCGAGGACCTTGGGCAGCACCAGCAGGTCCAGCGGTGCAATGCCGAGCGTGCGCAGCGCATCGATCTCCTCGGTCACCGACATCGTGCCGATCTGCGCCGCATAGGCGGAACCCGAGCGCCCGGCGATGATGATCGCCGTGATCAGGGGTGCGAACTCGCGTAGCATCGACAGGCCAACGAGGTCGGCAATGAAAATGTTGGCGCCGTATTGCCTGAGCTGGTCGGCACCCTGGTAGGCGACGACAATGCCGAGCAGGAACGACAGCAGCCCGACGATCGGCAGCGCGTCGAAGCCGGCGCTGCGCAGGTTGTACAGAATGGGCCGCCAGCGAAAGCGCGCCGGGCGCGCGACGCAGCCAGCGAATGCCACCGCAATCTCACCGACGAAGCCGAGTAGCGCAATGGCCTGAGCGCCGGCGGCGACAGCGCTGCGGCCGACCTGGTCGAGTGTCGAGGCCGGCGCACGGGCAGGCGGAGCCGTCTGATCCATCGTCTGCGGGTCGACGACTTCGAGCAGCCTGGCGAATTCCGGGCGCAGTTCACGCACCTGCACGACGCCGGCCTCGCCGCGCAAGCGCTGCAGAAGTTTCTGCAGAACCCAGGCGCCGGCGGTATCGAGAGCGGCAATGCGCGAACCATCGATGACTATTGCCGATCGGGCCGGCACCGCCAGGGTATCGAGTTGCCGCCCGATGGCGCCGAGCCCGCGCGCCGTCCAGGCCCCCGACAGCGCGAGTGCCTCGGGTGTCGACTGCGTGATTGCGGCGGGTACGACGGGCAAGGGGTTCATGGATGAGCAGGACGATAGAGAAAATATTTTGTCCGGTATGTACGCACGCGCACAGAAGGCCTGCCGCGCAGGGAGAACCATGGTGGAGTCGTCGCGAATTGCGGCAACGTCCTGCCGTGTGGTCAGTGACGCCGCAGTCCTCCGATCCCCTTCCGCATCGTCAGCGCGCTGCGCCTCGGCCCCGGGACCGCCGAGCTTCGCCGCTGGCTTCGCGACACGCCGCTCAATGCACGAGGCATCAATGAACGCAACCCTGAGAAACACCCCGGCATTGGCCAGCATCGTCCTTGCCACCCAGGCGGCCGCACAGGTCACCTTTTACGAGCGTGAAGGCTTCGCCGGCCGCTCGTTCACCACCAATGAACTGGTCCGCAACTTCGAGCGATATGGCTTCAACGACCGCGCCTCGTCGCTCGTGGTTTCACGCAACCCTGGGAAGTCTGCGAAGACATCCGCTTCACCGGTCGCTGTGTCGTCCTGCGTCCGGGCAGGTATCCGTCCCTGGCGGCGATGGGCGTGAATGACCGCGTTTCGTCGGCGCGGATCGTCGGCAGGAACTCGCGCGTCGAGGAATCGCGTTATGCACCCGTTCCCGTGCTTGCCGCCGACTATCGTCGAACTGGCAACGAGCGCCTGTATGATGCGAGCGTCACCTCGGCCCGCGCGGTGGTCGGACCCCCCGAACGCCGCTGCTGGGTCGAGCGGGAACAGGTCGTCGAGGAAGTCAGCACTTTCAAAATTCCAGGTGCGCTTGCTTGCGCCGTGATTGGCGGCATTCTCGGTCATCAGGTCGGTGGCGGACGCGGCCAGGATATCGCCACGGCCGGTGGCGCGGTCGCGGCGATGGTGGACAGCAGGTGCATAGCCGCGACGTCGAGCGCTGCGAGAACGTGGCCAGCCACGGCCGGCCCGACTACTGGGACGTTACCTACGATTTTCGCGGCGAGGAACATCGCGTCCAGATGAACGCTCGTCCCGGCGCTACAATCACCGTCAACCAACGCGGCGAGCCGAGCGAGCCAAGGCTTTGACGACGCGGCGGCTATTTCACTCCGAAGAGACAGGCAGTATGGCCCACAGCACTACCGTCAATCGGCGGATCGTCCTCGACTCCCGCCCGGTCGACGCGCCGACCGCCGAGAACTTCCGCCTTGCTGAAGGCGACATTCCCGTTCCCGGCGCCGGGCAGGTGTTGCTGCGCACCCTGTATCTCTCGCTTGACCCGTACATGCGCGGTCGGATGAGCGATGTGCCGTCGTACGCGTCGCCGCTGGCGGTCGGTGAGGTGATGGTCGGCGGCACCGTCGCCCGCGTGCAAGCCTCCCGGCACCTGGACTATCAGCCCGCCGACCTGGTCGTCGGCTACGGCGGTTGGCAGGACTACGCCCTCGCCGACACGACCTGACCCGGCTCGATACGCGCACGACGCACCCCCCGCTGGCCCTCGGCGCCGTCCTGCCCCTGCTCAACGTCAAGGCGCGGGTGCCGGTGTGCGGGCTGATCGTCCGCTACAACGACACCACCCTGCCGGCAGGGCCGGATCGACTCGGGCTGCTGACCCGTACGCTGCTCACCCGGCGCATCAAGATGCAGGGCTTCATCATCATCATCATCTTCTTCGACGACTACGGCGATCGATACGGCGAGTTCTCCAGCCAGATGAGCACCTGGATCAAGGGTGGCAAGATCAAGTTTCGCGAAGACATCGTCGCTGGTCTGGAAAATGCCCCGCAAGCGTTCATCGGCCTGCTCGAAGGCCGCAATTTCGGCAAGCTGATCATTCGCGTCGGCAGTGACTGAACAAGAACGATACTTACCTGTAGCAGGAAACGACATGAAGATACTAAGGGCATCACCTCGCACGATCAACTCGGCGATACCGGCGAAAAGACCGGTTTCTGGCTGGAAGAGTTTGCGGCGCCGTACTACGTGTTCCAGGACGCCGGCGCCGAAGTCGCGCTGGCCTCACCCCTCGGCGGTCACCCGCCGCTCGACCCGAAGAGCGACGATCCGGCTTGCGAAACCGAATCGACTCACCGCTTCAAGGCCGATCCGGTGGCGCAGGCGGTGTTAGCCAGCACGTGCAGGCTGTCCGAGGTTCATGCCGACGACTTCGATGCCGTGTTCTACCCCGGGGGCAATGGCCCGCTGTGGGATCTTGCCGAGGATGCGTCGTCGATCGGTTTGATCGAGGCGATGCTCCTGGCGGGCAAACCCGTGGCCTCGGTCTGTCACGCGCTTGCCGTGCTGCTCCGTGCCAAGGCACCTGACGGCAAGCCCGTGGTGCAGGGCAAGCAGGTGACCGGTTTCTCGAACAGCGAAGAGCAGGCGGTTGCCTTGGCGCGTGTGGTCCCCTTTCTGGTCGAAGACATGCTTGAGCAGTGCGGTGCCCGGTATATCAAGCGGGCCGACTGGCAGCCGCATGTCGTCAGCGATGGTCTGCTGATCACCGGGCAGAACCCCGCCTCGTCGGAGGCGGTCGCCAGGCAATGCTCTCAACGTATCAGAACAAAGTCATACCCCGTTCTTGTAAGCATGTGATAAATGTGGCTTTTGCGTGAATTTTCTGGGGGATGACCGGTTTGGTTTAATGTGGACGAGGTTCTTGATCA
>NZ_JAPUVQ010000087.1:0-44285 GCF_029255145.1 Accumulibacter sp.
AGCAGATAGGCCGTCTGGCGGTCAGCGACGATAAAGTTTGACATGCGACGACTCGATGGTTCGAAGAGGCATGATTATATCATATATGGATCTGGCGCCGGGAAAGTCCGACAGGCTGCTAGCCGACATCGCCAGCGATCCGGTCAGGGATGTGGGCGGAACACGGCGCCGCTGCCGATGCCGCGCAGCGTGTGCCAAACTGTGAGCAGCCAGAGGGCCAGCAGCAGCGCCCAGCAGCCGATCCCGACCAGTTCGACGCCTGGCAGTCCGGCAGCGCGCCCGAGCCGGAAGCTGGCCGACACGAACGAGCCGAGCGGGAAGGTGAATCCCCACCAGGACAACGCAAAGGGCAGCAGCCCGCGACGCCGAGCCGCCACCGTGAGCAGCGCGGCCATTACCACCCACCACACGCCAAAGCCCCACAGCAGAAGGCCGGCAAGGAGCAAGGTGCCACTCGGCGCGGAAAAAGGCAGGTGCTCGGCAAGATTGAGCAGACTTACCGGGATCACGCCAATCGGCCCGAGATGGATCCACACCGTCGGCGCCATGACCCCGAATGCCGGCTTCGCCAGATATTTGCGCTGCAGTGTCAGAGCCAGCAGACCCAGGTACATCAGCGAACCCGCGCCGAGACCGACGACATTGGCCAGCAGCGCCAGATCCCTGGAGCTTCCCTGCAGCTGACCGAGCAGCGGGCCGCCAGCAATCGGGATGACCACCAAGCCGACCGCCGGAATGAAATTGGCCGGTGTCACGTGCTCCAGTCCGACGTGTTCGCCACTGAACATGGCGTAGAGCACGGCAAAGCTGAAAACGAAGGTGAGCGCCATCCCCGGCCACCAGAACAGCAAGGCAAGTTCGCCGTGCCCGCCAAAGACCAGGAACTGGGCGGCGATGACCAGCATCGCAATGGCCACGGTCGGGTAGAAGCTGGCCTGCACCGGATGCTTCAGCGTCGCCAGCGCCAGGTCGCGGTGCCTGACCCAACGGGCCAGCCAGGGGACTGCCAGGATCCCGAAGACCAGCAAGTTGACGCCATGCAGGCCCCAGGCGAACGCCTCCAGGATCGGCCAACGCGCGGAAAGGGTCAGCGTCGAGATGCTCAGCACCCCGGTCCCCATCACCACGGCGAACCAGCCCGGCGAGAAGTCGCGGACGACTTCGGCAAAGCGCAAGCGCGTAGACAGGGCAGCGGTCACCGGATGACTTCCTCGAACATTAGAAACGACTAATTATCCTACAACACTGCGTTCTCAGATAAGCCGTCGGTGGACGTGGAATTGCTCCCGCCGCCAGCGCGAACTCCTTCGCGCGGGCTCCGCTTAAGTCCGCGCGAAGGTTTACCCGCTAAGATATGGGTATCCTCCCGATTACGCCAACGCTGCCCATGAGCCAATTGCCCTCTCGCCACAGCATCAACCGCTTCTTCTTCCTCACCGGACTGTGGGTGGTCCTGCATGTCAGCGCCTTTACCAGCGCCAAGGCCTACAGCACCCCGGCGGTCGCCCTGTGGACGGTGGCGACGACCGCCAGCTACGCGTTCATCTACCTGCTGCCAGCGCTGATCGCCGGCTACCTGGTGCACTGGCTGCTATCGCGCGGCGGCGCGACACGCGCCGGCCGGATAAGCCTGGCGGTGCTCGCCGGCGTGCTGATCGGCCTGACCGGGGCAATCCAGGTGCTGCTCTTCGCCGACCGGGTCATTTATGGCATGTACGGCTTCCATATCAACGGCTTCGTCCTCGACCTGGTCTTCTCACCGGGCGGAATCGCCTCGCTGGGAGCGAGCGGCAGTACCGAACTGACCGCGACGCTGGTGGCCCTCGCGCTGCTGGCACTGCAGGCGGCGACTTACTACTGGACAACCCGACGCACCTCAGACCGCGGGCCGATCTCCTGGGCGCCGCGCGCGCGCTGGGTACTGCTGGCCATCCTGGGCCTGACCATCAGCGAGCGCCTGGCCTACGGCTACAGCGCCGCCGCGCACTATCAGCCCATTCTCCGGGCCAGCGAGAGCTATCCGCTGTACCTGCCGACCACCTACAGCAGGCTGGCAAAGCGCCTGGGGATCGATACCGGCGCAGTAGCCGACGACGGCGTGCGCGTCAAGCACAGCGGGCTGAACTATCCGCTGGTGCCGCTGCGCGTCGAAGCGCCAGCGCGGCCGCTGAACATCGTCTGGCTGATCGCCGAGTCACTGCGCTTCGACCTGCTCGACCGCCAGATCATGCCGCAGCTCTGGAAGCTGTCCGAGCAGTCGCTGCGCCTCGAACAGCACTACAGCGGCGGCAACACCACCCAGATGGGCATCTTCTCGATGTTCTACGGACTCTACGGGAACTACTGGTTTCCGATGATCGACGCGCGGCGGTCGCCGGTCCTGATCGACGTACTGCAGCAGCAGAACTACCAGTTCAGCCTGCACACCAGCCAGGGCTTCACCTATCCGGCGTTCAACAAGACGGTCTTCGCGCAGATCAACCCTGCCGACATGCACGTGATCGCCGAAGGTGCGCCCGCATGGCAGCGCGACCAGCAGAACGTCGACGATATCCTCAAGTTCATCGACGGTCGCGATCGTTCCCGGCCGTTCATGACCTACATGTTCTTCGAGGCCACCCACGCCAACTACACCTTCCCGCCGGAAAGCGTCATCGCCCGGCCGTATCTCGAAGACTTCAACTACCTGTCTGCCGACTTCGAGAAGCAGATGGTGCCGATCAAGAACCGCTACCTCAATGCCGCTCATTTCGTCGACCAGCAGATCGGGCGCGTCGTCGACCATCTGCGCCAGCAGCACCTCCTCGATAACACCATTGTCATCGTCGTCGGTGACCATGGCGAGGAATTCATGGATCGCAGCAGCCGTTGGGGGCACGCCGCGGAATTCAACCGTTATCAGACCAGCACCCCGGCCGTGTTGTGGGTTCCCGGCGAGAAGGCCCGCGTCATCCGCGGCATCACCAGCCACCTCGACCTGCCGGCAACGCTGATGCCGCTGCTTGGCGTACAGAATCCGCCGGCCGACTACTCGCTGGGTTACGACCTGCTGGCGCCCGACTTTCACCGCGATTATGCGGTTGCCGCCGACTGGCACCGCGTTGCCTACATCGGCGAGAAGTTCAAGATCGCCTTCCCGGTCAACGCCGCGGGTGCCGTCCGCCAGGAAGTGCTGGACGCCGACGACCGGCCGGTCAGCGATACCGACCAGGCCAAGAACGAGATCCGGCCGGCCATGATCGAGATGATGAACAACCTCAACCGCTTCAGCCGTCCGAAGGGCTGAGCGCAAAGGCCACGGCCGCCGGCGAGCGAAGCGGGAGAGCGCCGGCCCTGCGCGGCCATCGCCGAGGTCAATCTTGCTATCATCGAGACCATTGCCCAGGGCTGGCGCCGCCTGACCACTCCTGGCGCGGGTTGGCAGCTCAAGATTCGGCGACTGGTGCTGCCAAGAGACCGCTACGAACCTGACCAGCGAGACCGCAGAGACCGAAGCCCGTGGCAACCCATCGCGAGAGCCGCGCCATTGCCCTGTCACCCGAATGGCTGTTCGACGTCGTGGCCGACGTCGAACGCTACCCGGAGTTCGTGCCGCTGATGCTCGACGCGAAAATCGTGCACCGCGGCGACGACGCTTACGAAACCGAGCAGCGACTGGCTTTGGGACTGTTGATGCATCGCTTCCGAACGCGCACCGAGCTCGAGCGTCCGCGCCAGATCACGGTCTTGTCCGACGACCGCTCGTTCTGCCGCTTCGACATCCGCTGGACCTTTTCGCCCTTGGCCGATGACCATTGCCACGTCGACTTTGCGCTCGACTGCGAGACGCGCTCGCTGTGGCTGATGCCGGTGATCCAGCTGCTGATCCTGCCGATGGCAACCACCATGGTCAGCGCTTTCGAAGCCAGAGCGCACGCGCTGGCGGCGAAAGCCGGCGCAGCCGGTTAGAATGCGAAGCTTCGCGAATCAAGGACTGCCCCCGTGAGCCAGGAGACCACCAGCAAGGCGGCGTATACCGCCGCCGTTGCCAGCACCAACTTCATCCGCAACATCATCGAGGCCGACCTCGCCGCCGGCAAGCACGCCTCGCGCAAGTGGTCCGGCCACCCCGGTCCGGGTCCGCAGCAGCTCGCCGGCCCCCTGGATCCGGCGAAGATCCGCACCCGCTTTCCACCCGAACCGAACGGCTACCTGCACTTCGGCCATGCCAAATCGATCTGTCTCAACTTCGGACTGGCGCAGGATTACGGCGGCCGCTGCCATCTGCGTTTCGACGACACAAATCCGGAAAAGGAGGAGCAGGAGTACGTCGACTCGATCATCGACGCGGTCCAATGGCTCGGCTTTTCGTGGGCCGGCCCGACCTCCGGAGGTCAGGCGGAGAGCGAGTCGAACCTTTACTTCGCCTCCAACTACTTCGACTGGATGGTTGAATTCGCCGAATACCTGATCCGCAGCGGCCACGCCTACGTCGACAGCCAGAGCGCCGACGAAATGCGCGCCAGTCGCGGCACGCTGACCGAAGCCGGAGCCGACTCGCCGTTTCGCGAGCGCCGCGCCGAGGAGAGCATGGATCTCTTCAAGCGCATGCAGCAGGGCGAGTTTCCGGACGGCGCACACATCCTGCGCGCGCGGATCGACATGGCGGCAGCGAACATCAATCTGCGCGACCCGGCGATCTACCGCATTCGCCACGCCAGCCATCACAACACCGGTGACCGCTGGTGCGTCTACCCGATGTACACCTACGCCCACCCGATCGAGGACGCGCTCGAAAACATCACCCATTCGATCTGCACGCTCGAATTCGCCGACCAGCGGCCATTCTACGACTGGCTGCTCGAACGCCTGGCCGAAGGTGGGCTGTTGCAGCGGCCGCTGCCGCAGCAGATCGAGTTCTCGCGCCTGAACCTGACCTACATTGTCCTCTCGAAGCGCAAGCTGATCCAGCTGGTCGAGGAAAAACACGTCGCCGGCTGGGACGACCCGCGCCTGCCGACCCTCGTCGGGGCGCGCCGCCGCGGCTACCCCGCAGCGGGCTTTCGCCTGTTCGCCGAACGCGTCGGCGTCTCGCGATCGGATTCGCTGATCGAGTACTCGCTGCTCGAAGACAGCATGCGTGAAGTGCTTAACGAATCAGCCGAGCGCCGCGTCGCGGTGCTCGATCCGCTGAAGCTGATCATCGACAACTACCCGGCCGGCGACCGCGAAGAGTGCCTTGCCCCCAATCATCCGCTCAAGCCGGAAATGGGAACCCGCGCAGTGCCCTTCGGCCGCGAGTTGTGGATTGAACGCGAGGACTTCATGGCGCAGCCGAGCAAGGGCTACCACCGCCTCTATCCCGGCAACATGGCGCGTCTGCGCCATGGCTACGTGGTCAGATGCACCAGCTTCGACTGCGACGAACACGGGCTGGTCAGTGCCGTCCACTGTGAATACCTTGCCGACTCGAAGAGCGGCAGCGCGGGCGCCGACAACTACAAGGTCAAGGGCAACCTGCACTGGCTTTCGGTAGCCGATGCCTGCCCCGCCGAAGTTCGCCTGTACGACCGTCTGTTCGCGGTTCCCTCGCCGGGCGCCAGGCGTGAGGGCGACCCCGAGGGCGTCGAACGCGACTTCCGTGACGACCTCAACCCGGACAGCATGCGCGTCATCAAGGCCTGGCTTGAGCCGTCGCTGAAGAATGCCCAGCCCGAAGAGTGCTTCCAGTTCGAGCGGCACGGTTATTTCGTCGCTGATCGCGTCGACTCGCAAGCCGGTGCGCCGGTGTTCAACCGGACGGTGACGCTCAGGGATTCGTGGTCGGCCAGGACCGGCTCGCGAAAGTAGGGACTTGCTCCGGCGGCGGCGCTTGCCGCCGCCTTGCCGCCTTACCCTTGCCTACAGCAGTTCCAGCACCTTCTCGGGGGGTCGTCCTAGAACCGCCCGCTCGCCATGGACGACGATCGGCCGTTCGATCAGGATCGGGTGCTCGGCCAGCGCGTCCAGCCAGTCGTCATCGCTCAGCGAGCGCCCCGCATAGTGCTCCTTGAAAACGGCTTCGCCGCGGCGAACAAGTTGCTCGGGCTTCATGCCCAGCTTGCGCAGCAGGTCGCCAAGCTCTTCCCGGCTCGGCGGCGTCCTGAGGTAGTCGACGACCTCCACCGCGATACCCTTTTCGGTGATCAACTGGTACGCTGCGCGACTCTTCGAGCAGCGATTGTTGTGATAGATCCGCAGCGGCATCTCGGTCATCCGGTTTCCCTGGCAAATATTGATCGTCGCAGCGCGCGCCCGCACTGGCGAGCGCCGCGGCAAGCCCGCCTGGCTCGCCAGGCCCCGCGCAAGCGGGGCCCAGACGGCGTTGCGGCAGCCTACAGCGAGTCGCGCCGACGAACGGCGGCAATGCCGAACAGGCCAAGCGCAAGCAGAGCGACGCTAGCCGGCTCCGGCACGACTGCGGCGAAGAGACCCGCTCCCAGGATTTCGTGCGCAGCCGTCGTCGGATGAACCTGGTCCCAGAACACGTACTTGTCAGGATCGGCACACAGACCTCCGGCACTCTGGCCACTGGGAGCTACGAAACAGGGATCCGTGGCATTGTCAAATCCGTAGGCGGCAGGATGAGCGAGAACGTCGTTGAACAGGCTGTAGAGGTCGAACTGCACGATATCGGCCGAAGGAGGCAGCAGGTTGGCACCGACAAACGTCAGGGTGCTGGCAAGCGCCGCGTTGAAAGCCAGCGTAAGGTCCGTGAGGTCGGCGCTTCCCCCAGGTCCCGCCGCCGGGATGGCACCAAGGTCGGGCAGATTCGGAACCAGGAAGTGCTGCGCGCCGGCACCGGCGAGGGCGCCGATGGTACCGACGATGTTGCTGATGCCGTTGGATATCAAATCGACGACGTTGCCTGCCACGGGTGGGCCGCCAAACACGGTTCCCGGCAGCATGCCCGTGTAGAGCCAGTTGAAGACATCGTTGGGGAAGAACCATACGACGAAGAGTGAGGTCGCCGGGTTAAAGCTGGGGCTCGGTGCGGTGAAGAACCCTGGAAGCTGGGCCGAGCCGAAAAGCTGTCCGGTGTTGCTGGTCCCCTCGTAGGCTGGGTGCAAGGCAGCTGGCACGGTCGGAGTGATGGTATTGAAGCTGGTTACCCCCGTCGTCGCGCCACCGACTGCATAGTTGGTCCCGCCGGCCAGAGAAGGTTTGAAAGCGGTACTGCCGGGGTGATACCCCTGCCACAGGTACTCGACAGCAACCGGGCCGTTCGAGTACCGGCCACCCGCATAGGGCGGCGGCGGGAAGACCACGCCGGGTCCTGCATACGCCTGGCTGAGCAAGCCGCTGTTGCCGCCATCCGACAGGCTGTCGCCAAAAACAAACAGGTCGGAAAGTGTCTGTAACCCCGCGTTTGCCGAAACCGGCATCCCTGCGGAAACCAGCAGCGCCAATGCGCCAAGCATTTTCTTCATCAGGTAGTCCCTCTCTGGTGGGTAGACGTCGAAGAGTCAAGAAAAGGTCGCTGCCTGTAACCGAACTCCAGACTCGGCGGCCTGCTTTCCCTGCGCAACGGCGCAGGCGCATTTTGTGGCCGAACTGACGCACGCAAGAATCATACCTGAGAAGGCATCGCGCTGTTTTGGCAGATCATTTTCCCGCCAAGCAGGCCGGCGCCTGCACATGTGTAAAGTTTTCCGACAGTCCGGTCGAGCGAACGGCCGCGGCGGGACAAAGGGCATGGTCGCGATCCCGCATCGCGTCATTCGGCGCGCAGCGCGTCCACCGCGTTCAGGCGCGCTGCCCGTCTGGCAGGCAGCACGCCGGCGAGCAGGCCGATGGCCACGGCGATGGCCTCGGCGAGAGCGACGAAGCTCAGCGGCGTGTGCACCGGCAATGCAGGTACTGCCAGACGGATCAACTGCGCCAGCCCGATGCCGAGCAGCAAGCCCAGCAACCCGCCAAGCGCCGAGAGGGCAACCGCCTCGCCGAGAAACAACCCCAAGATCGTCCGGCGCGGCGCGCCAAGCGCCACCAGCAGTCCGATTTCGCCGGTACGCTCGCTGACCGCGATGGTCATGATGGTGACGATGCCGACGCCGCCAACGAGCAGTGAAATGCTGCCGAGTGCACCGACGGCCATGGTCAGCACGTCGAGGATGTTCGACAGGGTGCGCAGCATGTCTTCCTGTGTGGTGATCGTGAAATCCTCGCGACCGTGGCGCGCCGCCAGCGTCGCCTTGACCAGCGCGCTAACGCCGGCAGCTCGTACGCCCTCCTCGTACGACAGGTCGATCTTCATGATCCCGTCACGGTTGTACAACTCGAGCGCCCGTGCGGTCGGAATGTAGGCCGCATCGTCGAGGTCGATGCCGAGAAATTGGCCCTTGGCTTCGAGGACACCGATGACGCGAAACTGCAGGCCGCCGACGCTTACCCGCGCGCCGAGGGGGTTGGCGGTACCAAACAACTCGTCCTTGAGCCGTGCTCCCAGGACGATGAAGGCGCGCGCATTGTCGGCCTCCTCGGCGGGCAGGAACTGGCCACTGCGCACCTTGATGCTGAACACCTTGAGCATGTCCGGGCTGACCCCATTGACCGTGGTCCGCCGCAGGCGCCCGTTGGCATTGACCTCGGTGTTGCCCCAGACGGTCGCGGTCATGCCGGTGATATGCGGCAGCCGTTCGAGGGCGCGCGCGTCTTCGAGGGTCAGCGGCCGCACCGAGGTCGGAATGCCGGTCGGCGCGTGTCCCGCAGTCCGGGTCCGGCCCGGCGCGACGCTGATCACGTTGGTGCCGAACTGCGTGAACTCGGCCAGGACGAAACGGTGGATGCCCTCGCCGATCGAGGTCAGCAGGATCACCGCCGCGATGCCGACGGCGATCCCGAGCAAGGTCAGAAAGCTGCGCAGCCGGTGCGCGGTAATCGCCCGCAGCGCCAGCTGCAATGAATCGCCGGGACGGATCATCGGCTGCTTTTCACTTGCGCACGCGCTCGCTCAGCGCCTGGACAGCGACTGCACGGGGTCGAGGCGAGCCGCGCGGCCGGCGGGCAGAACGCCGAAGACGACGCCGGTGATCAGCGCGGTCGCCAACCCGGCGAGCACCGCCCAATCGGGCGGAAAGGCCGGATAGGCGGGGTAGAGCTGGCGGATGATCGCCGCGCCGGCCTGGCCAAGCACAAAGCCAAGCAGGGCCCCGGCCACCGAGAGCATCGCCGCCTCGGTCAGAAAAGCCTGGCGAATCGTCGCGGCAGTGGCGCCGAGAGCCTTGAGCAGGCCGATCTCGGCGGTGCGCTGGGTCACCGAAACGAGCATCACGTTCATCACCAGGATGCCGGCGACAGCCAGGCTGATCGCGGCGATGCCGGCAACGGCCAGAGTCATGGTGCCGAGCAGACGGTCAAAGGTCGCCAGAACGGCGTCCTGGGTGATGATCGTCACGTCCTCTTCACCTTCGTGGCGCAGCTTGATGATCTCGGTGACCTGCGTCCGCGCCGGCTCGATGGCGTCGCGGCCGCTGGCCTCGACCAGGATCCGGAACAGCGTATTGCTGTTGAACATCGACTGCGCCAGCGCTACCGGCACGATCACCAGCTCGTCGGTATTCATCCCCAGCCCCTGTCCGCTCGAAGCGAGGACCCCGACAATGCGGAAACGCCGGTCACCAACCCGCACCAACTGACCGAGCGCGCTTCGATGACCGAACATCTCGTCGCGCACCTTGGCGCCGATCACTGCTTCCGAAACGCCTCGACGCCAGTCGCCCTGTGGCAAGAAGCGCCCCTGGGCCAGGGTCAGCCGCCGCACCTCGATGAACTCGGCGGTAGTGCCGACGACCATCACTTCGCGCAACTTGCCGCCGACGCTGATTTCCGACGTGCCGACCGCCAGTGGCGCGACGCGATGCACCGAGCGCGCCCGCAACAGCGCCTGCGCATCGTCGACGGTCAGGTCGCGCGGCGTGCTGGTGACGGCGTTGCCCGGATTGAAGCCGCCGGTCTGCGAACGACCGGGGAGGACGATCACCAGGTTGCTGCCGATCGACGAGAATTCGTTGAGCACGTAACGTCGCGCGCCATCGCCGAGCGCGGTGAGAACGACCACGGCGGCGACCCCGATCGCCATCGCCAGCACCAGCAGGAAGCTGCGCAAGGGGTTGCCGGTCGCCGCGTCGCGGGCGAAGCGGATCAGGTCGGGAGCGCGCACGGGTCGCCGACTCCCTCGCGGCGGGCGACGGTATCGTGTTGCAGCGCTCCGTCTTCCATCAGCAGCTGCCGGCGGGCGCGCGCGCCCAGCGCCACATCGTGGGTGACAACGATCAGCGTGACGCCCTGGCCATTCAGTTTTTCGAGCAGCCGCATCACCTCCTCGCCGGTGGCGCGGTCGAGGTTGCCGGTCGGCTCGTCAGCGAGGATCACCGCCGGTTGCATGATCGTCGCGCGGGCGATGGCGACGCGCTGGCGCTGGCCGCCGGAGAGCTGATCCGGACGGTGGCCGGCACGGTCTTCGAGTCCGTAGTCGCGTAGCGTCTGCGCGACTCTGGCCGCTCGCTGCGTCGGCGCGATGCCCGCCAGAATCATCGGCAGGGCAACATTCTCGGCGGCGGTCAGCCGCGGCACCAGGTGAAAACTCTGGAAGACGAAACCGATGCGTTCGCTGCGGACTCGCGCCTGCTCTTCCGCGGACAGCGTGGTCACGTCGCGGCCCTCCAGCCGATAGGTACCGGCGTCCGGGCGGTCGAGCAGGCCAAGCAGGTTGAGCAGCGTCGATTTCCCCGACCCGGACGGCCCCATGACCGCCACGTACTCACCGGCGGCGATGCTGACATCGAGACAGCGCAGCGCGTGCACCTCGCTGTCGCCGAGGTGGAAAACGCGTTCGATGCCGGCAAGTTCGATCAGCGCCGCGCTCATCCGCTAGCGGCCAGTCCCGGACGTCGATGCATCGACCGAATAGGGCGCACCGGCCTTGACGCCAGCGCGTTCGAGCGAGGTCACGACGCGGTCGCCGGGCGCCAGCCCTTCGAGTACCTCCGCAAACTCCCAGTTGGCGAGGCCGGTCGTGACCTGCCGCTCCTGGAGTAGGCCGTCGGCGCCGGCGAGCAGCACCCGCCCGCCCTCGAGCAGCGCCGAAGTGGGCACGCGGACGACGTTCGGGCGAACGTCGAGAATCACTTCGACGTCGGCGCTGTACCCGACCAGCAGCTTGCCGGGCGCCGCCGGGTCGTCGAAAGTGGCCTCGATATCGACCGTCCGCGCCTGTTTCTCGAGCGCGGAAACGTAGGGCGCGACGCGCTTGACGTGGCCGGCGAAAGAGCGCCTCGGCAACGCGTCCAGGCTGATTCGCACCGGCTGCCCGGCAGCAATCCGCGGCGCGTCGACTTCGTCCATCGGCGCCTTGACGTAGAGGCACGAATCGTCGATCAGATCGATCGCCGGCGGCGTCGGCACGCCTGGTGGCGACGGCGTCGAGTACTCGCCGACTTCGCCGACGATCTTGGCGATGGTGCCGGCGAAAGGCGCATAGAGCACCGTCCGTCCCTGCTCGACGCGGGTCAGGCGGACTCGCGCCTCGGCCTGGACAACGTCGGCCTTGGCCGCGTCGCAACCGGCGCGCCGGGCATGCGCCTCACTTCGGGCGGTCTCTTCCTTGGCGCTGGAAACGAAACCCCTGGCCCGCAAGGCCGACTGACGCTCGGCTTCGCGGTCGGCATTGGCGGCCACGGCGCACGCCTCATTGACCCGCTGGCGTGCCGTAGCGACCTGCGCCAAATACCAGACGCTCTGCGCCTGCTGGTCGTCGTTCCACAGCTTCATCAGCAACTGGCCCTTGCGGACGCGGTCGCCTTCCTTCACCGCCAGAACCTCGATGCGGCCGCCGGTGATGGTCGACAGCTTGGTGCGCTGGCAGGCTTCGACGGTCCCCGCGCGGGTGTTGGCGATGGTCGATTCGACCAGGCCACGTTCGATCTCCCTGACCACCACGGCCACCGGTTTCGGGCGGGTCACCCACCAAACGCCCGCGGCAATCATCAGGACGACCAGCAGGGCGACAAGCAGACGGCGGATCAGGGGCGGCATGATGGCGGGGCTCGGGATTGGCAAAGGGGCTTGGCAGCGACGCCCGCTATGGTCGGACGAATCAGCCCAGGTGGCAAGGGCGGCGAGCGCCCGGAAGCCAGCGGCAGGAGGAGCACCGCTCCCGCTGCCGCGCCGATGCCGGCCGGTCCACCATTCGCGACCCCATGCTAGAATCGCCCCCCTTTCAGCCTGATCCCTTGATGTCGTCCCCCAACGCCGCGCAACGCGAAGCAATTCGCTATCTCGACGGTCCGCTGCTGGTCCTGGCGGGTGCCGGCTCGGGCAAAACGCGGGTGATCACCGAGAAGATCGCCTACCTGATCGAATCCTGCGGCTTCAGCCCGGCCAACATCGCCGCGATCACCTTCACCAACAAGGCGGCGAAGGAGATGCAGGAGCGGGTCAACAAGCTGCTCGCCGGCAGGCCGGCGGCCGGGCTGACGATCTCTACTTTTCACGCGCTCGGCGTGCGCATCCTGCGCGAAGAAGCCCGCACGCTCGGCTACAAGCCCAACTTTTCAATTCTCGACGCCACCGACTGCTCGGCCATCGTCTCGGAACTCGCCGGCAGCGTCGACAAGGCGACTATCCGAAAGGTGCAATCGCTGATCTCGAACTGGAAAAACGCGCTGCGTTCGCCGGACGAGGCGCGCAAGGATGCCCGGAACGATACGGAACTCAGCGCCGCCAACGCCTTTGCCAGTTATTCGGCGACCCTGCAAGCGTACCAGGCGGTCGATTTCGACGATCTGATCGCGCTGCCGGTGGCCCTCTTCGAAAACCATCCAGAGCTGCGCGGGAAGTGGCAGAACCGCCTGCGCTACCTGCTGATCGACGAGTACCAGGACACCAACGCCAGCCAGTACAGACTGCTCAAGCTGCTGGCCGGACCGCGCGCGGCGTTTACCGCGGTAGGCGACGACGACCAGGCGATCTATGGCTGGCGCGGTGCCGACATCGAGAACCTGCGCGGACTGCCGCGCGACTACCCGAGCCTCAAGCTGATCAAGCTCGAACAGAACTATCGGTCGACGGTACGCATCCTCAAGGCCGCCAACGCGCTGATCTCGCACAACGAGAAACTGTTCGACAAGCAGCTGTGGTCAGACCTCGGCCACGGCGACCCGATCACCGTCAGCATCTGCCAGGACAACGAAAAGGAGGCCGAGGCGGTGGTGATGAAGCTGCAGGCGCACCGCTTCGAACATCGCGGGACCTTTCGCGACTACGCGATCCTCTATCGCGGCAACTTCCAGGCGCGAGCGCTCGAACAGTTCCTCCGCAACCAGCGCATCCCCTATCTGTTGTCCGGCGGCCAGTCCTTCTTCGAGAAGGCCGAGATCAAGGACATCACCGCGTACCTGCGTCTGCTGGCGAATGAGGACGACGACCCGGCCTTCATCCGCGCCGTCAGCACCCCCAGGCGAGGCGTCGGCGCCAGCACCCTGCAGGCGCTCGGAAGCTATGCCGGCGAACGTCACCGCTCGCTGTTCGCGGCGGCCACCGAGCAAGGTTTCGCGCAACGCGTCCCGGGACGTCAACTCGCCCCGCTGCTCGAGTTCTGCGAGTTCATCGAGCGCCTGCAGGAACGTGCCCGTCGCGAGCCGGCCGCGCCGGTAGTCGCCGACCTGCTCAAGGCCATAGCCTACGAAGACTGGCTGAACGAGCACGACGAAAAGCGTGCGGCGCGAAGCAAATGGAGCAACGTCCAGGAGTTCTGCGACTGGCTGGGCAGGAAGGGCAGCGAAGAAAGCAGGACCCTGGTCGACCTCACCCAGACCATCGCCCTGATCACCATGCTCGACCAGAAGGAAGCCGACGTCGACGCGGTGCAGCTGTCGACCTTGCACGCGGCCAAGGGGCTGGAGTTCAGGCACGTCTTTCTGATCGGCATCGAGGAGGGGGTTCTGCCACACCGCGAAGCACAGGCCGACGGGCGCATCGAAGAGGAGCGCCGGCTGATGTACGTGGGCATTACCCGTGCGCAGCGGTCGCTGCACCTGAGCTATGGCGAGCGACGGAAGCAGGGCCGCGAAACGATTCCCTGCGAGCCGTCGCGATTCATCACCGAGATGGGTAGCGAAGACCTGCGCTTTTCGGGCGGCCAGAGCGCAGCCGCGCCGGACAAGGCCACCAACTCCGACCGGCTGGCGGCGATGAAAGCGATGCTTGCCAAAGCCAGATGAAGCGCGATCCCGAGGACCGCGATGCAGTTACAGTGGGTTACGCGACGTTACGCATGCCCTGACATCGCGCTTGCGGGCCGCCGCGTTACTGGTGGCAAGGCCGAAACGAAACAATGGAAACACGGAACCGGCCGAGCGAACCTACACCAACCAACGTCAGGAGACCCACATGTTCAAGAACATCATCGCCCTCGCCCTCGCCGCTGCCGTCACCACCGTCGCCTTCGCAGAGACCCCGGCTGCCACTGGCGCAACCAAGGCCGTTGAGGCGGCCAAGCCAGCTGTTGCCGCACCGGCCGCGGCAACCCCCGCTATCGCAACCCCGGCGGTCACCGCCACGGCAGTGACCGCGACCGCCAAGCCCGAGGTGTTGGCCGAAGGGAAGATGCATGACGCCAAACCGACAGTGAAAGCGACCACCCACAAGACCGCACCGAAGTCTGCCGCGACCGGAAAAATGGAAGCCACCCCGGCCGCCACAGGCGTCGCCCCAGCTACCGTTCCGGCTGTAACCAAGTAAGCCTGGAGACCTCCGGAACGGTTGGAGACACTTCCGAGCGCAGTCGAGTAGGGGACGGAGATCCCTCCGTCACCCACTCACAGCACCCGACCTGCGGTTCAGCATCCGGCGGCTCATTGAACCCACCGGAGTCGTTGCCGTGTATCGCGCAACGGCTCCAGACCGAGACGATCAAAGAAAGATCCCGGAAAGCCTGGTTGGTGTGGCTCGCGCCACTGTGCCAGCACAGCCCACCTTGGTGGCAGGCGGAACGCCGAGCGCACTCAATCGCCAGCCCCGCCTTCCTCAGGTTAGTGGCACCGAGTATCACCGTCGGACTGCGCTGCGGCGATGACCGGAAAGCGGATTGACCATCGCCACCTGGCGACTCAGGCAAGCTGGCCAGTCGGTACTATTGACCTGCTCGGCAGATTTCGCGGTGGCTTCGAAATCCGACATCCAGGCAACCTTCTTGTCGCTGCGCTCGAAGGCGACACAGCCACTCTCGTCCGGTGACGTAGATCCCGAGTGGCGTACGGCGCCCAAGCCTTGATGCCCACGTACGTCCAGCCACAAACCGGGTTGATCCGATACCAGTGCAAGTGCAGGCAGCGGCAGTTGCGCCGGACGACTTCCAGGCGTTGCGCCTGGCGATTGCCGTCGACGGCCAACGAAACACAAGGCTCAGTCACCGAGCAGAAGCAGGCCAGGCCTTTGCTAGGCTTGCTCGGGAGCAGCACAGGCCATCGCTTCATTGGATCATCCACCTGGCCTGATGACGGCGGTCGTTGTCGTCGCGCTCGCGGGACCCGCTATTCGTCACGTGGGCGGTAGGGGATGTTCAGGATGCGCTCGAAGAGCTCCGGCTGCGGGGGCTTGGGCAAGGGTGAAGACTTACGGATCGCACGTTCGACGGCGGCATCGAGTGCCGGGTTGCCGCTTGACCGACGAATCTTGACGTCGAGCACGTCGCCGGAGGGCAGCTGCGTTACCTCGAACACGGCTTCGGGGTTACCTTGGACACCGGGCGGTAAAGCGATGTTGCCGCGAATCTTGCCACGAACCGCGTCTCTGTACTTGGCCAGGCCGCGCGCGCGTTCGGCTGCTGCCTCCTCGGCCTGCAACTCCTTGCGCTGACGCGCCTCGGCGTCAGCACGTGCGCGCTGATCGCGAACCGCTTTCTCTGCTGCCTTCTCGGCTGCTTTTTCCTTTGCTTCCTGCGCCGCTTTCTGTTGTTGCAGCTGCTTCTGCTCTCGTTTCAGTTCATCTTCGAAACTTGGCCGTGGTTCCGGCTTCGGCTCCTCCTTCTTCGGTGCCTCCTTGGGCTTCGGCTCCTCCTTCTTCGGCGGCTCCTTGGGCTTCGGCTCTTCTTTCTTCGGTGCTTCCCTGGGCTTTGGCTCTTCTTTCCTTGGTGTCTCTTTCGGCTTCGGATCCTCTTTCTTCGGCTGTTCCTTGACCTTCCTGTCTTCCTTCAGAGGGATATCCGGCTTGACCACGGGCTTGGGCTCCGGCTTCGGCTCGGGTTTGGCGATCGGCTTCGGCTCGGGCTTGGGCGCCGGCTTCGGTACGGGTTGGGGCTCTGGCTTCGGTTCTGGCTTCGGTTCTGGCCTGGGTTCAGGCCTTGTGGGCGGCACTTCTACGGGTCGGCTGGCGGCCGTCGGCGCTGGCGCGCTACGCCAGACTTCGACCTCGACCGATTTTGGCGCCTGGCTTTTCCATTGCACGCCGAAGAACAGCGCCGCGATCAGCAGCAGGTGCACGATCGCCGACAGAGCCAGCGACGGCCATTTGGCCGGATCGTCGGTTGGCAGCGGTCGCGTTGCGGCGTCTTCGGGTTCCACGGCTCGGCAACTCACTTGCCGGTTGGCTGAACGAGCAGGCCGATGCGCTTGACGTCCTGCCGCTGCAGGTCGTCCATGACCTTGAGCACTGCTTCGTACTTGACGCTGCGGTGACCGGCGATGACCACCGCCTGCTCCGGGTTCTTCGCCTGTGCGGCGAGGATCGCCGCCGACAACTCGCTACGGCTGATCGTACGCTCGTGATCTCCCGGCGCCAGCAGCGCCAGCGAGCCGTCGGCGCGGATCAGCACCTGCAGCGCTTCGGCCGGCGGCTGTGCCGCTTTTCCGACCGACGGCACGTCGATGCTGGCGGTGGTCATCATCGGCGCGGTAACCATGAAGATGACCAGCAGCACCAGCATGACGTCGATATACGGGACGACGTTGATCTCGTTCTTCAGACGGCGTGGACGCATGGCCTTACCTCACCTGCCGTTGCAGGATGTTCGAGAATTCCTCCATGAACGACTCGAAGCGCGACGAGAGGCGGTCGATCTCGTGCGCGAAGCGGTTGTAGGCGACCACCGCCGGAATCGCCGCGAAGAGGCCGATGGCCGTCGCCACCAGCGCTTCGGCGATGCCCGGCGCAACCGCCGAGAGCGTCGCCTGGCCGACGTTGGAGAGGCCCCGGAACGAGTGCATGATTCCCCAGACCGTTCCGAACAGTCCCACGTAGGGACTTACCGAGCCGACCGAAGCGAGAAAGGCGAGGTGCGAGTCGATGCTGTCCATCTCGCGCTGGTAGGTGGCACGCATGGCGCGTCGCGAGCCGTCGATCACGTCTTTGGCATCGAGGTTCTTCTGGCTGCGCAGCTTGGTGAATTCGCGAAAGCCGGCCTCGAAGATGCGCTCCATGCTGCCGGTACTGTGGCGATCGTTGATTGCGCTCTGGTACAGGCTGTTGAGATCGCCGCCGCTCCAGAAGTCACGCTCGAACTGTTCGGTTTGCCGTCGCGCCGCCTTGACCGTGAACCACTTGCGGAAAATGTAATACCAGGACATGAACGAGACGCCGGCCAGCAGCAGCATCACTGCCTGGACGACGGCGCTGGCGTTGAGGATCAGGTGCAGGATCGAGAGGTCTTGCGAGACGTTCATTGCAGGGCTTCCAGTTTGGACCGCAGAAACGCGGGGATCGAGGTCGGTTTCATCAGCGCCGAGTTTACACAAACGATGTGGATTGCGGCGCTGACCAGTTCCACCCAGCCTCGATCCACGCCGTCGACGCGGTCAACGCTCTCTTCGGCGCGCCGGATGTACTGGCGAAAGAAGATCTGGGCGCGGCTGATCTTTTCCACTTCCAGGCTTACCAGCAGTTGGTCGTCGAGGCGCGCGGGTTTCAGGTAATCGACCTTGGCGCTGCGAACCACGAAAGCGACGCCGGGGTCGCGCAGCAAATCCGCCTGCTGGTGCCCGATCGCGCGCAACCACTCGGTACGACAGCGTTCCAGAAACTTGAGATAGTTGGCGTAGTAGACGACGCCACCGGCATCGGTGTCTTCGTAGTAGATACGTACTGGAAGCGAAAAGGCATTGGGTCTGTGCTGGTATTTCATGGCCGGATGGGATTCTAGTCCAGCGTGCGGCTGGCAGATGTAAGGTTTTGTGACCAGGCGGGCCTGGCGCGCCGGCTCAGGGACTCCGCCAGAGTTCGGCCTGCGCCTCCGCAAGCGGGTTGGCGAGCCCGAGGTGTCGATAGATGGCCGGCGTCGCCACCCGGCCGCGCGGCGTGCGCTGCAGGAAGCCCTGCTGGATCAGATACGGTTCAAGGACATCCTCGATGGTATCGCGCGCTTCGCCGATCGCCGCGGCGAGGTTGTCGACGCCGACCGGGCCGCCGCCGAACTTGTCGATCACCGCCGCCAGCAGCTTGCGGTCCATCACGTCGAGCCCGCCGTGGTCGACGTCGAGCATCAGCAGTGCTGCATCGGCGACCTCGCTGGTGATCCGGCCGGCGGCCCTGACCTCGGCGAAATCGCGTACCCGCCGCAGCAGCCGGTTGGCGACCCTTGGCGTGCCCCGCGAACGTCTGGCGATCTCCAGCGCGCCGGCCGGATCGGCCGGCACCTTGAGCAGCTGCGACGAGCGGGTGACGATCAGCGTCAACTCGTCGGGAGTGTAGAACTCGAGCCTGGAGACGATCCCGAAGCGGTCGCGCAGCGGGTTGGTCAGCATGCCGGCGCGGGTCGTCGCCCCGACCAGCGTGAATGGCGGCAGATCGAGCTTGACCGAACGCGCCGCCGGGCCCTCGCCGATCATGATGTCGATCTGGAAGTCCTCCAGCGCCGGATAGAGGATCTCTTCGACCACCGGTGACAGCCGGTGGATCTCGTCGATGAACAGCACGTCGTGCGGCTCGAGGTTGGTCAGGATCGCAGCCAGGTCGCCGGCACGTTCGAGCACCGGGCCCGAAGTCGAGCGCAGGTTGACGCCCATCTCGGTGGCGATGATATGCGCCAGCGTCGTCTTGCCGAGTCCGGGCGGACCGAACAGCAGAACGTGGTCGAGCGTGTCGCTGCGCCGCCTGGCGGCTTCGATGAAGATCGACAGCTGCTCGCGAATCTTCGCCTGGCCAACATACTCGGCCAGCCGCTTGGGCCGCAAGGCGCGCTCGATCGCCTCTTCCTGGGTCGACTTCGACTCGCCAGCGATCAGCCGGTCGATCGGAACGGCGCTCAGGTCGTCGGTCTGGATCATCTGGTTTCCCTAACGGCCGCAGCCGCAGTGGGCGTCTCCGGGACAGCGTAAGCCAGCCACTCGCGAATCAGCACCTGCCCGAGGGCGAGCAGGGTGGGCCCGAGGAAAATGCCGATGAAGCCGAAGACCAGCACCCCGCCAAAAACGCCGACGACGATCAACAGCAGCGGCAGGCTGGCGCTGCGCGAAATCAGGATCGGTTTGAGAAAGTTGTCGACGCTGCTGATACCGAACATGCCCCACAACACCATGAACACCGCCCAGCCGGTCTGGCCGCCGTTGTAAAGCCAGATCGCGGCACCCAGCCAGATCAGCGTCGCCCCGATGACCGGCACCATCGAGAAGAAGAAGGTGGCAAAAGTCAGGGCGATGACCCCCGGAACGCCGGCGATGATGAATCCGAGCATGGCCACCAGCGCCTGCGCCGCGGCGGTGCCGACGATCCCGGCCATTACCCCGGTAACCGTTCCTTCGGCCAGCGTCAGCATCCGTTCGCCGAGGTCGCCACCGAGCATGCGGCTGCCGGTGAGCAAGGCATCGGCATAGATGTGGGTGTCGCGAAAGATGAAGAAAACGAAGAAGATCACCAGCACCAGCTGAAGCAGTCCCTGCGCGAACAGCCCTACGGCAGCCAGAGCGAACTTGCGGGTCGGGTCGAAAACCTGGCGCAGCAGGTTGTTCATCTCTTCCCGGCTATCGGCCAGGTCCTGCCAGTAGCGGGTAATATCCGGCCCGACGATCGGCAGATCAGCGATCCACTGCGGGGGCTCGGGTGGGAGGCCGGTCTCGAGCAGCGGCTTCAGCGCGCGGACGCCCATCTGAACCCCGTCGGCGAGCGTCCCCGAGAGCAGCGCCATCGGCACCACGAGCAGCAGCAGCAGCAGGATCGACAGCAGCAGCGCAGCGAGGTTGCTGCGGCCACCGCAGAGAGTCAGCAAGCGGTTGCGGATCGGCAGGGTCGTGAGGCAAATCACGATGGCGAACAACAGGGTGCCGGTAAACGGCAGCAGGACTGCGACACAGCCGACCAACAACAGCGCCACCAGGGCGATCTGGATAAGTTGTTTGTGGCTGGGATTCATGGCCGGTTCAGACCCTTGAGAGCAGCTTGAGCGCCTGCCGAATGCCGTCGGATGTAGTGCTGTCGGCCGGCAGCTGTTTCATCGCTGCACCGGCTTCGCGTTCATTGTAACCCAGCGCCAGCAGTGCATTGAGAATGTCACTGCGGCTGGAATCGGCGGCGACGACCGTTGTCGGCAGCGCTTCGGCCAGCTTGCCCTTGAGTTCGAGCAGCAGCCGCTCGGCCGTCTTGGTGCCGATGCCGGGCACTTTGATCAGGCGTCCGACCTCCTGGCGGGCAACCACCTGCGCCAGATCGCCCACCGACAGCCCGGACAGGACCGACAGCGCCAGACGCGCGCCGACGCCGGTGATCTTCAACAGTTGGCGAAAGGCGAAACGCTCGCCTTCGCTGGCAAAACCGTAGAGGAAGTGACCGTCCTCGCGAACCACGAAGTGGGTGAGTAGACTGAGCTTTTCGCCGTTCTCCGGCAGGTTGTAGAAAGTGCTCATCGGGACGTCGAGCTCGTAGCCGACGCCATGCACGTCGACCACCACCTGCGGCGGATTCTTTTCCACCAGGATTCCGCTGAGGCGGCTGATCATCGTTTCTTCTCCTTGCCAACGATCAAACGGCCGTTGCGCACGTGCAGCCCGCGGCTGCCGATGCCGCCCAGCCCCTGTCCGCCATGCGCGTGCGCGATCGCGCAGGCCAGCGCGTCGGCGGCGTCCGCGCCGGGTTCTCCCGACAGGGACAACAGGCGCCGCACCATATGTTGTACCTGCACTTTGTCGGCATGGCCGTTGCCGACCACCGCCTGCTTGACCTGCAAGGCGGTGTACTCGGCGACCACGACGCCGCTGGCGACCAGCGCGGTGATCGCCGCGCCGCGCGCCTGACCGAGCAGCAGCGTCGATTGCGGGTTGACATTGACGAAAACGATTTCGACGGCCGCCTGGTCGGGTCGGTGCCGGTCGATCAGCTCGCGCAAACCGGCGTGAATCATCCCCAGGCGACTCGGCAGCGAGTCGCCGGCGTCGGTCTTGATACAGCCGCTGGCGAGGTAGGCGAGGCGGCTTCCGGCCTTCTCGATCAGGCCGAAGCCGGTGATCCGCAGGCCCGGGTCAATTCCGAGAATGCGCAGCACCGCCGGCCCGGCGTCGTTCATCGGGCGGTCGCCCGCGCCAGATAGACGCCGCTTACCGCCAGCACCATCCCGGCCACCGCCAGCGCCCCGAGCGTCTCGCCGAAAAGCAACCAGGCGATCAGCGCGGTGCTCGGTGGCGTCAGGTAGAACAGGGTCGCGACATTCACCGCGCTGCCACTGCGAATCAGCACATTGAGCAGGCTGATCGCGCCGACCGAGAGCACCAGGACCAGCCACAGCAGGGCAAAGACAAATTGCGGCGTCCACTCGATGCGCATGCTTTCGGTCGCCCAGGCGACCAGCGCCGTGAGCACCGCAGCCGGCAGGAACTGGATCAGCGAACCGGTGCGCAGGTCGAAACGTGGGCAGAAGCGCTTCTGATACAAGGTTCCCAGGGTGATTCCCAGCAGCGCCGCGACGGCCGGAACGAGCATTCCCGCCAGCGGCACGTCGCCGAGCTTGTTGGCCACCACCAGGGTCACCCCGATAAAGCCGAGCAGCAGTCCCAGCCATTGCCTTGGCGAGACGCGTTCGCCGAGCAGCAAGCCGACCCCGCAGGCGGTCAGCAGCGGCTGCATGCCGACCACCAGCGCGGTGACGCCAGCGGGCAAGCCGTGCTTGATGGCCATGAAGACCCCTCCCAGGTAGAGCGCGTGCACCAGCAGGCCGGAAACCCCGATGTGCATCACCTGGCGCGCATCTGCCGGCCAGGGCGCGCGCGTCAGCAGCACCAGGGGAATCATCAAGGCCAGCACCAGCAGGTAGCGGGTGAGCAGAAAGGTCAGCGGCTCGGCGTACGGCAGGCCAAACTTGGCGCCGATGAAACCGGTGCTCCACAGGAAGACGAAAAGAAACGGCAAGCACGCCGACAGACGGGCCTTGTGGTTCGCTGGTGACATGAATTCGCATCCGGACGCAACACCGGAGTGTACCAAGCATCGGCGTGGCAATGGTGGCCAAGACGGCCGCTGACGCCAGTGCGCACGCCAGGGCGGCCGCGACCTTGGCGGCAACGATCAGCGCCGCCGCTCGGGGCTCACTTGCGCTGCGGTGGCCGATACCCCAGAGCCAGCGAGATCGCCCTGGCGCTGGCCTTGATCGACTTCACCCAGTCCGGATCAAGACGATCACTGGGCGCCGATACCGACAGCCCAGCGGCGATCTGGCCCTCGTCGTCGAGAACCGGTGCGGCTATGCAGCGCAGGCCGATCTCTGCTTCCTCGTTGTCAAAAGCCACTTCGTGCCGGCGGATCTTGTCGAGTTCCTTTTCCAGCGCGTCGAACTGGGTCAGCGAATGCGGCGTCTTGCCCGGCAGGCCCGTCCGTCGCGCATAGGAACGAACGTCGGCGGCGGCGTCGGCGGCGAGAAACAGCTTGCCCACCGAAGTCAGGTGCAGTGGTGCGCGACCGCCAACCAGATAGACGACGCGGATGAGCGAGCGGCCACTCGACGTCCGTTCGACGTAAACGATCTCGTCGTCGTGACGGATGCCCAGATTGACCGCTTCGCCGACGATCTCGTGCAGTTGCTGCATGTACGGCAAGGCGACCTGGCGGATGTTGATTCGCGACTTGACCAGGTTGCCCAACTCCAGCAGCCGGATCCCGAGCGCGTAGGTGCCGGTGTCGTGTCGCTCGACGATGGCGGCGCTGGTCATCGCCGCCAGGATGCGGTGCGCCGTCGACGGATGCAGGCCGGTGCTCCTGGCCAGCAGCTTGAGGGTCGCCGGTTCCGGCTGGTCGGCCAGCACCGCCAGTAGCGACATCATGCGTTCGATGACCTGGATCGACCCCTTCTCTGCCTGCTGTTCCGCTGTCACCTTCCTGTCCAACCTTCCGTTTTGGCCTGCGGGGGAATACTATTGGGCGCTCCGCCACTCGCCCACCGTACCTTGTGCGGCGCAACATCTTACCATCATGCGCGTTGCCCTGTTCGTCACCTGCCTGGTCGATCTGCTGCGCCCGAGTGTCGGCTTCGCGGCAATCGAGCTGCTCGAGGCCGCGCGGTGTACGGTCGAGGTGCCGGAGACCCAGACCTGCTGCGGCCAGCCGGCGTACAACGCCGGCGACCGCGCCGCGGCGGTCGCGCTGGCCAGGAAAACGGTCGCCGAGTGCGAAGACTTCGATTACCTGGTGGTTCCCAGCGGTTCGTGCGCCGACCAGATCAGGAACGCCTACCCGGCGCTGCTGGCTGACGATCCGCACTGGCGCACCCGCGCCGAGCGCCTGGCCGGGCGGACCTACGAACTCACCGATTTCCTGGTCACCGTCCTGCAAGTCGAATCGGTGCCGGGCGATTTCGCCGGCAGCGTGACTTACCACGATTCGTGCAGCGGCCTGCGCGGCCTGCAAATCAGGGAACAGCCACGCGCGCTGCTGCGCCGGGTGCCCGGCCTGACGCTGCGGGAAATGCCGGCGGCCGAAGAGTGCTGCGGTTTTGGCGGCGCCTTCTCGGTCAAGTTCGGCGACATCTCGGCAGCGATCGCCGAGCAGAAATGCGTCAATGCACGGCTGGTCGCCACCGATGCGGTGGTCGGTGGCGACCTCGGCTGCCTGCTGAACATCGAAGGCAAGTTGCGCCGCATGGGCGACCGGCACACCCGCGTGCTGCACGTCGCCGAAGTGCTGGCCGGGACTTCCGACAGGACCAGCGGCTGATGCAGCAGCAGTCGATGTTCTTCAAGGCGCGCGCCGGCGCGATGCTCGCCGACCGCAGGCTGCAGGCCAATCTGAGCCAGGCCAGGGACAAATTCGTCGACACGCGCGCGCAGGCGATTCGCGATTACGAACAGGAAGAGGGAGGCAATTTCGAAGCCTTGCGCGCCGCCGGTGAGGCGATTCGCCAGCGCGTGATCGGCGATCTCGACAGCTGGCTCGAGGTCTTCGAGGAAAGGGCCACGGCAAGCGGCGCGACCGTCCTTTGGGCCCGTGACGGGCAGGAGGTCTGCGGGCTGGTGGTCGACATCGCCAGACGGCACGGCGTGCTCAAGGCGATCAAGTCCAAGTCGATGGTCTCCGAGGAGGCCGGCCTCAACCAGGTGCTGGCGGCCGCCGGGATCCGGCCGGTGGAGACCGACCTCGGCGAGTACATCCTGCAGATTGCCGGCAACGAGCCGCCGTCGCACATCATCGCACCGGTCATGCACAAGAACGTCGATCAGGTCGCCGACCTCTTCGCCAGTACGCACGGCACCGCCCGCAAGACCGACATCCCGTCGCTGACGCGTGAAGCGCGCGAAGTCCTGCGCGAACACTTCGTCAGCGCCGAGATGGGGATTTCCGGCGCCAACTTCCTGATCGCCGAGACCGGCAGCGCGGCGCTGGTCACCAACGAGGGTAACGGCCGGATGGTGAGCACGCTGCCGAAAGTGCACGTGGTGATTACCGGTATCGAAAAGATCGTTCCGACGCTCGCCGATCTTGCCACCCTGATGCGTCTGCTGCCGCGCTCGGCAACCGGTCAGGCGATCTCCAGCTATGTTTCGCTGCTCACCGGCAACGGGCGCCGGAGCGCGGCGGCTGGCGATCCGGACGGTCCGGATGCTGCCGACGGTCCCGAGCAGATGGTCTTCATCCTGGTCGACAACGGCCGCGTCGGACTGCTCGGCGGCGACTTCCAGCAGATGCTCGCCTGCATCCGCTGCGGCGCCTGCCTGAACCACTGCCCCGTCTATCAGACGATCGGCGGCCACGCTTACGGCTGGGTCTATCCCGGGCCAATGGGTTCGATCCTGACGCCGCTGTTCGGCGGCATCGAAAAAGCTCTCGACCTGCCGCAGGCCTCGACGCTGTGTCAGCGCTGCAGCGAAATCTGTCCGGTGCGCATCCCGCTGCCCGGACTGCTGCGCCAGCTGCGCGAGCGACAGACTCGCGAGGGCTGGCGGCCGCGCAGCGAGCGTTTCGGCTTGCGGCTATGGGCCTGGCTGGCGGCACGGCCGACACTGTACGCGCTGGGTACGCGCATCGCCGTGCGCTATCTGAACTGGCTGGCCGGTGGCCGCGACCGAATCGAAGTGCTCGGGATAACGGCAAACTGGACCGCCGGCCGTGATCTTCCCGCGCCGCAGGGCAAGACCTTTCGCCAGCTTTATCGCCAGCGGCGACGAGCGTAGTCAGACACCCGAGCACCAGCAAGCACCAGGACCATGAAATACTCGACCAACCAGCAGCCCTCGCCAAGGAGTGCAGTTTCCAAATGACGTTAGATCCCGACGAGATCCTGGCCATTCCGCTATGGATCAATGGCCACGCCTACCTGACCATGGCGCCAAGTTTTTTTGACGTCCGCGACCCACGCAGCGGCCAGGTCAGACGGCGCACGCCGATGTGTGGCGCCTCCGAAGCGCGCGCCGCGGTGGACGCCGCGCAAGCCGCGCTTGCCGGCTGGGCCGCGCGAACGGTTGGCGAGCGCGCAGCGCTGCTGGCGGCGCTCGGGGATGCGCTGGCCGAATACGAGCAGCACTTCGCCGGCATGATCGCCGAGGAGACCGGCAAGGACACGGCGCTGGCCGCGGCCGAAGTCGGCGAAGCCCTGCTCCTGCTGCGAGCCGCGGCGTCGAACACGGAGACGGCCACGACCACCGGCGGCGCGGCGGTGGTGGCCATTGTCAGCGACGACAGCGCGCCGCTGGTGGGCCCGCTGCGGCACGCCGTGCCGGCGCTGCTGGCCGGTGCAACGCTGGTCATCAAGCCCAGTCCGAGAGCGCCATCGCCGGCCTTCGCGCTGGCCGAACTGACCGCCGACAGCGATTTTCCGGGCGGCGTCTTCAACGTCCTGCACGGCGACCTCGCGGCGATCGAGGGGCTCTGTGCCGCCAGCGACGTGAGCCTGCTGCTCTTCGCCGGCGACCCGGCGCTGGGCGCCAGGGTCGCCACCATCGCCACCCGCCACGGCAAGCCCTTTGTGGACTGAGGCCAGGATCGAGGTCAAACGCGCCATGCACAGAATCGTCTATCTCGAACGCGAATCGATCATCGCCGATGTTCGCCGGCCCGATTTTCCGCATCACTGGGCCGAACACCCGAAAACGCTTCAGCACGAGGTCAGGGGGCGGCTGGCCGGAGCGACCATGGCGATCGTCAACAAGCTGCAGATCGATGCCGAGCTGATCGCCGCGCTGCCGGCCTTGCAGATGGTCGCCGTCGCGGCGACCGGCACCAACAACGTCGACCTCGACGCCTGCCGCGCGCGCGGCATTGTCGTCTCGAACGTCCGCGGTTACGCGGCGCACACCGTTCCCGAGCATGTGCTGGCCCTGTTGCTGACGCTGTCGCGCAATATCCTCGCCTATCGGCTGGCGGTCGCCGACGGCAAGTGGCAACGGTCCGAGCAGTTCTGTTTTTTCGATTACCCGATTCGCGACCTGCACGGCGCGACGCTGGCGCTGATCGGCAGCGGCAGCCTCGGCAACGCCGTCGCCAGACTGGCCGGCGCTTTCGGGATGCACGTCCTGCGCTGCGAGCGCAAGGACGCGACGAGCATACGGCCGGGTTACACACCCTTCGTCGAAGGCTTGGGCCGAGCCGACGCGGTCTCGCTGCACTGCCCCCTGACCGCCGCAACGACCCACCTGATCGGCGAGTCCGAGCTGCGCGCGATGAAACCGTCGGCGCTGCTGATCAACACCGCGCGCGGCGGCCTGGTCGACGAAGCGGCACTGGCCAGGGCCTTGCACGAAGGCTGGATCGCCGGTGCCGGTTTCGACGTGCTGAGCGTCGAACCACCGCGTGCCGGCAACGTCCTGCTGGCGCCGGATCTGCTGGCGTTGCCGAATTTCGTGTTGACGCCGCACGTCGCCTGGGCCAGCCGGCCGGCAATGCAGGCGCTGGCCGACCTGCTGATCGCCAACCTCGAAGCTTTCGCCCGCGGCGAACCGCAGCACCGCGTCGCCTGAAAGCAGTGTGGAAGAAGACATGGCGCTTGCCCGTATATGTAAATGACATGGCGCTTGGCGTGGTTGCGCGGATGATCGAGGATTGGCCAGAATGACTTCCGCATCGGAAGAACTGTTGATCAAGGCGGGTTCACTGCGCTTCCAAACGGTATTGGCCGACCCGCCGTGGCAATTCCAGAACAAGACCGGCAAGGTTGCGCCGGAACACAAGCGGCTCAATCGTTACCACACCATGACGCTGGCGGCGATCTGCGAACTGCCGGTGGCGGCGATCTGCGCCGACACCGCCCATCTCTATCTCTGGGTTCCCAACGCCCTGCTGCCCGAGGGCCTGCGCGTCCTGGCGTCCTGGGGCTTCTCCTACAAGAGCAATCTGGTCTGGCACAAGGTGCGCAAGGACGGTGGCCCTGACGGTCGCGGCGTCGGCTTCTACTTTCGCAATACCACCGAGATCATCCTCTTCGGCGTACGCGGCAAACACGCGCGCACGCTGGCTCCGGGGCGAAGGCAGGTCAACATCATTCGCTCGATGAAGCGCGAACACTCGCGCAAGCCCGATGAGCAATACGCGTTGATCGAGTCGTGCAGCCCTGGACCGCGCATCGAACTGTTCGCACGCGGATCACGCGCCGGGTGGACGACTTGGGGCGATCAGGCGGACCAGTATTCGCCCACCTGGCCAACCTGCGCCAAGCATTCGCAACGTGACTTGTTTCTCCAGGACGAATGAACGATCCTTGCCTGCGCTCACTTCGCACGGATTGCCTCACCGAACGCGCTCGCCAGACTCGGCGCCACGCGCTGCGCTGCTGCCGCGATTCCGTTTGCTTGTTTCTTTTCGGCTTGTTCGCGGTCGTCGCCGATGTCCGGGCGACCAGCGTCGCCGCCGCCGCCGACCTCAAGTTCGCGCTTGGCGCGATCGTCGCCGGCTACGAGAAGCAGACCGGCAGGAAGGTCGTTCTCGCCTTCGGATCGTCGGGCAACTTCGCCCGCCAGATCCCGCAGGGCGCCCCTTTCGACCTGTTCATGTCGGCCGACGAGGAGTACATCTTCCGGCTCGCCGAACAGGGACTGCTGCGCGACCAGGGCCGGCTGTACGCGATCGGGCGCATCGCGCTGCTGGCGCGGCACGGCTCGCCGCTGGCGGTCGATGGCCAGCTGCTGGGACTGGCCGCGGCGCTCGCCGATGGGCGCCTGCAGCGACTGGCCATCGCCAACCCGCAGCATGCGCCCTACGGGCGGGCGGCGCGCGCAGCCCTCGAACACGCGGGACTCTGGCAGTCCTTGCAGGGCAAGCTGGTGCTCGGCGAAAACGTCGCCCAGGCAGCGCAGTTCGCGCTTAGCGGTTCGGCACAAGGCGGCATCGTCGCCTGGTCGCTGGTCAAGGCACCGGAACTGGCCAGCCTCGGCGTCGCGGCGCTGATCCCCGAAAGCTGGCACCCGCCCTTGCGCCAGCGCATGGCCCTGACCCGCCGGGCCGGCGAGGACGCCAGCCGTTTCTACGACTACCTGCAGCAACCGGCGGCACGCGCGGTCTTCGAGCGCTACGGCTTCTCGCTGCCGGCGAGGTGACGGCATGATCGACTGGCAGGCGCTCGCGCTATCGCTGCAACTGGCCACCGCCACGGCGCTATTGCTGCTGCCTTTCGCGATCTGGCTGGCGCGGCTGCTGGCGTGGTCGGCGTTTCGCTGGCAGGGCGCGCTCGAGGCGGCGATCCTGCTGCCTCTGGTGCTGCCGCCGACGGTCCTCGGCTACTACCTGCTGCTCGGCTTCGGCGGCGCTTCGCCGCTGGGCCAGGCCTACCAGGCGCTGACCGGGCGGGCGCTGGTTTTCAGCTTCGACGGGCTGCTCACCGCCTCGCTGATCTTCAACCTGCCGTTCGCCGTGCAGCCGATGCAACGCTCGTTCGCGTCGATTCCCCGCGAAGTGCGCGAAGCGGCGTGGGTGTCGGGACTGTCGCGCTGGCAGACCTTCCTGCGTATCGAACTGCCGCTGGCGTGGCCGGGAATCGCCGCCGCGCTGGCGCTGACCTTTGCCCACACGCTCGGCGAGTTCGGCGTCGTGCTGATGGTCGGCGGCAGCCTGCCGGGCGAGACGCGGACCATAGCGATCGCCATCTACGATCAGGCGCAGGCCTTCAACGACTCGGCGGCGGCCGCCATGTCGGCGCTGCTGCTGGCGCTGTCCTTCGTTGCCGTGACCGTGGTCAGCCGGCTCGGCCGTTCGGTGCTGCCTCGATGAAGCTCACCGCCCGCCTCGAACAGTCGGCACCGATCCCGCTGGCCGCTGACCTCGCTTGCGACAGCGGCGAGCTGTTGGCGCTGGTCGGCCCGTCGGGGAGCGGCAAATCGACTATCCTGCGCTGCCTGGCCGGGCTGCACCGGCCAGCGGCCGGTACCGTGCGCTGCGGTGACGAGACCTGGCTCGACGCCAGGCGCGGCATCGACGTACCGCCGCAGCAGCGGCGCGTCGGCTTCGTCTTTCAGCATTACGCCTTGTTCCCGCATCTGAGCGCGCTGGCCAACGTGATGGCCGCGCTGCACCATCTGCCCGCCGGCGAGCGTGCGGCGAAAGCACGCCAGTGGCTGGCGCGTACCAACCTCGAAGGTCTGGAGGGACGTCGTCCAGCGGAGCTTTCCGGCGGCCAGCAGCAGCGCGTCGCGCTGGCCCGCGCGCTGGCGCGCGACCCGCAGGTGTTGCTGCTCGACGAACCCTTTTCGGCGGTCGACCAGGTGACGCGGCGAAAGCTCCTGCGCCAGCTCATCGAGTTGCGTCGCTCGCTGGCCATTCCGATCGTCCTGGTCACCCACGACCTCGAGGAAGCGGCACTGCTTGCGGACACCATGACCGTCCTCCATCGCGGCCGCACGCTGCAAACCGCGCCGCCCGACGAACTGCTGGCGCGGCCGGTCAGCGCGCTGGTCGCGCGGCTCACCGACCAGCCCAATATCTTCGTCGGGCAGGTGGTGGAGCAGTCGCCGGCGACCGACACGACGCTCATCGACTGGCTCGGACAACCGCTGCAGGCGGCACATCATGCCGGTTTTGCGGTTGGCGAGACGGTCTGCTGGGTGGTGCCCGAAGCCGGCGTGATCCTCGTTCGCGACCACCAGGCCGATCGCGAAAACACCGTCAACGCGACCGTCAACGAGCGATTGGCCTGGCGTGGACACGCCACGGTGAGCGCGCGCGTCGGCGGCCGTCGCGACGCCACGCTGTCGTTTGCCATCGGCGCGTCGGTCGCGCAGCGGCGCGGTCTCGTCCCCGGCGCCAGCGTCGCGCTGCAGTTGCAGAAAGCTGCCATCGCGCTCACCCCGGCCGACCCGGCGACCGTCGGCCAGATCGCGTTTGCCGGCAGCGCCACGGGTCCCAAGCAATGAACAACAGTTCGTCCAGAGCCGATATCCTGAGGCGCGTCCGCGCCGCCTTGCGGCACGACCCGGCGCTCGCCGGAGAACGCCGGAACAAGGTCTTCGAAGACCTCGCCGCGGCGACCGAAGGCCCGCGCCCCAAGCTCGTGGGCGACCTGCTCGAGCGCTTCTGCCGCTGCTCGCAGGCGATGTCGTCAACCGTTGATCGGGTCAGCAGCATCGCCGAGGTGCCGGCAGCGGTCGCCCGCTACCTGTCGGCAGCTGGCCTGCCGGCAGTTGCCGTTTGCTGGCACGAGTACGCCAGCCTCGACTGGGCCGGCGCCGGCCTGACCGTCGCCGCGCGGGCAGCGCGTGACGACGACCTGGTGGGGATCACCGGCGCCTTTTGTGCGATCGCCGAGACCGGTACGCTGATGCTGCTCTCCGGGCCTGCGACGGCCGCGACGACCAGCCTGCTGCCCGAAACGCATATCGCCATCGTGCTCGCCGGGCGCATCGTCGCCGGCATGGAGGAAGGCTTCGCGCTGCTCCGGCAGGAGCACGGCGAACTGCCGCGCGCGGTGAACTTCATTTCCGGCCCCTCGCGCACCGGCGACATCGAGCTGACCATTGTCCTCGGCGCGCACGGGCCGTACCGGGTGCATCTGGTGGTCGTCGGGGCCGCTCCGGAAGCCTGACGGGTGGGCCGCGCCAGACCGCCTGGCGAGCCGATTTCGGGCCGCTCAATCAACCCACGTCCCTCAGTCGAACCCTTGTGAATTGGTGCAAGCTCAGTCGTCAGTAGTGACAAGGGTTTGCGGCCGATGAGGAGGGTCCCTCAATGGGTGAGATGAATTTTGATCAGGAAGCGGTCGTCAAGGCGCTGGATGGCGCCGTGCAGGAAGTGCCACCAGCGGCGACTAAGACGCGCCGGACGCCACCCGCTACGCGCTACCGTTCGCGCAGGCTCTCATCGCCGTACTGCAGCAGCGGACTGAGAAGATAGTCGATCACCCGCCGGCGGCCGGTCTTGACCTCGACGGTCACCGCCATTCCGGGCGACAGCGTCACCCACTTGTCCTCGACGCGAATCGTCGCTTGCGAGAGCTTGGCGCGCAGCGTATAGAGCAGGCCCTTCTTCTCGTCGTTGATCGCATCGTTGGCAACCTGCGTCACCGTTGCCGGGATGGTGCCGTAGCGGGTGAACGGAAACGTCTCGACCTTGACCTGCGCCTCCTGGCCGGCATTGACGAAACCGATGTCCTTGTTTTCGACGAAGGCCTCGACTTCGACCGCCTCGTCCTTCGGGACGATGATCATCAGCGCCTGTGCCGGCGTCACGACACCGCCGACGGTATGCACCGCCAGTTGCTGCACCGTACCATCGACCGGCGCCGTCAGCGTCATCAGCTTGCCGCGCGACTCCGCCTTGACGAGTTCCTGGCCAAGACTGCCGGCCTTCTGCTCGGCCTCGTTCAGACTGTCGAGCGCCAGGCGCCGGGTCTCGGCGACCAGCGCGCGGCGTTGTTCGCGACCCTCGGCAAGCGCCGCCGACAATTCGTTCAGGCGGCTCTTCTGCGTCGACAGATCGGCTTCCTGTTCGATGCGCAGTTGCTCCTTCTCGAGGTAACCGTGTTGCGAAATGAAGTTCTGCTCGACCAGCTTCCTGAAATCCGTAGACCGTTGGCGGGCGATCGGCGCCGTTTGTTCGAGCTTGCGCACCACTTCGCGGGTGGACCGCAGTTCCGCCTCCCGTCGTGCGATGTCGGCGTCGATGCGTGCCAGCCTGGCGCGGTATTCGCCGTACTGGCCGTCAAGGAAACGCTGCTCCTGCACTTGCCGGTCTGCCGACCGTCCAGGCAGTCGCGCCAGTACCGGTGCCTGACCGCCGTCGATCGCCGCCAATAGCGCTGCCGCCCGTGCCGACTGGGTGTGCGCGCGGTCAAGATCGCCGGCGTAACGCGCACGGTCGGCCTCGGCGTTGGTCGGGTCGAGTTCGAGCAGCACTTCGCCACGGCGCACGCTCTGCCCATCGGCAACGCGAATCGCTTTCACGGTTGACGTCTCGAAGGGCTGGATCACCTTCGTCCGATCATTGGGAACGATCTTGCCGCGCGCCGTGGCGACGATGTCGATCTGCCCGAAAACCGCCCAGATGAGCGCGATCAGCGCGAAGCCGACGATCAGCGCCATGGCCAGCCGCGGCGCCGGCGACACTGGCCGCTCCTGCAGCGATAGCGCGGCCGGCAGGAAGTCGACTTCATGCGCCGGCCGCGGTGCATGCGGGCGCTCGCGCTCGCGCCAGGCCTGGCGAAAGACGGCGGCGTAGCGCTTCAACAGGTCGACCGTGGCTCCCAGCCGCAGTGCCCGGCTCATGCCTGCATCCCCTGTTGCAGCCGATGCAGGCGCGAGTAATGCCCGGCTTCGTGCGCGAGCAGTTCGGCGTGGCTGCCCTGTTCGGCGATCTGCCCGCGGTCGATGACGACGATCCGGTGCGCATCGCGAACCGCGCTCAGCCGGTGCGCGATGATCAGCACCGTTCGCCCCTTGCAGATGCCCTGCATGTTGTTCTGGATGATCCGCTCGGACTCGTAGTCCAGCGCGCTGGTCGCTTCGTCGAAGATCAGGATGCGCGGGTTGCCGATCAGCGCGCGGGCGATGGCGATGCGCTGGCGCTGGCCGCCGGAGAGCGTCGCGCCGTGCTCGCCGACGAGCGTGTCGTAGCCTTCCGGCAGTTCGAGGATGAAGTCGTGCGCGCCGGCGAGTCTGGCGGCGGCGATCACCGCCGGCATCGGCAGGCCGGGGTCGGCGAGCGCGATGTTGTCGCGGATCGTGCGGTTGAAGAGCATGTTCTCCTGCAGGACGACGCCGATCTGACGACGCAGGCTGGAACTGTCGGCGAGTGCCAGATCGACGCCGTCGATCAACACCCGGCCGCGCTCGGGAACGTACAGACGCTGCACCAGTTTGGCCAGCGTGCTCTTGCCCGAACCCGAACGGCCGACGAGGCCGATCACTTCGCCGGCTGCGATGGTCAGCTGGATGCCGCGCAGTATTTCCGGCGAATCCGGACGGTAGCGGAAGACGACCTGATCGAGTTCGATCCGGCCGGTCAACGGCGGCAGCGTACTGCGATGATTGGCGGCGACTTCTGTGCGGGTGTTGAGGATGTCGCCGAGGCGTTGTACCGAGATGCCGGTCTGCTGGAAATCGGTCCACAGTTGCGCCAGGCGCATCACCGGCGTGGCGACGCGGCCGGCGAGCATGTTGAAGGCGATCAGCTGTCCGACCGAGAGTTCGCCGTCGATCACCAGACGCGCACCCAGCCACATCGTCGCCACGGTCACCCCTTTGCCGATCAGCGAAACGCCTTCATGCGCCAGCGTTCCCAGCGTCGCGGTACGAAAACCGGCGCTGACGTAGGCGGCGAGTTGATTCTCCCAACGACGGGCCATCTGCGGTTCGACGGCCATCGCCTTGAGCGTGTCGATACCGTTGACGGTTTCGACCAGGAAGGCCTGGTTCTCGGCCCCGCGGTTGAACTTCTCGTGCAGGCGGCCGCGCAGCAGCGGCGTGATCAGGAGCGACAGGATCAGATAGCACGGTAGCGAAGCAACGACGATCAGCGTCAGCCAGCCGCTGTAGCAGAGCATGACGGCGAGGAAGACGATCGAGAACAGCAGATCGAGAACCAGCGTGATGGCGTTGCCGGTGAGGAATTGACGGATGTTTTCGAGTTCGCGGACGCGCGCGACGGTGTCACCGACCCGGCGCGCCTGGAAGTAGGCGAGTGGCAGGTGCAGCAGGTGGCGGAAAAGGCGCGCACCGAGTTCGACGTCGATGCGGCTGGTGGTGTGCGCGAAGACGTAACTGCGCAGTCCCGAGAGCAGCGACTCGAAGACGACGACCACCAGCAGACCGACGGCGATGACATCGAGCGTGGTCAGGCCGCGATGCACCAGTACCTTGTCCATCACCACCTGGAAGAACAGCGGCGTGACCAGGGCGAAGAGCTGCAGGACGAAGGAGACGAGCAGGACTTCGCCGAGCAATTTCCGGTACTTGACGACTGCCGGGATGAACCAGCTGAAGTCGAAACGGGCGAGTTCGCCGGCGAGCGAGGCGCGCGAGGTGAACAGGATCAGTTCGCCGCTCCAGCGCGCGCCGAAATCCTCCGCGGAGAGGACTTGCGGGCGGGCGCCGCCGGGTTCCTGGATCAATACCTTGCCGGCGTCGATACGCGCCAGGATGAAGAACTTGCCCTGCCGGTCGATGGCCAGCGCCGGCAGCGGCGTCCGTTCGAGGCGCTGGTATTCGGTGCGCACCCGCCGGGCAGCGAGGCCGAGGTGTCGGGCGGCGAGGAGGATCTGCGGGGTGGCGAAGACCTGGCCGGGTTCGCGGAACAGGTGCGCGAGTTGCTCGGGGTCGGCGGCGATGGCGTGGAAGCGGGCGAGCATGACGAGGCCGAGCAGGCCGCTGTCGGGTTCGGGTTCGGGCGGCGAAGTTTCCGGCGCGGCGGCGTGGTCAGGGCCACCGGAAATCGTGTCGAGGAGGTCGGCGTCGGTCATGGCGGCGGGGGACGCCCCTGCTGGAGAGCAAGGGCGTCGGTGGGGTGGAACGGCTGGAAGGGGTGCTGCCCGGAGCTGCTCGGGCAGACCCTCAGGCAGACCCTCGGGGAAATCTACTGCCAGTTGGCCGCCAGTACCGGCGCCAGTGCCGTCTGGTACGCGGGCGGCAGCGTCGTCTCGCCGGCGGACGGCGGTGCGAACGCGGCCATCGCCTGCACCAGGTTCTCGACGCTGGTGTCGACCAGCAGTTTGTTGTCGGCGGTCTGGAAGCGTTCGAGGTGGTACGCCGAGCCGCTATACCAGTTCTCGATGGTCAAGGCGTCGCTGGTGCCGATGATGCTTACTTCGAGGTTGTTGCCGACGTGCCGGAACCACAACTGGTCATTGGCGATGCCGGCGGCGAACTGCGCGAGGTCGCTGTTGCCGGCCGTGGCGTCGTTGTCGCTGGCGACGTCGGCGCCGTCGCCACGGGCAAAGAGGTAGGTGTCGTCGCCGACGCCACCGTCCAGACGGTCGGTGCCGGTTCCTCCGGCCAGCGTGTCGTTGCCGGCGCCGCCAGTAAGAGTGTTGTTGCCGGTATTGCCGGTGACGACGTTGTCCAGGGTGTTGCCGTTGCCGTTGATGGTATTGGCTCCGGTGAGCGTCAGGTTGTCGACGTTCGCGGCGAGGGTCCAGGTGACGCTGGACTGAACCAGGTCGGTCCCCTCGCCGAGGTTCTCGGTGATCACGTCGCCGGTGTTGTCGACGACGTAGGTATCGTTGCCGAGACCGCCGATCAGAGTGTCCGCGCCGGCAGCGCCACTCAGGGTGTCGTTGCCGGCGCCACCGGAGAGGGTGTTGGCGGCGCTGTTGCCGGTGAGCAGGTTGTCCAGGCTGTTGCCGGTGCCGTTGATGGCGGTCGCGCCGGTCAGGGTGAGGTTTTCCAGGTTGTCGGAGAGTGTCCAGGTGAGGTTCGCCTTGACCAGATCGGTGCCTTCGCCGGCGTTCTCGGTGACCACGTCACCGCTACTGTCGACCACGTAGGTGTCGTTGCCGAGGCCGCCGGCCAGGGTGTCGATACCGGCGCCGCCGTCGAGGATGTTGGCACCGCTGTTGCCGGTGAGGACGTTGTCCAGCGTGTTGCCGGTGCCGTTGATGGCACCCGTGCCGGTGAGCGCGAGGTTCTCGACGTTGGCGGAGAGCGTGCAGGTGACGCTTGCTTGGACCAGGTCAGTGCCTTCAGCAGCGTTCTCGGTGACCACGTCACCGCTGCTGTCGACCACGTAGGTGTCGTTGCCGAGACCCCCGGCCAGGGTGTCCGCGCCGGCAGCGCCACTCAGGGTGTCGTTGCCGCTGCCACCGGAGAGGGTGTTGGCGGCACTGTTGCCGGTGAGCACATTGTCCAGGCTGTTGCCGGTGCCGTTGATGGCAGTTGTACCGGTCAGGGTGAGGTTTTCGAGGTTCGCGGAGAGCACCCAGGTGAGGCTTGCTTGCACCAGGTCGGTACCTTCGCCGATGTTCTCGGTGATCACATCGGCGACGTTGTCGACGGTGTAGGTGTCGTTGCCGAGGCCGCCGACCAGGGTGTCGGTACCGGCGCCGCCATTCAGAATGTTGGCGCCGCTGTTGCCGGTCAACACGTTGTTCAGGGTGTTGCCGGTGCCGTTGATCGCCGACGTGCCGGTGAGGGTCAGGTTCTCGAGGTTGCTGCCGAGTGTCCAGGTCACGTCCGAGATGACCGTATCGGTCCCGGCGCTGGCCGCTTCGGTGACCACGTCGCCACTGCTGACATGGTAGGTGTCATTGCCGCCGCCGCCCGCCAGCGTGTCGTTACCGGCTCCGCCATCGAGGACATTGTCGGCTGCATTTCCGGTCAAGCTGTTGTTCAGGGTGTTGCCACTGCCGTTGATGGCACTGCTACCGGTCAGCGTGAGGTTTTCCAGGTTGGCGCCCAGCGTCCAGGTGGCGCTTGCTTGGACCAGATCGGTACCCTCGCCGGCGTTCTCGGTAGTCACGTCACCAGCGTTGTCGACCACGTAGGTGTCGTTGCCGGTACCACCGACCAGCGTATCGGCACCGCTGCCGCCGCCGAGGACGTTGGCACCGCTGTTGCCGGTGAGAATGTTGTTCTGGGTGTTGCCGGTAGCGTTGATGGCACTGGTGCCGGTAAGGGTGAGGTTTTCGACGTCGACGGAAAGGGTCCAGGTCACGCTGGACTGGATCAGGTCGGTGCCTTCGCCGGCGTTCTCGATGATCACGTCGGCTGCATTGTCGACCTTGTAGGTGTCGTTGCCGAGGCCACCGATCAGGGTATCGACACCGCTGCCGCCATCCAGAACGTTGGCGGCGCTGTTGCCGGTCAACACGTTGTTCAAGGTGTTGCCGGTGCCGTTGATCGCCGAGGTGCCGGAGAGGGTCAGGTTCTCGAGGTTGCTGCCGAGTGTCCAGGTCACATCGGAGATGACGGTATCGGTCCCGGCGCTGGCCGCTTCGGTGACGACGTCGCCAGTGCTGACATAATAAGTGTCGTTGCCGGTACCACCCACCAGCGTGTCGGTGCCGCTACCGCCGTCGAGAACGTTGTCGGCGCCATTTCCAGTCAAGGTATTGTTCAGCGTGTTGCCGATGCCGTTGATGGCACTGGTGCCGGTGAGGGTGAGGTTCTCGACATTGGCGGTGAGCGTGCAGGTCGCGCTGGACTGAACCAGATCGGTACCTTCGCCGGTGTTCTCGGTAATCACGTCGCCGGTGTTGTCGACCACGTATGTGTCGTTGCCGGCGCCGCCGATCAGCGTGTCGGCACCGGTTCCGCCGCTGAGGACGTTATTGCCGCTGTTGCCGGTGAGGAGGTTGTTCAGCGTATTGCCCGTGCCGTTGAGCGCACTGGTGCCGGTGAGCGTGAGGTTCTCGACATTGGCGGTGAGCGTGTAGCTCACGCTGGATCGGACGAGATCGGCGCCTTCGCCGGCGTTCTCGGTGACGACGTCACCGGTATTGTCAATCACGTAGGTGTCGTTGCCGGCACCGCCGACCAGCGTATCGGTGCCGCTGCCACCGTCGAGGCTGTCGTTACCACCCCAGTCCATTCAGCACGTCGTTGCCGCCGAGACCGCTCAGCGTGTCGTCGCCGATCCCGCCGGTCAGCGTATCGGCACTGGCGGTGCCGGTGAGCGTTTTGTTGATGCTGGCGATCACGATGTCGAATACGTCGCTGGCCGTCAGCCCGCCACTGTCGGTGGCGATAAGGCGCACGCTGACCGTACCGACGGCAGTCGGCGTACCCTGGAAAGTCCGCGTCGCCGCATCGAAGGTCAACCAGGCGGGGAGTGCCGAGCCACTGGCGAGTGTCGCCGTATAGGTCAATACGTCGCCGGCATCGACATCGGTAAAGGTGCCCGCCGGGATGGTCACCGAGAACGCCGTCGCTTCGGTTGCCGTTTTGTCGCTGATCGGGCTGGCGACAACCGGAGCGTCATTGATATTGGCGATCGGCGACGTTGCCTCGCTTGCCCGAGACTCAGCCGTTCCAAGGCCGTCGATATAGCTGGCGACCACCCGCAGGCGTTGGCCAACCTGCGCCTGCGTCAGGGTGAAACTGTCCGCCGTAGCACCGCTGATGGCGCTCCAGGTGGTGCCCTCCGGCGAGCTCTCCCATTGATAGGCAATGCTGCCCAGTCCGTCGACGTCGTCCAGCGTATTGCTGGCGGTGAGCAGCTGGTTCTGGGCGGCGCTGCCGATGATTGTGACGTCCCCGGTGGGCGTGGTGTTACCTTTGACGACGGTCAGGGTGAACGCTTTTCTGGACGCACTCAGCCCTTCCTCGTCGGTGGCGGTAATCACGACACCGAACCTGCCCACATCGCCGTCTCCAGGCGCTCCGCTGAAGGTCCGCGTGGCGGCGTCGAATGACAGCCAGGACGGCAAGATCGCGCCACCCGCCTGGGTCGCGGAGAAGGTCAGCGAATCGCCGGAATCTGGATCGACGAACAGTCCGGCCGGGATGGTGATATTCACGGCATCATGTTTGAACGCTACTTGATCCGGCAGAAATCCACCAACGAAAGACGGATCCAGAGTTCCGTCCTGGTTATAGCGTACCAGCGCAAAGTCGCTTCCCGAGGCGTCGGCGTTGTATTGCCCGCCAGCGACGACAATCTTGCCGTCGGTCTGCACCTTGACGGAGCAACCCGCGTCGGCGGAATTGCTTACCGGAGTTGTGACGTAGCCATCGTCGCCAAATCCGACATCCAGCGAACCGTCGCTGTTGTAACGCACCAGGGCAAAGTCGAGGTCAGTCTCTTCGCTATAGCGCGTACCCGCCACCAGAATTTTTCCATCAGGCTGCAGGATGACGGAATTAGCGGCCTGATCCCAGCTGTAGAGTTGGGTTTCGACCCTCCCGGCAAGACCAAAGCCGGCGTCCAGGGACCCGTCGCTCTGGTATCGCAGCGAAGGAACCCGTACTGCCCGTGCCAAGCACCAGGATCTTCCCGTCAGGCTGGGTCGTCACCGATCGTGCGGACTCATTGCCACCCGAATCGACGACGATCATGCCGTCGCCATCGAAGCTGGCATCCAGGGAACCATTGCTGTTGTAGCGCTGCAGCACGAAATCGATTGCGTCGTTGGTGTCGCCATAACCTGCGGCGAGGATCTTCCCATCGGACTGAATGCTTACCGACTTGATGTATTCAGAGAAATACCCTGCACTGCTCACCACCTTGCCGTCACCATCGAAGGTGCTGTCCAGGGACCCGTCGGAGTCATAGCGAACCAGTGCAAAATTCGTCATTGAGCTTGAACTACCGCTGCTCATGCCGGCCAGTACGATCTTGCCATCGGCTTGCACCGCCATCGCGTAGGCTTGATCCCAATAGCCGCCGATATCCGTGGTTACCTTGCCGTCGCCGCTGAAACCGGTATCCAGCGATCCGTTGCCGTTGTAGCGCGCGACGGCAAAGTCTGACGCACCGATCGAAGCAAACCCACCGACCAGAATCCGGCCGTCGGCCTGGACCGCCACGGCGTAACTGTCGTCGGTATAGAGACCAATTGCCGTCGTGACCTTGCCATCGCCATCGAAGCTGCTATCCAGCGAGCCGTCGCTGTTGTAGCGCAGGACGGTAAAGTCGGTGTAGGCGCCGACATTGCTCGTACCGGTCAGCAAGTACTTGCCGTCGGCCTGGATGGCGACGCTGTAACCCCATTCGTTGGTCGATCCGGCATCGGTAATGGCCACGCCAGGCGTACCGCCGCGGCCAACGAATACCGGTGCGCGGTTTTCCCGGACATCCAGCGCATTGCTCGCCACGCTTTCCGCCGTGCCATGGCCGTCGATATAGCTGGCGACCACGCGCACCTGCCGGCCGATCTCGGCTAGCGACAGCGTGAAAGCATCTGCCGTCGCGCCGCCAATGGCGCTCCAGTTGATCCCGTCGGACGAACTCTGCCACTGGTAGCCGATCGTGCCGAGTCCGTCACCGTCGGCCAGCGTATTGCTGGCCGTAAGTGTCCAGTCAGGATTTGGTCTGCCGGTGACAATAACCGAGCCGGCAGGCGCATCGTTGACATTGACCACCGTGACGGCGAAATTCGTCGACGCGCTGGCGCCCGCCAAATCGGTTGCCGTTACTTTGAGGTCTATCGTGCCCACGGCGCTGTCGGGCGGCGTACCAGCAAACGTTCGCGTCGCCGTATCGAAAGAGAGCCATGCCGGCAAGGCCGAACCGTCCGCCAATGTGGCCGCGAGAGCCAGGCTGTCGCCGGCATCGACGTCGACAAAGGAGACGGACGGGATGGCGAAACTGAGCGCACTGTCTTCGTTGACGGTCCGGTTACGGAGTGTCGGGGTGATGCCAAACGACGTGTCCAGGGTGCCGTCCTGGTTATACCTGAGCAAAGCGAAATCGGCATCAGCGGCGGAAGTATAGCCGCCGCCGGCCACCACGATTTTTCCATCGGCCTGCACCTGGACGGTCGATCCCGCGTCGGATCCGGTGCTCAACGAGGTCGTGACATAACCGCCAACGCCAAATCCAGTGTCCAGCGAACCACTGCCGAAATAGCGCGCGACGGCCAGGTCGCCGTTGATCTGGCCAGTGATCAGAATGCTCCCGTCAGTCTGCACCGCGACGTAATTTCCTGTACCCCAGGGCTTGATCAAGCTTGCCACCTTGCCATTGACGCCGAAAGCGGTGTCCGGCGAACCGTCGCTGTTGTAACGGAGCAAGAAAGCACTGCTGTAGTTCGAGCAAAATACCAGGATCCTTCCATCGGGCTGAGCGGTCACCGACGCTGCCGAGCCAAAACCGCCGACGCCAAAGGTAACCATTCCGTCGCCATCGAAGCTGCCATCCAGGGAACCATTGCTGTTATAGCGTTGCAAGACCAAATCGCGGTCGATGCCGCTCCCTTGCGCGGCCCCCGAACCTACGGCGAGAATCTTCCCATCGGCCTGCATGCTTACCGAGTGGAGATACTCTGTGTAATAGCCGGCGCTGGTCACTACCTTGCCATCGCCATCGAAGCCGGTATCGAGCGAACCATCAGAGTTGTAACGCACGAGTGCGAAATCGCTGATGTCACCAGGATTGCCGGATCTCATGCCGGCCAGGACGACCTTGCCATCGGCTTGCACCCCCATGGCATAGGCTTGATCCCAATAGCCGCCGATGTCGGTCGTGACCTTGCCGTCGCCACTGAAACTGGTGTCGAGCGTGCCATCCGGGAGGTATCGAACGACGGCGAAGTCGCTGTGGGTAGCGTACATCCATGAGAACCCGCCGACCAGAATCCGGCCGTCGCTCTGGACCGCCACGGAGTAACTATTGTCGGTCAACGGACCAATTGCCGTGGTGACCTTGCCATCGCCAGCGAAACTGGTATCCAGGGTGCCATTGCTGTTGTAGCGGGCCAGGCTGTAGTCAGGGTAACCGCCGACATCGCTCCGGCCCGTCACCAGGATCCGGCCGTCGGCCTGGACGGTTGCACCGTATCCCCAATCGTTGGCCGACCCCATGTCTGTCCTGACGACACCGCTGCCTTCATCACCGACAAATACCGGGGCGTCGTTGACCGGCGTGACGTTGAAGCTCAGCGTGTTGGGGCTGGCGTCAAACAAGCCCCTCTGATCCCTGACCGAGAAATCCAGGCCGGTGTAGTCCACACCGTTGGCGTCGGCCGGCGGGCTGAATACCAGGCCACCGATATCCGCCGCGGCAATCACCTGACCGGTGTTCACCGCGACGCCGTTGAGTTGAAGGTCGCCCAGTCCCGGTAGCTGATCGATGCGCACGGCACTGAGGCCATCGCCGGCATCCGGGTCGGTGAACCCGAAGTCCGCGGCACTCAGAACATAGGTCGTATCTTCGTCGATGGTGACTACCTTGTCGGTCCCGGACGGTGGCGCACCAAATGTCGCCAGCAGTGCCCCGACATCCCAGGTCTGGCCGTCGGAAAACTTGACCTGTTGAATTGGATTGTAGGCATTGGTCGGCGATTCATCCCGGAAGAACTCGCTGATGGTTACGCTGTCCTCCGTACCGGCAATCGCCAGGACGATATCGCTGCCGGATCGCGTGACCAGGACATCGGCAGAGGTAATGCCGGCAGCCAATTCCAGCACGTTGAGCTTGCCGGCGGAGGCGTCCGGGAATGCAGCGATTGTGTCCCGGCCATCGCCCCTGCCGAACAAATAGGTGTTGTTGCCGAGTCCCCCTTGCAGGGTGTCGTCGCCCCCGCCACCAGCCAGGGTGTCGTTGCCAGCATCGCCGCTCAGCGAATTGGCGACACTGTTGCCGGTGAGCACGTTGTCGAGCGCGTTGCCGAACCCGGTGACGGCGGTACCCGTGAGGGTAAGGTTTTCGAGGTTGGCGCCGAGCGTGTAGCTCACGCTGCTGCTGACGAGGTCCACGCCTTCGTCCGCGTTCTCGACAACCACGTCGCTGCTGCTATCGATCACGTAAATATCGGCACCGAGCCCGCCCTGCAGCACGTCGGCACCGCTGCCGCCATCCAGCGTATCGTTGCCGTCACCGCCGATCAGGGTGTTGGCGGCGCCGTTGCCGGTGAGCACGTTATCGAGCGCGTTGCCGGTGCCGTCGAGCGGCGCCGCACCCGTCAGGGTGAGGTTCTCGACGTTGTCCATCAGCGTGTAGCTGATGCCGGAGCGAACCAGATCGCTGCCTTCGCCCGCTTGTTCCGTGACCACATCGCCGACGTTGTCTACCACGTAGATGTCGTCGCCGCCACCGCCCAGCATCGTATCGGCCCCTGAACCCCCGGACAGCGTATTGGCGTCGCCGTTTCCGATGAGCACGTTGTCCAGCGTGTTGCCGGTGGCGTTGACGGCGCTCGTACTGGTCAGGGTGAGGTTCTCGACATTGGCGGCGAGCGTGCAGCTGACGCTCGATTGCACCAGATCGACCCCCGCGCCGGCGCCTTCCGTAACCACATCGCCGCCGTCATCAACGACGTAGGTATCGTTGCCCGAGCCGCCGATCAGGGTATCGGCGCCGCTGCCACCATCGAGGAGGTTGTCGGCCGCGTTGCCGGTAAGCGTATTGTCGAGCACATTGCCGGTCCCGTGGATCGCTGCTCCTGTCAGCAGCAGACGTTCGACGTTGGCCGGCAGCGTGTAGTCGATGTCGGCGACAACCTCATCGACACCCTCGTTGGCCGCCTCGACCACCACATCGCCGGCCGAGTCGACCAGGAAACGGTCGTTGCCGCTGCTGCCGTCCATCGTATCCGCACCCGCTCCGCCGTCGATTACGTCGTCGCCACCCCCGGCAAAGATCCAGTCGTCCGCGGCCAGCGCGTCGATACGGTCGGCCGCACCCGTGCCGGTGATCACGTCGGCGCCGGGTGTCCCGTTGAGGTCGAATCCCTTGGCCAGGACCTGCTGGTAGCTGCGCACGCCGTCGTCGAACTGGAAGCTCTCGATGCCGCTGCCCGCCTGCGGATCGCTGGCGTTAAAGCCATCCACATGGATCTCGCCACCCGGCACACC
>NZ_JAPUVQ010000088.1:0-7272 GCF_029255145.1 Accumulibacter sp.
GCTTCGCTTGCCCGACGCCGAATTGCTCCGCAATCCGCCCGCCGGAAGCCCTGCGGGCGCCTTAAAAACCCGTCGATAAAAGCTTTCCAGAGCACCACAAAGCCAACCCGCCAACCTCATCCGCCACCGGAAATCCAATCCCGTTACACTACCCCTTTAAACCATCAGCCCGCCTCGCTACCTCCCCGAGATCTTCCCTCCTTCAGGCTCATACCTGAATTGGAAAATACTCGTACAACCAACCGCGAACTTCACCATGCCGCTCAAGGCCTCAGCGAGCCCTTGCGGACGTCATGTCGGCGGACGCGCCGCACCCCACGCGAACAGCATATCGCCGCAGGGGACGTACCGGCGTCGCGCCCGGGAAGGCGACCGGATTCGGCGCCTTGTCGGATGCCTGCCTATGCCGCTTTCCAAAGTCGCGGCCGGTCAGGTGATCCTGAAGGTCACACGCTCGAAGTCCGGCCCCTCGGTCAGCAGGCGGTGCAGGCGTACCCGCCAGACGCCGTCTACGTAGACCTCCAGCAAACGTTCCGGAGAGAACCAGCCCTTTGGAACGACCAGGCTCTGTTCGGCTCCGATGGCCGGCACGGCCGGCAGGAGGAAGGCCCTGCTGTAGGAGTCGGTCTGCCCCCCAAGCTGCGACAGCGGCCGGGCCGCGACCGCTTGTGGCTTGCCGGGCAGCGCAGCTACGCCGGCGACCAGGCCGCCGCTCTGTTCCTGCATCAGCCATACCACCTGTGCCAGCAAGGGAGCACTGCCGTCATGCGGGCAAAGGGCCAGCAACTGCTCCGGCGCCATCCGCCGACCAGCCGTCGACCGGAGCAGGCGAAAGCCGTTGGCGCTCTGATCAAGCACTTCCCAGTCGTCAACAGCAAAGCCAAGCTGTGCCTGGCGAACCTCCAGACCCTGCGTCGGGTCCAGCCCGTGCCGGAAGGTGAACATGCTGTCGAACTCCTGGCGCGAGTAGATACGTGCACTCTCCGGCTGATTGAACTCTTTCCCGGAGATGAAATAATGCATTCCAGCGAAGCCCGCGCACACCTTCGAAATCCCGCTTGCGCCGTGCCGGCGGAATCGGCGTGCAGCACGCAGCAAGGACCACGGCCTGGCCAGGCGGGTGAGCAGCCGCTGACACTGCGTCGTCGTGCAGTCTTCGCCCAGACCCAGTAGCGCCGGAGTCACTCTTTGCTGCAGCTGTTGTCTTGCCTGGTTGATCTGCATCGCCAGGCGCGTGGTGTCGAGACGGCGAACGTTCTCGGTTTGCAGGCAGTCGCTGGAGGCACGCAGGCCTGAATCGTGCATCAGATCGACGACCGACGGAGGGAGTGCGTCGCCAGGCATCGCCGGATGGACGCTGACCAGTGGTGACCAGGCAGCGGCCCAACGCCGGACCAGCCCCAACTCGCGCACGGTGAGGCTGCAAGGGCCGGCGAGTTCGATCAGCAGCAGGCCGACAAAGGCCGCCGCACAGTGCGTGCTGCGGCCGAGCGGATCGAGAGAATCCGGAACGCCGACTGTCGCCACTCCCCACTCCTCGGCGCTGGCGAAAAAGCCGTGCAAGTCCAGCCAGAGGCCGCTCGGCAATTGCCGCCGGGCGCGATGATGTTCGATGATCGCCATCCCGGTGTAGTAGATGCATCGGTGCAGGATCAGGGCGAGTCGTTCGCCGTCGTCGCGGCCGTCGTCGGAGCTCTGCAGCTGGGCGCAGTGCGCGTAAGCTCGGGCCGCCTTGAGCCACGTTGCGACAACCTGCTGAAACGCCGCCTCCTCGGCATCACCAAGTGGCAGCGCCTTGTTGGTGAAGTGCCGGGCAAGTTCTTCTTCGATGAAGCACAGGGAAATCCGCGTCTGTTCCAGCAGCTGCAAATAGACATCCGCTGCTGGTGGCGCCTGCAGCAGACTATCGAGAAAGTGGTTGATCTCCAAATCGGCCTGCTGCGAGTTGGCCAGCGGCAGGCGGGAAAGAATCTGGAAGCCTGTTTGGAGGTCGGAAATCTTCATGGTTACCGGGACTCGGGCAAGTACTGCGCTCATGGTGCTTCTCCTCGCTTACCGTTAGGTGCACTGCAGGGCGGCGATGATCTGATCGCCCAGTTGCCGGCCATCGACCACGCTGCGCCGAGGAACATGCACGCGCTGTGGCCTCGCCCAGACCGGCTGGGGAAAGTGTCTGTCGTCGCGCCAGCGCGGGATCAGGTGCCAATGGACATGCGGCGTCATGTTGCCCAGGCTGGCGAGATTGATCTTGTCTGGCTGGTACAGGCTGCGTACCGCGGTCTCGACGGCAAACAGCACGGTCATCAGCTGCATTCTTTCCTTGTGGGGCAGGTCGGTCATTTCGCGCAAATGCCGATGCAGAATCACGCGGCAGAAGCCGGGATAGTCAGCGTCGGCCACCATCACCACCCGACAGATCCCGTTCTCCCAGACCACTTCTCCGCCCGCTGAGCCACAAAGCTCGCAATCGTCAATCGCACCCTCACTCACGTCCAGACTCCTTGTAGATCGCTCGGCGCCGAAGCGCGCTGTTGACCGAGAAGATAGGCTCATCCCCAGAACAGGGTTAGGAAATAGGTCACAGAGCGCGCAACAAAAAAGGAGAGGGTGCGGTCGCGCTCTGGATCGCGTGTCCGGCAACTGCCCGGACACCCGGTGCGTTGGCGATCAATTCAGCTTGGTAGGGAGGCCGGATCAGGCGGCTGGGCCATCGGATTGCCTGAAACGCGAGCGCACGCACGGGTCGTGGTGTCGGAAGTGGTCGGCCGTGAGGGGAGTGAACGAACCAGGAGCGAGCAGCCAAGACCTCGCAGCGCGATCCTCGCTCGTGCTTGGGCGCGCGCCGGGTTAGCTGCTGGAGCGCCGACAGGTCGTCGGCAGAGCCGCCACTGGGGACGCCGTGGTGAACCCGCGACGCGGCAGGAACTAAGGGAAGTGCCGCCGGGAGCCTACAGCCGCTCGACCCGCACCTTGGTGACGGTGCGCGCATCGGCTTCGATCACCGTGTAGCGGTATCCTCGCTCTTCAACGGTATTGCCGACCACCGGAATGTGTCGTAGCCGGTTGATCAGGAAACCGGCGAGTGTGTGTGCCTCGCCGACCGGTAGATTGAGCCTGAGCGAATCGTTGAGTTCCGAGATCGGCGCCCGTCCCCCGATCAGATGATGATCGTCGCTCTCCGACTCGATCACCACCCGAGGAGGCTTCATGTTGTCGAAGTCGTAACCAGTGTCGATCGTCCCGACCACCTCTTCGAAGATGTCTTCCATGGTCAGGATGCCGATCGCCGAGCCGAACTCGTCGACCACGATCGCCATATGATCGGTGCGCGCGCGCAGTAGCGGTAGAACCTGATCGATGGTCTGTTTGGGTGACAGATAAAGCGCCGGCCGGATGAAGTCGCTGATCGCACGCTGCTCGATTTCCGGCTGCAGCAGGTCCCAGGTCGTCAGGGTCAACACGCCGGTGACATTGGTAATGTTGCCGCGAAAGACCGGCAGGCGATTGAATCCATGCTCCCACACGCGACGAACGGCCTCGGCCATCACGCGACGCTCGCTGAATCCAATGACCTCCGCCAGCGGCGTCATTACCTCGCCCACGGTGGTATCGGCAAAGCGGAAAATGCGGCGAATTCGCTGCTTGTTGGTGGCCCCACCGCCGTCAGCGGAGGTCTCCGACAGATCGAGCAGCACGCGCAGTTCGTCCTTGGTGATAAAGCCAATCTGCCCCGATGAGGCACCGCCGAAGAGGCGCGCCGCAACGCGGGCGACACGGCTGAAAACGAAGATCACCGGATAGAAGACGAAAGAAAAGAATCGCAGTCCGTAGATGATCTTGGTGACGATCCAGTCAGCTTTCTGTTGAAAGATACTCTTCGGAACGATCTCGCCGAAAATAAGCAGAAACGGTGTGAATACCAGCACAGAAATCAGGTCGCCGACTTCCCCGAACAGCCGGATGAACATCAGGGTGCCAATGGTAGTGATCGTCACCGTCGCTATGTTGGTCCCGACCAGCGTCGTTCCGAGCATTACGTCAGGGGTACGAAAGAGGTGCAGGACCAGCTTGGCTCCCCGGTCGCCTAGACGCGCCTGATGCCGCAGGCGTATCTTGTCGGAATTGACCATCGCCAGCTCGGAGCCGGAAAAAAAGCCCTTCAGGACGAGAAAGATCAGGATGACCACGAGATGCCACAGGTACTCCATTGCTCTCCTCCCCGCGTCCTAATCCGCCGCGCTTACGGTTCGACCCGACGGTCTGTCACTGTCCTGCCCGTTTTCCGGTAGCAACTCGGGCTGCTCGCATTCCGGTTCGCGCAGCAGAGCATCCTCGTATTCGTCGAGAGTTTCCTGCTCCGGATCGGTGACCGAACCGCCGGACAGCAATGCCGCTCCGACGCTTTCCATGTCCAGGGGCTCCTCCGGCGCTGTTTGCTGCTCGTCCTTGGTGTGCCCGTACGAAACACGGACCTTGGTAATGCGCATGCCACTCACTTCTTTGACGGTGATCTCGTAGTCGGTACAGAATACCTTCTCGCCGACCCGCGGCAAGCGGCCGAAGAGCACCAGGGTCACCCCGCCAATGGTGTTCATCAGCGGGTGGTCGATGTCGAAATTGGTGAGCGTGCGGAAATCCGCCAAGCGCATGTAGCCGGGGACTGTAAAGCTGTTGTTGTGCTCGTGCTGATAATATTCCTGCCCCCGCATCTTTCCGGAAATCTCGCCGAAGATGAAGGTCATCACGTCCTTGATGGTGACGATACCGAGGACCTCGCCGTACTCTCCGATGACCACCGCGGAGCGGGTGTTGAAACGCTGAAAATACTCGAGTATTTCGTCGACCTTCTTGGTTGGTGGAACGAAGTGCGCGGGTTTGAGGATTTGCCCAAGTTCAATGGTGGACAGATTCTTGTCGCTATGTACCCGGCGGAGCAAATCCTCGGCGTGCAGGAAGCCGATGACATTATCCCAGTGGCCGCGATAGACCGGTACTCGCGGGTGACGATAGCTACGGAAGCGTTCGATCAGTTCATCGATTGGCAGGTCGGCGTCGAGAAAGCGGATGCGCGGCCCCGGCGTCATGATCCGCGCCACGTCAGTCTCTGCGGACTCGAGAACCTTATCGATGAGCACTCGCTCCGAGGCTTCGATGATCCCCGTCTCCTCGCTATCGGCCATAAGTGTACGCAATTCGTCGGGCTTGAGGATGTTCTCCCGGTCGACGTGCTCACCGACCACCAATGTGGTCACCCGGTCGGCAACCAGGCGCACGACGTCGCGCAGGGGGGTGACAATGAAAATCCACTTTGGCAGGAACCTGGCCGAGAGCTTGGTCGCGAACTTCACCGGCGCATTGACGGCGATGGTCTTGGGCGTCACCTCGCCAAAGAGCAGCAGCAGAGGAACCATGACGACGATGTTGATCCAGCCGGCATCCGCTTCGCCGAACAACATGACCAGGATCATCGCCATGTTTGCTGCCGCGGCGATGTTGACCAGTTCGTTGCCGCACAGCAGCGAGACGATCAGCCGGCGCGGCTCATCGAGCATCGCGTGGATGCTTTCGGAATGGGGGTTGCGCGAATTGCGCAGCTTCTGCAGATCGATGCGGCTAAGCGAAAAAAGCGCCGTTTCGGAGCCGGAGAAAAATGCCGACATGCAGAAAAGGCCACACTGAATCAGCAGTCGAATGGTCAGATCCCAGTCAATAGCCGCCAGGTCGATGAAGTCAAAGGCTTCCCTCAACCACTCCATGAATGCCCCCGCCTCATGACTTGTTGACCAGCAGACTCCCACGCTCGGTGCGCCGGATCGCAGTGTCCCATTGATTTCCCGGTCGGCCGCTTGCCGAGTCGATAGGGAACGGTCAAAACCGCAAGGATAGGCCCTATGCGCCTACGAAACAAGCCTCCCCGGACCACAAGCCGCCACTGTACTCTGGCTTTGGCCGGGCAGGCGTGGCCTCGTTGAAAGCGACCGAAAGGTTCGTCCGAACGACTACTTGAGACCATTTCCGGGTTCTTGGCGATTGGTGAGCCGGGGCTCCTCGGGCCATCCCGGTCGTCAGGCGCCGGTCTCCTGCACCCGGCAGGTGTCGGGAAAACACGGCTTTCAGCAACGATCTATTGTATTCTTGCGCGGGACTGTTGCCAAGCTGACACCGGACGTTATTTGAAGTCAGCCAATTGTTTCGCTGCAATTTGACCTGCCGGCCCAGCTTGCCGCCAGGTTTACCTGTCCATAGCAGCCCAGTAAACCGGTGCCCAAAGTTCGGTCCGAGTTCCGCTCGCGGACTGCTTCCGCAGTGCCCACCAAAGAGGAGGATTTGCTCATGGTTGACAAGAACAAAGCGGCCGGGTCGGACGACCCAGGTCGCGGACCGATCCTGGTTCCGATCGATTTTTCCCCGTATTCGGAGGCCGCTCTGCTGCTGGCGAGCGACTTCGCGCACGGCCTGGGGACGAAGCTGCTCGTCCTGCATGTGGTGCACGACCCCCAGAACATGCCCGGCTACTACGCACGGATGGCAACCAGGAAGACGCTTACCCGCATCGCCGATGTTGCCGGCGAAATGCTCGACGAGTTCATGGCGAAGTTGCAGAAACGTCACCCCGAGCGCGAGGCGCTGCACAGCGCCGGAGTGCTGCTGGTCAAGGGGATCCCGGTGACGCGCATCCTGCAGGTGGCCGAAAAGGAAAAGGCCAGCCTGCTGGTGATGGGCAGCAAGGGGGCGACCGGGATGCGGCACCTGTTGCTTGGTTCGGTTGCCGAGCAGGTCCTGGCCCTGGCCAAGCTGCCGGTGACCATCGTCAAGAATCATTCCAAACACTAACTCGCAACGACCGGAGACTCGAGATATGCCAAGAACACATTTGACACTTCCCACCCGCATCGTCCCCCTGCTGGTACTTTGCGCCCTTGGCGCGATCCTTGGCGGCTTGGCCTGGCCAGCGCTTGCTGCCTCCGCCGAGGGCACAACGCCCAAATGGGGAATGATGACGGTCGAGCTCTTGGGTGGCCTGGCCATCTTCCTGTACGGCATGGGACAGATGGAAGAGGCGCTGAAAGCCGTCGCCGGCGAGCGGATGAAAAACATCCTCGCCAAGCTGACGGTCAATCGCTTCATGGGCGTTGGCACCGGCGCACTGGTGACCGCGGTGATCCAGTCGTCGTCGGTGACCACCGTGCTGGTGGTCGGTTTCATTTCGGCGGGGCTGATGTCGCTGTCGCAGTCGGTCGGGGTGATCATGGGCGCCAACATCGGCACCAC